>CAZDSX010000006.1:0-14140 GCA_964508305.1 uncultured Bacteriovorax sp.
GGGCGTGAAGGTGGAAGTCACGCTGGCTTCGCTCTGCAGCTTCGGGCCCCCCTCGGATAAGGACGAGGCGCTGGCCGCAAGGCTCTTCGAGCCTTTTGATGCCGCCGGCGTTTCGCTAAAAATGATGCCTTCTGCATTCAAGATCCGAGGAAAACCCGCCTACATGCACGCCAAGGCGATTGTCGTCGACAATGCCCGCGCCTGGGTCGGATCTGTGAACGGCTCGACATCTGGAACCCAGAACAACCGTGAGTTCGGGGTTTTTTTCAACAAGCCCGAATGGGTGGCCGCCCTCTCGGGGCTGCTGGCCTCGGACCACCAGGCCCCCGAAATGGAATCCTGGCGCGAGAGCCTGGCCTGCATGAACGATCTGTTTGGGGTCCACTAGAATGAGAACGCTCGCGCTTTGCGCCGCCCTCGGGACGGCTCTCCTGATTTCCTCTGCCCGCGCAGGACACGTCGTCGTGATCACCGACTCGCACGGACTGGGCGCGTTTGGAATGGAGCTTCGATCCTTCCTGCGCTCACGAGCCGATACCCAGTTTGATTTTGTTGCCTCGGGCGGAGCGGCCCCCCTTCAATTCATCAACGGCATCTACAAAACCGCCTGCGGCCTCCGGGACTCCAGCTCGGCTCCTGCAGCCGAAAATTTTGAATGCCCATCCCCACTCCTCACCCCAAAGCTCAGCCAGCTGCTTCTTCCGGCCTCTGAGACCCGGACAGGAGACGCGGTGGTAATTGCCCTGGGGGCAAACGTGAGCTTCAAGCCCGAGGATCGCCAGGCGCAAATCCGGTATGGCCGCGAGCTTGTCCTCACGGCCCGGCGCGCGGGGTATGCCTGCATCTGGGTGGGCCCCCCTCAGATGAGGCGCTTTAGCGAGGAGCAGATCCAAGCCATGTACGAGATGGTGGCTGGAGCCACCCGGGAGGATTGCCCGCTCATCGACAGCAGGCCACTTTCGCATTATCCCGAGACACTGGACCCCGCGCGCGAAAAGCCCGACGGCATCCACTATGATTACCCTGCCAAGTGGTGGCGCTTTCCGAGGGGAACTGCCGCTGCCCATGAGTGGGGACAGGCTGTAGCCGGTGCCCTGGGCGAGCTCCTGCAATAGGGGTATCTTCCGCGGGCCCAACCTGCTAACCAGCCCGCACACATGAATCCCACCGAAAGCTTTGCGTCCTTTGGGTCGCTGGAACTCCCGAGCCGACTCTCCAAGGCCCTGAAGGCCATGAAGTTCGAGACGCCAACCCCGATCCAGGCACAGGCCATCCCGTTTGCACTCGCTGGCCGCGACCTCATTGCGTGCGCGCAGACGGGTACCGGAAAGACGGCGGCTTTTGGCATCCCGCTCATTTCGCGCCTGCTTGAGACGGAAAAAAAGTTTGCCCTCATCCTTGTGCCTACGCGCGAACTTGCCCTCCAGGTGGCCGAAGTTCTAGGAGATCTCACCCAGTTTTCGCGCGAGATCCGCCTGGCCGTGATCATGGGCGGAGCTCCGATGCAGAAGCAGGTACGAGCCCTCGCCGCACATCCGCGGATCGTGATCGCGACTCCAGGTCGCCTTTGCGACCACCTCCAGCAGCGAACCGTCTCGCTATCCGAGGTCGAGACGCTCGTACTGGACGAAGCCGACCGCATGCTGGACATGGGCTTTGCCCCCCAGCTCAACCAGATCCTGAGGCACCTTCCACGCGAGCGCCAGACGCTGCTGTTTTCGGCAACCCTTCCTCCCCACATCGAGGAACTTGCCCACCGCATGCTCCACAAGCCCGAGCGCGTTTCGATCGGCGCCGTCTCCAGGCCAGTCGAGCGGATCCAGCAGTCCACCGTCAAATCCACGGGACCGACCAAGAACCAGACCCTGCTCGATGAGATCAAGACCCGGAGCGGAACGATCATTATTTTTGCGCGCACCAAGCACCGCACCGACCGTGTGGCGAAGTTCCTCGCCCAGCACAAGCTTCCAGTCACGCGCATCCATGGCAACCGCACCCAGGCCCAGCGCAACAAGGCGATTGATGGATTCAAGTCCGGCGAGTTCAGGATCATGGTCGCAACCGACATCGCGGCACGCGGAATCGACATCCCGCACATCGGCCACGTGATCAATTACGACCTTCCCCAGGTGCCCGAGGATTATGTCCACCGCATCGGCCGAACCGCCCGCGCAGGAGCCGAGGGGGAAGCGCTCAGCATCCTTTGTCCGGAAGACCGCGACATGTGGAACCGCATTCAAAAGCTGATTGATCCTGAGCTCAAGCAAAGGCCCAGGGTGACCGCCGCTGGCGAGCATTCTGCCCAAAAAACCCCAGCCCAGGACCAGCCGGCTGGATCAAACCGCCGCCGCCGCAGGCACCGCAGGGGTCCCCCACGCCCTAGCCGCTCTTGAGCCTGGTGAGGCGAGCGAGGCGTTGCTTTCGATCCTGCTGAAGCTTGATTGCCCGACCCTTGAGCTCGCAAAGATCCCGCAACCGTCGCGACTCGATCTCGGCTGAAACCAGCGCATACGCAAGCTCAGTCGTGGTTGAAGATCCGTCCACTGCCGCAAGTGGCGCCGACATGAACGCCTTTTGCTCCTGGGCTGCAGACTGCTGGGCGCCAAGCGCCCTCCGGTCAAGGAGCTGCAGGGCCTTTTCGAGCGACTGACCATCGCGGGGAAGGTCCTCTTCCCGGTTGATCGCCCAGAAGCCGACTTCCATCTTTGACATGCGATTCACCAGGAGCGCATCAAGACGAACCCCGGCGTGGTTGCGCGTCGGCTCCGGCAGTCCCATGCGCGGAGCGCCCCTTAGTACGGCGCCCAGGGGTGAGTTTCGCACGCCGGGACTCGCATTCACATAGCGCGTGAGATCCGATGAGAGCGCTCCGGGCGCAAGGTGGACGCCATACTCGCGTGCCACATGGATCCGGGCCGCAGAGTCCTTGGCCCTCATGAGAAGGTTCCAAAATGGGGCCTCGACCGCATTGGAAAGATTCTTCCTGCTCTCGGCCACACGATTGATGTAGCGGGCAAAGCTGCTCTGGTAGTCTCCCAGCTGCCTCATGGCCTCTCCATCAAGGGCCGTCAGCCGCTGGAGCGACTGCTTGATTTTGGCGTCCATGACTTCCAGATGGGCGCTTGTCACTTCGGGATGCTTGAGTGCCTCTTCCTCGGCGATCCGGCATTGCTCCTGGTTTTTTTTTCGTTGCTCACGATGGTACTCCACCACCGATTCGAGGGTATCCCCGAACTGGGCCTTGAATGCATTCCAGCTCGACGCCCAGCCATGCTCAAGTTCCAACGGATATCCAAACGCCTGGGCCTCGCGATTCCGCTTCTGATCAGCCGGCGTCACTCCCTGCAGGTACACATCGTTGAGTGCCTGCTGTTTCTTGGCCGAGGTGACGGCGAAGGCCGCCCGCGCATCATGGAGCTCGCTCAACTTGAATGCGCGGTTTGGACCAAAGGGCTGGCAGGATTTTCCGCCGCTCCTGCAGAGCTCATATCGCATGAGCTGATCCCCGCCCTCCAGGGAACGAGCCGTCACGCGGATGAATTCACCACTGCGAGCCCGTCCCGCCTCGATGCTGGAGTAAATGTCTGCCCGGGCCTCGCCCGCATGGAGCAGGACCAGGCTTGCGATGAATGCCAGACGAACGCCAAGACATGGACATGCGCGCAGCCCAAGCGAAATCTGAACGGTAAAAAGCGGAAGAACTGAAGAGGACAGAGATGAAATCCCCCGAAGCCCAAATGTATCGCCCGGGGAGTGCCTTGTCCCGCTTTAGCGCCTGGGTGTCGAAACCGACACCCCTGCAGCCTGGAGACTTTTGCCGAGGCGCCCGGAGAGCCATTCAAAATACATCACGAAATCCGCACGCAGGCTCCAAAGCGGGTGCCTGAAGGTGGCGGGTCTGTTTTTCTCCACGCCGAAGTGTCCGATCCAGGCAAAGCCGTAGCCCACCACCGGAATACCGCTCACCAGTCCGAACTCGCCAAGAATGATCGCGGTGAGGGCCAGCGCGATCACTCCCGTGGTTCCCACATAGTGAAGTGCGCGGCAGCCGCGCGTGCTGTGTTCCTGCAGGTAATAGGGATAGAATTCGGCAAAAGTTTTCATTCAGCCATCCTAGCGCTCAAACGCGGCAAGATCGTAAACGGAATTGAGGAGCGGCGTTTCATCCAACCAGCAGCCAAGCACCTCTTTTGAGGAATCAGGCCCCGGAATCAAATCGCAATCGATATGGCCCGAGGCAACGGTGCTGGTCCTGCACTCGCACGAGTGACGCCTGCTCCAGCGCTTCGTTCCGGCCGTGTTGCGCACCAGGTACTCGCAACCCTGCGCGGAAGGCCGCTGGCCGATGATGAGAGAATAGTGTGCGCTGCATGATCCATTGGCCACGACTCGCGAAATTCGGGGAGTCCACGCCCGACGACGACCGGCAGCCTCAGCCTCTACGGGGTTTTCTGAATAGATCTTGGAGCAATATCCCACGGCAACCGGCCTGGGCGCGGTGCCCGCAAGCACCTGCTCGATGAAACCGGCAAGGCTTGCGTTCCGGGCATAGCCCGATCCCATGGTCTTGAGTGGCGCAAGGGCCTTGAGATCGCGACGCCCCTTCTGGCACTCCTTAAAGTAGGTCTTTACCAGGTGACGGACTTTCATCCCCCCCAGGATCGCTGAGTTCGGTGCCGACTCCACCTGGGCATGAATGCGTCGCAGTTCCAGAAGCGTGTGCGACGGCAACGCGGCAAGCGCAGCATCACTCCCGGTTGCAACGAGCCTGAAGTCAGGGTCGCTCATCCGGCGAGACAAGGTCTCTTCGAAGCTGCCGCCGCGGATCGACGCGCGCTCTTCCCAGAAGGATTCATAAAGGTATGCATACTGGGCCACCGAGTAGCTCGTCGACCCCATCCAGCGACTCAGTCCCTTCCGGAATTTCTCGCCATCACAGGAGCCCGCAGCCACGAGGTCTGCCATGGCCGTGGGCAGATATCCCTGGCCAAGATTGTGGGTGCGAAAACGGATTCCGGGACGGTGCGACCCCTTGTAGGCCATCGCCGTCCAAATCGCCTCAATGTGGCTCGAATCCGAGGGAAGCATGTCCAGGCGATCGCGAAGCTCGAACTCTGCCAACTGTGCCGCCGTGTAGGCGTAGCAAAGATCGGTTTCGGACTGGTCATAGATTGGAATCGCATCGAGGAGTGCGCCTCGCGAGTCGAGGAGATTCGTCTCACGGCAATCCGACGAGGCAAGGGCCTGAACCGAGGGTCCAAGCAGTGCTGCCGCCATGAGCGATGCGATTCTCGCGAGAGCGATCATTGTATTTCGCTAACACCGTGAGGGGCTTTTTCCAAAACGCTTTTGCCAGGACCCCCGCCCTGGAACATGCCGCGTCAAGACCACCTGGGGCCGGCCGGGAAGCCGGGCTCCCAGTCACGCAGGCTTTGCGCCCTGCGAAGGGAGGCCAGGTCCTGCTCAAGTCCGGACTGTCGATCCCGAAGGTTGAGGAGCTCGCCCTCCAGCTCGCGCACCCTTTTTTCGGAACGGGCCAAGTGGACTGCTGCAGCCGCGCCACGATCCTCTGCAACACGGGCCTGCTCGAAGCCCTTGCCTTGGTTCCGGCGCAGGTCCTGGAGTTGTCCCTCCAGAAGCTGGATGGTAGCCTGCATGCGGTCTACCTGCGCCTGGAGGACCCGGTTCGAAGTGAGAGCCTCGTCCCGGGCCTGGATCAGGCGGGCCACACTCTGGTCAAGCGCCTGCCCGGTGGAGTCGAGTTGCCGATTTTTTTCGAGGATCTCCCGGTTCTTCTGAAGAAGGGTCGCTTCGTTGCGCTGGTACGACTCGCGCTCGATGAGGAAGCCTTTCTTAAGCGACTCGACTTCACTACGAAGGGCCAGGTTCACATCCCTCAGGGACCGGGCCTGCTCGGAGAGCCTTCGCGACTGCTCGGCCCACTCGGCGGTCCGGCGCTGATGCTCCTGGGTCGACGCATCCCTGCTTGATTCCGCCTCCACTGCGCGTGAAAGCACCCGGGCGAGTTCCTCGCGACAGGCCGAAAGCTCGCTCTCAAGCTTGTGCGTGGAGGCGGCCATGGCCCGAAGCTCGCCCTGGCTCCTGCCCAGGCTGGCCTCCCGTTCGGCAATCATTTGCCGGGACAATTGGTGCTGCTTTTCGTCCTCCGCCGCTTTGTGCGCAGACGATTCCAGCCTCGCCTCGAGGTGGCGAATGTAGGCAATCATCTCGGAGACGAGTGAAAGATTGGACTTCAGGGACGGTCCTTCCATGGACGTTACCTCGAGCCTGATTCTCCCTGAGCCCCGGGTGTCGAGTCAAACCCTCAGAGTCCGGGCAGACAGGGAGTCAACGTACTGACGCCTCACAGGGATGTTCCTGAGCGAACCACCCCCGGGCGACGATCCTGGACCTTGTTTGCGCCCCCCGGGCTTGCGGGGGTCGACGCGGTGCGGGAGGCAATCTTGCGCTCATTGACGGGTGAACTCGGATCGCACTTGGGTACAAGTCCGTAGAGGTGTTCCATCAGCGCACGTGAACTGCCGGAGAGGCGGCGCTTGTTTGCCTCCTCCTTTGCCCAGTCCGACACCTGTGCCGTGATGCGCGCCTGTTCGAGGGCACCCGCTTTTTCAAACGCCTGTGCTGCTCGATCAAGAAACTTTGCCTGTGCCTCCCAGGCAGGAAGCTCAACAAGGGCATTGTCACCGGTTCGGGCGGAACGCAGGGAGGTGACCTGCATGCCAAGCTGAGACTGCTGGGTGTGGAACCACTCGTGGAAAAGCACCGACGCAAACGTGATCTGCGCCTCACGCTTTTCTATGAGCTCGCCCGTGAGGTACCCGACCTTTTCGCCTGCGGCCTGCTTTTGTTCGATCAGCCGCTGGAGATCGACCAGCTCCTTGCGCGTGACCAGGCCGCTGCTATTTACCCGGATTTTCCTCGGACCACGTAACGGGGGTGAAATTTCTGCGTAAAACCCTTTCTCCATGCTGGAGTCGGCAAGGATCCCTCCGGACGCCAGCTTCTCGGTCAGCTCTTTGGCCGCTTTTTCATAGCCAAGGTCCCTGATGAAGAGGATGGCTTCGATTACCGCCGCCCGCTCACGCGCGTCCAGGGCATGCGTTTTCCAGGCTGGGCCCACGAGCGCCCGGAGGCAGGAGTCCTCGCCTGCCACTGCCCGCTGTGCGCCAATTGCAGAGAGGGCCATGAGGATCGAGAAGATGACGGCTTGGCTGGATTTCTTCATTTTGATCTCTCCCGGGCGCATTGCCCGAGACCCAAGTAGTGCATCCGGGGTGCCGCCGGGGAGCGGTCTCAAAGTGCAAAAATCTCCTTTCATCTCGCTCCGCGTCCCCCCAGACACACCACTTTCGAATCGGCTGGATCGTTGACACCTGAACAATGCTTGTCCACGAGACCCGCTGGTTACAGACTGTGGGGGATGTTCCGATCGATGTTCGTGCCACCGCTCTTGGTCCTTCTGCTGGGACTCGCTGTTATTGAGCCGAGCCCCGCCCACGCCGACCCGGCCCGAAAATTTCGTGGTGTGGTGATTGCCGACCTGGGGTCCAACCTCTATTCGGCCGGGAGTTCGGAGAGTGCGATCAATTCGAGCTTCCTTGCGATCGCAAATTACGCGATCAACAACCGCTGGACGATCCGTGCCCTGGCTTCTGCCGCCAAGGACTACACCGGATATCGGGACTGGACATGGTTTGACCCTACCCTCGGGCTCGGCCACCGGCCCCTCTCGCTCAATCCCTATCTCACTCTCATGCCGGGGGTGACCTTCACGCTCCCCGCGACGTCGCGCTCCAGGGACCGCGAAAGCCTCATCACGGCAGTACGCTTGAATGCACGCTTTGCGGCGGACTTTTCTCGCATCCCCCGGCTCCAGCCGCTCAGCCTGTCCTATGACCTTTCGGGATCCCGCGCCCTCCATTACTACGAGACCTCGACCACGGGTACGGTCAACACGCAGCACCGGCTCACCCACTGGATTAATGCCGGTTGGCAGATCACCACGCGTTGGTCGATTTCCGCGGACTTTATCCGGGGAACAAGCTGGAGCTACCAGGGCGGGGCGCGCAACACGTTTTCCCTGGGGGAGACCCTCAGCTACTCATGGCCCTCCGGTCTTGGTCTTTCGATCGGCCACACCAACGAGGGCGACATCCTGCGGGCCGACGGAATCTCGACCAACTTGGCGGTAGTCGACAGCGAGGGCTCGCGGATTTTTGTCGGACTCACGGTCCCATTTTGATTTTGAACCCCTTGACTACGGTTCCGCTGGTCAGCGTGACGTAGAACTGCTCGATCAAACCCTGGCGCAGGGCCTGATCGACACAATCACGATCGAAGCCGGAGGCCCCGAGATCCTGAAGCGTGGGAAGCACCCCGGATCGGGAGCGGAAGTCCTCGATGAATTTGAGGAGTCTTTTTTGGGTGAAGGGATCGAGCCGGGTTCTCACTCGATCCCTTCTTTAGCATGAACCTGCTGGCGCGTGCCTGGCGATGCTATTCGTGGGCCGCCTGCTCGCCGCCTTCGGACTTCTTGGACTTTTCTGAATGGCGTGCGCACTTACCGTGCTTGCAGCCCTTTCCTTTGGCGCAATCGCAGGTCTTGCACCCGCAATCCTTGTGATCCCCCTTGGCGCACTGCTCGCTGCACTTTTCGTCACAGCCGCAGTGGTGGTCGGCCAGCGCACCGATCCCGCCAAACGACATGGCGGAAGCGGCCAGAATTACTGCAAACATCGAATTCTTTAGGTTTTTTCCCATATTTAAAGTCTCCTCTTGCTGGGAGTTACGCCGCGGGGCAAATGTTCGTGACCGGTCACAAAATTTTTTTGCGGGCGTAACTCCGCCTGAAAGGAAGTGGGCCGCCATGGCTCCGGAAGACCTCATGCTTGGGTACCAGCAAGGGGATGCAGCTGCCTTCGATGCGCTCTACGCGGCGTTCTCGGGCCGAGTGCGCGGGTACTTGCTTTCGCGTCTGCACCAGCCGGAGCGCGCTGACGAGGTGCTGCAGTCTGTCTTCCTCCGGCTGCATCGGGCGCGGCACCAGTACAAGCCGGGCTCTCCCTTTGCGCCTTGGCTATTTACGATCACCCAGAGCGCGCTCATCGATGCCATTCGGCGTGAAGGGCGAAACCCAGCCAGGCCCAGTGCCGAGGAGCCCGATGCCACGCTCGATGATCTTGCAGTCACTGCCCCTGCGGGCGAGGACCCGGGGCTGCAACGGCTTGGCCTGCTTGAGAAGCTCGACCCAGCGAATCGCGAACTTCTGGAGTGGCGCTATATGAACGAGCTTTCTTTTGAGCAGATTGCCTCTCGCCTGGGATTAAGCCCTGATAGCGCACGCCAGCGCGTCAGCCGGGCAATCCGAAAACTTCGCCAGATGGGAGCCCTGTCGTGAGCGATCGGAAGGATGATTTTGAAGCGTTTAATTCGGCTCACCCCTCTGCGCCACCGCAGTGGATTGGGGATGAGATTGCGCTCGCCGTGAGGCGCGACCTTAATCCGGGCTGGCTAAGGATTGGCTCAAGGCTCCTGGGAGTTCACGCCGTCTCGGCCCTCACCTCGCTCTGGCTCTGTCCGCAGTTTGGAGTGGAGCTTCGATCGGGAGCGCCCTCGATCATGGACTTTCTGAGCCCGTATGGAACCTGGGCGTGTGCCGCCGGCTGCGGGCTTGCCTTTAGTGGTATCACTGCTCTGGCTTCGGCCCTGTTCCTGACCCGCGACGAGAGACGCGTGCTCCGAGGCTGGGACATCCCGGCCTTCTCAGCACTCATTGCCCTGTCCTGGGGCGTGCTCATGTTGACTGGCTCCGCTGGAGACCATCACGGTGCCAGCCACATGGATGCTGGATTCTTTGTCATCTGGGCACTGGCTGGCATTTCCGCCTGCGTTACGGCAATCCGTCTTTCCACGAACTCCGGCAAAATCCTGACACCTGCCAATTAATCGCGGGCTGGGCAAAACTTTCCTGCTCTGCGGGCCGAAGAGCAGGAGATGGGGATTGTTTCATCATCCAACCGACTTGCGTCCTTTGCGCTCGCCGCTTGCGCCGCGTGGTGCGGAGTGTCGCTTGCCTGCGTCGAGGCCCGCGCCATTGACCCCGAGGAGTACGATGCCGCGGTGAGGCGCTTTGCCGTCTGGCTGGTGCAAACCACCGACCCAACGACCTTCCATCCGGCAGCTCCCGTCGGGACGATGCCGTTTGAAGTCCCGATGGGTCATCCGCTTCCTGAGTTCTATGGATTCTCCGCCTCCTACGGATACTCGCAGTACCATCCGAGCGGAGATGTGCGGACCACGCTCAGTGAACTGACCCAGGGCCTCGCCCAGCCCTCGGTGTTTCGCTCCAACAAACTCACTTTCTCGCTCGGGCTTTCGCGCGCACAGACCGTGGGCATGCACCTGATCCACTATCCCGCTTTCAGCACCACGGGTGGAGGACTCCACTACGAGACCCTCCTGTTTGGAGAAAAACCCGTCTACCTTTCATTTCGCGCCACCGGCTCGCGTGCGGCCGGATCCAGCTGGTTTGATTACACCGGTGTGATGGGAGAATGGATCTTCGGCCTTCACTGGCCCGGGTTTGACCTGTTTGCCGGAGTCGGCACCCGGCTTGCCCGCCTCAGGCTTTCGATCGCAGGGGATCCCGCCAGCGGCGACCAATGGATCTTTCCCTACCAGCGTGAGTCACTTGAGACACATGTAGGAACCGAAATCTTTTTAACCAAGAAGCTCGCCATCGGGGGGGGGATCCACTTCCACCCCGAGGGCACGGGCTTCGGTGTTAGACTCATATATAAAAGTAGGGGGACATCGACCCTGATCGACCCCTACTTGGGAAGGCGTCGTGAGTAGTGCGTTTGTGAGACCGACGCAACTCCTGGTTGCCCTTTTCACGGCTGCTCTGGGCTACGGCTGCAGCTCGCAGGAATCTGTTTTTTCCCGGGGCCTCACGCGACCCGCCACGATCGTCAACTTCGACCTTGTGAACGCTGAGTTCAAGGCCGCAGCCGTGGGCAACAAAACCCAGCTTACACTGAATGTTTCAGTATCGGGCGGCCACAGGCCCTCGATCACGTCACAGAGCCTGCCGGCTCCGTTCCAGTGGGCAGGCGGAAGCTTTCCGGGTGTTGGCGGAAATTGCAGGTCGGATCGCTTGATGAATGGCTGCAAGCTCGTCCTGGAGTTTGAGCCCACCGCCAAGGGGGTTTTTAGCAAGAGCCTGGGCATCACCTATCAAAACGCCGAGTCTTCCACCGAGAGCCTCTCGCTCCCGCTCTCGGGGGCGACACCCGCGGAAGTGGTGCTGCTGAGCGCGCCGCTGATCAGCCTCGGGGAAACAATGGTGGGATTCACCACGAGCGCAATCCTGCTCCAGATCCAGCACCTGAGCGGGGCACCGGCAAAAAACCTCAACCTCGTGGCCGATGTCCCGGGCTTTTCGTATGAAGGCGGGCAGTTCCCGGGAACTTCCGGAAACTGTCCACAGACGCTGGTGTCGGGTGCCTGTACGGTTGCCATCGAGCTCACCCCGGTCGATGACGGCGTCATGAACGCCCAGGCGTCCATCCAGTTTGACGATGGCACAGGAAGCTCGCTCGCCCTGCTGCCGACCGTCGTCACCAGCACGGTTCGCCACCCAGCCAAACTTGCCGCCTCGCCGACCTTCAACAGCCTCGGGCGAATCTACCAGGGCGGCTACTTCGACTTCCCGATCACCCTCACCTATCTTGAGGGTGATCGAGATGCATACGGGATCGCACTGCTTGGACTGAACGGAGAAGTTACTTTTGCGGGAGGCTCTTATCCGGGCGTCGGCGGCAACTGCCCGAACTCCATTGCTTCGGGCTCCTGTACCGTCATGCTTCGAGCCGCCCCGACCACACTGGGCGTTTCCTCGCGTACACTGAGGATTGCGTATCGAAGCGGGAATGTGTGGGCCTACGCGGATGTGAGCCTGAACTGGGAGTTGGCCAAATCCGCCGAACTCGCATGGACCGACGCCTCTCCGCACCATTTTGGGCTGACACCGGTGGGGGGATATTCAGAACACGAGCTGACGCTCACCTACGTGGACGGGCAGGTCCCCGCCACGAACCTCGCCGCCAGCCTTCCCCCCGGATTCAGCGTCACGGGTGGTACCTGCGGCAGCTCGCTTTCAATCGGCTCGAGCTGCACGATGCGGATCCGCTTTGCCCCAACGTCGCGTGGAAACTATTCGGGCAACCTCGCTCTATCTTACTACAACGGCGCAACCACGGTCCAACCCGCCACGCTGACCATTCCGCTATCGGGCCAAACAGAATCCCTGCTCACTCTCTCGAACGCCTCTGGCTTCGACTTCGGTACGAAGGCCACGGGCTCGATCACCAACCAGACCTTCACCCTCACGCACATTTCTGGGGCGCAGGCGACCGGGATCAGCCCCCAGATCCTGGACTCTGGTGCGGGCGCGGGAGCCTTCTCGGTTGCCTCCACCACTTGCGGACCCACACTGCTGGCCTCCACCTGCACCATCACGGTGCGCTTCAACCCGTCCTCGACAGGAAGCCTCTCCGCCCGGCTCAACGTGTCTTTTGCAAACGGCGCCACACTTGACTCAATATCCGTCCCGATGGTCGGCAACGCAGTCCCGCCTGCCGTGCTCGCGCCCGCCTCGGGGACGGTCAATTTTGGAACCACCGTCACGGGATCCAGCCTCAGCCGAACCCTCTCCATCAGTTACCAATCCGGCGGCGTCCCCTCGGGTGGGGTCTCGGTGGTGGGCGTCACGGCCCCCTTCACCCTTTCGAGCAATGGCTGCAGTGCCGGCCTTGCCACTCTGGCCCAGAGCTGCAATCTCGTGTTCGGACTCAGCCCCGTCGCCGCGGGCACGCTCTCCCAGAGCATCACGGTCCAATACAACAACGGTGCAAGCACGCAAAACATCAGCCTCACCCTCGCGGCCACGGTCCAAGCTGCCGCCGTGCTTTCTTATTCGCCCACGAGCACGCTCGACTTTGGCGTCACGCAGTTGGGTGGAATTCTCGAGCAAACCATCACGGTGCTCCACAGCTCGGGGGCCGTCGCGGCCACATCACTCTCGGGAACCGCCCCCTCGCAATTCAGGTACAAGGGCGGGTCATTTCCGGGAACAGGAGGGACCTGCTCGGGCACACTGGGGATCGGACAGAGCTGCACGCTGGTGGTCCAGTATGCACCCGCGGCCCGCGGGACCCACACCGGAAACCTCGCTGTCACCTACAACGACGGTGCCACCACCCGCGCAAGCTTGCGAGGGTTGCGGGGCGCAACCGAAGCGCTCCTGGTTGTTAACAACGGAGTCACCTACAACTTCGGCCCGCGCGCGACCGGTGCGACAGCCACCGCCACCCTGACGCTCCAGCATGCGGGAGGAACCACGGCCAGCTCCATCACACCCTCCGTCGGTGGCTCGGGCTTTTCGCTCCAATCGACCAACTGCAGCTCGTCGATGGGCAGCGGGAGCTGCAGCGTGGTGGTGGCCTTCAACCCAAGCTCGACCATCGCATACTCGGGGACCGTTGGGGTTTCCTTCAATAACGGTTTTCAGGCCGACTCGATCTCCATCGCACTCTCGGGAACGGGTGCGGCCGTGGCGCAGCTGCAATTCATCACCTCGACTGACTGGGGCGGACCGTTTGCCGCGCCCACCAGCAATGATCTCACCATCACGATCCGGAACGTGGGCGGTGCCCCGGCGACAAGCGTCGGGTCAAGCAACCCAAATTCAATATTCTTCTTCAAGACAACCGGCTTCCCGGGTTCGGGCGGCACCTGTAGCTCCACGATCTCGCCCGGAGCGAGCTGCAGTCTCGTCATGACCTTCAGGCCAACGACTGCAGGAAACTTCAGCGCAACGCTGAACATCAATTACCACAACGGCAGCTCCAGCGCCTCCGCGTCCTCCACGCTCACGGGGACCTCGATCGCGACGCCGACATTGACCCTGGGCTCGAACTCCCTCCAGTTTCCGATCACGGCCGTCGGCGCAACCAGCGACATCAGCCTGGTGATCAACAAAAACAGCAGCACAGGCCCGGCGACCAACTTGAGGTTCCAGTCTCTTTCCTCCCCCTTCAGCTTTGCGGGCGGCAGTTTT
>CAZDSX010000006.1:14150-71663 GCA_964508305.1 uncultured Bacteriovorax sp.
AACCTGCACGGCCACGCTGAGTGCGTCGGGTTCCTGCACGGTGGTGCTCCGCTTTTCGCCGGGTGCGGCGATGAACACGACCAGCAGCTTGCAGTTCATTTATTTTGACGGCGTCGTGGACCGCTCCATTTCGTTTAGCTTGAACGGGTATACCCCGGCATCGCTGACGCTGACGCCGTCCACAGGAGTGGCGATGGGTGATCGCGCCATCGGTGGAACCCACTCGGCCACCTTCACGCTCACCCGCACCGGGGGTCCGGCCGGGCTCTCGCTCTCTGCGGCAGTCTCGGGTGCAGGCTTTGCCTTCCTCGATGGAACTTATCCCGGGACTGGCGGCAGCTGTGGTGCCACCCTGCCCGCCTCAAGCTGCACCATCGTCACGGCACTCAGCCCCACCACGCTTGGCCCCTGGTCCGGCACGCTCACGGTAAACGCACAGAATGGCACCGGGACCACGAGCTTCAGCCGGCCTGTGGCACTCACTTCAAAAAACCCGGCCGTTCTGGGGAGTCCGGATGTCCTTGTGAACTTTGCCAATACCGCTACCGGCTCCTTCTCAGAAGAAATCGTGATTTTGGAAAACACGGGGGAGCTCCCCTCATCATCGATCGGAGGAGCGGTCAGCGGTGCTGGGTTTAATTTTGCCGGAGGAAGTTACCCCGGCACTGGAGCCACCTGTGGATCCTCGCTCCCAGCCGGGCAATCCTGTACCGTCCTCCTTCGCTTTACTCCCTCATCTGCCCAAACCTTCCTGGGCCAGCTTTCCATGAGCAGCCATGACGGTGCCATTGCCCAGTCCTTTTCGATTCCCCTTCGCGGAGACGGCGTTCTTTCCGTGCCAAAAACCTCCGCTGCCAAGCCTTCCATCACTCAGCGACCGCAGCCCGTCCCTGATCAAGATGGAGATGGCGTACCCGATTGGGTCGAGGATTCTGGAGGCGGGAGCGCAAGCGTGCGCTCTGCGACCAGCGGGGCGGTTGTCTATTCAATTGAGTCGCCTGAGCCTCTCCACCTCAACTCACTCTCGGTTTGGTGGGCGGGCGATTTGGATGCCGACTTAGTCCAGGACACGCTCTGGCGCTGGTCGTCTGCCGATGGGTCAGTGGCACACTACCAGTTCAGACTCAGCCAAGGCGGTGGCCTTGGCAGCTCCGTGCGTCTCTCCAGGCAGGAGGGACTGGATCCGCTCCGCTTTGCCGCATCCGGATCACCCGCCTGGAACACGATCACTTTTGAAGACGGAAGACGCTGGCAGCTTGCGCCTACGAAACCGTTTCCTTGATCCTCGCCAGCACCCATTCAGGATCATCAAGCGGAAGGTCATGGCCTCCCCAGGGATGCGTGTGAACGGGAACGCCCCATGAGGCAGCAAGCCGCTCGGAACAGGCGGGGCTCACGAGCCTGTCACCTCGGCTATTAATGACGACCACCGGAACCCGGGGCTTGGATTGGGGCGGAGCAAACTTGGCTGCAGCAAGCACCTGCCTAAAAAAGCTCTTGGGCGTCGGGGGCTCGATGGAAGCAAAAGCCTGGGCGTGGATCTCCCGCTTCTCGGGAGGGAGCGACGAAACGATCGCAAGCACCGCGCGCTCACGGTCAATGGGCTTTGCGCCAAGAATGGCGAGCTTGAGAAAAGTCGGATAATGGGCGGGGTTCAGTCGATCCCAAAAAGGGGACTGGTTGCGATCACTCGTGTTGATCACGTGAGCAGAGAGCAGCTCTTCGGGATGGCGACTCACCCAATCCGAGGCGACCATGCCGCCCAGAGAGATGGCCACGACTCGGACCGGTCCCTTTTTAACGAGGTTGCTTCGAGCGCGGAGGTCATCAGTGAACTCCGGGATCGTCCCGAAGACCTCGCGGTCCCGCTCGGTCCCATTTCCACAGAGGTCAATGGCCTCAACCTCGTCTCCCGGAACGGCAGCCTGGAAGCGCCCAATAAAGTCGCCCCAATGCTCCTTTCTACGAGCCAAACCCCTTAAAAACACCCATCGCGTGCCTGCCATAAATGCGATACTACCCGAACCGCATGATCTCGCTATCGGATATCCACAAGCAGTACGGATCCAAGGTCCTTTATAAGGGCGCAAGCCTCCAGGTGAAGCCGGGCGAAAAGATCGGACTCGTGGGTCCGAACGGTGCCGGAAAGACCTCGGTGTTCCGCATCATCATGAACGAGATGGGCATCGACTCAGGCACGGTCACGATCCCCGACAAGTGGGTGATCGGGTATTTTTCTCAGGATGTCGGCGAGATGAAGGGCCGCTCGGCGCTCGAAGAGGTGCTCGCCGGTGCCGGCAAGATTTCGACGCTCGCTGCCGAGCTCAAGCAGCTCGAAGAGAAGTTGACCGAACTCTCCTCCAACCTCGAGGACGAGTCGGCCATGGAAGAGATGAACCGCGTCATCGAGCGCATGGGCGAGCTCCAACTCGAGTTTGAAAGCCGCGGAGGCTACGATCTCGAGTCCCGCGCCAAGGAGATCCTCACCGGCCTCGGCATCGGACCAGAAGATTACAATCGTCCGGTCGAAAGTTTTAGCGGCGGCTGGAAGATGCGCATCGAGCTTTCCAAGATCCTGGCGCTCAAGCCCGATGTCCTCCTGATGGACGAGCCCACCAACCACCTCGACCTTGAGTCGATCGAGTGGCTCGAAGAGTGGCTCAAAAACTACAAGGGCGCGCTCGTCATGACGAGCCACGACCGTGAGTTCATGAACCGCATTGTCTCGCGCATTGTGGAGGTCGCAAACCAGGCGATCACGAGCTACAGCGGCAACTACGACTTTTACGAGCGCGAACGCGAGATCCGCAAGGACCAGCTCCTGGCCCAGCACCGCAAGCAGCAGGACATGCTGGCCAAGGAAGAAGAGTTCATCGCTCGATTTGCTGCGCGCGCCTCACACGCAGCGCAAGTGCAGTCGCGAATCAAGAAGCTCGAAAAGATCGACCGGGTTGAGATCCCGGCCGAAGAGAAAGCCATTTCATTTGAATTTCCTGTTCCCCCACGTGGCGGAAACGACGTGGTTCGCTTCAAGGCCCTCGGAAAGCGCTGGAAGCGGGATGATGGCGGCGAAAAGCTCGTTTTCGAAAACGCAACCGGCCTCGTCAAGCGCCTCGACAAGGTCGCGGTCGTGGGGGTCAACGGTGCGGGCAAGTCCACCTTCCTCAAGATGGTTGCCGGCCAAACCGAGCAGAGCTCGGGCGACCTCCAGATGGGCGCCGGGATCAATATCGGTTACTTCAGCCAACATGCGCTCGAAGTGCTTAACCCCAACAAGACGATCTTTGATGAGATCCATGACCGAATCCCCGAAGCGACGATCGGTTATGTCCGAAACCTGCTCGGCGCGTTCCTTTTTTCGGGAGACGATGTCTACAAAAAGATTGCCGTGCTCTCGGGCGGCGAGAAATCCCGTGTCGTACTGGCCACCCTGCTTGCCAAGCCAAACAACCTGCTCATCTTGGATGAGCCCACCAACCACCTGGACATCCGCTCGCGCGAGATGCTCATGAACGCAATCCAGGGCTTCGAGGGCACCGTCCTACTCGTGAGCCATGACCGCCACTTCCTCAAGCAGATCACCACCAAGGTGTTTGAGCTCGGCAAGGGCGAGATGCACATCTATGAGGGCTCCTACCAGGAGTACCTGAGCCGCAGGCCCCACTGAAATGACTTCGCTGCTTGTTGGACTCATCCTCGGCTTGGCCGCAGGTCCCTGGGCGGGGCCCCTGGCTCCTCTTCTTTCGGAGACCTCGAAGTGGGTCGTGCAGCTCATCAAGGCACTGGCCGTGCCCCTTCTTTTCACGGCCATTCTTCACGCCGTTTACTCCACAGAAGTCCGACTCAAGAGCGGCCTCAAGATGGTTGGCGTTGCACTGGTCAATGCCTCGATCGCTCTGGGTATCGGGATCACCCTCTCGCACTGGCTTCGCCCCGGAGACGCCCTCAGGTCTCTTTGGAGCGATACGAGTGCCTCCGTTACTGGAGCGGCGCCCGAGGCTTCGACCCTCAAGCTGGATGTCATCAAGAACATTGGCGCATGGATCCCGGACAGCGTGGCTCGACCCTTTGTCGATAACGCCGTCATCCCCGTCATCATCATTGCCCTGATCCTTGGGTTTGCGCTTCGCCGCGAGCGCGAAGCCTTTAATCTGGAACGGGTCCTCTCGGGGGCCCAGCGCGTGTGCGAGCACATGCTTTTTGCGATCACCAGGCTCATTCCGCTGGCCGTTTTTTCGGCCGTCGCCTCGTCCGTGGCCAAGTATGGCTATGGCCCGCTCACGGGACTTTTTTCTTACCTCGGGGTTGCCCTGTTGGGCCTCACCCTCCACATCCTCCTCACCTACCACGGCTGGATCCGACTTTACTGCCGCCGCAAGATCTCCCTCTTTTGGCGGGAGGCTCGTCATCCCGTCATCCAATCCATTGGGACCAACAGCAGCCTCGCCACGCTTCCCTTCACTCTCCGGGCGCTGGGGCGGCTGGGCGTCTCCAAACAGTCCTCAACACTCGGCGCCTGTGTCGGCACCAACCTCAATAACGATGGAATCCTGCTCTATGAGGGCATGGCGTTTTTGTGCGTTGCCCAAGCCATGGGAATTGACCTCACGCTCTCCCAACAACTTTCGGCTGCCGTACTTTGCATGCTCACGGGCATGGGTGTGGCCGGCGTTCCGGATGCTGGCTTTATCTCGCTATCGCTTGTCCTTACGGCCGTCGGAGTCCCGACCGAGAATCTGCCGCTTTTGCTTTCGGTCGACTGGATCCTGGGCCGCGCGCGCTCGGTGACCAATGTGCTGAGCGACATGACCCTTTCGATGGCCATTGATGGCCCTAGGCCTTTAGACGCGGAAAAAGCTTAGCGACTTCGGGTTTGAGCACTTTGCCCATGGCGTTTCGCGGAAGCGCGGGAACTTCGCGCCAGAGCGAAGGCACCTTGTAGCGGGCAAGCCTTCCCTTGGTCCAGGCGATGAGTGCCGATTCCTGGAGCGTCTCACCGGGCTTGAGCACGTAGGCCGCTGCGACCCTCTCGCCCCACTCGGGATCGGCGATCCCAACAACGGCCAGGTCGAGGACCTGGGGGTGCTTTCGAAGCTCCTCTTCGATTTCAAGCGCCGAGACCTTGTAACCACCGGTTTTAAGGATGTCGATCGAGCTTCGCCCAAGGATTCGGTAGTAACCCTCCTCGTCCCTCACTCCTTGATCACCGGTGATGAACCATCCATCGGGCCGAAACGAAGCGCGCGTGGCCTCATCGCGCCCAAAGTATCCAGCAAACACACAGGAGCCGCGCACCTCAATGCCCCCCGACACGCCGTGGCTTGTAATCTCATTTCCTGCGTCGTCCACCAGCCGCACCTCAACGCCGGGAAGAGGAAGCCCGACGGAGCCGGGCTTTCGCTCACCTGCGAGCGGATTGGAGATCGCCATGCCGATTTCGGTCATCCCATAGCGCTCCAGCAGCACATGGCCCGTGAGCCGCTTCCACCCCTCGAGCATTGAAACTGGAAGTGCTGCCGAGCCGCTCACCCAGAGCCTGAGTTTTTGGGCGGCATCTGACCACAAAAGCTGGGTGAGCTGTCCCTGGGTTACGTGCGCATCCGATAGTTTGGAGTAGATCGTCGGAACGGCCATGAAAAGCGTCACCCTTGCACCATCGCGAGGCCTGACCAGGCGGTCCCAGATGGTCGCTGCGTCGAACTGGGCAAAGAGCTCGATGGATCCCCCCGATGCAAGCGCGCAGCACAGCACATTGATGATCCCATGAGTGTGGTGAAGGGGCAGGACTCCAAGCGTGTGGTCACGAGGAGTCCAGGCCCACGCGTGGATGAGAGTGCGAACCCCCGCCTCGATATTGCCGTGCGTGGCAATGGCTCCCTTGGGCTTTCCGGTTGTTCCGCTCGTGAAAAGAATTTGCGCCGGACGCGAGCTCCAGGAGTCGTCTACGCCTGGGAGGGCGGCGTCCGATTCCGCACCTGCTGCCCCGAGGAGCTCGCCGTATTCCACAAACCGCACACCGGGCCGCTCCGACTGGAGGTCTGACAGCAGGCTTGCCGGCATCTGGGCGTGGATGATGACCGCCGCGCGAGATTCCATCAGCGCATGCGAGAGCTCGGGCACGGGATGCTGGACGCAAAGGGGGACGGCAACGCTTCCGGAGCGCCAGATCCCCCATTGGGTGATGACGTACTGGGCCGAGGGCGGTATCCAAAAAGCCACGCGCATGGGCCCATCCCCCGACAGGCCGAGTGCCAGGAGACCCCGCGCCACCCGGTCGGCCTCCTGCGAAAGCTGGGCGTAGGTAGCCTTGCCCTGGGCGTCCCAAACCGCTGTTTTTTCGGGAAAAGGCTGATTTCCCCTCGCCCAGAACATGAGTCTCCCTCCCGTCTACCCGTCAGCCTACTGACGGGAAGCAGGCATTTCAAGGGCGGCAGCCGGGCTGCCGATAGGAGAATTGAAGATGAGCAGCACAAACTTTGAAGCCGTGACACACACCCGCTACCTGAAATTCACGCTGGGGGGAGCCCCTTATTTGCTCCCGCTCCTTTCGGTGAAGGACGTCATCGAGAACCCTGAGCGCTCGAGCGCCGCCGCTCCATCTCCGCTTTTTCAGGGCGCCACCCAGCATGAAGGCGCGACGATCCCCGTGCTGGACCTTCGCCTCAAGCTCGGGCGCCGCCCCTCGGCCGATGGCTCATCACTCATTGTCTGCTCATTCAGCGCGGGTTACTGCATTGCTCTTCGCGTCGACCAGGTGGTCTCGATCCTGCTGCTCGACGCCCAACAGTACCTCCCCACGGGGGGGACCCTGCTGGATCCGGAAGAGCTGCTCTCCGATCGCGAGAAGAAGGCCGCCGCACTGGTAGCGCGCTCAAACGGCAAGGCCGCCTGAGCGGCGCCCCGCCTCCCTGCTGAGTCGGCTTTCGAGAAACACACGATCCCGGTCCGCCTGCGCCACTGGATAATTCATGTAGCCGGAGTGCTGCCGCGCCTTAAGAAGCCCTGCGCACTCATGCTTTTGGAACGTGTGGATTGCGCGAATGCGCTCCTGCACCCACGAACCTCGCGAACGTGCTCCAGCGTTTTCGAGAAGCTGGAGAATCCACAGTTCGAGGAAATCCCGGGCACCGACACCCGCAAGAAACTCATCCAGCGCTCGAACCCATGCAGGATCCACCCGCCGGAATTTTGCGATCGAGACACCCCGCAACCGCTCGCGACCATCGCCCGAAGGCTCACGATGGGCACTGAACTCCAGCAAATCAACCAGCGCCCAAAAAAACTCACGGGTCCAGGATCGCGATCGATAGGCCCCATGCCAGCGAATGCCCGCGCTTGGCGCAAGCTTTTCGGGCTGGCTGGTGAGGTAGAGCGAAAGACGGCCGCCTGCCTCATCGAATTCAACCCCGACCATGGGGTAAAGAAACGAGAAGGCGCCACTGACATTGAACTTGGGCCGGAGCGACTGGATGAGCTCGAGCTCCCTGAGGCAGGCCTCGCGGTGGGACGCAGAGACCTCGAACTCCAGCCGCGCGGCCTCTCCAAAGATCTTGCGCATCTTGCGATGCTTTTTGAGGCGCGAGGCGTTCCTGTATTGCTGCAACCTGCGCCGCAGGCGTATGGCCTTGCCGACGTAGAGGATCTCGCCGTCTTTTCCCAGAAAACGATAAACGCCGGGCTCTAGCGGGACGGAGGCGAGGAAGTCTTTTCCAAACTTCCGATCAAATTCCCGCATCCGGCTGCGCCATCACGGTCGCGCGCGAGCGGGCTGCAACGATGCGATGATGCTGCGACTCCAGCTGCTCGAGGAGCTGCTCGGGTCCGGCACCTTCGAGTACCGCTTCATTGATGATCTGGCGCATGCCCAGCACCTCTTCCTGGAGGGCGGCAAGCTCGTCCTGGTGCCGCACCTTCTCGCCGATGATGGCGGCGCTCAGCTGCTGCGTGCGGCGCTCCTCGTGAGAGACGGTCTGGGTCAGGCGGGCAATCTGTGTCTCGAGCTGGATGCGAACTTCATTGAAAGAGTCCCGCACCTTCTCGCGATCCTGCGCGGCTTCCTTCTCCAGCTCGGCACGAATCTTTTCGCGCTCCTTGAGTGCGCCCCAGTGCATGCGCTCACGCATGGAGCTTTCGATCTTGGCGATCTCTTCGTCCATGCTGCGCTTGGAGGCGCGGAACGCCTCATATTCCTTCGAAATTTCGGCAAACTTGGTCTCCGAGCTGTGGAGCCTGACGAGCGAAGCCTGGAGCTCTTCCTGGTAGCTCTTGGAGTGGCGCTCGAGCTGCTCGATGCGCTTGCGTCCTTCGATCTGTTCGAGCTGGGCATTCTCGAGCTGGTGCTCGAGTTCGCGGATGCGCTCGCGGGACTTGTCTCCCTCGACGAGGATGAGCTTGGCTTCCTTTTCGCGCTGGAGCACTTCGGACCAAGCGGCGCGGTACTGGTTGAGCTCGTCGCGAATGCGCAGGTACTCGGTGTGGAGCACCTTGTGCTGCTGGTTGATCTTCTTCTCGTTATCGAGATGGAGCGTGAGGGCGGCCTTGTACTTTTCCTGGTTGAGCTCAAGCTCGCGGTTGCGTGCACGAAGCTCCTGAAGGGCCGTCTCCTGGTTGGCGGCTGCGGTGTTCAGGTCGGCCGCAAGCTTGCGGTTCTTTTCCTTTTCGGCAGCAAGCGAAGCTTCGAGGCTCCGGAGGGTTCCGGCAAGTCCCTCGAGCTGGCCGAGGCCTGCAATGGCGCCAGCAGAAGCGTTTGCTCCGGTATTGTTCTGAACATTGGTCGGATTGGCGTAAGCACTCATAACCACAACTCCCCGTTCGACATTCTGTCGAGCCGCCACCAGACTGTCAAACAAGGGATTGCACTGCTCAGGAATTTTTTGGCGCGCCGCGCCTTAGAAGGTGTAACCGATCGCCGAGGCCAGCTCCAGCTGGGCCGTGCTCACGGTGGCCTGACCAAAGACCCCGGGAATGGTGTACTCTGATGAGCTGGTCGAAAGGACCAGCCCGAGGCTCGACTCCAGGAAGATCGGCCCAGACCCCGGGTAGGCCTTAAGGAACACCCTGCCCGCCCCACTCCAGCGCAAGGCCGCACTGGCCTCGTCCCATTTGGTATCCGCCCGATTGACCCCCAGAGAGAGCCTTGCCCCCGGGACCCAGGGCTGGCCTGGGCGGTTTGGGATGAGGTTATAATCCCCCTCAACGCCTGCGCCAATGACTGCCGAAAAGGAGGAAAGCGTGAGCGAAATGCTCGGACCAAGCTCAAAACTGCCCCAGTTGCGCCGATAAGCGACCGCCATTCCGGCGCTGTAGCTGCGCGGCGACTGCTCCTCGGTGCGGGTGGTGGTGAGGCCACTGAATTCGGTGAAAGTCGTTTTTTGGGATGCCGTCGAAACCAGAAGGCTTCCGCTCAGCACACGCTCACGCCCCGACACCGCCGGCGCAGCAAGGCCCTGGGCAGTCGAGAGAACGAATAAAACCGCTAAAATTGAAGGGATTTTCATGAAGGAAAAGTGGCGGAGAGAGAGAGATTCGAACTCTCGAGGGGATTTCTCCCCTGCACCCTTAGCAAGGGTGTGCCTTCGACCACTCGGCCATCTCTCCGCACAAGGTCTGAGCCCCAGAACCTAGCAGTGGGTGCAGGGTTTTTCAATCCACCCAAGCGTTATAGCGCGGCTTGGCCGGAGTATTCTTTCGCTCGGCAAAGTCCTTCTCGACCGGAAAGCCGGTGATCAGGCGCACCCCGGACTTGCTGCGCTGCGAGTAAACCAGAAGACGCCCCCCCTGCGCATCCCCGGGAAGCGCGACGAAATCAGTCACCCACTCGATTTCCTCCCCACTGGAGAGAACCTGGGTCTCGGTATTTCTCGAAGCCACTTCTAGTTTAAGGCCTTTCAGGGCCTGGGTGACTCTGGGCTCAAGGCGAGGCTGCCACTGCTGCGCCCACTCCTCGGGGTGGTCGCGCAGGGCCACCTTCATCATGAGGTAGGTGACCTGCGAGAGAAGGGTGCTCTGCTCCCCGAGCAGGTAGGCGTTGGGGCCGAGCGTATCTCGCGGAAGCTTGAGTCCCCGCTCCAGCCGTCCGCTCACCCATCGGGCCCGCTTGTAGCCAAACGGCGTCTTGAGGTTGCTGAGAAGGTAGCCATAGGTGTGAATGACGCCGGCATGGATCACCGTCCTGCCCCGGACTGCGCGCCCCTCCACACCCATCCGCTGCGAAATGGACTCCAAAATGGGGGCGCGCACGATCTCGGCTTTCGCCCCCTCATCGAAATTCTGGCTCAAGCCCCAGGCATCCCGCATGGCCTGGTCTACACGGTCGCGCTCCAGGGAGATGGCAATTGCCTCCGGAAGCGCCTCTGCAAGTGCCGGCTGGCGCTCAAACTCACGCACCCAGTCGGCCCACGGACAATCCGAGTCGACCTCGCCGAGCTCTGCCCTGGGGCAGGAGCCCGGAATGGACTGGGGCTTGCGCACCAAAAGAGAAGGGGCGCAGCCCGTGGAAATCACGAGCGCGCCCCAGATCACTGACATCAAAAAGCTGTGCTTACTTTTGAGCATTCCCTTCGACTTGTACGTCGATTTCAACCTCGTCGCCAACGACAAAACCGCCCGTATCAAGCGCCTTGTTCCAGATCATCCCGAAGTCCTTGCGGTTGATCTTGGCCGACGCGCTGAATCCAACTTTTTCGTTGCCCCAGGGGTCCTTGCCGGCGCCCAGGTACTCCACATCAAAGGTGACCGGCTTGGTCACGCCGTGCATCGTGAAGTCACCCGAAAGCTTGAACTTGCCCTTTCCTGCCGCCTTCATCTCCTTGGTGTCGAACGTGAGGGTTGGAAACTTTTGGACATCAAAAAAATCTGCACCCTTGAGGTGCTCGTCGCGCTTGGCTTCGTTGGTGAAAATCGAGTCTGCCTTGATGCTGAAGGAACCCTTGAGGCTCTTGGGGTTCTTTTCATCAAAGGTAAAGGTTCCCGAGAAGTCCTTGAAGCTTCCCGTGGCCTTGCTCATGAGGTGCTTGACCTTGAAGGTGGCCGCCGAGTGGGCCCCGTCGATAGCATAGTTTTTTTCGGTTCCCGCAGAGGCGGATGAGGCGGCGAGCAGCAGCCCGCCCAGTGCAATCAACTTATTCATCTTGAGTTCTCCATTTTTGGTTTCGATTACTTTACTTGGAGTCCGGTCCAAGTAAAGACCCGGGCCGGAAACAAGCTGATGCATAAACGCAACAGTGGCTTGAACTGTTGTTTTTATCTAGACACCCCAGACGCGCCACAGCAACAGCACGGCCACCGCAATGAGGGCGGGCCGGGCCACCCGCTCGGCCTGCCGGCTGGCGAGCCGGGCCCCAAGGACGGCCCCGAGAAGGGCGCCAGCGGCTACGGCCAGCCCCGCCCGAACATCAACGTGACCTGCGCTCCAATACCCCACCCCCGAAAAGAGTGCCGAGCAGGAGTTGGCGAGCTTTGCGGTGGCCAGGGCCGGAAGCAGCTCCAGGTGAGCTCCGTAGAGCAGGCCCAGCACCATGAAAGTGCCGCCCCCCGGGCCCCAGGCTCCATCATAAAAGCCAACCAGCCCCCCCGCGAGCAAGAGGCGCGCAATCGAGGCCGCCTCGGCGGGTGCAGCGACCGAGACACTCGAGCGAAGCCTTTTTCCAAAAAAAACGATGAACAGAATGATGGGTAGGGTCGCCGCCATGAGGTATCTGAACGCCTCGCGGGGCAAGAGCGGCGTGGCCTGCGAGCCTGCGTAAGCCCCCACGGATATCGCCGCCGAGAAAACCAGGCCCGAGCGCCACTCTAGATGACCGCGACGCCAATAAACGACGAGTGCCGCGAATGCGGCCACGAACCCGGGAATCTTGTTGCTGCCGATGGCATGGGCGCCCGGCCCGATCTCGAGCATCAGGGTGGGAAGCGTGATCAGCCCCCCTCCTCCTGCAATTGAATCCATCAAGCCCGCCAGAAGGCCGGCCAAGATCAGCCACATGGACGGATGGTGAAGGGAGGTTCTGCAGGTGTCTAGGACTTAGGCAGCCCTCGCCCGAAAACATCCCTGTTTTCATGCCGATCGCGCGGCACCCGGCTTGCTCTTCATCGGGCCATGACATCACCCCGCCTGGGCCTCGCCCTCGTGTTTGCAACCCTCGCCAGCTCCAGCTCCTTTGCTGGAGAATGCCGGATCAAGGCCCTGAGCATCACGAGTGATCTTCCGGGGTTTCCTGCCATCGATGTCGGACTCGTGGTCGATAAAAAAACCCTCCAGATCTCGCAGCTTGAGTTCAGCTCCCCGGCCGACAAAAAGGGCAAGGTGGCCCGGGTCTCAGGGGGCCTCGTCGAGGCGCTCTCCGGTGCCCTGAACGACAAGGCCACGGCTGAGCGGCTTTCCATCGAAATCGACAAGCCCATGGATCGCGTCGAGCGCATCCGCGCCCAGTTTGGGCAGGGGCAGTTTGATGTGGATGTGAACCCGGACTGGCTGCCCGTGATCAATGATGTGCTCAAGATCTCGGGCCGCTTTGACTCGAAAGCAGGTGCTTCGGTGACCATCGATGCACACCGTGGCTTCAATCCATTTGATTCCAGGGCCAAGATCCAGCTGTCGCTGGAGCGGCGCGGGCCCTCCTGCGAAGACTGGCGCTTCCATGTTGTCGACGGATCGCGCTCACGTCCGATCGCAGGGGTCATCCTCAAGGTCAACCGGATTGGAAACCTCCCCGTGGGCGTCGACGAGATTGCACCAGTGGACTTTGATCCTGCTCGGATCCAGCAGCTCATTGGCCTCGCCACGGAGCCGGCGGCCCACGGCGGTGATGTGCGGATCACGGCAGAGCGCGAGAAGCGCCCGGCATCCGCTGGCGAGTCCGCGCCTGAGGCTCACTCTTCAACATCCGCCTCGCATCGGGCCATTTAATTGCTCGAATGAAACCGGAGAGCCCACTCCGTCATCAACGCTTGCTGCAGCCCTGGCCGCTTGACCTTCGCTCACTGGCTGCCTTCAGGGTCGTGATTGCAGCAATCGTATTGGTCGACCTGGTTTTGCGTTCCATGCCCGGATCATTCGAGGCATTCCACACGGACCCGGGCGTCCTCCCCCGCCACCTGGTCAGCGCCGTCTTCCCCCATCACTCACTTCTTTCGCTACAAATGTTATCCGGGTCATTTCCCGTAGTGGCTGCACTCTTCGCGGCAAACGGCCTCTGTGCCCTGGCCCTGCTCCTGGGCTGGAAAACGCGATGGATGACATGGGCCTGCTGGCTTTTTGCCCTAGGACTTCACGGCAGGAACCCGATGGTGCTCAATAGCGGGGACGTCTACCTGCGACAGCTGCTGCTGATCGGCGGCTTTCTGCCCCTCGGCGCGTGCGCATCAATTGACTCCCTTCGGAGGGGCTCCGACCAGCGCCCCAAGTCACCCGGCGCAGTCGAGTCGGTTGCCGGCATGTGGCTCCTTGTCCAGCTCGTCCTGGTGTATTTTACTTCGGTTGGACACAAATGGGCCGACCCCTCCTGGCGCTATGGCGTGGCCGTGCACTATGCGCTCTCCAGCGAAATCTTCTCGACCCGCCTCGGACACTGGCTTGTCCAGTTTCCCGCGCTCTCGCGTGCGGCCAATTGGGGAACCCTGGTTCTGGAAGGATGTGGCTCGCTGTTTGCGCTGTTTCCTCCGCGCGACCATCCGAGGCTCCGACTTGCTGCGATCCTCATGATCTGGGGACTTCATCTCGGGATCATGGCCACGATGACCATCCCCCTTTTCTCGATCATCGGAATGGCTGGCTGGGTGGCGCTGCTCCCGTCCTGTGTGTGGCCCGGCCGGGACACGGGCCCTGGCGTGCCCCGCCCACACTGGCTGGCCGAAGCTGTTTCCTGTGCGGGCCTGCTCTCCTGCCTTTATTTCTCCATCTTCAGCCTTCCCCAGGTGCAGTCACGAATTGCGATACCCAGAGTGCGACCCGCCATCGTGCTCGGGCTGGAACAGTCGTGGAGCATGTTTTCCGTCCCGATGACCAGTGACGGATGGTTCGTGGCGACGGGATACACGGCAAGCGGCAAGCGGCTGAACCTGTTGCAGCCCGGAGTGCCGGCCGACGAGCAAAGACCGCGGGATGTTTTGGCAAGCATGGGGGGAGATCGCTGGCGAAAGCTCCTCACCAACCTTCTTCCCGAGGACGCGGGGTGGCTGCGCGAGGCCCTGGCCGCCTATTTTTGCCGACAGCACCAACTTGTGCAGGTGGAAATCAGCTTCATGGATGAGGTCTTGAGCGAAGGCCCCGATCGAGAGCGCGCCAGAAGGGTCGTTCTCATCTCAAGAAAATGTGGCGGAGAGGGAGGGATTCGAACCCCCGGTGAGGTTACCCCCACTCCGGTTTTCAAAACCGGCGCATTCGACCACTCTGCCACCTCTCCGCAATCAGGGAAGCAAGACTTCTCAGCGCTTGGCTCCGCTGTCAACCATCCAGAGTCCTGACCCTTCGCGCACAAAACCCGGGGCACCCTCAAGGTACTTGTGCAGGGGTGCCGGGATCTCGACGCGGCCAGACTCGTCCTGGTAATTCTCCAAGATGGCGAGGAACGTCCTGCCGACGGCAAGGCCGGAGCCATTGAGGGTGTGGGCCAGGCGAGGTTTGGCCTGGGCTTCCGGACGATAGCGGATCTGCGCGCGCCGGGCCTGGAAGTCCTCACAGTTGGAGCAGGAGGAAATCTCCCGGTATGCTCCCTGGGCAGGAAGCCAGACCTCGATGTCGTAGGTTTTGGCCGCACTAAAGCCCATGTCGCCCGTGCACAGGAGCATGGTCCGATAAGGCAGCCCCAGGAGCTGGAGGACCCGTTCGGCGTTGGCAGTCATCTTTTCGAGCTCGTCGTAGGACTGTTCGGGCTCGACGATCTTGACGAGCTCAACCTTCTGGAACTGGTGCTGGCGGATCAATCCCCGTGTGTCTTTTCCGTACGAGCCCGCCTCGCTCCGAAAACAAGGCGAATACGCCGTCATGTGCACGGGAAGGCGCCCCGGCTCGATGATCTCGTCGCGATAAATGTTGGTGAGGGGCACCTCGGAAGTGGGGATGAGGAAAAGCTCGCGGTCGGCCGTGCCCGTCTTGAACAGGTCTTCCTCGAACTTGGGAAGCTGGCCGGTGCCGGTCATGCTGGCGCGGTTGACCATGAACGGAGGAATGACCTCGCGATAGCCATGCTCGCGCGTGTGAAGGTCGAGCATGAACTGGATGAGTGCTCTCTCGAGACTTGCCCCGGCGCCGATATAAAGCGCAAACCGGGCACCCGAGAGCTTCCCAGCGCGCTCAAAGTCCAGGATACCCAGGCCTTCTCCCACGCCCACATGGTCCTTGGGGGTAAAGGAGAGCTTGCGCGGAGCGCCCCACTGGCGGACCTGAACATTCTGCTCCGCCCCCGCCCCTTGGGGCACCGATGCGTGGGGAATGTTGGGAATTCGCATTCCCAGATCCGAGAACTTGGACTCTACCTCGGTGAGCCGGACCTCGAGCGACTTGACCTCATCCCCCACTGCCCTCATCTCCAAAACCCGACGCTCGGCCTCCGCGGCTGCTGCGGGGTCGGACTTGGAGCGTGACTTGAGCTGGGCAATCTCCTGCGAGGCGGCATTCCTCTTTGCCTTGAGGCTGTCCACCTGCTGGATGAGGGACTTTCGGTCCCGGGCAAGTTCAGCGATGGTCCCGAGCAGTCCAGCATCTGCATTGCGACGCCGCAGGCCCGCCTCAAGCTCACCCAGGGCTTCGCCAAAATATCGTGAGTCAAGCATCCGTGATCTCCTAAAAAAACCGCTGGAGCTCTGCCTTGTCCACGGCATCCGGCTCCATTTCGAGGTACTTCTGGTAAGCCCAGCGCGTGTTGGCGGCGTCGCCGAGTGCGCGATAGGCATCGCCGAGACGACGATAGATGATGGGATTCCCCTCGTCCAGCTTGAGTGCTTCCCGGTAGAGCGCCACCGCAGCGTCATATCGCCTGAGTAAAAAGTTCGCGTATCCGGACATCTGCTTCGGCTCTGACTCCTTGGGGGCTCGCTGCATGCCCTTTACAAAGTACTCAAGGGCTTTGTCATGCTCCTTGAGCTCCAGGTGAACGCTCCCAAGAGCCAACAGGACGGGAAGCGAGCTGTTGCCGTTGGCAAGTTCGAGCTCATATTCCTTCTGAGCCGCCTTAAGGTTTCCAAGCCTGACGTAAATGCGGCCCTTGCTGAAGTGAAGGCTTGGGTACCTTGGATAGAGCTCATAGATCCGCTGGAGGTCCGCGTCAGCTGCGCCATATTCGCCAAGCTCGACCAGTACCTTGTACCTCTCAAACAAGATCCCCGCGTCGCTGGGGTTTCTGTCCAAGTAGCTCTGGTAGCTCTGGAGCATCTTTTCCTTGCTGCGGCGATCAGCGCCCTGTTTTCCGCCCGTGGGCTTGGCGGCATGAAACTGTGCCTCGATCTTGAACGGAAGGGCCATGTCAGGACGCGCCGCCTTTGCCTGCTCAATAAAACTCATGGCCTCGTCCCACGAGCCCTTTTGGATCAGGAAGTCGGCCAGCCCGCACAGGAGCTCGACGCGCGTGGCTCCACCCTTTTGGAGCTCATCCCTCAGGTAGGAAATGGCTCGATCAATCCCCTCCTCCCCGAGGATCGCACGTGCAGTCCCAATGACTGCCTCGGGGTTGTCTGGCTCATAGCGTAGCGCCAGTGCAAAAATAAATGGCGCCTCCTGATACTTCTGGCTCTCGATCAGGCTCTTTCCATAGGCGAGGTACACCGATGGCTCGATGTACTCCCTCGACAGCGCCTTCTGGTAATGCTCGCGCGCCTCGGCATGCCTTCCCTGCTTGGCGAACCAGTCGGCCGTCGCCTTGTCAATTGCGCTCTGGGGAACGGGAAGCGACTTGAACCGTCCGAGTGCACGATTGGCCTCCTCCCACTCATAGCTTTGAATGAGCAGCTCGATGTAGCGCCCCCAGATCCGGATGTCCCCCGGAGAGAGTTCGGCAGCCTTCCTAAAATTGATTTTCGCATTCAGGACATCGCCCTTGAAAACATAAAAGAGGTTTCCAAGCCTGACCAGGGGCTGTGGATTGCCAGGGGACTCCCTGCGCGCCTCGATCAAGGCAAGCTGGGCACGCTCGACCTGCCCCTCTCTCAGGAGGCGCTCGCTCTCGGCCATGAAGTAGTAAAGTCGTGCCTCTTTCCTGACCTCTGGAAGCTGGTCACCTGCCCTCGCCCTGAGCGTGAAGTATGCGAGGTTATAGTCTGGGTTCTCCGGCTCAAGACGGAGCGCGCGCTCGATGTGACCGAGCGCGAGGTCAAACCTTCCCGCCTGCTGGTCAAGCTTGGCCCGAATGGAGTAGGCATCTGCCAGCTCCCTGGGGGCAAGATGCTCGGCGGAGGCCGTTACAAACTCCAGCTCCTTGCGAACCTCCTGGAGCTTTTCACGTGCGTTGGCGATCTTCACGAGGCGATACCTTGCGTATCCATGCCTCGGGCTCGTCTTGATGGTTGCCTTATACTCGGAACTGGCTGCCTCCAGGTCCCCCAGCGACTCGGCAATCTGCCCACGAACATAGTGCAGCTTCGCATCCACGCCCTGCAGGCTGGTGAGTTCGGCCGTGTAGCGCGCGGCCTGCCCCGCCTCTCCACGGGCGAGAAAGGCCTGCGCAAGATAAAGGACGATGATGTTGCTGTAGCCTTTGTTTTTCTTGCTGTACTCGATGATCCGGGTCTGTGCCGCAAGAGGCCTCCCGGTAAGCGTGAGGTACTCCGCATCGGCAATCAATGTTTCGGGTAGGTCGAGGTTCTTGGACCTGGACTGGTCGATCAGCTTGGAGATGACATCAAAATATTTTTCGTCCTTGTTCGAGACATCGATGAGATTGAGATAGGAGGACGCAAGCATCGCGAGCGCACGCACATTATCCGGGTCAGCGGCAAGCGCGCCATGGAGCGACTCGACGGCTCGCCGATATCCAGAAATGGTGTCCTCCTGGTAAAACGAAAGCGCCCTCAAATAGCGCTCCTGGCTTCGGATCGGGTCGGGGCGCGCCTCCCCGGCAGAGGGAAGGTAGGGCCTGATTTTCCGGACCTGCTGCTTTTGCGCGCGCCTCGCTTCCTCGTCATCCTTCATGAATTCAATTCCGATCAGAATCACCATGCCAAGGATCAGGAGGGTTCGAACCCACTCGGTCTTTCGTGTGCTGGCCCTGCCCGGAAGCGCCGGCGAGGAATCCGAGCGGGCGAAGACCACGGTCCGCTCGTTTGCAATTGAAGCAGGGGCCTGCACCGCCCGCTGAGCCCCCACGTCGAGCTCCAGGGGGCGTGCGTCAGAGCCCGGTTCAGCTACGCGCGTTTTATCTTCAGGCTCGGTTTCACGCGAGCTCTGGGGCTCCCGGTCGTCGAGAGTCGCCACCTGTGTACGATCCTGTGACTCCTCTGGGCTGGGGCGCACCTCTTGGGTCGGCTCCGGTCGGGGGAGCGGCTCCGTCGGGGGAAGGATCTGGGTCGCCGCACCGAGGTCGACTCCAGCGGCACCCTCTTTGGGCCCCTCGATCGGAAACTCAGCAAGCACTCCCTGCGCATTGGCCAACAGGAGGGCTGCAATCTCCGGAATGGAGCCGATCTCCCTCCACTCGCCGACGGGATGCTCCCTGGCCTGCTCGGTACCGCGAATGTGCTGTGATAGTATGAGCGCGCGAATCCGCTCCAGGCCGATGGGGCCCAGCACCCGACCACCCTCGAGTCGGATCTTGAAGAGCAGTGCGCCGGACTGCTGGGACATGGCCTGCGGGTTCTCCCTCCTCGCCGGCCACCGAATGGCGACGCTAGCTGCGCCTTAGCGCGCAGCCGTCGCCTGGGGAGCCGACACCAGTGCTGCCCGCTTGGCGATCTCCATGACCGGCGCGGGCAGGATCCCCATCCCAAGGACAAGGACCACCATCGCGGCCACCGACACGGCGGCCCCGAAAGAGTGCCCCGGTACCGCCGATCCGGACGCAGCCGGCTCGCGCATGTACATGAAAACAAGCACCCTCAGGTAATAGTACACCGAAATGGCGCTGCAGAGCACCGCAATGACCGTGATCGAGATTTCTCCAGCCTGGACCGCCGAAGAGAGCATCAAATACTTGGCGGCAAACCCGGCAGTGGGCGGAATTCCGGCCATTGAAAACAAAAAGACCGACATCGCAAAAGCAAGCCACGGGTGACGCCTCGACAATCCCGCCAGGTCATGGAGGTTCGTGCCCATGTCCGACTTGCGCCCGATCACACCCAAGAGGGCAAACGCGCCGAGGTTGGTCAGCGTGTATGCCAGCAGGTACAGGAAGACTGGCCCATAACCCGAGCCTGAGCCGGGTCCCGCCAATAAACCAACCAGCAGGTAGCCCGTATGGGCGATCGACGAGTAGGCCAGCATGCGCTTGAGGTTGACCTGCGTCAACGCAATGACATTCCCCACCAGCATGGTGAGCGCGGCCACCCACCAGATCAGGTCATGAAGGTGGTTTTGAGCAAATCCGAGGTGGGTGATGACACGAACAAACGCCGCAAAGGAGGCGGCCTTGATTCCTGTGGTCATGAACCCGGTGACTGGAGTCGGTGCGCCCTCGTAGACATCGGGCATCCACATGTGGAAAGGGACCGCAGCCACCTTGAAGAGAAAACCAAACACCACGAGCGCCCCGCCGATGGTCAGGAGCAGCGAGCCGCCCGACTGTGCCGCGGTGAGAATTGAGCTGATGTTCAATGATCCGGTGGCTCCATAGAGAAGCGCGGTGCCATAGAGGAAGACAGCAGAGGCAGCAGAACCCAGCACGAAGTACTTCATCGCCGCTTCATTGCTGCGACGATCCGAGCGCCGGAACCCCACGAGCACATAAACGGCAAGGGACATGATCTCGAGCGCGATGAAGATCACCACGAGATCAAGCGCCGCACCCATCATCATCATCCCGAAGGCGGCAAACAGGAGCAGGATGTAATACTCGGGGTGCTGGAGATTTTCGCGATCCAGGTACTGGAAGGACGCGGTCACCGTGAAGAGCCCGGCGACGCAGCAAAGCAGGACAAAGAGCAGCGAAAAGCCGTCCACCAGCATCATTCGGTTGAAAAGCGAAACATCGCCGGCCCCAAGCTGCTGGACGGCGCTCACGGCGCCTCCCGCAAAACCGAGGCCAGAAATGAGCGAAACAGGCCACTTGGGCGAGTTTCGAAAAATCACCGCCGCCAGCATGGCGAGGATGGCTGCGCCCAGAACCCACGCCCATGGGCCGAGCGCCGCCAGCTGTTCAGGGGAGATGCTCAGGAGCTCCGGATTGATCGTCGTAATTGGGCTGTTGGTATTCATGCTGAGCTCCTTGGCTTGGGCCTATTCCTTGTGCTCATCGGTGACGGCAGCCGTCTTGGTCGGGGCCTGGGCCGGGACCACTCGCTGCAGGAAGGCCGAGATCGAGGCCTCCATCTTGCCGAAGAAGAGGTTGGGCTGGACGCCCATCCAGATTGACGCGACGAGGAGGGGAACCAGTACAACCCCCTCACGGAAGGAAAGGTCCTTGAGACCTTCGTTCTCGGGATTCTTGAGCGGACCAAACATCACGCGCTGGTACATCCAGAGCATGTAAACGGCACCAAAAATGACGCCCGTTCCGGCCACGATTGCGGTCCACTGGCTTGCCTTCCAGGTCCCTAGAAGGATCATGAACTCACCGATGAAGCCGTTGGTTCCCGGAAGGGCGATGGACGAGAGGGTGATGATGAGGAACGCCACCGCAAAGAGCGGCATCACGCGCGTGATCCCTCCGAACTCTGAAATCTCCCGGGTATGGCGGCGCTCATAGATCATGCCGACCAGGAGGAAGAGCCCGCCGGTGGAGACTCCGTGATTCAGCATCTGGTAGAGCGAGCCCGTCACACCGACGGTATTCAGGGAGAAGAGCCCGAGTACCACGTAGCCCATGTGGCTCACCGAGGAGTAGGCCACGAGCTTCTTGATATCGGGCTGGACCATGGCAACCCACGCACCGTAGACCACGGCAATCGCACCCAAAAGCAGGAAGGTTGGCTGAAACAGGACCACGGCCTGCGGAAAAAGCGGGAAGGCCAGGCGCAAGAAGCCATACCCGCCCATTTTTAGGAGGACTCCGGCCAGGATGACGGATCCGGCCGTGGGCGCCTGGACGTGGGCATCGGGCAGCCAGGTGTGGAGGGGGAACAGTGGAACCTTGATGGCAAACGCCAGCGAGAAGGCGAGGAACATCAAGGACTGGGGTGAAAGCCAGCCTTCACCTGGAATCTTCAAGCGATACAGGTCAACCAGCGAGGCCGAGTAGTTTCCAAACTGCTCTTTATGGAGCCAGCCCAGATAGAAGATCGCCACGAGCATGAGCAGCGACCCAACCATCGTGTAGATGAAGAACTTCATCGCCGCGTAAATACGATCCTTGCCGCCCCAGATGCCCACGAGCAGGTACATCGGGATGAGCATTGCTTCCCAGAACACGTAGAAAAGGAATGCATCGAGGGCCACAAACGCCCCGAGCATGGCCGTCTCGAGCGCGAGAAGAAGGAAGTAATACTCCTTGGTGCGCTCCTCTACGGCAGTAAAGGAGCCGAGGACCACGATGGGCATCAGGAACGTGGTCAGCATGACCAGCCAGAGGCTGAGCCCATCAATTCCCACGCGGTAATCGACACCCAGCCCGGGAATCCACTGCGCAAGCTCCCCAAACTGAAACTCCGCCGTACCGGCCTGAAACCGCGAATACATCAGGAGCGAGATGCCAAAGGTCACGAGCGTTCCGAGCAGGGCCCAAACCTGGGTCAGGCGGCCCTTTCCAGAGGATGGAAGCGCGAGGCCGATCATTGCCCAGACCAGTGGGACAAACGTCAGGATGGACAGGAGATGTTGATCAAATGCTTCCACGGATCAGATACCCCACAGAAAGAAGAAGGCCGAGCAAGGCCACGATGGCATAAACCTGGATGGAACCATTCTGGATCACTCGTGCCGCCTGTCCGCCCCAGACGCTTGCGCGCCCAAGACCATTCACGACACCGTCGATCACCAGGACATCAAAGCCCTTCCAGAGGGCCCGCGAAAAGGCGACCAGCGGGCGCACGAAAAGAGCTGAGTAGGCCTCGTCGACATACCACTTGTTCATCAATATCTTGTGTGCGCCCTCAAGCTTCGCACGCAGCGCGGTGGCACGAGCCAGATCGGAATAGAGTGATCGAGCAATGAAGATTCCACAGAGAGCACCCGCCACGCTGAGACCCATGAGCCACCACTCCATCTGGGGCTGAACGCCGGGGGCGGCAGCCGGGTGGTGGGAGATCACGGGATGAAGCCAGTGCTCCAGCCAGCTATGGTGGGGGATTCCCATGAGCCCGCCGACCGCACTCAGAATTGCGAGCACCCAGAGGGGCCCAGTCATCACCCAGGGCGACTCGTGCGCGTGGGACGCCTCGTGGGTTCTCGCCTTGCCGAGGAAGGTCACGATCCAGAGACGCGTCATATAAAACGCCGTCATCACGGCCGTTGCCGCCCCGATCCCCCAAAGGACCTTGGAGCCGCGAGCTGAGGAGAAGCTCAACCACAGGATCTCGTCCTTCGAGAAGAAGCCAGAAAACGGGGGAAGGCCGCAGATCGCAAGCCAGGCAATCGTGAACACAAGGAAGGTCTGTGGCATCTTGCTGCGCAAACCACCCATCTTGAAGATGTCCTGTTCCTCGTGCATTCCGTGGATCACGCTGCCGGCGCCAAGGAACAGGAGCGCCTTGAAGAAGGCGTGCGTGATGACGTGGAACACCCCAGCCACGTAGCCTCCGACGCCGCAGGCAAGGAACATGTATCCCAGCTGCGAAACGGTAGAGTAGGCGAGGACCTTCTTGATGTCGCTCTGGGCGATTGCGATGGTTGCGGCAAGGAATGCGGTGAATGCGCCCACGCCCGCCATCACGCCTGTGGCCATTGGGGCTGCGTCAAACAGGAAGTTCAGTCGTGCCACCAGGTAGACGCCGGATGTGACCATCGTGGCGGCGTGGATGAGGGCAGACACCGGGGTCGGCCCCGCCATGGCATCCGGGAGCCAAACATAGAGGGGGACCTGGGCGGACTTGCCCATGCATCCCACGAAGAGCATCAGCCCGATGAGCGAAAGCGTTTCAAACGTCACCCCCGCCGGCAGCACTCCCCCCGGGGTGTGCTGAAAGGCCGAGCGAATCTGGGAGAAGTCCAGGGTCTTGAAGGTCGAAAAGATCAGGAACATCCCGATCAAAAAGCCGAGGTCGCCGATACGATTCACGACGAAAGCCTTCTTGCCGGCCGAAGCCTTTTCGTCGTCGGCATACCAATACCCGATCAGGAGGTAGCTGCAGAGGCCCACGCCCTCCCACCCGAGGAACAGGATCGGAAGCGATGCGCCCATGACGAGCATGAGCATCGCGAAGCAAAACAGGTTCAGGTACGCGAAGAACTTTCCGGGGGTCTCATCATGTCCCATGTATCCGATCGAATAGACATGGATCAGGAAGCCAACCCCGCTGATCACCAGGGTGAAAAGTGAGGAAAGCACGTCCACCCGCAGGGTCATCGGCACATCGAGATCACCTGCATGGATCCAGTTAAAAAGCGTCTGTTCGATCACCCGGGACTCTTCGCCCATGCCCTTGAGCTGCAGGAACGCCTTGAGGCTCACCACGAAAGAGCCCAGGATGGCTGCGCTGGCAATCCCACCCGTCACTGCGGCGGGCGCGGACTTGCCGCCGGGCCTGGACTGCGAAAGAGCATACCAGAGGCCGTTGATGGCAAAACCAAGCAGGGGAAAAAGAGGAATGAGTGCAAGCATGGCTTATCTTCCCGGGATCAATCCCTGAGCATCTGAATCTGGTCCGTGTCGACGGTCTTGAGGGTGCGATATAGGGCAATCACCAGCCCCAGCCCGACCGCGGACTCGGCGGCCGCAACCGTGATGATGAAAAAGACGGACATCTGGCCCGAAAGATCCGTCAGTCGGCTCGAGAACGTCACGAAGGTGAGGTTCACTGCGTTGAGCATGAGCTCAATGGACATCAGGATCACGATGATGTTGCGCCGAACGAGCAGGCCAAACAGACCCACAAGAAAGATCGCGGAGCAAAAAGAGAGGATGACCCAGGGTTCAACGGCCGGCAGCGGCATTGGTGGCTCCTTTTTTCTGGTGGCGCTTGGCAATCGCAACAGCGCCGACGATTCCCGCAAGAAGCAGCACCGAGGTCAGCTCAAACGGCAGGATGTACTGGGAAAACATGAGCTCTGAGATCACCTGGGTGTTTCCGCCGGCCTGTGCAATTGCTTCCGGCGTATGGACACCCGGAGCAGAGACGGCGGGCATCTCCTTGAATGACTTGGTGAGGAAGGCAAAGAGACCGAGGGCGATTGCAGCAGCAGTCGCCTTCATCCAGCCCGGAGTGCGGCCCAGGTCCAGCGAGGGAGTGTCCGTGCTGAGGAGCATGATCACGAAGATGAACAGAACCATGATCGCGCCGGCATAAACGAGGATTTGGAGGGCGGCGATCAGGTGTGCGTCCAGCGACGCGTAAATCCCTGCAAACGCAAAAAAGACCATCACCAGGCTGAACGCGCTTGAGACGGGATTCTTGCGGAGGATCGTCATGATGGAGAATGCGAGGGCCAAGCCCGCAAAAATGTAGAAGGCCGCGGGACTCATGCTCACTTGTGACCCCTCTGCTCCATGAGAGCTTTCTTGTCGTAGGCCTCGCGCTCTGCCAGGCTCATTTCATAGATGTTGCTGAGCTTGATGGCATCCTTTGGACACGCCTCTTCGCACATTCCGCAAAAACAGCAGCGAAGCACGTCGATCTCGAACTTGACCGGGTACTTTTCCTTATCCTCGCGCTCGCCGGCCTCGATGTGAATGCACTCTGCCGGGCAGACGGTGGGGCAAAGCATGCATGCCGTGCAGTTTTCAACCCCGTTGACCGACTTGATGTAGTGCATGCCTCGGAAACGATCCGAATAGTTCCGGCGCTCCTCGGGGTACTGGATCGTGACCGTCTTGCCGAATAGAAACTGGCGCATCGTCATCAGCAGTCCCTTGACCACTTCGACGATATAAAGGCGCTGGAACAATCCCGGCTTGGCTTTGACGAGCATGGCTTAAATCACTCCGTAGTAGATCAGGAATCCGGTTGCGAAAATGTTGACCAGCGAAAGCGGAAGCATCACCTTCCAGCCCAGGTCCATCAGCTGGTCATAGCGGAAGCGCGGCAGCGTCCAACGAACCCAGACATACAGCCACAGGAAAAACACGGTCTTGAGCGTGAACGAGCCGATCTCGAAGAGCACCCGCACGATGTCCGATCCGATCGTCGGCAGGCTTAGTGACTGGACCAGGAGGTCGTGGAGCTGGGGAAGTCCGGGCAGCATCTGCCAGCCGCCAAAAAACAGCGTCGCGGTCAGGGCGGAGGCCACCGCCATGTTGATGTACTCAGCCATCATGAATACGCCAAACTGCATGGTTCCATATTCAAGGTGGTAGCCCGCGACGATCTCAGACTCGCCCTCGGGAAGGTCGAAGGGAAGGCGGTTCGTCTCGGCATAGGCCGAAGTCAGGAAGATGATGAAGCCCAGCGGCTGGAGGAAAATCCCCCAGCGCGGAATCGCCACCGGGCCAAGCTGCAAGAGCGTCTCGCCCTGCTGGCGAACGATATCCCCGAGCCTGACGCTCGAAAAAATCATGAGAATTCCGATGATGGAGAGGCCGAGCGAAAGCTCGTAGCTGATCATCTGGGCGGTGCTTCGAAGCGATCCCAGGAGTGCGTACTTATTATTCGAGGACCAGCCCGCCATGATGATCCCGTAAACCCCCAGGGAGGCGATCGAGAAGATATAGAGCATGCCCACATTCAGGTCTGCGATCTGGAAGTTGATGGTGAGCGACCCCAGGGAAAGGGAGCTGCCAAACGGTATCACGGCAAAGGTCATGAAAGCCGGGATCAAGGACACGATTGGAGCAACTACATAATAGAAGCGAGAGACGTGCGCAGGGGGCATGTCTTCCTTGAAGACCATCTTGATTCCATCGGCGATCCCCTGAAGCAACCCAAACGGGCCAATTCGGTTGGGGCCGAGGCGATTCTGCATCAGCGCCGAGCCGCGCCGCTCCACCCACACCATCAGCGGCACAACCTGGAGGAGGGTGACGCCCACCACCACGCACTTGACGATGGTCACGGCCAGCGGAAGCCAGGCTGAGTTTTGGTCGATGAACTGGGTGATCGTTTCAAACATTTGCTCGTGCCGCCTTAGTAGTTCGCCCACATCATGAACAGTTCAGAGAGGCTCTTGCACTCCCTTGGGGGCGCAACAGCCCGGCGAAATTTCTGCTCTGTTCCCTGGAAATTCACCACCGTGCCGTCCTTTTCCGCAAACGCCTGTCCGGGCAGGACCGCAGCAAAGGCGGCGCCCTCGTCGCGCTTGAATACGCCGACCCCAAAAACGGGGAGGCCACCCAGGGCGCCTGGTGCCGGCAGCGTGGCTCGGCCCCCTCGAATGATGAGCACGGCCTGTGATCCCTGGGGGATGCCCACAAAAGGCCTGACCCCAAGCTTTTCCACTCCGTGGAGGTTGGCTGTCTTGCTCTTCCTCTTCAGCAGGGCGTCGGCGGCGGCATCTTCGGCGCCGCTCGTGATGCCTGCCGTACCAAAATGGAAAAGAGCCGCGTCACCCAAAAGCCTGGGGGCCGCCTCTTGGACGAGCCTGATTTCCTCCTGCGTAAGGTCTGAACCGAGGAGGACGGCAACCTTCTTGCCCTTGAGCTGGTCGCGCGTGGAGAGGAGGGCCTCCTTCCATGTGGACATCTTCAGGGCACCATCCTGGCGGAGCGCGGGCTCGGTTACGCGCTCGGACTCATGGATATAATGGTAGTTGAAGCGACCCTCATCGCATATCCAGTGCTTGTTGATCTCCATGTTCGTCACCGGGATCGTCCGATAAACGACATTGGCCTCGTGCTGCAGCTCAATATTGCATCCGCGCGAGCACCCCTCGCAGACGGTCTGTGTCTTCTTGAGGAACCAGGCACGCTTCCTGAAGCGGAAGTCCTTCAGGGTCAACGAACCCGTCGGACAGATGTCTGCGTAATTTCCCGCGTACTCTGTCTCAAGCGCGCGGCCGTCAATGGTCGTGATCTCGGTGTTGTTGCCTCGCTGGATTGCGACCATCTCGCGGATGCCTGCCACCTCGTCCCCGAAGCGAATGCACCTCGTGCAGTGGATGCATCGATTCATGTTCTTCTGGATGACGGGGCCCATGTCGAGATCCACGTAGGTCCTGCGCTCTTCGGTCGTGCGCATATAGGCGTCGCCGTGCTTGAAAGAGTTGTCCTGCAAGTCGCACTCTCCGGACTTATCGCACACCGGGCAGTCCAGCGGATGGTTGACGAGGAGGAACTCCATCACTGACTTCTGGTTCTGGGTCACCTTGTCGGTCTTGACCTTGACCTGCATCCCCTCTGCGGGCGGGGTTGAGCAGGCCGTCTGCAGCTTCGGCATCATCTGGATGTTTCCATCCTTGCCCGGCATCCCCACCTCGACCGCGCACATGCGGCACTGTGCGACCACCGAGAGTCCCGGGTGGTAGCAAAAGTATGGGATTTCGACCCCGGCACGCTTGGCCACATCAATCAGGTTCTCACCCGGCTTGAACTCGACCTCGCGGCCTTCAATCATGCACTTGGCCATTTTCCACCTCGAATGCGCGCTTCAAAGTCAGCGCGGAATTTTTTTACGAAGCTTGCGACCGGTCCAGCTGCGGCGTCCCCAAGGGCACAAAGTGTCTTGCCGCCAATGTTGTCGGCAATATCGAGGAGCAGGTTCAGGTCCTGCTCCCGCCCGTGTCCGTCTTCGATCCGATGGAGGATGTCCTCCATCCACTTGCACCCCTCCCGGCAGGGCGTGCACTGCCCGCACGACTCATGGGCATAGAATTTGGTGATCCGCTTGATCAGTCGGATGATGTCGTAATCCTCGCTCACCACCATCAGTGCCGCTGAGCCAAGCATCGTCCCAATCTTCATGAGTGGGTCAATGTCATAGATCACGTCGATTTCGTCGGCTGTCAGCACCGGCGCAGACGAGCCGCCGGGAATCACTGCCTTGAGCTTCTTGTCGCCAAGGACACCGCCGCAAATATCATAGATGATCTGGCGGATCGTATACGCCCCGGCCGGCAGCTCATAGACCCCGGGCTTCTTGACGTGACCCGAAACAGAAACGAGCCGCGTGCCGCCGGACTTCTCAATCTTTCCGAGCTTGGAGAACCAGTCGCCGCCGCGGTTGACGATATGGGGGACGGCGGCGAGGGTCTCAACGTTGTTGACGATCGTCGGGCCGGCGAAGGCTCCCGATTGGGCGGGAAACGGCGGCTTCACCCGCGGCTCCCCACGCTTGCCCTCGAGGGAGTTGAGGAGGGCGGTTTCCTCGCCGCAAATATAGGCGCCTGCGCCTCTGTGGACGGTCAAGTCGAAGTCAAACCCGCTGCCCATGATGTTCTTGCCAAGGTAGCCCTTGGCGTAGGCTTCATCGATCGCCGAATTCAGGATCTTGGCTTCGCGCGTGTACTCACCGCGGATGTAGATGTACCCATGGTGGGCGCCGATGGCAAAGCCGCCAATGACCATGCCCTCAATCAAAAGATGCGGGGTGTACCGCATGATGTCGCGGTCCTTGAAAGTGCCCGGCTCCGACTCGTCGGCGTTGCAAACCAGGTACTTCGGCTTGGCGCTCTGCTTTGGTATGAAGCCCCACTTCACACCCGTCGGGAATCCGGCTCCACCGCGACCACGCAGGTTGGACTTCTTCATCTCGTCGATGATCGCGTCCTGGGACATTCCGAACGCCTTCTTGGCGGCCGTGTAACCGGCCATCTTTGAAAGGTAGTACTCGAGGGGGCGGGCCCCGTCATTGTGGTGCTGGATGAAGATCGTCTCGGTCTGGGACATGGGTCTTTTTCCTTGTTCGATCTCAGTGGCCCTTGCCCGAAAGTCCGTCGATCAGCTGATCTACGCCCTGCTGGGTAAGGTTCTCGTGGTAATCATCATTGAGCATCATGGCGGGCGCGGTGCCGCACGCGCCAAGGCACTCTTCTTCTGCCAGGGTGAATTTTCGGTCGGGAGTGGTTTCGCCGCACTTGATTCCGAGCTTCTTTTCCAGATGCTCGACCAACTCATCGGCGCCGCGAAGGCAGCACGCCACGTTCGTGCAAACCTTGATGTGGTACTTGCCCACGGGCTTGAGGTTGTACATCGTGTAGAAGCTGGCCACTTCGCGCACCTGTGCGGGGTGGATCCCGATGTATTCTCCGATTTCCGCCAGCACTTCCTTCGGAAGCCAGCCATACTCTTCCTGTGCGGCATGCAGGGCGGGCAACAGCAGCGCGACCTTGGTCGGATAGCGCGGCTCGAGCTTCTTCATTGCGTCGTAGAACTTCTGTGAAAGCTGCTTTGACATAATCAGCGGTCGAGCTCCCCTGCGATGATGTTGATTGAGCCGAGGTTTGCGACCATGTCGGCGAGCTTGGCCCCCTGGGACATTTCGCTGAGGCCCTGGTAGTGCCACACGGACGGTCCGCGGATCCTCATTCGGTGTGCCCGCGATGCCCCCTTGCTCACGATGTAGAAACCGAGCTCTCCGTTGCTTGCCTCAAAAGTCGTGTAGGCCTCGCCAGCCGGGACGTCGAATCCGGTCATGAAGAACTTGAAGTGATGGATCAGTCCCTCCATCGTGTTGAACACGACGTCCTTGTCCGGAATGCGAACGCGCTTGTCCTCCGCCCAGATGGGTCCGGGCTGCAGGCGATCGGCGCACTGGGCGATGATATTGAGGGACTGGAAGATCTCGGCCATTCGGACAAGGTAACGGTCGAAGACATCGCCGTTCTTGCCAACAGGAACATCAAACTCGACGTTCTTGTAGAACATGACTGGCTGATCGCGCCTGAGGTCCCGGTCAATGCCCGACGCCCTTGCGGACGGCCCGGAGTAGCTGTAGCGCATGCACTGCTCGCGCGTGAACACCCCCACCCCCTGCGTGCGCTGGCACCAAATCCGGTTATTGGTGAGAAGCTTGTCCATTTCCTGCACGGTCTTGCGAGTCCGAAGGACCCAATCCTTGACCTCCTTTTCCCATCCGGGGGGAGCGTCGTGCATCAGGCCGCCGATTCGCGTGTAGGAAGTCGTGAGCCGAGCACCGCAAAGCTTCTCGATGAGCGTGTAGGCCTCTTCCCGCTGGTGGAACCCATACAAAAAGAAGGAAAACGCGCCCAGGTCGACTGCGTTGATCCCCACGCAAATCAGGTGGTCGATCACACGCGCCATCTCGGCGCAAATCATCCGGATCCAAACCGCGCGGGTGGGGACTTCGATTCCCATGAGGCGCTCGACCGACATGGCATAGGTGACGTTGTTGATCAGCGCTGAACAATAGTTCAGGCGATCCGTGTACACGATGAAGTTGTGGTAGGTGCGGTTTTCCCCGAGCTTTTCCTTGGCCCGGTGGGTGTATCCAAACTCACAGTAGGACTTTTCGATGGTCTCGCCGTTCATCCTGGCACACATGCGGAGCGCGCCGTGCATGGCAGGATGCGTGGGCCCGATGTTCACATAGACCCGGGAGTCCTTCCAGAGATCATCTGGATCACTCTCGTGGGGAACATCGACTGTGATCGAGTAGTTCTCGGACTCGGGCAGGCCAAACTCGCGATGATTTACCGGTTTTTCCATTTCTCAGTCCTTGAGCAGGTCGACGTTGATCGGCATGGCATCCGGGAAGAGCTGGTAGCCGCGAAGCGGGTAGTCCTTGCGGAGCGGGTGCCCCACCCATCGCTCATCCATGAGGATGCGTCGCAGGTCCGGGTGGCCCTCGAACTTCACTCCAAACATGTCCCAGACCTCACGCTCCGGCCAGTTGGCGCCGTCCCAGACTCCCGTAACCGAGGGAACAGGCTTGCCCTCGTTCACCTGGACCTTGAAGCGGATGCGCGCACCCGTGGAAAATGACGTCAGGTTGTAGACCACCTCAAATCGCGGCTCTACTTCCTCGTCCGTAGCCGTGATGTCGGAGAGGAAGGCATATTCAAAGCCTTCAGACTCCTTTGCAAAGCGCAGCACCTCTACGATTGCCGCGGCCTCAACGTAAACCACCGGAACATCAACGGGATGCTCTCCGGGCCAGCGGATCTCGGTGATCTTGGAGCCGAACTGCGCCTCAAGCTTCTGGGACTGTTTCTTCCAAAGCTCGGCGTGTTTCTTGGCAAAATCGCCATAAATGGTCGGAACCGGCGTGCGAATATCCATTAGACAGTGCCTCCGCGGGCTTCGCGCTCGCGGCGCTGGGAGTGCGTGTCTCCCTTTTGGATCTTCTCCTGGAGCCTCATCAGGGCATGAAGCACGCCCTCGGGCGCCGGGGGACAACCAGGCACGTAGATATCGACCGGAACCACCGTGTCGATGCCCTGTGTGACGCTATAAACATTGAAGATGCCGCCCGAAGAGGCACAAGCCCCGAACGACATGACCCACTTGGGGTCAGCCATCTGGTCGTAGATATTGCGAAGCACCGGCGCCATCTTGGCATTCACGATTCCGGCAACGATCAGCAGGTCTGCCTGCCGCGGAGAAAACCGAATTGCCTCCGCGCCAAAGCGGGCCATATCGTAGTCAGAGCAAAGCGTGGCCATCATCTCGATCCCGCAGCAGCTCGTGCCGAAGGGAAGCGGCCAGAGCGCATTCTTTCGGCCCCAACTGATGAAGTCGTCCAAGCGGGTGGTCAAGAAACTTGAGGATCCGTCTTTTGCCATAATCTAATCCCACTCCAGCGCGCCCTTGCCCAGGACATAGAAGTAGCCCACGAGCAGGATTGCCACGAATACCGCCATCTCCACGAGGATGAAGGCGTTGATTGAAAGATACTTTTTGTAGACCACGGCCCACGGATAAAAGAAGAGCGCCTCTACGTCGAAGAGCAGGAAGAGGATGGCCACGAGGTAGAATCGCACGCTGAAGCGCTGGTGCGCATCGCCGACCGGATCCATCCCGCACTCAAAGGGCATGTTCTTTCGCTTGTTCGGGGACTTGGGTCCAAGCAGCGACGAAAGCAGAAGAGCGCCTCCGCCGATGGCTGCCCCAACGGCCATCAGGATCAAAACCGGTAAGTAGTCCATGGTGAAGGGTTTTATATCTCGGGCGGGAAACAGCGGGCTACCAGAAAATAAACCGGAGTGACTGACTCGCCCATCGAAGGAGTGCGTCCGCAAAAATTGGCGCAAGCACGAGGGGCACACCTAGACAAAAAAGGAACACGCGCTGTTCCAGGGCGGGGGCAGGAGGCTCACCGACCTCAGACATACTCTTTTCGCCAACAGGCAGAAGCAGCGCCAGGAGAAGACGACCTGCCGCCACTACCGTCAAGGTCATGGCGCCCAGCCCGAGCACGGCAAGCACATGCCACTCCCGGCGGACTGCCGCCCCGATGAGTGCAAACTTGCCAATGCTGCCGGCAAACGGAGGGAGCCCGAGCCAGGACACCGTGAAACAAAGGAGGGCTACGGCCTCCCAGGGGCGATCCCTCAGTGAGCCGCGCAGGCCCGAGAGCTCGGCCGTTCCGCTCCGGGCGACCCCAAGGCTCAGGACATACGAAACCCCGGCAAGCGAGACGAGGTCGACCACGAGGTTGAACAGGATTGCGGCGAGGCCGACTTCTTCAAGGATCAAGAGGCCGAGGAGCAGTAGCCCGGTCTGCGAGAGGGCCACACACGCAAGGAGACGCTTGGCATTTCCCTGCCTGACGGAAAGAAAAGCGGGCACCAGGAAGGAGAGCCCGGCACAAAACGCGACCCAAAGCGTCCAGTCCCACCCGCCCAGCGGCAGCCACTTTCCTGGATCCAGTGCCGCTTGCGAGAAGACGACGACCCAGAGTCGCGCGGCGACGGCAAATCCGGCCGCGCGAACCCCGGCGGCCAGGAACACACCGGCGGGTGAGGGCGCCCCCTGCAGTACGTCGATGGACCAAAGCTGGGACGGAAAAGCGACCATCGCCGAGGAGAGGCCCACAAAGAGGGTGGCAAAAACCGCGAGACAAAAGGCCGGCCCGGGAGGGGAGAGCACGAGTCGCTGGTGGACCTCGTAGATATTGGCGCTTCCCGTGTGGATGAAGAGCGCCATTGCTGCAAGGAGCAGGAACACGCCCGAGGTCGAGGCAACGCCAAGCCACTTCACAGCGGCTTCGGCAGACTGGTGGTGGCGCCGACCAAAGCCAGCCAGAAGGTATCCCACCAGTGATGCCGACTGGATGGAGAGCGCCGAGACAAAGAGGTTCGATGACTCCCCCGCAAGCATGAGTGCCAGCGCACCGACCAGCACCAGCGCGCAGAACTCGGCCCGGGAACCACCTTCAAGCTCCTCGCCCAGGCAGGCGGAGGAGACGACGACGGATGCCAGGAGCAGGAACACCAGCTTGAAATAAAGGCTGAAGCCGTCGAGCGAGAGCGCCCCTCCAAACAGCTGGACCGCACCCTGCTGGTAGCTCACGAGCGTCTGGATGAAGGCGCCGCCCAGTCCAAGGAGTGCCGTCGGAAGAATGAGCCTCACCCTCTCGCCGTGGTGTGCGCTCTCACTGAGCACGAGGCCAATCACGGTGGCCACGATGTAGATCTCCGGAAGAAGGAGTCCGAGGTCCTTCATGGCTCAGCTCTCACTCTTCCTTCTTTTTGGGTTCAATTCCTTCGGCTGGTGCCGCGGAGGGCGAGGGCGCCGGAACGGCCGCCGCCGGCGACGTCGCAGTCTTTTCCTCGGATTTCCCTGCAATCAGGGCAACTGCCGCCGGACGAACCCAGTCCAGAAACGGCTTGGGATAGAAACCGATCAAGACAAGCAGCACCAGCAGCGGAACCAGAAACCCGCGTTCCCGCGCGGTGAGCTCGGCTTCGGTCGAAGACTTTCGCTCGGATCCTCGCTCGGGCCCGAGGAAGATCTGCTTGAATACCCCAAACAGGCTGTAGGTCACGAGCATGAATCCTGCACCCACCCCGAAGAGCGAAACGGGGTGGGTGGTGAAGCTGCCCATCACGATCAGGCTTTGCCCGACGAATCCACCCAGTCCGGGGAGGCCAAGGAAGCCGCCCAGTGCAAGCGCCATCACCGCGGCAGCGGCGGGGGCGCGCTCCACGAGCCCGCCGGCAGCACCCACTTCGTGGAGCCCCGTTCGATCCGCCAGTGCCCCGAACAGCAGGCCCATTGAGGTGACTGCAAGGCCGATGGCAAGCTGGTGGTAGATCACTCCAACGAGGGCACTGGGATCCTGGCTTCCCAATCCGATCAGAGAAAGGCCGAGATGCACGAGGACCAGCCGCGAGAGAAGCCCCGAGAGCCTGGTCTGCGAGAGGATGGTTACCGAGCCGACGAAAAGGTTCACCACTCCCGCAAGCACGACCCAGCTCGAGACCGAGTCAAGGACATCCTGGAAAAGCAGGTGGGAGACTCGGGCAAACATCATCACCGCCGAGGGCACGACCACTCCGGCCACTGCGACAAATACGGATGCAGGCGCCTCGTTTGCAAATTCCGCAAACCAGCCGTGGAAAGGCCAAACCGGGGCGCGTAGCGCCAGTCCCAGGCATACGAACAGGAAGGCGAGGTGCGATACGGACACCGAGATTCCCGCAAGGACGATTTCCTTTGCGGGAACTCCGCCCGAAGACACAAGGTCCCGGATCAGGAAGCTGTGTGGATCCTTCGCATAATAGATGAGGATGAAGGCCGCAAATAGAAGGCTGTTTCCGATGCTGGAGGTCACCAGCGAGCGAAACGCAGCCTGCTCCTTCTTTTCTCCGCCCCAAATGCCCACAAGAAAAAACACGGGTACCGCGGTTAGACCCCAGAAAAAGAAGAGCAGGAAAAGGTCTTGTGCCGTCGCCGCGCCCAGGAGGGCGGCCTGAAGGATCAGGAGGAGCGAATAAAGTCCTCGTGCGCCCCGGGCGCGATCCCACTCGGAGGCAATCAGCACCGGAAAAACAGTGCTGATCAGCATCAGCATCAGGACATTGGTTCCATCGACCGAAAGCTCGTAATTGATCGCGTAGGACCCGATCCACGGAAGCCTATCCACGAGATGCGGGCCCGCCGTGCCCACATCACCCGCGCCGATCAGGGTCAGCACGACGCCACCCAACAGGGCCGATGCGATGCTCGCTCCAAGCGCAAGCCATCGCGCCGAGGCGCCCGGGCTGGCTGCGGCCTGGAAGATGGCGCCCAGCAGGGGAAGCAGAATCATGCCCGTCAGGAGATGGCTGTTCACAGGGTTCCTCTAGCGATTGATGTGATTCCAAAAATGTAGCAACAGCGCGAGCGTGAAGCCAATTGTAAACAACAGATAGCCCTGCACGGAGCCGCTCACCAGCAGCTGCAATCCCTTGGCTGGAATTTCCACTGCCGCGCGCGTGGCTGCGTCCATCCTTGCGCGCGTCCATTGATCAAATCGTGAGAATCCCGCAATCAGCGCTGCTCCGATCGCGCTCGCCCTGGCAAGCACGCCAAGCACGGCGCGGGCACGAATCAAGCGATCGCCGAATGCGGGAGCCGAGCGAAGCGCCCCTACTGCCCAGTCCACGAGGCGGGTCACGCCAAAACCCGTGGCTGCAAACTTCCAGCTGAGCGCGCCGGATCGGAGCACCTTCTCCGGAACCTGGAATAGAAGCAGGAGCGCGAGTGCCACCATCCAGGCCCAGGAAATCAGCTGACCGGTCTGGCCTTGAGCCTGGCCGCTTGAGCCAAACAGCTCCGCGCCAAGCGAGGGCCCCACTCCCAGGTCACGCGAGGCGGTGAACACCCCGAGCCACTCTCCGGTCCAGAATATCGCAGAAGAAAACAGCAGGATCACCGTCGGCGCGGTCAGGCGCCACCCCGTGCTCCAGGTCTCTTCCCCGCGGAGCTGATTGCGTGCAGCCGGAGAGAGCGTGCAGAGCGCCGCAACGGAGACCATGACCCATCCAAGAACAAAGCAGGCCCCGTCCAGTGCGCGATCAATGCTCGTCAGGCAGGAAACAAGGACCGCCGCTCCCGCGAAACACAGCCCACCCGACCAGGAGAGGGCGATGAATGCCTTGACCAGCTTCTCAGGAAGCTCAGCCTCCTTTGCTCCCGTGTCGGCGGGACCGCGAAGGACCAGGGCCGTTGCCCACGCCAGTGAACCAAAGACAAATGCCGCAGTTCCTCCGGCCTGCCTGCCGGCAAGCAGCATGACCGCCGCCGAAAGCATGGTTGCCGCACCAGAAAGGGCAACAAGTCCGCCGCCGGAGAGGGCCGAAGAGATGGCGGACCATGCCGTGAGCGCGGCAAGGAGCAGTGCCGGGGCCACGAGCCAGGGCACCAGCCCGCTCGAAACCAGATCAGGCGTCAGCCGGTAGATCATCGCGAGTCCCGACCACGCCGATGCGCACGAGACGAGGAGGGCGCTGGTCAGTGGCCCCTTGAATCTGGCCGGGGCCTGAACCACCCACCCCATGGTCGGAAAGGCGCCGGCCTGCAAGAGCGCGCCGAAAAAAAGCATCGCCAGACCAACGGGCTGTTCTGCGGCGGAAAAACCGTTTGTTTCCGTCCAAGAGGTCGTGCCCCCGCCCGCAAGGATGGCCGCCAGGCCGAGGGCGGACATGAGGATTCCCAGCGCTCGCTCCCGCGAAAAAGAGGTGGCCATGTCCGCGCCGTCTTGTCCGCTCCTGCCGGAGTGGACCAGCACGATCCAGCCGGAGAGACCCGAGACGAGCTGTCCCAGCAGAATCACCCAGAGACTGGTGGCCCACCAGGAGAGCGTCACACCACACAGCGCAAGCGTGGCCGCGCCCTGGGCGAAGCCGATGCGGCCCTTGGGGCTGGAAACAATGGGCTCAAACAGGAACACATATCCAAGGATCAGCGCCATGATGCCGCCGGCGGCAACGCCTGCCCGAGTCGCGATCACGCCCGCTTCGACGCTGGCTCCGGGGGATGGCAGAGTGAAGTAAGATAGAGACCAGGAGGCCGCATCCCCAGAGCCGATGCTCGCGGCACCGATTCCCAGAAAAAGCAGAACCAGAAGCCAAGTCACCAGGGGGGCGACGGAGCGAAGGATTGACCAGCGAGGCGAGCCCCTCAGCGAAGAGACGCCGGCAAGCGCCCCCATCACGAGGGCCAGGGCAAAAACCCAGGGAAAGGCATTAATCATGGGCTGCCCCCTCTCGGGCCATCCAGGCGCGCATCTAGTGCCTCATCCTTCCTAGCTCGGACATCTCGGGGCGCGATCTCAGGAGATGGAGCCTGACTGCGAAGCCCAGTCCTACCAATGCCTGGATGTGGGCAAAAACCATCACGAGAAGTGCCATGGAGCGCGCGCGATCCAGAAACCCAGGCGCCGCTCCCGGGTCCGCCATCAAGACCAGGGCGAGAACAAGGCCCGAGAAGAAGAGCTGTACCCCAACCAGCACGCCGAGCAGGCTGCGCTGGGTGAGTACCGCAAAAGTCGAAAGCGAAAACAGGGCGGCGAGCGCAATGGTCATGGACCACCCCCGATGTCGGGATTTCTCTCGACCCCGCCCGCACGTGTGATCACTCCCGTGGCAATCGCAGCCGCAAGCGCCACTCCCGCAAGAAGCTCGACCAAGACGAATCTCTCGTCAAAGTCCGTCGAACCGCGAATGGGCGAGGCTCCGGTGCCTTCGGCCACCGTGGTGCCCGCGGTGGCAAGCTCAAGCAACCACCACACCACCACTCCAACGCCGATGCTTGCCAGTGCGTGGAATGAGCGGGCAAGAGGGCTGCGGGAGGGCCCATTCACCGCAACCGATACACCCACTCCAAGGAGGTCTGAGTGGAAAAAATACACTGCCGCCACAAGTGTCGAAGCGATCCAAAGCAGAACAGCCAGTGTCTCTGCGCCCGCGGAGAGCAGGATCGATCCTCCGGCCAACTGGCCGAGCCAAAGTGAGATGACCGCCCGCCTGGGCTCCCCCGCCGTGCACACTGCTGCGGCCGAACCAAGGACGACGGCCGATGCAAACCAGACCCCGGGCGAATCAACGATCATTCAACACCGCCCGCTTCTGACTGAAGCTCTCGCTGTCGGCGCCAGCGCTCGCGCATTTCCCTCGAAATGGGTCCTCGCCCATAGGCAGCCCGCAGATCGGAGGCCTGCTCTGCGGCGCCCTCATAGCGCCGGGAGTGGGTGAGCGAGGTAGGCTCACAGGCCTCAACGCACAGGCCGCAAAACAGGCACTTCGAGTAATCGATGTTGAACGTGCTGACCCAGAGCTTTCCGGGCTTTGGACCTTCCTCGGTATGGATCTCAAAACAGCCCGTAGGACACACTTCCGAACAGGCATAGCAACCGGTGCAGCGCTGGATGTCGTTCTTCAGGAGACCCCGACTCCGGGTGGGCAGCTCGTCCGGCGTTCGCGAAGAGACCGGATCGGGATAGAGCTCGGTGACCTCCTTTTTGGCGTCAGAGCTCGAAAGAAGATAGGAGAGCCCCGTGCTGAGGCCGCGCCAGAGGGTCAGGAGCGACCTGAACAGCGATGCAAAATAGCCGCGAAAGCTGCCAAAAAACGTGCTCTCCGTCGTCCTCATGCAGGCCCCCCGGAAAATAGGCTGGCCCCCACCAGTGCGATCAGGGCGAGCGGCGCCAACACCCTCCACGCAAAGTCATGTGCCTGATCGGAGCGGACTGAAGGAAGCGTCCTTGAAAGGAGTGAAACCAAAAGCAGAAGTACCAGTGTCTTGATGGCGACCACTCCCGCTCCCAGCATCATTGCCACGGGGAGGTCCTGGCTTGCCCCCGAGACCAGCAGCTGCGGAAGGGCTGCACCCCCGAAATAAACTTTTACTCCAAGAAGAAACCAACAGAAAACGGCCACCCGCTGGCTCCAGCGAACCCAGATCAGGCGAATTCCCGCCTCTCCGGGAAATCCCGCCACCACCCACGCCAGCGGCTCGGAGTCGCGCTGGAACGGACGCGCCGAGAACATCAGCAGTCCGGCGGCGAAGAAAACCGCCGCAGAAATGGCCGTAAATGGGCTCGAAAACACGAGCCACCGCCAGGGCGCCCAACCCTGGGCCTGGTCAAACCGCTCCCACGCGAGACCTCCAGCAGCAAGGCCCGCATGCAGGAACGCAATCAGCGCCGCCGGAAACCCAGCAACAGCAAGCGCCACCTGGCGGATCGACCCGAACCGGGATTCAACCGCCCCGTCTCTCCAGCTTAGCAGGAGACCCAGCCACGCAAAGGCGAGCGCGAAGAACAGGGATAGCAGGGCTGCCATGGGCGCATCGAGAAGCGGCGCTCCCGGAACCACAGGAGTAATCGACAAGAGAGCAAACAAGGGAACACCCTGCAGCCACCAGAGGGCGGGCCCGCGATCCGCCTTCGATCCGGGCCGGATCTTCTGGAGCAGTCGGAGGAACTCGGCAAGGGGCTGCAGCCAGCCGCCCTGCCCCGCGCGGCTCGGACCCACGCGGGCCTGCATGTCGGCACCCACCTTGGCGTCCATCCAGGACCAGAGATAAACCCCGGGCAGGACGAACACCAAGAGGATCAGGAGGCTCTCGGTGGCAGCAGTGACCCAGAAGGATTCCATCACTTGTCCACCTCGGTGATCTGAAGGTCGAGGCTGTGAAGCAGGAGCGAGAGGTCTTGAATCGGCGCATCCGCCAGGTACTCGGGGAGGGCCCGGTGGAGCGCCATTGAAGGAGTGAAGAACTCCACCTCCGTGGGGCCAGGCTTTTCTCCGTCCGAAGCAAGAGCAACCGAGAGGCGGCCGCGTGGCGACTCCACTGCTGCTGTTGCGCGTCCCGCTGGAAGCGGCGCGGACTCCTGCTGCTTCTGTCGATAGGGTCCCGCTGGAAGGCGCTGACTCAGCTCCATCAGCAGCTGGGCGCTTTGCACGATTTCGTGGAGACGATAAACAAACCGATGATGCGCGTCTCCTGCGCTCACGACGGCGTCGACCGTGCCGATTTCGGTGAGCCTTGCACCAAAGTGCGGTCGCCCCTCATCCATGACCCTCAGGTCGGCCGAGGGAGAGAAAACTTTTGCTGGAATGCCGGTGATCTTGTGCCTGTCGACCATTGACCTGCCGATCACGCCCCGTCCCCCAACTCGCCTGACAAAGGCCTCGTTGTAGGTCAACAGGTCGTTGTATTCCTTCACCCGCTGGAGGACCTGCTGGCTGGTCTCCTGCACGCGCTCCAGAAATCCATCCGTCACATCCTCGCGGACCCCGCCCGGCAACAGAAATGCGAGCGCATGCCTCGCCCCACTCAAGAGCTCCAGAAGGTCGAGAATCCGTTCACGCTCGCGCAACAGGAGGTGGAACGCCGCCTCAGAGCCTGCTGCGCGTGAGACCTTGGCAAGATGAAGGAGGTGCGAGGAGATCCGGGAAAGCTCTCCAAGAATGACCCGGATTCCGCGGCCACGCGCCGGCGTCTCAATTCCCCCAAGCTCCTCGGCGGCGAGGCAAAAGCACCACTCATAAAACAGGGCCGCCTCTGGGTCGATGCGATCCAGGAAGGGCATCGCTCCACGCCAAGTCTGGCGCGTGAGGATGGCCTCAACCGAGCGGCGAGTGAAGCCCGTCTCAATCTCCGCCTGGCGCACCAGTTCGCCGTCGAGCTGGAGGTGGATACGGTAGGCTCCGGATAAGTCAGAGTGGAATGGCCCGATGGACCAGGCGATGGGCCTGGACCGAACGATCTCTCCGCCGCTTGGGAATGGCGCTCCACCGCTCATCGAAGATCCCACTCGTCCGTTTCCATCGTTGCTGCACGATCGGGATGCCGGGGCAGCTTGCGCGCGACGATTTTTCGGCCCCGGATCTTTTCCTGGAGCCGGATCAGGCCATCCATGATCGCCTCTGGCCTGGGGGGGCAGCCGGGGACGAAGACATCCACGGGGATCACGCCCGAAAGGCCCGCGACCGTCTCGCCGGCCGTTGCGTCAGGCCCAAAGGCCCCGCCAGAGCAGGCGCAGGACCCGACTGCAATCACATATCGCGGCGTTGGCATCTGCTCGTAGACCCGGCGCACTTCGGCGGCCGCCTTCTGGGTCAGCGCTCCTGAGACGATCAGGAGGTCTGAGAATATCGGATCTTTTTCAGGCAGTGCGCCGAACCGCTCAAGGTCGTACCTGCACCCCGTGACCTGGAGCAGTTCGTCGGCACAGCATCCGGTATTCACGGCAAAATATCGCAGGGCCGAGGCCTGTGCCCATCCAAGCACCTCGGCAAGCGTCGACGAAATGTAGCCGCCGCTCATGGCCCACCCCCGGCGCCGCCCTCGGGATGTGTCTCATCAGCCTCCCGATACACGCGATCATGCCAGCGGAGATCTCCCTTGCGGTTGGCATAGACCAGGGCGGTGGCCCCGACGAGCGTAACCGAGAGGACAAGAAGGGTGGTGGCCGGGCTTCCGCCCAGCGCAGCAAACGGCACCAGCAGTACGAACGGAAGAGCGAGCAGGCCTGCCAGCTGCACGGCGGTGAAATATCGGGTGTTGATGGATTGAAGAACGGGGATGTCGCGCTCGCTCGGCGGGGCCTCTGCCGCCGCGCCATCTCCCCTGGGGCCAAGACCCGCCAGTCGCGTCAGAAAATGCAGCAGCACCGGTACCGCAAGGGCCACGGCTACGGTGACAAAAACAACGCGATAGGCATCCCAGCCATGGGACGCAACCTGATCCATAAGGAGTTCCGTTTCCTTGGTTTGCGGAAACGCTAATGAAGTTGAAAGGCGGTGTCAAGGTCTGTAAATTCCTCAGGAATTTATGGTTGCGAGCTCGCTCTCCAAGATCTTCCGGTCAGCCGCCTCGCTCCGCGAGCCCATGCGCATCTCTGGTGTTCGCGGCTCGGCCCGCTCCTGGTTCCTGCTCCGCCTCCAGGAAGAGGTCCGCGGAACCATCCTCATGCTCTGTCCGGACGACGACTCGGCTGCCGAGATGCTTTCGGATTATGAGTCCCTGCGCGGACTGGCTCCGGGACCAACGATCGATGGGCTGCACTTTCCACACTGGGAGCACAGCCTTTACTCCAGCGTCTCGCCCTCCATCAGGATCCGGCTCCAGCGTGCGCTAGTCCTTGGCCAGCTGGCGGACACCCCCGACACGCCGCGGATCATCTTTACCTCTCCTCCTGCTCTCGCTTCGCGCACCCCGCCGCCTGCGATGTTCTCTTCCGCCGCACTGAAGATCCGCCCGGGGCGTACGGACCTCCCCAGAGAGTCGCTCCTTCGATCGCTCGTGGACGCTGGCTACCTTCGGGTCGAAACCGTTGAAGACCCCGGCACCGTCGCACTAAGAGGAGAGATCCTCGATGTCTATCCGGTGGGGGCCGAGCACCCCTTCCGTGTCGAATTCTTTGATGACGAGATTGAAAAAGTTCGGCCGTTTGACCCCACCTCCCAACGGACTGCGCCCGCACACTCGGGTGCGAACGGGATCACGGTTCTTCCATGCCGGGAGGTGCTGATCAACGCCTCGACCGCACCCCAAATCCGAGAAGCCCTCAAGCTCCATGCTGACGACGCAGGAATCCCGAGGACGGTGCGGGATCCCATCCTCTCGTCGCTGGCTCCGGGGGCCTATCCGGAACGCGCCGAGGCCTGGGCCCCGTTTGCCTTCCCGTCGCCAGCAAGTCTCGCCTCATTTATCCCCTCCTCGGCGTGCTGGGTCATGTGGGACGACCTTGGGTGTGACCAGGCGTGGGATGAGTTCTGGCAAAAGGAGCGGCAGTCCCACTCCAGGCTCGTGGATAACCCGGACCTTGCCGGCAGCATCCTGCCCCCGCCTGAGCGAGCATACGACCCCGCGGGTCACTCCTCGCCCTCTCTGCATTTCGCCTACCGACTTCAAAAGGTGGCGCTCACTGATCTCGACGATCTGCCGACCATCGAGAGTGACGATGCGCCCGCAAGCCAGCATCGTGCGGGGATCCGCACCAACGAAGATCTATCCGCCGCCCCGGGCAAGTCCTCTCTGGAGCTGCTCTCTGAGAAGTTCGCCCTTTGGAAAAAACAGGGCTTCAGGGTGGTGGCTGACTCCGCAACCCAGGGACAAGCCGAACGCCTGGCACACCTCCTGTCGGAGCGAGGGATTGCGGTCAAGACCTCCGGGGCGCCGGAGCCGGGCGTGATCCTCTGCAGGGAGTCGGCGCTCTCCTCGGGATTCCGCTGGCCCAGTGAGGGATGGGTCTTCCTCACCGAGGCCGAGGTCCTTGGGCGCGCAAAGTCCGGCGGCCGCTCCCGCGGCCGCACGAAGGCCCTCACTCGAAAACAGTCCGAAGCTTCAAATGCCGAGGACTGGGCCGGTCTCGATGCCCTCTCTGACTTGTCGCCGGGGGACTCGGTCGTGCACATCGATCACGGCGTCGGAAGATACCAGGGACTCGTACGGCTTGAGCTGTCCGGGGCGCCTGCCGACTTCCTCCTTTTGGAATACGCCAACAAGGACAAGCTTTACCTTCCGGTCTACCGGCTCAACGTCATCCAAAAGCACGGCGCACTGGGGGACTCCGTCACCCTAGACAAGCTCGGAGGCCAGCAGTTCCAGAAGACCAAGGAAAAGGTCCGCGACTCGGTTCGCAAGATGGCGATCGACCTCGTGAGCCTCTATGCCGAACGGACCATCCGAACGGGCTTCAAGTTCTCCACTCGCGACGCGGAGTTTGAGGAGTTTGAAGCGCGCTTTCCCTATGACGAGACCCCCGACCAGGCAAAGGCCATCGACGCCGTGCTCGACGACATGGCCGCGGGCAAGATCATGGACCGCCTGGTTTGTGGTGATGTTGGATACGGAAAAACAGAGGTCGCCATGCGCGCAGCCTTCCGCGCCGCCAGCGATGGAAAACAGGTCGCCGTCCTGGTGCCCACGACGCTGCTTGCCCATCAACATGAGCAGTCCTTCCGAGCCCGCCTTGCCGGACTTCCCGTCAACATCGCCTCCCTCTCCCGCTTCAAGTCCGCCAAGGAGCAAAAAGAAACGCTCAAGTCGCTGCGCGAGGGAAAGGTCGACATCCTGATCGGCACGCATCGCCTGCTTTCCAGGGACGTGGAGTTCAGGGACCTGGGACTGCTGATTGTCGACGAGGAGCAGCGCTTTGGCGTTGAACACAAGGAAAAGATCAAGAGCCTTAAGCTCAATGTGCCCGTGATCACGCTCACTGCAACGCCCATCCCCAGGACCCTCCACATGGCTCTCTCCGGACTTCGGGAAATCAGCCTGATCCGGACGCCTCCGGTGGACCGACTTCCCATCCGTACCTTTGTCTCCAAACAGGATGATGCGCTGATCAAGAGGGCCGTGGATTTTGAGCTGAGCCGCGGCGGCCAGGTCTTCTACCTATACAACCGCGTACAGTCGATCTACGAAGCCGCGTCCCACCTCCAGAAGCTCTGTCCGCAGGCCAGGGTCGTGGTCGGACATGGGCAGATGTCCGAGGGAGAGCTTGAGGCATCGATCCGGGATTTCTATGACAAGAAATCCAACGTCCTGGTCTGCACGAGCATCATCGAATCCGGGATCGACCTGCCGTCCGCAAATACCATCCTCATCAACCGCGCGGACACCTTCGGGCTCGCGCAACTCTACCAGATCCGCGGCCGCGTCGGCCGCGGCCAGCAACGCGGTTATGCCTACCTCATGATCCCTGCCGAGCAGTCGGTGAGCGAGGACGCCAAGAAGCGCCTGGATGTGCTTCAGCGTTTCGTCGAGCTGGGAAGCGGCTTCAGCGTGGCGTCGCACGACCTCGAAATCCGCGGGGGAGGGGACCTGCTGGGCCCGCAACAGTCGGGAAACATCCAGGCCGTGGGCTTTGAGATGTATCTTTCCCTGCTTGAGGAGGCTGTGCGGGAAATCCGGCTGCGGCCCGGCGAAGCGCGAGTCGAGCAGGCGCCCGAACCTGAGATCAAGGCCCCATTTCCGGCCTTCCTGCCTGAGGACTACGTACCCGATGTCCACCAGCGGCTATCATTATACAGGAAGCTCTCCGCCTGCCGGAGCGACGAGGAGGTTGATTCGCTTGAGGAGGAGCTTCGGGATCGCTTTGGTCCTTTGCCGGCCGATGCCTCCAGCCTGCTCTGGCTGATCCGGGTCAAGGTGCACCTCAAGCGTCTGGGAATTGACGCCCTGACGGTGGGACCAGAGCGGATCGTCGTTGTTCCCGGCAAGAAGAGTGCGCTGGACCCCACTCGGGCCATTGCCCTGGTCTCGGCACACCCCAAAAAGTACCAGCTTACTCCTGATTCCCGCTTTGTCGCCAGCCGCTCGGCCGGGTCGATGAAGGACCTGTACTTCACGATCCAGGACCTGCTCCATCACCTCCAGCCGGCGCAAGGCGTTGCCAACGCGCGTCGGTGACGCTACCCTTTGGATATGAACAAAAGAATCCTCGCGCTTCTCTCGCTCACCACGATCGCCGTTTCAATCCCTTCGGCCCACGCCCAGACGGAGCTTGCCCGCGTCGGCAACACGACGATTTCGCTCGAGGAGTTCAACAAGCGCTACCAGGAGAACCTCAAGTTCTTCCAGTTCAAGTCCCCCACCAAGCAGGCTGTGCTCGATGACATCATCAAGCGCGAACTCGGGGTGATTGAAGCCAGGAAGCTGGGTCTCGACAAGGATCCTGCCGTCATTGACCGGATCAACACCGTGCTTTACCAGGCCCTTCTCGACAAGCAGCTCGGCAAGACCCTCGAAGGGATCAGCGTCTCCGACAATGAGGCAAAGGACTACTACTCAAAGAACCCCGAAATCCGCACTTCACACATCTTTGTCGGCGTGCGCCCGGGGGCCACGACCCAACAGGTGCAGGCCGCAAAAGACAGGATCACCAAGATCCTCAAGGATGACCTGAAGGGCGGGGCAAGCTTCTCCGAGGTTGCGCAGGCCAAGAGCGAGGGCCCGGCCGCCGCCATGGGTGGCGACATCGACTTCAAGACCCGTGATGCACTCGACCCGGCCTACTACGAGGCCGCCGTCAAGCTGAAGAGCCCGGGCAAGGTGAGCGACGTGGTGCGCACCCCCTTTGGGTTCCACATCATCAAGCTGACCGCCGTCCGCACCTGGGATGACGCAGATCAATCGCTTGCCAAGCGGCAGGTCTTTGAAACCAAGAGGGCCGCGCTTTTCGAGAAGTACATGTCGGGGCTCCGCGGCCAGTACAAGGTTTCGGTCAACTCCCAGCTGCTCAAGGAATAGTTCCCCGCCGCTCACGCGAACGGGTATCGGCGCCGCGGCAACCCCGCGGCGCTTTTTTTATGGCGTGGAAACAGCGCGATTCCTGTGAGAAAACGCCTTCATGCGCGTTTATCCCGCTTTGCCCTCCGCCCTGGTCTGCAGCCTGATCATCCTCGTCTCCAGTGATCTCGCCCTGGCGGCCCCCAGGCGGCTTGTGGATCGCCTGGAGGCCTCCGTCAACGCGGCACCCATCCTGCGCTCGGACATCCTGAAGGCCAAAAAACTGCTCCCTCTTCGTGCGCAGCTTGACCCTCTTTTTGCCGGCTCGGCGCTCGCCGAGAAGGGCGCCTCCGGGAGTGATGCCGACTGGGTTGAATCCCTGATCCAGGACAGGCTCATCCTCTCTGCCTTCCCCGTATCCGACGCCGAGGTGGAGCAGGAAATCCAGGCCATCCAGGCCTCTAACCGTATTGATCGGAGCAAGCTCAAGGCGGCGCTACTGCAGCAGGGATTTGCGTTTGAGGATTATTTCGAGCTGATCCGCAGCAGCACCGCAAAGAGAAACCTGATTGACCGGGACATTCGCACCAAGGTCTCCGTCTCGGATGCCGAGGTGAAGGCTCTGTTTGAATCGAAGTTTGGATCCAAGACCGGTGGGGCTTTTTCCCATCAGGTTCGCCTCCTTGCACTCTCCCGCTCATCGTTCAAGACAGAGGCCGCCCTTCGAGAGACGGCAGCGCGCGCCCTTGCCGCACTGAAGTCAGGTGACTCCTTCCAAGAAGTGGTTGCCCGGTACGGCGATGAGTCGGCGCGCGAGTCTGGCGGAGATTTGGGCGCCCTCACCGAGGACCAGATGTCTCCGCCGATACGCGCGGCCATCAAGGGCCTTAAGCCGGGCGGCGTGAGCCCTGTTTTTGGCGACCCCAAGAGTCGGCTCATGATTGTTCAGCTGGTCAGCTCCTCGCAGGGCGAGGATCCTCGCTTTCAAAAGGCCAAGGACGAGCTTCGCAACCAGCTGGCGGCCTCCGAGTACCAGCACCAGATTCAGCTCTGGATTGCGCGCCAACGGCAGATCGCTTTCATTCATCTTGCCCCGGGAGCCGCGCAGTAGCGTACGCCTGACAAAATGATCCTGGCTGTCACCCCTGGCGACCCTTCTGGCATTGGTCCCGAGATCCTCGTCAAATTGCTCCGGCGCCGGCGAACTCCGCCCGGCGCCACGCTCCTTTGTTTTGGTGCGGTAGCTCCCTTCCGTCGACTGGGCATTCGCATCGTTGAGGTCGCCGACCCTGCGAAAGTCCGCTCGCTTCCGCGTCTTCGGGGCAGGGCCCTCTATTTCGTGGCAGCCCCAACGAGCCTGCCCAAGGGGCGGACCCAAAGCCCGGCTGCTCTTGCCGGGTACCAGTCCGGATGGGCCGTGGCCACGGCGACGCGCGCCGTCCTGGACGGACATGCTGACGCAATCGTGACCGGACCGATCAGCAAGGAAAGGCTCAACCTGGGCGGATTCCCCTATCCGGGACATACCGAATTCATCGCCTCCCTCTGCGGCGAGTGGAGCCGAAAAAAAGGGCCAATTCCCGTTACAATGATGCTGGCCAACCGTGACCTTCGAGTGGCGCTGGTCACGACCCACCTCCCTCTCGCCCGGGTCCCTGGAGCCCTCACGGTCGCTGCGATAACTCGGGCAACCCAACACACGGCTTCATCGCTGCGTGACTGGTGGGGCCTTCGCCGCCCAAGGATTGCCGTATGTGCCCTGAACCCCCACGCGGGAGAGGGCGGGCTCCTGGGAGATGAGGAGCAGCGAGTCATCGCTCCGGCCATCCGGGCGATGAGGCGGACCTTGGGCAAGGACGTCGAACTTTCCGGGCCACACCCGGCTGACACGCTTTTTGCGCAAAACCACCTCAAAACCCGAACTCTGCGCTATGATGCGGTCGTCTGCATGTATCATGACCAGGGCTTGATTCCGGTCAAGCTCCTCGACTTTCCGGGAACCGTGAATCTCTCTCTGGGGCTTCCCCTCATCCGAACCTCCGTGGACCACGGGGTGGCGTTTGATCTGGTGGGCACGGGGCGGGCAGACCCAACCAGCCTGGAAGAGGCGCTGCTTCTGGCCAGGCGGCTGGTCCTTCAGAAGTTGAGCCGCGCAAACCGCAAGGAATCATAAGGAGTCGTCTCAGTGAAGCTTTCTCCCGTTCAGTTCAATCCAAGCATCTTCAGGGAGTATGATGTCCGCGGAATAGCCGAAAGGGATCTTTCCGTCCTTCTCGCCGAGCGCCTGGGTTACGCCTACGCCCGACTTCTTGAGGAACGCACAGGAAAGCCCCTCACTTCAACGACCGTATCGGTGGGTCGTGACTGCAGGCTCACGAGCGACGCGTACGCCTCCGCCCTCATCCGTGCCCTGAGCTCCTGTGGAATCAAGGTCCTCGACCTTGGTACATGTCCCACCCCGGTGACTTATTTCAGCATCTTTCATAAAAGCCTCGATGGCGGAATCATGGTCACCGGCTCGCATAATCCCGCCAACTACAACGGCTTCAAGATCGGCATCGGAAAGGCCACGCTGCACGGACAGGACATCCAGCTGCTGCGAAAGATGATCGACGAGGCTCTGCGACCCGCCGAACAGGCCGGCTCGGTCGAGCCATACGCCGTCATCCCGGATTACGTTGCGCACCTGGCGCAAAACGCCCGAAGCCTCCGCCCACTCAAGATCGTCCTGGACGCCGGCAATGGCACCGCCAGCACCGTGGCCCCCGTACTTTTTGAGCGGCTGGGTGCCCACGTGACCGCTCTTTACTGCGAGCTTGACGGCCGCTTCCCCAATCACCACCCGGACCCGACCGTGCCGGAGAATCTCCGCGCTCTCGTCGCCAAGGTCCTTGAGGTGGGGGCGGACTTTGGCGTCGCCTTTGATGGGGACTCGGACCGAATCGGCCTCGTGGACGAGAAGGGGAGGATCATCTACGGAGATGAGCTCATGGTCCTGCTGTCGCGCGATCTGCTGAGGGAGCGTCCCGGGGCGACCATCATTTCCGAGGTCAAGTCGAGCCATCGACTCTACCAGGACATTGCACGGCATGGCGGAAAGCCGATCATGTGGAAGACGGGTCACTCCCTGATCAAATCCAAGATGAAGGAAAGCGGCGCCCTTCTCGCCGGGGAAATGTCGGGACACATCTTTTTTGCGGACCGGTACTTTGGCTACGACGACGCGATCTATGCCGCCCTCAGGGTCTTCGAAATCGCTTCTTCCGCCGGGGGTCCTGTCTCGTCACTCCTCGCCGACCTTCCTCCCAGTGTCTCCACGCCGGAGATCCGGGTGGACTGCGAAGAGGAGAAGAAGTTTGCGCTCGTCCAGGCCGCCAAGGACCTGCTCTCACCGGGCCGAAAGACCACCGACATCGACGGAGTGCGCGTGGACTTTGGAGACGGATGGGGCCTCATTCGCGCCTCCAGCACACAACCCGTCCTCGTGTTGCGGTTCGAGGCCCCCTCAAGCCAGAGGCTCGAGGAGATCCGAGGCATTTTCCTGTCCGCACTGGCACGCGCAGCCCAGAGTGTCGGTCATGGCCCGATCGACCTCGCCTCCAGTTCCGACCATGGATGACCAGTCCATCGTGGTTCGTGGGGCACGCGCCCACAACCTCAAGAACATCTCTGTCACGCTTCCGCGGGACGCCCTGGTCGTACTGACGGGACCTTCGGGATCCGGAAAATCCTCCCTTGCCTTCGATACGATCTATGCCGAAGGTCAGCGTCGCTACGTCGAGAGCCTTTCTGCCTACGCACGCCAGTTCCTCGAGCAACTGGGCAAGCCTGATGTGGATTTCATTGGTGGGCTAAGCCCCACCATCTCCATCGAGCAGCGCACGACGAGCTACAACCCCCGTTCGACCGTGGGCACCGTCACGGAGATCAACGACTATCTCCGACTCCTCTACTCACGGATCGCCAAGCCCTTTTGCTATGGCTGCGGCAATCCCATCCACTCCCAATCGCCGCAACAGATCACGGATCGGCTCCTCGCTTCGCCCGAAGGCGCGAGGATTGCGGTTCTTGCTCCCGTCGTGCGCGGAAGGAAGGGTGAGTACCAAAAAGAACTCCTCCAGCTCCGGCAGCGCGGCTTTGTCAGGGTCAAGATCGACGGGGAGGTCCTTGATCTCTCCCAGGAGATCTCCCTCGATAAAAAGAAAAAGCACGACATCTCCGTCTACGTCGACCGCGTGGTGATCAAGGGGGACCGGTCGGCGCTGGCACCACGAATCAGCGAGACCGTCGAGCTCGCGCTCAAGTTGGGCGAGGGAATGCTGATCATCGAGTCCCAATCGGATTCAGGAAGCGAAGAGTCCCTCCTTTCGGAAAAGTTTGCCTGCAGCGACTGCGGGATCAGCTACCCCTACCCTGAGCCGCGGACGTTTTCCTTCAACAGCCCGATGGGCGCCTGCCCGACCTGCGACGGCCTCGGAAGCGACCCTGCCGACCTTGGAGAGCCCGAGGAGTCTGATGACTCGGATGGCCCCGGTGACACGCCTACTCCAGTGCGCTCCCGGGAGCGCCGCTCCTGTCCCGACTGCCTGGGCGCCAGGCTCCGAAAGGAAAGCCTGCACTTTAAATTTCTAGACATGAACATCGCCGAGCTGGGTCGCCTCTCGCTCGAGGAGCTCTCCAGGTTTTTCTCCAAGCCCGCCATCTCCCCGCGTGATGAGCTCATTGCAGGAAGGATCATCAAGGAGATCCGGGAGCGCCTTGCCTTCCTCGATGCGGTTGGGGTGGGGTACCTCTCGCTGGCTCGCTCTGCACAGTCCCTCTCAGGCGGTGAGGCGCAGCGAATTCGCCTGGCAACCCAGATCGGGAGCTCGCTGGTGGGAGTCATCTATGTTCTGGATGAACCCAGTATCGGCTTGCACCAGCGGGACAATGAGCGCTTGATCGGGACTCTCGAGCGACTCAGGGATCTTGGAAACACCGTTCTCGTGGTGGAGCACGATCGCGACACCATGGAGAGGGCGGATTTTCTCGTGGACCTGGGCCCCGGGGCCGGCAAGGGCGGGGGAGAGGTGGTCGCAGCCGGGAGGCCCGCCGAGGTTGCGGCATCGCCAGGGAGTCCGACTGGAAGATACCTGCTTGGCAGGGACTCCATCCCCTTGCCTGCAAAGAGGCGCGTGGCGGACCCGAAAAGAAGGATCCGCCTCGAGAAGGCATCGCTGAATAATCTCAAGAACGTCTCCGTTGAGGTGCCCCTCGGCCTGCTCACCTGTGTGACCGGCGTTTCGGGCAGCGGCAAGAGCTCGCTCATTCTCGACACGCTTTATCCTGCGCTCCTCAAGCACCTCTACAAGCTGGAGGTGGGGCCGCTTGCTGCCTCCAAGATCGTGGGGCTCGAGCTTGTGGACAAGGTGATCGATATCGACCAAAGCCCGATCGGCAAGACGCCTCGTTCAAATCCGGCAACCTACACGGGGCTCTTTGGCCTCATTCGCGATCTCTTTGCCTCGCTGCCCGAGAGCCTGGTGCGGGGGTTCGGGCCGGGGCGCTACTCCTTCAACGTTAAGGGTGGGCGCTGCGATGCCTGTGAAGGGGACGGCGTCACTCGCATTGAAATGCACTTTTTGCCGGATGTCTTTGTCCGTTGCACGACTTGCGAAGGGCGCCGCTACAACCGCGAGACACTGGAAATCCGATACCGTGAGAAGACCATCGCCGATGTCCTGGAGATGAACATCACGGAGGCTCTCGCGTTTTTTGATTCGATCCACACGATCAAGGGCAAGCTCCAGGTCCTTCATGACGTGGGACTGGGCTACCTTCAGCTCGGCCAGAGCGCCACCACCTTGTCCGGCGGTGAGGCCCAGCGAATCAAGCTCGCCCGGGAGCTCTCGCGACGCGGCACCGGGAAGACCGTCTACATCCTGGATGAGCCCTCGACAGGCCTCCACTTTGCGGATGTAAAAAAGCTCCTGGCGATCCTCCAGTCCCTGGTCGACCAGGGAAACACCGTCATCGTGATCGAGCACAACATGGACATCATCAAGGTTGCCGACCACCTGATTGACATGGGTCCCGAGGGTGGGGCCGGCGGAGGCCGGGTGCTCGCCGTCGGCACCCCAGAGGACATCGCGGCGGTCAAGGAGAGCCACACGGGCCGTTTTCTTGCGCCCTACCTCAAGCGGGGTAGAAAATAGGAAAGCCGCCCGGCCCGGTCAAGGGCGAGGCGGCTTCCGCTCAAACAGCGCTATCAGATCCGATTAGATCTTGATCTTCACGAATGCGATGACGAACGCGTACAGGACGAGCGATTCGATCAGCGCGAGGCCGATGATCATCGGAACGAAGATCTTGCCCTGGGCAGCCGGGTTGCGGGCGATGCCTTCGAGGGCTGCCGTTGCCGTACGGCCCTGGCCGATGGCTCCGCCGAATGCTGCGATGCCGATAGCGAGTGCCGCGCTGAGCGAAGCATACGGATCGGTTGCGGTCACGGCTGCTGCGCCTTCGTTGGCGAAAGCCTGCACGCCGAAGAGGATCAGGAGGGAGAATGCCATCATCAAAGTCTTACGAATCATTTTAGGTTCCTTTCTTACTTTCAACTTAGTGATCATGCGCTGTGGACAAAGAGATGTAGACCATCGTCATCAGGCAGAAGACGAAGGCCTGGACAAACGCCACGAAGATCCCGAGGCCGTAGAACACCATGGGCAGCACATAGGGGACCAGACCGCTGAATACACCCAGCACGATGTGGTCGCCCTCGATGTTGCCCCTTAGGCGCAGGGCCAGGGACAGTGGACGAAAGATGTGTGATGCGATTTCGATGACCAGCATGAGTGGGCCGAGCCACAACACGGGTCCGAAGAAATGCTTGAGATACCCAAGGCCGTTCACCTTGAGTCCGACAAAGTTGTAATAAATGAACACGAACGCGCCGAGAGCCATCGTCGTGTTGAGGTTGCTCGTCGGAGGCAGGAACCCCGGGATGAGTCCAAAGATATTGGACACGAAGATAAAAACGAAAAGGCTTCCAATCACTGGAAAATAATGGGGCGCCTCATGGTCCCCGAGCACGCTCTCGGTGAGCTTATAGAGGTTCTCTGCGGCAATCTCGAAGAAGTTGCGGAAGGTCCACTTTCCCTCGGGAACCAGCGCGCCATCGCCTCGTCCGCGGACGCGCACCAACTGCAGCGTCGCGACCCCGGCACAGATCATCACGAACAAAGAGATGATTGCGGACATGGCGACATGGTTCGGGACCTGTTCGAGGCCCGGCACCAGGTTCAGCCAGTTAAAACCATGATCTCCGTGCATAACTTAAGACCTTTCAACTCCCGCCGGATGTGGCCGGCTAGCGATCGTGGCCTGGGCCCGTGCCGCCGGATGGCGACAGGAAGGACCAGAGAAACCCCCCGAACAGGGGCACCGCGACCAACGTGCCTAGTCCCGATAGCAAAGAAGCATTGGGAATTCCACGATTTCCAAAAAGCAGGAGGGCGAAAATCCCCCAGGCCAGAAGCTTCATGCTTCCAAGGAAAGCCAGGCGCACTCCCCATCGAACCCGGTCCCCCTCGGGCGGTCCGTCCAGGAGGGTGCCCACCAGCGCTGCGATCATCCCCAAATCGAGGGTGGCCAGGAGAAAGAGCCCCAGCCACCACACCAGACCCGATGTTCGGGATTCTGGCGAAAGCGCGGCCAAAACCACGCCGGTGCCGAGCACCAGCCAGGCAAGGGTGGCGAGCAAAAAGGGCCTAAGCTGCTGAAAGGAGAGAGCCTTTTTTTCGTTCATGAGTCCCGATCCATGGCTTGGCTTGCCTTGTAGATCCTCCAGAAGGCGATGGCAAGTCCGAGCATCCCAGTGAGCGCGGCGATCCAAAGCGCTCCCCCCAGGGCCTTCCCGAGAAAATAGCCGGCGAGCGTGCCCAGCGCACTCCAGGCCACCACTTCCCAGGACACCCAGGCAAGCAGGGCAAGCCCCCGCATCCAGGCCCTGCGCTGCGCGTCGTCTCTCGGGGGCTTCGCTCCGTTCACGGGGTCAGCCCTTGCGCTTAGCCGGGGGGTTCTGCCGCGACAGGCGCTCTCGAATTCGGATCAATCGGATCTGAACGACTTGCGCACTTGGATAGGTCGCCGCGATGGCCTGGAGGGCTTCGAGTGCCTCGGGCCATTGGCCGAGCTCCTCGTGTGCAGTGGCAAGCCCCAGCTTTGCCTCTTGGGCTGCCTTGGACTTTGGAAACCGCGAGAATGCCTGTTCAAAGAGGGCGATGGCGCGCTTGTATCTCTCTTTCTTTCCAACTGCCACGGGCAGGTCTTCATCCGACGAGCCCGAGGCCGCCGACGGCTCCTGGCTCTGGCCCGCCAGGGCGAGGTGGCACATTCCCGCCTGGTAGAGGGCATCGGAAACCCATCGCTCGTCGGTGGACTGCAAGGTCACGCTCTCAAATGTCTGGATCGCGTCCTCAAACTGCCAGAGATAGAATTGTGCGCGCCCGGATTAAGTGGATCTCCGGGATGCTCGCGAAGCCACTTCCGATAGTGCTGGATGGCCGCGTCGTATTGCGAAAGCTTTGAAAACAGGATCTCCCCGATCTGGATCTCCGCATCACGGGCCGCCTGGCCGGCCGGATCCGCCTCGAGATACCTCCGGAAAAGAGCCAGTGCGGCTGCGTGCTTCTGGGTGAACAGGTATTGGGTGGTGGCTGCCCGATAAAGGGCCTGCTTTCCCAGTGTTCCCTTCTGGTCCTTTTGGAAGGCTCGCTCGAACTGCGCCGCCGCTGCGGCGTAGCTCTTCTCCTCCCAAAGCTTTTCGGCCAGGATGTACTCGCTCTTTGCTCCCGACCCGCCGCACGCCGTCAGTGCGGCGCACGAAAGGATCGCCAGTTGGTCGAGCCGGACCCGCACCTTTATTGTTCCGTTGCCGGCTCGGCTTCGGCCACGGGAGCGTCCGTCGCCTCCGACTCGGGAAGCGCCTCGAAGGAGACCACTTTTTCGCCCGCAGCCATGGTCATGACCCGCACGCCCTGCGTATTGCGGCTCTGCTCGCTGATTCCGCCCACCTGAACCCGGATCATCTGGCCCTTGTTGGAAACGAGCATGACGTCACTCGTGGGAATGACCTGGCGTGAGCCCATCACGGCCCCGTTCTTGTCGGTGGACTTCATCGTGATGACGCCCTTTCCGCCGCGGCTCTGCACGCGATATTCGCCGACAGGAGTCCGCTTGCCATAGCCGTTCTCCGTAATGGTCAGGAGCTCAAAGCTCGACCCTTCGGTCTCGGCAACCACTTCCATGGCAACCACTCGATCTCCCTCATCCAGGCTCATGCCGATCACCCCGCGGGTGGCTCGACCCATCGGCCTGACGTCCGTTTCGGGGAAGCGGATGCTCATGCCTTCGCGCGAGCACAAGAAAAGGTGGTTGTGTCCGTTGGTCACGCGAGCGCCCACGAGCTCATCCCCCTCGTCGGTGACGATGGCAATGACTCCTGCGGTGCGGACGTTGGAGAACTCGCTCAGCGCCGTCTTCTTGATTACGCCCGCGCGGGTGACCATCACGACAAACTCGTTCTCGCTGAACTCCTGAACCGGGAGGATGGCCTTGATCTTCTCGTTGGGCTGGAGCGCGATGAGATTGACGATCGCCTTGCCCTTGGAAGTGCGGCTTGCCTCAGGAATCTTGTAGACCTTGAGCCAGTAAGCGCGCCCACGATCGGTGAAGCAAAGGAGATAGGCCAGCGTGTTGGTCCTGAAGATCGAGGTCACGAAATCCTCGTCGTTCGTTGCCACGCCCTTGATCCCCTTGCCTCCGCGGCCCTGGCGCCTGAATTGCGCTGGATCAGTGCGCTTCACATAGCCTGTGTGCGTGATCGAGACGAGGGTCTCTTCGTCGGCGATCAGGTCCTCAACCTCAAAATCCGTGGAGCCCCCATGGACGATCTCGGTGCGGCGCTCGTCGCCGAAGCGCTCCTTGATTTCGAGGAGCTCGGATTTGATCACTTCAAAAACGAGCTTCTCGCTCCCCAGGATCTTTTTCAGCTCCTCGATCAGCTTGAGCACCTCGTTGTACTCGGCGATGATCTTGTCGCGCTCGAGTCCCGTCAGCCGCTGGAGCTTCATGTCCAGGATGGCCTGTGACTGAAGCTCAGAGAAAGAGAACTTGGACATGAGGCCCGTGCGAGCCTCTTCGGGACCCTTGGACTTCTTGATCAGCGCGATCACTTCGTCGATGTTCTCGACGGCGCGCTTGAGGCCCTCCAAAATGTGGGCGCGAGCTTCCGCCTTCTTGAGGTCGAAGATCGTCCGGCGGACCACGACGTCCTTGCGGTGCTCGACAAAAGCCCAAAGCATGTCGCGCAGGTTGAAAACCTTGGGCTGGTTGTTGTGGATCGCCAGGAGGTTGATGCTGAAACTATCCTGCATCTGCGTCAGCTTGTAGAGCCGGTTCAGGATGACGTTGGAGTTCTCGCCCTTCTTGATCTCAATCACGATCCGCATGCCGGTGCGGTCGGACTCATCGCGAAGGTCCGAAATTCCCTCGATCTTCTTGTCGCGAACAAGCTCTGCGATTTTCTCGATGAGCTTGGCCTTGTTCACCTGGTAGGGAAGAGAGGTCACGATGATGCGTTCACGATCGCCCTTGAAGGTCTCGATCTCAGCCTTGCAACGCATGCGCACCGTGCCGCGGCCGGTGCGATAGGCCTCCTTGAGCTCCTCGCCGCCAAACGCATATGCGCCTGTCGGAAAATCCGGGCCCTTCACGAACTTGAGCATCGCATTGGTGTCGAGCGACGGGTCATCAATCAACGCGGCGGTTGCGTCGATCACTTCGGAAAGATTGTGCGGAGGAATGCTGGTCGCCATGCCGACTGCGATTCCAGCCGAGCCATTGACCAGCAGATTGGGGACCTTGGTGGGAAGAACGAGCGGCTCGGTGAGGCTGTCGTCGTAGTTCGGGCCGAAGTCGACGGTCTCCTTGTCGATGTCGGCGAGAAGCTCGTCCGTGATCTTGGACATGCGGATTTCGGTGTAACGCATCGCCGCCGGAGCGTCGCCGTCGATGGAGCCGAAGTTCCCCTGTCCGTCGACCAGCGGATAGCGGAGCGAAAAGTCCTGGGCCATGCGAACAATGGTGTCGTAAACCGCGACGTCTCCGTGAGGATGATACTTACCGATGACGTCACCCACGACGCGGGCGGACTTCTTGTACGCCTTGTTGTGGGTATTTCCCAAATCAAACATGGCATACAGCGCGCGCCGATGGACGGGCTTGAGGCCGTCACGGACATCAG
>CAZDSX010000007.1:0-1483 GCA_964508305.1 uncultured Bacteriovorax sp.
CGCACGACTTCGAGCTCAAACTCCTTCCAGCCCGTGAGGTCTTCTTCTACGAGGCACTCGCCGGTGGGTGACAGAAAGAGGGCGCGCTCGAGTTTGGTGAGGAATTCGGCCTCGGTGTGCGCAGCACCGCCGCCTTCGCCGCCGAGTGTGAACGAGGGCCTCAGGATGAGCGGAAGTCCGATCTCCTTGAGGATGCGCTTTCCGTCCTCAAGCGAGCGGGCGATTTCACTGCGCGCGCTCTCAAGTCCGAGGCGGTCCATCACGGCTTTGAACTTTTGTCGGTCTTCCGCGAGGTCAATGGCTTCGGGCGAGGCGCCGAGCATCTGGATTCCGAGGCGTGCAAGCACGCCGTTTCGATGGAGGGCAAGCGCCAGGTTGAGTGCCGTCTGCCCGCCCATCGTGGGGAGGATGGCATCGGGCTTTTCCATCTCCAAAATCCGCTCGGCGTATTCCGGAGTGAGCGGTTCAATGTAAACCCGGTCCGCGAGTCCCGGATCCGTCATGATGGTTGCCGGGTTGGAGTTGATGAGGATGACTTCGAAGCCTTCTTCCTTGAGGGCCTTCACGGCCTGGGTGCCCGAATAATCGAACTCGCAGGCCTGGCCGATGAGGATCGGACCGCTTCCGAGGATCGCGATCTTACGTATGTCCTTTCGAAGCGGCATCAGGTGCTCCCTAGGGTCGTGAGTCGATCCCGCGGTTCAGCCGGATCGGATCATTTGGATTGGTGCGATTGAATTGGTCAATGGCCTGGTCGAGATACGACTCATTGGCGCGCAGCCGCGAGCGTCCGTAGATGTAGCTACCGAGCGTCAGCGAGAGTCCGCCGCCAATCCAGAGGCTCCGCTCAGAGGGGTTGGAGGCCCAGCGGGGTGCGAAAGCGGCGATCATGAGGCCAGCCATCCCAAAATAGGCCGTGTTGACCATGGAGCGGCGATTCTGCTGGTAGCGATCGAGCGACGCCAGGGCTTCGGGGGTGCTTGAAAGCAGCATCCTCAGGCCTTCGCCATCTGCTGCAATCGGGCTGTCGCAGGCCAGGACCTTGTTGCGATACACGAATTGGCGCTCGCACTTGAGGATGTCTTTTGGGGTGGTGGTCGGGCCCAGCTGCGGAATCACCGGCGCAGAGAGCGCTACGGCCAAAAGTGAGTTCTTCCAGCGACGAACCATTGGAGAAAAGATCTAGCGGGTGCAGCACGGTTTTGACAATCTCCATCACGATGGACGCGATGCGAAATCATGGTCCCGGCCGGCAGCTCTTGCTGGCGCCCTTTTTGGAAAAAGTCTGGGACCGGTATCACCGCCGTGAGCACCTCGCCTCGGACCCGGTGGAGTTCGTCCATGGGTTTGCCGATCCCTGGGATCAGGAGGTGGTTGCCCTGGTGGCGGCCCAGCTGGCTTACGGCAACGTCAAGCAGATCCGCCGTTCGATCCAGGACTGGCTGGATCATCCAGAACAGGAATTGGAGGCATCGTTTGGTTC
>CAZDSX010000007.1:1493-58576 GCA_964508305.1 uncultured Bacteriovorax sp.
AGGACTGGCTGGATCGGGTCCGGGCCTCCCATGGCTCGCCATCGGCCTGGATCCGGGGAGGGGGGTTGCTCGAGGGCTTTGTCCACCGCCTTCACCGGGATGAAGACCTGACGGCACTGGCCCGGCTTTTGGGACGGAGCTGGGAGGAGCACGGGTCACTGGGGGCCCATCTGGCCCGGAATCTGGGGACTGAGGATGAGACTTTTGAGCAGGCGCTCGACCAGGTCCTATTGGATTGGAAACGCTGGCATCGGGAGCGGACGGGGCGGGCGCCGTCCCGTTCCCTGGGGCATCTGCTTTCGGCTCCGGCGCAGGGGAGCTGCTGCAAGCGATGGTGCATGCTCCTGCGCTGGATGGGTCGCAAAGACGGAAAAAATGGGGTGGATCTGGGCCTCTGGATGACTGGTTCGCCGCTCTTGGCAGGGCTTTCCGGGCTGAAGCCTGATCAGCTGGTGCTTCCACTGGATACCCATGTCGGGCGCATCAGCCAGTACCTGGGCCTAACAAGGCGCAAGTCCCTCAACTGGAAGGCCGCACTTGAGATCACGGAGCGGCTCCGGGAGGTGGATCCAAGGGATCCCGTGCGATATGACTTTGCATTGGCGAGGCTCGGTATCCTAGATTTGTGCAAGAACCGTTACGTCCCTGGCGTTTGCGAAAGCTGTGAGCTCTTTGGAGCCTGCAGGCTTGCGGCCCGGGGCTCGAGACGGCAAAAGAGGCACTAAAGAGACACTGAAGAGACCATCTAGAATGACGACCCTTGCCCACGAAACCACCGATGTGACTTCCGCCCCGAGGGGATTTCGTCCGGCCCTGCTCTCCGGTGCGCTGGCCGTGTATGCGGCCTGCACCCTGCTTTCGATGGCGACGATGAGCCTGGGTGCGTTCCTCGTGGCTCTGGCCCTCGTGGTGTGGGGCTCCCAATCTTCCCGTTTTCGTTCCTGCAGTTCCCTGCTTCGGTCACCCGTGCTGGGGCGATATGCCTGGGTCAGCATCCTGCTGGCTGCGGCCTGTGTGACAAGCCTGCTCGGGCTTGAGTTCACTCCCATCCGGTTCGAGGGCTTCGATAAGGTCCGGGTGAGGTGGGGTGGGGACCTCGCCAAGCTCTGGTACTTTGCCTGGGCCCCGGTGCTGGCCATGGCGCTGTCTTCCCTGCAAGGCTGGCAGGAAACCCGTGTGTGGCGGACCTGGGTCGCCGTATTTGGAGTGGTGTCGGTCGTGGGTTGCCTCCAGTTCTTCACCGGCTGGCCGCGTCCGCAGGGCATCCCGGGACTCGAAGGGCATTACCACGCAACGATGTTCCTCGGGCATCACCTCTCCACGGCGAGCATCTGGATCTTTCCGTTTTTTGCCGTTCTTGCGGGCGTTTTTTCGAAGCCCCTGCGTGAGCACTGGTCGATCGACCGCCGATTGCTGGTCGTGGCTTCAGTTCTGGGTGGTGCAGTGCTGCTGCTGAGCTTCAGTCGCATGCTCTGGATCGCCCTCCCGCTGGGACTTTTCTTTTTTGCCCTCGTATTCCATCGCGGTCTCAGGATCGGCCAGCTTCTGTTCATCGGCGTGGCCATGGTTGTGGCAATCAGTGCCGCATGGCAGGTGCCCGCCGTTCGGGAGCGAATGCTCAATTCCATGGGCACCGGGGAGCGCTTTGCCCTGTGGAAGGCCAACTGGCAGTTCTTCCTGGATCGTCCGCTCACCGGCTCGGGATGGCACCACAATCTTGAGCTAGCCGGACAGTACCTCACCAAGGCGAGCCAGGGTGCACAGGTTTTTGTCGGGCATGCCCACAACAACCTGATCGATGTCATCGGAAGCCTCGGGATCCTCGGGCTCATGACCTGGATGGCCTGGAACATCTGGCTCATCGTGGAGCTCGTCAGGATCGGCTTCGGAAGCGGAACCCCTCCCTGGGCCCGCGATCTGGGGCGCGCCTGGCTGGCTGCTTTCCTGGTGTTCCATCTCAATGGGCTGACGCAGGTTAATTTTTGGGAAGGGAAGGTCCAGCACCAGCTCTTCTGGGTGGTGGCCTGGGTCCTGCTCTGGCGCCATCGTTACGAACATCACACCCACGCGAGGCCTGAAGCATGAGCTCCAAACTCAAGCACGTCGTCATCACCGGAGGCGCGGGTTTCATCGGATCCCATCTCTGTGATCTTTTCCTCTCGCGCGGCTATGCCGTCACGGCGGTGGACAACTACGTCACCGGTCGCAAGAGCAACCTCTCGGAAGCGCTCAAATCCCCTCACTTCAGCCTCGTTGAGCTGGATGTGAGCGAAGGGCTTCCCGAGGAAAAGCTTCCGCTGGTTGCCCGGCACGGTTTGGCCGGAGTGCTGCACTTTGCCTGTCCGGCGAGTCCCGTGGACTTTGACAAGATCCCGTTTGTGATCCTCAGGGTGGATTCACTCGGGACCTTCCATTCCGTCGATCTCGCGCGCAAGCATGGCGCAAGATACTTGCTCGCTTCCACGAGCGAGATCTACGGGGATCCGCTGGAGCATCCCCAAAAGGAATCCTACTGGGGCAACGTCAATACGATCGGCCCGCGCGCCTGCTATGACGAGGCCAAGCGCTTTGGAGAAGCAGTCGTGAGCACCGCAACACGCCTCCAGGGACTGAATGGCGGTATTGTTCGGATCTTCAATACCTATGGGCCTCGGATGCGCATCGACGATGGTCGCGTGGTGCCCGAGCTCGCCCGGCAGGTGATCGATGGCAAGCCGCTGACCGTGCATGGCGGCGGCAAGCAGACGCGCAGCTTCTGTTTTGTCTCGGATCTGGTCGAAGGTATTTTCAGGCTCTTTGAGAGCTCGATCACGGAGCCGGTGAACTGCGGCAATCCCGTCGAAAAAACCATTCTCGAGTTCGCCGAGACGATCCAGAAGGTTTCGGGCGTGACGCTTCCCATTGCGCAACTCCCCGGCCGCCAGGACGACCCTAATCGCCGCTGCCCGGACATCACGTGCGCGCGCACGCTCCTCGGTTGGGAGCCGAAGGTGGGGCTCGAAGACGGCCTGCGCCTCACGATGCAGGCGTTTCGAAACGAACTGGGTCGGTGACGGGAGATGGATCATCGGCGCCCGCCCAAGGTCGCGCTCGTCCATGACTGGCTCACCGGCATGCGCGGGGGTGAGGCGGTCCTCGAGGCGATTGCCGAGATCTATCCCGACGCTCCGATCCACACGCTGATTGCCTTCCCGGAGACGCTCTCGCCCGGACTGCGCGCGAGGCGACTGGTCACGACCTGGATGCAGCGGCTCCCTCGCGTGAAGGAAAAATACCGGCATTACCTTCCGCTCATGCCCTTTGCGATCGAGTCACTGGACCTTTCGGATTACGACCTGATCGTGAGCTCGAGCCATTGTGTGGCCAAGGGGGTTCGCAAGCGCGAAGGCGCCTTCCATGCCTGTTACATCCATGCGCCCATGCGCTACATGTGGGACCGGTTTGAAGATTACTTTTCGCCCTCGAAGGCGGGTTGGCTCACGAGGACCGCCGCACGGATCCTGCGCCCCTGGTTCCAGCGGTGGGATCGTAGATCCAGCCTGGGTGTGGATCTTTTCATTGCCAACAGCGGCTTCATCGCGGCGCAGGTCGAGCGGATTTACCAAAAGCCATCGCAGGTACTCCATCCTTTCGCGAGCCTTTCGCGTTTCCTGTCCCGTCCTCGCAAGGCCGATGATTTTTACCTGATGGTCGGTGCATTCGCGCCCTACAAGCGCGTGGATCTTGCGATCGAAGTTTTCAATCGCATGGGGCTTCCGCTCTGGATCGTGGGTGGCGGGCAGGAAGAATCGCGCCTCCGGGCCATCGCCGGTCCGACCATTCGGTTCCTGGGTTCTGCCGACGACGCGACCGTAGCTGATCTCTATTCTCGCTGCCGTGCCTTTGTTTTTCCTGGGGTGGAGGACTTCGGGATCACTCCGCTTGAGGCGATGGCTTCCGGCGCTCCTGTCATCGCATTTGCCGAGGGCGGGGCACTGGAGACGGTGACCCCCGAGACCGGAGTTTTTTTCGCCGAACAAACGATCGACGCCTTGCAGGCTGCCATCCTCAAGGTGGAGTCGCCCGGGTTTCAGGCCGGATCCATGGAGCGAGAAAGTGCATGCCGGCAGAGGGCCTCGCACTTCGAGCGTGAGGCCTTCAAGTCTTCATTTGCTGCAAAAGTAGAAGCGGGGAGAAGGACTCTCCCTTCTCCCCGCTCCTGAATCGTTCAGCGAAGGCGCGAAAATCCGCGGCCCTTCTGTCCGCCCTTGTCGTAGGAGCCCTTGCCGTCCTGCTGGCCCTTTTGTCCGGGCCTGTGTTCCGGCTTGGATTCGTTGCCCTTTTGCTCGCCTTTCTGCTCGGACTTCTGGTCCGCTTTCTGTTCGTCCTTTTTGTCTTCCTGCTTGTCGTCCTTCTGCTCGCCTTTCTGTTCACCCTTCTGGTGGGAATTCGATGCTCCGATGGTGTCGGCGGAGGGCGCGGCAATGCTCAGGGATGCGCCCGAAAGCAGGATTGCCATCGCGCTCAGGGTGGAAAGGGTCAGGATCTTCGTCGTCTTCATGTTGGGCCTCCAGGCTCAGGTATGGGTTCGCTGCCCGGTCAGGCAAGCAACCCAAGTGCCACGCGCGGAGCGCCCAATACAGAAAGTCCGGACGAGATCAGATCACGGTGATCATCTTCATGAGCGCGTGCTGGCGATCGACGAGCTCATGGGAGTTGAGGCGCATCAGGCGATGCAGGCTGAAATCCTCGACCGTGAAGCTTGCCATGACACACCCGGCGAGCACTGCACGACGAAGGACGTTTTCCCACTGCTGGGGGTCCTGCGTTGCCATGTCGCGATGGGCCTGCGCTTCGGCAAGATATCCCATGAAGGCTCCGGCAAAGCTGTCTCCTGCGCCCGTCGGATCCACGACCTTGTCGACGAGGAAGGCCGGAGCGAGGAAGGCGCCGGTCTTGGTGAAGAGTGCCGCGCCGTATTCGCCGCGCTTGATGATGACAACCGATGGACCGAGCTCGCGGATCTTGGCTGCGGCCTTGGCGAGGTTCTTTTCGCCGGAGAGCAGGAAGGCTTCGCCTTCGTTTACTGAAAGGATGTCGACGCGCTTGAGGGTCTTCTTGAGCTCATCGGGCTTGCCGGCGATCCAGAAGTTCATGCTGTCGCAGGCCACGAGCCTGGGGGGCCTCACCTGGTCGAGCACGCGCTGCTGGAGCACGGGGTCGATGTTGGCCAAAAACACATACGGCGAATCGACGTGGAGCGAGGGAAGCTTGGGGTCGAAGTGTTCGAAGACATTGAGCGCGGTCGAGAGCGTCTTGGCTTCGTTCATGTTGCCGTCGTAGGTGCCGACCCAGTGGAAGGTCTTTCCGGGAGCGATCTGCACGCCGCTCACATCGATGTTCTTTTTGGAGAGCCAGTCGAGGTGGCCCTTGGGGAAGTCTTCGCCCACCACGCCGACCACGCGGATCGGGGCATAGAAGGATGCCGCAACCGAGAAGTAGTTGACCGAGCCTCCGAGCACTTGTTCGGCATTGCCTGCCGGAGTGCGGACGGAGTCGAAAGCCATGGAGCCCACTGCCAGAATCGAGTTTTGCTTGGTCATATGGCCCGCACCCTAGTCCGGGGGAGGGGCTGCGTCAATCGGTGCAGCTGGCCAGGCACGGCTAAAACTGCCAGAGGCGGGGATCCTTGGGGAGAACCCTGGGGCGGACCTTGGGTTTTGGAGTCCCGGGGTAAATGCCCTGGGGCTTGAGTTGGGTGAGGAGGGCCTCCACCGCGTTCCAGCCCTTGCCCAGCGGCACCCATTCACCTGAGCCGGGGAGAGTGACCCAGAGTTCCAAGGATTCCGGGTCCATCCAAGCCAGGGTGACTTTGCCGGGAGCAGGTTCACCCTGGGGTCCGGTCAAGCTGGTTTGGAGGCCAAGTCGGGCCAGAAGCGTCTTGAGCAGCACAGGTCCGGGCCCTTCGAGGCGGGTTTGTTCCCTGGAGCGGGAGACGAGTGCCCGGGCCGAGCCGATCCCGCCTGCCACGGCTAGTGAGAGAAGGAAGGTCGCGTGAACTCGCCGGCGGACCTGAGGGTCTGTCGATAGGCCCTGTATCGAAGTCCGTAGACTTTGGAGAGTGCGACCAGGATGAGTGTTGCGAGCAGTATCCATGTGATCCCCTCAATCAAGGCCTGTCCGGAAACTTGCGACCCACCGGCCCTCTTGCCTGCGAACTGAAACATGGGTTTTCCTCCCGAATCGAGCCAGATGCATCCGGAGCTCGCCTCCCTCCCAAACAAGCGGCCTCGGACCGAGCGGATCGGAGGAAGGGCGTCTCCAGGGAAGGGGTTTGAGGAACTCCGGAAGATGGAGGGCCGGGACTGGACATTGGCTTTGCCGGAGCTGCACCACTCGGCGGAGATCCCATCTCAGGAGCAAGCCTTCCTGCAGGGCGGCCGCGGCGATCGCCGCCTCGGGGGTTTGGGCCGCACGTGCAGCCGTGACCAGGAGGTTCAGCCGCTCCAGCTCCTGCTGGGTCTCCCGGAGCTCCAAGGCCAACTTTGCGGCACATTCATCCAGCGTGAGCTGGATTCGGACCTTTTTCTGCCAGAGTTGGAGCAGCCCCAGCATTCCGGCGCCCGAGCTGGAAATCATGACGAGCAGGATCACGAGCGGGAAGGTCATTTCCAGGCCTCCAGCTTGAGGAATCCCACCTGTTCATGGATCGGCCCGCAGCGGGCCGTGGCGACCACGACCCGGGAATCCTCCCGGATCGTGACACGGGCATGCGGCACGAAGCCGCCCAGCAGGGCCTGATGTGCCTTTTCAAAGGCCAGGCGTGCGCATCGGTAGCGCTGCCAGGAGGAGTGGAACAGACCGCCTGCCCCGGCCATGAGCCCGACGGCAAGCAAGGTGGCCAGGAGGGATTCCAGCACGACTAGTCCCGCTCGCCGCTCGCACTCACCTGGTTGATGTGCTCACGGGCCATTTGGATTTTCCGCTGGATGGTCGAGCCCAGCGACCGGACTGCTGCGATGGAGACCAGGGAGATCAGCACGAGCAGGATCAGGTACTCGGTCAGGCCCTGCCCAGCCTCGCTTTTTGGGAATTTCATGGGGAAACCTCCGTATGGGCCGGCCGGCAGTGCGCAAATCGTGCCGTTGACTTTGGGGGGGCCCGCTCGCTATCACCAAAGGATGGAAAGAAAGTCCCGGATCCTGATCTACGAGCGAAAAGAAGTCCTTCTTTTGCTTGGACTTGCAGCGATGGTGGGGGTCTTTGCCTTCACCTTCGGGATTCACCTCGGAAAGCGCGTCCCCCCCAAGGCTGCCGCCACGCATGCCGGCGCCACCCATGCCGGCGAAGGCCACGGCTCCGGAGCAGAAGCTCCGGAAGTGAACCACCTGGCCGACCACGAGCCGACCCGGCACGAGGCACAGGAACAGGTGGCCAACGCCGAAGGGACCGCCGAAGTCCTGGCCGAAGAGGGGCTTCGCGAGGAAGTGGCCAAGTCCGGCTTGCGCCTCGAGACTTCCCGCCAGGTTGATCTTCCCAAGGTTTCCGTCGCCGAAAAGACGGGCGAACCCCGCGAGTCCGGTGAGGAGCCTGCAGAGGTTTCGGCACTTCTGGCACAAGGCCTCAAGCGTGCTGCTCCCGAGGGCAAGTTCACGCTCCAAATCTCCGCCTTTGCGGTGACTGATGCCGGCAAGGCTGAGATCACCCTCAAAAAACTGGCCGAATCGGGCCTTACTCCCTGGGTGCGCGAAGTCAGCATCCCGTCCAAGGGGCGCTGGTACCGCGTCTACCAGGGCGGTTACGAAACCAAGGACGCCGCCCAGAAGTCGGGCTCCGAGCTCAAGGCTCGCGGCGCGATCGCCGGATTTGTCGTGGCTCCCAGTTCATGGAAGTAAAAGGAACTAAAAATGGCCAAGCAGACCATCACCAAAGTCGAGAAGCCCTGGGGCTATGAACTGATCTGGGCACGCACCGGCGACTATGTCGGCAAGATGCTCCACATCCGCAAGGGCCATAAGCTCTCGCTTCAGTACCATCGCCAGAAGGAAGAGACGATCTTCGTGCAGATGGGCGTGATGAACTTCGTGTTCGAGAATGAAAAAGGAGTGATCGAGGAGATCCTCCTCCATCCGGGCGAAGCCCATCACATTCCGGTGGGTCGCAAGCATCGCATGATTGCTGTCGAAGACTGCAATGTCTTTGAAGTCTCGACTCCGCAGCTCGACGATGTCGTCCGGCTCGAAGACAGCTACGGCCGCACCTCCTGAGGACCCTTTGATGTCTTCCGTCCATCTCGTCATCATGGCCGGTGGGAGCGGCACCCGCTTCTGGCCCAAGAGCACATCCAAAAAGCCCAAGCAGCTCCTCGCATTCGAAGGTCTCTCGAGTCGCACGCTCCTCCAGCAGACCTTGGACCGGTTTGATGGCTGGATTCCCACTTCGCATCGCTGGATCGTGACCACGACTTCGCTTGCAGATCCCGTCACTGCCCAGGCGGGTGGTGCCCGCGTACTGGCCGAGCCGCAGGGTCGCAATACCGCTCCCTGCATCTACTGGGCTGCGCGGGAGATCCAGAAGGTCGATCCGCAGGGCATCATGATGGTGATGCCTTCGGACCACTTCATGAAGGACGTTCCTGCATTTGTCTCGACGGTTCGCAAGGCTGCCGAACATGCGCGCACCACTGGAGAGATCGTCACGCTGGGGATCACTCCTTCGCGTCCCGAGACGGGCTACGGCTACCTCAAGATCGCCCGGGGCGGGTCCGCGCAGGGGCCGGTCAAGCTCGAGGCCTTCGTGGAAAAGCCGGATCTTGAGCGCGCCCGCAAGTTTGTCGCCGAAGGCAACTACCTTTGGAATGGCGGCATGTTTGTCTGGAAGGTCGAGTCGATCCTGGCCGAGTTCGACCGCCTGATGCCCGAGATGTCCCGTGCCTGGCAGGCTTCGGGAGGCGATGTGCTCAAGGCCTATCCGCAGATGACCGCCACTTCGATTGACTTTGGGATCATGGAAAAGGCCGCAAATGTCGTGACCTTCAAGCTTGAGTGCGGCTGGGATGACCTCGGGAGCTGGACCTCGGTCGAGCTCCTTGCCCGCGCACAGGGCAGGGTACAGCCCTGGGGTGTCGGGCTCGAAGGGGAGGTCACTGCCATCGATTCGCAGGGGCTCGTGGTCGATGTGCCCGGTCGCAGGGTGGCTGCACTCGGTGTGGAGGATCTCATCATCGTCGAGACCGACCAGGTGCTGCTGGTCGCGCGCAAGGACCGCGCACAAGACATCAAAAAGGTCGTGGACGCCGTCAAGGCTTCACGCCCCGAGCTGGCCTAAGCCGCTACTTTCCCTGCGCTGCCTTCTTTTTCTGCTCGTTGACCGCTTCGATGCACTTCAGCGCACGCTGCAGGCGCGCCGACTGCATGAATGACTCGACATGGATCGTGGTCAGGACTTCGTCGCCTGACTTGGCCGCCACGTTGGAGGCATAACCGAGCTTCACCATTTCCGCGAAGTCATCCATCCGGAAGGGCGCCTTGCCGTCCACCGAGGTCTCGAGCTTGAGGATCTCGGCCACGTTGACCTGGGCATTTCCGTTGGAGTCCCTGGGGTAGCGCGCCATGTGCTTGGCCAGCAGTCCCATGATCAGGAAGCCGCGGTTGCTCACGTCATGGCGCTTGGAGGGATCCTGGAGGTTTTCCTCATTCATGTAATGGATGAGGCTCTCCAGGAAGTTGATGTCGAGCAGCACCGTATTGCCCGTGGCCTCGTCCGTCTTCATGAAGCCCGCCTGCGAGAACGCATCCATCACGCTCGTGAGCTTGGCGACGGGAAGTCCCATGATCTGGTTGACGTAGCGCTGCAGGAGCGCAACCCGGAGGTCGATTCCCTTTTTGCCATCGATCTCGGCGGGTTGTCCCCATCGCGTCCCCACCAGCAGGATCCCGGTGGCCACCTTCATCACCTCGTTGGCGGGCAGGTACACGTACTGGGAGACGCGCTTCCCCTCCTTGTCACTGAAGACAAACTCCGTGCTCGCACTCTCGAGCTGGCGGATGCGCGTGCTTGCCACGCGAAGACGGGTCACGAGCGTGCGCATGAGGATCTTGAGCCACTCCGGGATCTTGTCGAGCACTCCCTGGAAGCTCGGGCCCGAGATCTCCACGAGTTCGCAGTCCGTGAGCGCCTCTCCCGAAGCTGAGCGCGGATTTCCGTCCAGGAAGGCAAGCTCCCCCAGGATCTGGCCGCTTCGGATCGTCTCGATCTCGATGTCCGAGTCGCCCTTCTTTTTGAAGATGCGGATATTGCCGGTCTTGAGCAGGTACATCGCACCGGCGTTCTCACCTTCCTTGAAGAGGTATTGCCCCTTCTTGAGCTTGAGCGTGGGGACGCCGCCTGTCTGCTGTGCCTGTCCTGGCGTGGGGGTTGAGATTGGCATGGCTATTTACTAGTCATTTTCCAGGCGCCGTCCCAGTCGGATTCGACGCCCGTGGTTTTAAGTTCCTCGCACCTTTCAATATACATGAGGCTGGGGCCGTCGCCAGCCTCGCCGGGTTCGAGCCTGGCGCTGGCCTCCTTGAACCGGATGATGGCTTCGTCCCACTTCTGCTGCAGGTAGAGCTGCCGCGCTTCTTCGAAGAGCTTGAGGCCTTCGGCATCATAGTCGCGCTCGAGCACCTGGATGAGTTCGATGGCGTCCTTCTTGCCCTTGACCTTGACCGAGTCGAGCGTGCGATGCGCCGGCAGCGGCTCGCCACCCTTGAGGATCAGGTCGAAGGTGAAGCGTGAAGTCACGATTCCGGCGCCATAGTACTTGGTCAGTCCTTCGAGGCGGGAGGCGAGGTTTACATGGTCGCCGATGACCGTGTACTCGAAGATGCGGTCCGAGCCCATGTTGCCAACGTTGACGAGGCCCGAGTTGATGCCGATGCCAATGTTCACCTCAACGCCATACTGCGACTGGAAGCGCGGACGATGCTCAGCAAGCTTTTGGAGCATGATCTTGGCAGCCTTGCAGGCATTGGCCGCGTGCTTGGCCTGGTCGAGGGGGGCGCCCCAAAACGCCATGACCGCATCACCGATGTACTTGTCGAGCGTGCCCTCGTTGTCAAAGACGACGTCGGTCATGATGCCGAGGTAGTCGTTGAGGAAGGCCGCGAGCTGCTTTGGGTCCATCCGCTCCGAAAAAGTCGTGAACCCGCGGATGTCCGAGAAGAGGATCGAGAGTTCGCGGCGTTCACCGCCAACGGTGAGCTTGGTCGGGTCCTTGAGGATCGAGTCGACGATCGCCGGGGCGACGTACTTGGAGAAGGCGCCCTTGATGAACTTCTTGTTGCGCTCTTCGAGCACGTATTTGATGGCGTTCGTGATGACGAACGTGATCAGGAGTTGGGCGTAGAGGAAGCTGAAGTTCCAGTGGATGTCCCTGGCAAAAAGGAGCTTCGAATCAAATAGTCCAAGAACGCCAAGGGTCGAGGCACCCAGGATGAGGGCTGGAATGGACTCGAGCTTTTCGATCGCCACGGCGAAAAGGATCCCGCCTCCGATCAGGAGGATGAACAGGATCAGTGAAGCCTTTTCGCGTCCAAGCGGGCCGTAGCTCAGGAAGTCTCCAGAGAGGATGTTGTCAAGTGCGGTGGCGTGGCCTTCGACCCCCGGCACGTTCGAGTCGAACGGAAAAGCCCGCATGTCGTAGACTCCCACCGCGCTCAGGCCGATCAGTACATAGGCATCCTTGAGGACTTCGTCGGGCTTGACCCGCTTGATCTGGTGGTCGATCTCGGCCTCGATCTCGCCGCCTTCGTAGGACATGAGGTCCACGGCCGAGACATAGGTGAAGGTTCGCCTCGGGCCGCGGTAGTTTACGCTCAAGGCACCCGTAGGTGTGACCGGGAGCAGGGGGCCATCCTCACCGAGTTTCAGTGATTTGAGTGTCTTGTCCGTATCGAGCGAGAGCTTGAAGGCCTTGCCGGTTCCCGCCTCCGCCATCGCAAAGGCGAGGGGTTTTTGGAGCGATCCACCCACGTATCGGATGGCGTTGGTGAGCCGGATCACGCCGTCGGGGTCCGGCTGGATCTCGACGGTTCCCTGGTGCATAGCGAGATTATTGAACTCCGGGATATTGGGGATCAGCTGGATGGGAGTGATGAAGGGGCTCTTCCAGGGGTCGAAGTCCTTGAGTTTCTTTGAGGTGCCTTCGACTGCGTATCCGAATTCGTGGAAATTTTCGGGCACGAGCTTTTGGAGGGATTCCTCCTGGAACTGGCAGTTCTCAGGGGAGGAATAGATCGGCTGGCAAAGGCCTTCGTTCATCCATCCAAGCACGAGCTTTTCGCGATATTTGCCGATGACGGCGGCGAGCTTGAAGTCGGTTTCGAAGTCATTGGCGAATTCGCCGAGCTTCTTAGCCTCGAGGAACTCCCGGAGCTGTTGCGAGACCTTTTGGTTGGGCTCCGAGAAAGTGATGTCGTATCCAACCACTTTTGCTCCGTGGGCGAACACGGTCTCGGTCAGGAATGCCATGAACTCTCGATCCCAAGGCCAGCGGCCGACTCCGTCGATCGACTTGCTGTCGATCTCGACCACGACCACGTTGTTGCGTGGCTTGTGCGGACCTCGGCTATTGAACTTCCAGTCCAGGAACAGGCTCGAAAAGCGCTTGAGGCTCGGAAAGAGGCGCTCGCGGAGGAACGGGTTGTGGAGATCGCCCACGACGCCCGCCTCATGCACCCAGAATGCGAATGCAAACAGGGCGATCAGCGGTAGCTGGAATAACCAGATTCGATTCTTCATGTCGCGGTGCTCTCAAGGTGACCTATCGGCCAAAAGCGGGTTAAACTTTTGGAGTGAAACCGGAGTTCCCATCGCCAAGACCCAGGGTGCTCATCGCCGACGACATGCCGGCCGTGCGCTCCATCATCCGGGAGATGCTCGAGGACCTGGGTTTTCTGGAGATCGTTGAAGCCGAGGACGGAGAGCAGGCCTGGGAGTTCGTCCAGGAAGGCGGCTTTGGCCTGGTCCTGACCGACTGGCTCATGCCAGGGATTGAAGGCGTGGATTTGGTCCGTGAAATCCGACAATTGGAAGCGACGCGCGCGCTTCCCGTTCTCATGATCACTTCGCAGGGACAGCGCGAGCAGTGGGCCGAGGCAAAGTCGGCCGGCGTGACGGGCTTTGTGGTGAAGCCTTTTGATCAGAATCAGCTGAAGGAAGAACTCCTGCGCTGCCTTTCTCGCTAGCAATCATTCGGCTTTCGGCAGCGGTCGGTCGCTTGAACCAGACGGCCTGGGTTCCGGACTGGCGGGCTTTCCACCAGATGCCGCCCAGGCTCAAGGCTACAAAACCCCAAAAACCAAGCCAGAATCCCCACCAGATCGGGTGGGAGGGAGGATTGGTCTGGGGAGGGGTTTCCGCCATGACTCGTGTGTCGGAAGTCTGACAGCAAAGCTTGAGTAAAAAGGTTGCTGAAAAAGGTTACAGAATGAAGGGTGGCCTGCCGCTCGCAGGGTGGAAGGGCATGGATACCGCCCGGACTCGTCTTTGGTCGAAGTGGCTGAGGGAGCGAACGCAGCTGTCGGAGCCTTCGGTCCTTTGCGGCGAGGTCTCCCAGATCCTGGGCATGGGAGGTGCGGGGGCTCGCATCTGGCTGGAGCTTCGACCGGGACTCAGGGCGGCAAGCACTGAGGGGCCTTTTCCAGCCATCGATGCGAGCTGGGATGTCATGCCCTGGGTGCCGAGGCGAGTGCAGACTCCCGAGGGCGCAGTGGGTTGGATTCCCTGGCGAAACGCCTCCGGCACGCTGGGATGGATTGCGGCACGGCTTGATAAAAACATGGGTGCAAATAAGCCCGGGATCCACGACGAGTGGGAGCTCTTGCCCGCGGCGCTCCATCTTTTTCATCTGTCCATCGAGCAGGAAGCCTTGGATCGCCTCGAGAGCCGGGATCGCTTCCTCGCCATCGCGAGCCATGAGCTCAAGACTCCGCTCACGGCGCTTTATGGACTGATGCAGCTCCAGGAACGCATGCTCCGGACCAAGCGCCTGCCCGTGGATCCCGATGAGCTTGCGCGCGAACAGGAGAGGCACCTTTCATTTGCCCGCACGATGCTCCGCCAAGTCGAAAAGCTCGTGGAGCTCACGGATGGTCTTTTGGACCTGTCCAAGATCAGGGCGGGACGTTTTGGAGTGGAGCCGATTCCGCTCGATGCGGCCCGGGCGGTGAGGGAGCTGCATGAGGGCAGGCTCAAGATCCTTGCTGAGGAAGCGGGAGTGGAGTTGAGGATGGAGCTGCCGGAGCGGCTGGCCACCCGGCTTGATCCCCTCCGGTTTGACGAGCTCATCACCAACCTGAGCATGCAGGCCATCCGGCGCTCACCCGAGGGTGGGCAGGTGCTGCTGGAATTGGTGGAGGAGGGGAAGGGACTGAGCCTGAGGGTCCGCGACCAGGGCCAGCGCATTGCTCCCGAGGATGCCGAAAAGCTCTTTGAACCCTTCGAATACAGCTCGGCAGGAGGCCTTGGGCTGGGGCTCTACCTTTCGCGCCAGATTGCACGGCTCCAGGGAGGGGATGTGAGGTTCGTGGAGGCCGGTGGAGGCTACGGCAATACCGTCGAAGCTACTTTTTGGAAGGCCGGATGAGTCCCACTGCAAGCGCGGCAGCCATCGAGAGCCAGAAGATCCAGAATGCGGGACTTGAGCTCGAATGGAAGTCCACGCCCGGAAAATGGGCGGCATCGACCAATAGCTTGATGCCGATGATGAGCACCAGGAGGTAGGCCGTGGTTTCCATTCGGGGGAACTTGTCGAGCAGCGTGATGAAGGCATTGGCCGCAACACGCATGAGGATCACTCCAAGCAATCCTCCGGTGAACACGACCCAGAACTTGTTGGAGAGCGCTACGGCGGCCAGGATCGAATCGACGGCAAAAGCGATGTCCGTGAGTTCGATGACGAGCACGGTCTTCCAGAAGAGCCATTTCTGGCTTGAGGCGGAGATCTTCTTTTCCCCGGGAGCGTCCTCTTCCTCCTTCTTTTTGAGGAAGTGCGAAGCCGAAACGTAGACCAGGTAGCCGCCACCCACCCACTTCACCCAGCCCCACTGCATGAGGTAGGTGGTGAGGCTCAGGGCAATGAGTCGGAACACCACTGCGCCGACGAGGCCATACGTCAGGGCCTTGCGTTGCATTTGTGGCGGCAGGGGCTTTGCCAACAGGGCAAGAACCAGGGCGTTATCGATGGAGAGGATGCCTTCGAGGAAGGTCAGGAATCCGATGACAGCCAGGTCTTGCGTAGTAAACATGAGGAGTAGGTTTTGAAGTGGTGAGTCATGATGGATTCGAACCATCGACCCTCACATTAAAAGTGTGATGCTCTACCGACTGAGCTAATGACTCACCGATGGGATTGGAAGTAGCATAGAAGGCGAAAATCATGAAGCGGATCTATAACTTCAGCGCAGGCCCATCCATTCTCCCTGTTTCCGTCCTCGAGGAGGCCAGCCGTGGCGTCCTCGAGTTGGGACGCTCCGGGATGTCCATCTTGGAAGTGTCCCACCGCGGCAAAGACTACGAGGCCATCCATATGGGGGCCCGGGAGCGCCTGCTGAGGCTGCTGGGGCTCTCCAGCGACGAGTTCACGGTGCTCTTTTTGGGCGGCGGCGCGACGATGCAGTTCGCCATGGTGCCCATGAACTTCTTGTCCAAGGGTGCGTCCGCCGATTACCTGCATACGGGCGAGTGGAGTGGGCGGGCCATTGCCGAGGCCAGGCGCTTTGGCGGGGTGAATGTAGCCGGAAGTTCCGAGCCCCTGAAGTTTGCGCGCCTGCCTGAGTCCTGGAAGTTCGATCCCAGCGCTTCTTTTGTGCACGTGACTACCAATAATACGATCGAGGGCACCCAGTGGAAGTCCGTGCCTCCCACCCTCGGCGTACCCCTGGTGGTGGATGCGTCTTCGGACCTGCTGGGTATTGTCCGGGATCATTCACGTTTTGATCTGATCTATGCGGGCGCACAGAAGAATCTGGGCCCCGCCGGAGTGACGGTCGTCGTGGTTCGCAAGTCGTTCCTCGCCAAGGCTTCGACCGAGATTCCTTCCATCCTGTCCTATCGGGCCCATGAGGCCGCCGATTCGCTCCTCAATACTCCGCCCGTATTTCCGATCTACGTGCTTTCGCTCACGCTCCAGTGGGTGGAGGAGCAGGGTGGGGTGACGGTGGTGGCTGAGCGCAATGACCGAAAGGCCCAGGCCATTTACTCGGCGCTCGATGAGTTTCCGAGTGTTTACGAGCCAACGGTCACCGTGGCCGAGCACCGCTCCAACATGAACCTCACTTTCCGCCTGAAGAGCCCCCAGCGCGAAGCGGATTTCCTCGCGGGTGCGCAGGCGCTTGGGATGGATGGCCTCAAGGGCCATCGTTCGGTGGGGGGCTTCCGCGCGAGCGTCTACAACGCATTTCCCGAGGAGGGTGCGTTTGCGTTGGCGGACTACCTCAGGGCATTCGCCCGTCGATAACTGAGCTGAGCTTACTTGCGGGCTGACTTGCCGGGCTTGGCTTTGCCGGCAGAAGCCTTCGCTGCGGCCTTGGCAACCACCTTGGCCGGTGCCTTGGCTACCGGGGTCTTTGCGGAGGCCTTTGGAGCAGCCTTGGCGGGCACCTTTGCAGCAGCCGTCTTGGCTACGGGTACCTTGGCGTTCTTTTGGGCTGCATTCTTCGGGGTGGCTGCCTTTTGGGGTGCCGGCACGCCCTTGTCCTTGCGGAGGGTGTTCAGGATGGCGAGCGCCTCGTGGCGGAGGTCATTTTCGTAGATGAACCGATAAAAGTTTTCCATGTCCGGGTGGTGCCGGAAGTTCTTGAAGGAGGCCGACATCTCGCCGGATCCCGCTGCTGCAAGTGCAGCTGCGTTGCCTCCACCACCGCCGCCGCCCGAGGCTGCCGCGGCTTCGTCCTCGTCCACCTCTTCAGCGTCGCCCGCGCCCTCTTCGGCTGCGCGAGCGGCGGCAACTGGATCATCCGAATTTTTTGCGGAGACCTTGGCGGCTGCCTTGGCTGGCTTTTCTGCTTTTGCGGGAGCGGCTTTTTTCTTGGTCATGGTGGTGAGTTCCTAACTTGTTTTGCGGTTATTCTGCAAGCGAAGCTGATGCGCCGGCCTCATAACGGTGGAGCTTGTTGTAGAGCGTTTTGATCGTGATTCCGAGCGAATGGGCGGCCTTGGTCTTGTTGCCCTGGAAGTGATCGAGCGTCTTGAGGATGTGGCTTCGCTCCACCTGCTCGAGCGGCAGGCCCGGGGTCGGGCTGGCCGCTGCCTCGCCGGAAGCAGGACCCGGGGCGGGGGACTCGACGGCCGCCTTGATGTTGGCCGGCAGGTCCTCGAAACGGATTTCGTTGCGCTCGGAAAGGATCTTGAGGCGCTCCATCGTGTTCTGGAGCTCGCGGATATTGCCCGGCCAGTCGTAGGTCATGAGGGCATCCGTCACGCGTGGGGCAATCTGGTAGCTCCCCTTGGTGAAGTGGGTGACCAGGGCGGCGATGTCCTCCTTGCGCTTGCGCAGCGGGGGCATGCGGAGCGTGATCGTATTGAGTCGGTAAAAGAGGTCTTCGCGGAAACGGCCTTCACGGACTTCCACTTCAAGGTCACGGTTGGTGGCGCTCACCACGCGGACATCGACCTGGATCGGGCGCTTGCCGCCGATGCGGTAGAACTCACCCTCCTGAAGGAAGCGCAGGAGCTTGGCCTGGAGCTCGAGCGGCATCTCGCCGATCTCGTCGAGGAAGATCGTCCCGCCATCGGCCAGCTCGCAGAGACCCATCTTCTGGGCGACCGCTCCCGTGAAGGAGCCCTTCTCGTGGCCAAAAAGCTCGCTCTCGAGCAGGTTTTCGTGGAGGGCACCGCAGTTGACGATGATGTAGGGCTTGTCGCTCCGTTCGCTCTGGAAGTGGAGCTTGCGTGCGATGAGTTCCTTGCCGGTCCCGCTCTCGCCCTGGATGAGAACCGTGGCTGAGGTCGGGGCAATTTTGTCGACCATCGTGATGAGGCTCGAAAGTGCCGGGCTCCTGCCGATGATCTCTCCGACGAGATTTCCGTCTTTTTCTTCGGCACGAACGAGGTTTTTCAGTGCCTTGTTCTCCGTCTGGAGCTGCTGCTGCTGCTCGAGGATCTGCTCGTGCGCCTTGCGGAGCTCGAGGGTCTTTTCTTCAACCGTCTTTTGGAGCGTGAGGTTGAACTTGCGCGTCTCGGCGTAGAGCTTCTGGTTGGCGAGCGCCACGGCGATCTGGCCTGCGACGGCTTCGATCGTGATGACATCGTCTTCGTCGAACGCGGCCTTGTGGTCGCTCTCCACATTGATGACGGCAGTGAGCACGCCGTCCTTGATCACGGGGACGGTCAGCTCGCTCTGGGAGACGACCGGGATGGAAGCAGTCGAGTAGTACGGGTCCTTGGAGAGATCGTTGGCAAGGTAGCTCCTGCGCGAACGCACGACATGACCCAGGATTCCAAGGCGGTGCTTGTGGCCGATCTTGATGTGCTGGGCATGGGCTCCGGCCTGGGCTTCGAGCTGAAGGGTCGAGCCGTCGGCCTGGTCCACGCTCCAGATGCTGAGCGCGAAGAAGTGGAACTTGGATTGGACAAGGTTCACGACCTCCTGAAAGAAAGACTCGCTCTTCAGGAGGTCCTGAAGGTTCGTCGAAAGCTCATTGAGGAGCTTCAGGCGGGTGGTCTGTTTTTTCAGGGTAGAGACATCGTTAACCATGAAAGATTTGGAACTCCTGACCTTTTTGGTCGGGCGAACCATATCTTTATTACACGGTGCGTGCAACCCTTTTTGTTGGGCGGTGCGTTATTACACTGTTTTTCTCTAAGGCCAGTAGTTTCAAATACTTATAGCTAAGTCTGTTCTCTGGGGGGACTCAGAAAGCGGAAGAAATGCGCAACTTTTGAACCGGATTTTTGTCGGCTCGCTCAGTAGTCGTTTCGGTACCACAGGCCGCGCTTGGCGGGATCGGCGCCATCCATCACGAGCTCCAGCGACCTGAGCTTGTCGATGCCTGAGTTGGAGAGGTCGATGACCTTGCAGGCCGGCCTCCAGTAGTTGCTTCCATAGATGCTGCCGATGTCGTCGACCTTTGTCCCGGTGTAGGGGCACTGGCCGTTGACCGCATCATAGTAGATCCCAAAGTTGGACCCATTCTCAGGAGCGAGGATCGAGTAGGCGATTCCCGGCGAAAGCGCTGGGCCCTGCGGAGTGATGAGCTCCACGCGGCAGACATGCGGGCCGTATCGCAAGACCTCTGATTGCAGCGCGGGGACCAGGGCTCCCCCATTTGCGCATCCGCGGGGAAGGTCCTTCGAGGAATAGCCGTAGTAAATCCCCGGATTATTCTTGATTCCAGTGCGCACGAAGTAGATCGGGGGAGTGTCGGATGCCGGGCCGATCGCATCAAACGAGAGCTCCTTGACCATGCATTTGCCCAACGACGCCTCGAAGCGACCACCCCAGGGGCAGTTGCCCTGGAGTGCGGGATATCGCAATACCGCCTTGCCCATGGGGTTGGTTCCGGCCCCGATGTCGTACTTCACCCCGTCAACCAAGGGAGGGTGGGGAATCTGCACGAGTGAAGCGCCGCGCGTGCGGGGGGCGGATACCTTGACCCAGTCGATGGCCATCCGGACCGTGCCGGTCAGATCGCGCAGGTCATTGAGCCAGCGCTTGGATGCGCTCAGGTACTTGCCCTTGGAGAGCTGCTGGTCGAGGTAGAAGAACATTTCGCGATCGGGAACCCCATCCTTGAGGCCACGGTTGTCCTTGGTGTCACGGTCAATCCGGTGGTTTTCGACCCCGTCAATCTTGAACACGATCTGCTCGGCGTCCCAGTCGGCCGAGTAGACATGGTAATCTCCCGGCTTGAGCTCGACTCCCTTGGGGATGAAGCCGTGGTGATCCCCGTAATTGTGGCCGTAATGCAGGGTCTGGGTGGCATTGGAGTAAACCGAGCTGACCTGCCTCTGAAGCCTGCTGTCGTAGTAGATGACTGGATTACCCGGGAAGATCTCGAGAATGTCGATCTCCTGGGTGTAGCGATTGCTGGACGGGGGTTCCTTGCGCGAGTCGCGCACGGCCCACGGCGGGTCACGGGTGGGGGTGAGCCATAAGGCGGGAAAAGATCCGGGCCCCATCTCGAAGCGAGCACGGATCTCCATTCGACCAAATCTAAAGTCAAATCCCGGATGGAGCGCGGAGCGATCGGGCCTTGAGTCCACGCCGCCCGACACAAATGCACATTTCATGGGCTTGCCGGTTCCCTGTGCGCAGGCGGGATCGCCCACCTTGATTCCCTCGGACTGGGATTCCGGGCTGGGCTGGCCGGTGAGCAGGAGGTGGCCATCTTTCACCTCCACTTGGCGTGGATCGAATCGGAAGGCATTGGGCAGGTCACTGGGGCCGGTGCCGCCGCCGTAGATTCCGTAGCCCTCCCAGAGTTTCCAGACGCACTTGTTGAGTTTGGCAAACTTGGCCTTGGTGGATGCGGGGAGTGGGCTGCAGGCCGCGGTGGAGATCCACTCCATGTTGCTGCCGCCGGTGCAAACGGGCTCACGTTCGTAGCACCAGGGATCCTCCCCTTTTTGCGGCCCGATGAAATCGTCGAAAAACACGACCTCGCATTTCCCATCCGAGCAGATGGAGGGCTTCTTCCTTCCGGCACTCCAGGCGGCCTGGGATGAAGAAAGCACGACGGCGAGGAGGATTGGAAAAGCGTGCCGCAGGAGGGCCATCGTTCCAATTTATCCGAGCCCAAACACGCCTGTCAGTGTGTCCGAACTGACAGTGACGAATGTTAAGTCCGGAAATTCGAGTGCGAGAGTTGCCGATAAGGCAGAGGTGAAACGCATCATCTGCGCAGCACTGGTGGGCATGGCTTGGATCGCGGCAGCCCGGGGTTCGACATTCCGAACCCAGGATTTCGTGGCGCTCCAGATGGGCATGACCGAGTCGGCCGTACAGGGCAGGCTCGGCCCGCCCTCCGATAAGTCTGGCACGACCTGGACCTACCAGGGCGACGGGGCTGCGACATTGGAGTTCTCGGATGGCGTACTGTCTTCGGTGATCGTGGAGCCTGCTGATCCCGTGGATCCCTCCGTGCTCCTGCCCGGCAAGCTCAAGGGAAGGCTGGTGGACGTGCCGGTCTCCGGGGATGTCCTGCGCGGAATTCGATCCTTCGAGGCCGCGGACCATGGAGTCCGGGTCGAGCTCTATCGTGGAAAGACCAGTCGCATCTCCATCACCCGGCCCTGGGCCCCTGCACAGGGAAGCATGACGCTTGCCGGCGCCGTGTCTGCGAGCCTCAAGGAAACCAAGAGCCACTCGGGCTCAGTCAAGAAGAGGGTTTCCCGGTGAGCAGGATTCGAGGTGCACTGCCGCTTGCCTTGCTCCTTGTGCTGGCCGGCCGCTCGTTTGCCGATGAAAATTGCATTCCACGCGGCGCGACAGTCAGCGCGCAGGTTGAAGCACTGGCGAGCCTGGCGGTCCCGGAGTGTCCGACCCAGGAAGAACTCCAGCAGCAGGACGCCGCCCGTGAGTACAAGCGGCTCTTCGGCGACAAGCCGGTGGTGAAGGGAACCGTGGGAGGTCGCAGCTTCACTGGAACCCGGGAGGAGATCGAAGCCCTGCGCGCAACCGTGGCAGGCAAGCCACACTCTCGGTGGAGCACTTCCGCCAGCACCTGTTCGACCCCGCTTTGTGCCTTGACCGCGATCTACGGCAGTGAAGAGCTCGCGCAGCGTACCCTCATGTTCCATGCGCGCACGGGTTATGCACTCAGCGTGAGCCAGGAAGAAAACAGGGTTGGAGGCAACAAGTTCGTCGAACAGCTCTGGAAGCCCTACGAAGTGCGCGAGCTCGAGGATCTGAGTCGCAAGCTTCCCCGCGAACTGCAAAGGCTGCCCCATCTCGAAAAAATCCTGCGCGTGGCGGATGGATACCGGGGGCATGGCCATGGGCACGGCGTCATTGCCTATACTGCTGCCTACATGGGCTCTATCATCTCGTATGACTCAATCAGTGAAAACCCGGGATACAAGCCCCTCGAGCTCTCCCAGTCCAGCGGCGCACAGCACACCCTGATCCATGAGATTTGCCACAACTGGGACTTTGGCAACATCTACAAGAACGGCGGCTCGCAGATGTACAGCGAGAAGGCTGGCTGGGGATTCCGCGAGCTCAGCAAGTGGTCTCCCAAGCCGGGTTCCGATTCGGGTTGGGCCAGTGCGGGAGGCGAGAAGTTCGTGACCTCCTATGGCGGTGACCAGCCTGGCGAGGATTTCGCCGAGAGCTGTGCAGCCTTCGTGATTTCACCCGAGGACCTCCTGCAGGCCTCGCCCGCGAAGTATGCCCTGATCAAGGACAAGGTATTCCAGGGTCGTGAGTTCAGGGACTCCTGGTGGAACCAGTCCAAGGACGTGTCCTGGCCCGCCCTTGGGCAGGCAGTCTCGTCGTTCGAGCGCTCCTGCGGCGAAATGTATTCGAGGTGCCTCGAGGGTCACACGCTGACCCCCAAGGGTACGGTGATCAGTCGTGAGGTCACCACTTCGGGATCCACCACCCACACTCGGACCACTGAGATGGACCTGAGGCGTTTCGTGGCCTCCAACGCCTGCTTTATCGGGGAGCGCAAGTCGATCATGGAAAAACTCCTCGATCAGCTCTCCTCTGATCCGAGATACTGCGAGATGGGTGGAAGGGCCGGGATCGAAAAACGCTCAAACGAGCTTTGCGCCTCCATGCCCGAGAAGGTGGCCAGCCTGCAAAAGCAGATTGACCCCTCGCTCGTGGCCAGTGCCCGGGCCGCCTGCGTGGGTGCCGGCGATTATACGGCTGAGTGCGTGGCCGACGGCGCCACTGCGGGGATCGGGGACATCGACGGCCTTGGTCCGCTTGGAAAAAGGCTTGCCCGGGGGATGGTGGGTGGTGCCTCGGCGGTGGAGATGCAAAAGTTTTTCGAGGCGGCGCCCCCGTCCCAGTGGATCGCAGGCTGCATCGGTCCGCTTAAAAAAGTCATGCATGGCACATCCACCCGCAATGGCGTGAGCGAATCCTTTACTTTCTACTCATCCTCTCCGAGCAGCAATGACCTGCACTCCTTTCCCAATCCGCCGGACTACTGGGGAGGGGATGCCAAGGGCTTCGAGGCAGCCTGCATTTCGGCCCTCAGGAGCGGGTTTGAAAAGCCCAACCCCAACTTCACCCGGAAGCTTCCGTCCGCTTCGGATTCCAAGAGCTGGCGGATTGCCCTTCAATCCCCGGTCTTCTCGTCGGAATGGAAAGCCTTCGAGTCCATGGTGCTCGACAAGATCGGTTACTTTGGAAGCTCCAAGCAGGACATTCGCAAGATCCTCAAGGCCTATGTCGCGGCCTCGCCTGCTACCCGAGCAGGAATGGACTCGGATGAGTGGGTGGATCGCCTATATCCGATCAACCGCTGAGAGTGCGGCGTAGGTAAGGACGATCTTTGCTCCGGCACGCTTGATCGATGTCAGTGACTCGAGGATTGCCCGGTCCAGGTCGAGCCAGCCGTTGCGGGCGGCCGCATGCATCATGGCGTACTCTCCGCTCACCTGGTAGGCGGCGATCGGCAGTTCGACGGAGGCTGCCAGGTCGGCGATCACATCGAGGTAGGAGAGCGCCGGCTTGACCATGAGGATGTCCGCACCTTCTGCCACGTCCAACCTGGCTTCGCGCTGGGCCTCAAGCCGATTGGCCGGATCCATCTGGTAGGTCTTTTTATCTCCAAAACGGGGAGCCGAATCGAGTGCTTCGCGGAAGGGACCGTACAGGCAGGACGCGTATTTTGCCGTGTAGGATAAAATCCCCGTCTCCGTGAGACCGGCCTCGTCGAGATGCGCGCGGATCGCACCCACGCGACCATCCATCATGTCAGAGGGAGCCACAAAGTCAGCCCCGGCCTGTGCGAGGCAGAGCGCCTGCTCACAAAGGATGGGGAGTGTCTGGTCATTGTGGATCCTGCCGTCGATCACCAGTCCGTCATGCCCGTCACTGGAGTACGGATCCATGGCGACATCGGCAAAGATCACGAGCTCCGGAAAGCGGCTCTTGATCTCGCGGATCGATTCGGGAGCAAGGCCACGCGGGTTCCGGGACTCCGTGGCCTTGGAATCCTTCCTGGAGTCGGGAAGCACCGGAAAGAGCGCCACTCCCCGGATACCCTTGGCTGCGGCCTTCTCACATTCGATGAGGGCTTCATCGATGCTGAGGCGGTAGTTTCCGGGAATGGACTTGAGCTCCTCGCGGATCCTCGAGCCCTCCTTGATGAAGAGGGGGAGGACCAGGTCCGAGGACCTGAGCTCCGTCTCGCGAACCAGTTCCCGGATGGATGCAGATCGGCGGTTACGACGTGGACGCTCAAGCATGCAGGATCTCCGTGACGGCGTTAGCCCAGGTTTCGGAATCATTGAGGCAGGGGGCAAGCTCGAGGCTCTCGCCACCTGCTTCGATGAATCGGGTGCGTTCGCGGACGCCGATCTCCTCGAGGGTCTCGAGGCAATCCGCGACAAAGGAGGGGCAGGTGACCACGAGCTTCCTCACGCCTTTTTTGACCAGCTCCTCGAGGTGGTGGTCGGTGAAGGGCCGAATCCAGGGTGTCCTTCCCAGGCGTGACTGGAAGGAAATGCTGTATTGTCCGGGTTTGAGCCCGAGGCTTCGTGCCACTCCGTGGGCCGTATCGTAGCTTTGGCCGCGATAACAGTGCGAGTGTTCGAGCCTCTGGCAGGCAGGCTTCGGAAGGCAGGTCTCGCAGGAAGGGGAGCTCCTCAGGACATGCCGCTCCGGAATTCCGTGGAAGCTCAGCAGGAGGTGCTTGTCGGGAGCAAGGAACGGGCGGATCTGCTCGGCCTGTGCGGCGAGGAATGCCGGGTGGTTGTAAAAAGGCGGAAGGCACTCGAGCTCCACTTTCCAGTCCATCCGTTTAATGAGTGCCTGGAGGTGGGTCATCGTGCTCGTCACGGTGCTCTGTGCGAACTGCGGATAGAGGGGCAGCACTCGGATCCGGTTGACCCCCTTTTCGCGGAGACGCTCGAGCGCCGGACGGCAGCCGGGATTTCCGTAGCGCATGCCCCAGTCGATGTTCTGGAACCTCGGCGCCACTTTTTCGAAAAGTGAGCGGGTGTAATGGCGAAGCGGCGATCCCTGTTCGCTCCAGATCGCCTGGTAGGCGTGCGCGGATTTTGGGGCCCGAAATGGGACAATGATCGCATTGACGAGCAGGAACCGAAGGGGTGCCGGGATGTCGATCACATCCGGATCCGAGAGGAATTCCCGGAGGTAGCGCCGGAGAGCGGCAGGAGTGGGTTCATCGGGGGTGCCGAGATTGACGAGCAGGTATCCGGTGGTTGCATCAGTCATGGTGCGACTTCCTCGATGGATTTTTGGATTCGAAGCGCAATCTGCGAGAGTCCGAGGCTGCCCAGGTAATTCCCCACGAGCAGGATTCCCGTGGGTGGGGGAGGAAGGGAAGCCAGAGTCTCCTCCAGCTCGACCCCGTAGCGTGGAAACGCCTTGGGCCATCGTGTGATCACGATGTCGTGAGGCTCGGGGGCTCGAGGTGCGATCGTTCTTCGGTCTTCCCGGATGGCATCGGACAGGAGGCTGTCCGACAGCGCTGCAAGTCCGGGGCTGATATCTCCTCCGGCAATCCAAGTCTCGGCCCGAATGTCCCGTCCAAATCGGTGAGGGAAGATATCAGAGCTGAAGAGTACCCCGAGGCTTGAGCGCCCGGAGGCAGGATTGAAAAGGCAGCCAAATCCGCGCGGAAGCGAGGCATCGCTGGATGCAAAAGCGGTGGCAGTCACGATGGGGAGCATCTCGATCCGGGCGAGTTTTATTGAAAGTTCGGGCGCCACATTCGAGAGCAGCTCCGCTGCCGCAGGTGCCGAGGTGGCCACGATGGTCAGGTCTTCCTGTCGCGCAGCAGCCAAAGGAGGTGCCTCGGAGCGAATGAAGCGTACCCCCTTGGATTCAAGGTGCGCCCTCATCGCTGAAAACCACTCGCCCATGCCGCCACGCGGAGCAACCGTTCCCGAGATCCGGGGGCGAGGTTGGGTTGAGGGGCGTGACGGACGATTGGGGCCGAAGAACCTTCCCAACACCAGGGTTGCCGAGAGCTTTTCGGGATCCGTCGCGTAGATCCCCAGCACTGCAGTGGACAAGAACTTCCGGGTGGCAGGGACACCCAGGGTGCGCTCACCCCAGGATTTGAGGGTTTCCATGGGCCTTGGAGCGTGCGAACCCCGCATCCTGCTGATGATGAAGGTCAAGGCCATGCCCAAGGTCTCAAAAAACCCAAGCGGCCAGCGCGAGAGACGATCGATGAAGAGATAGCGGTTTTTTCGCGCAATGGGAGCCGCAGGGACCAGGTCCACCCCGGTTTCGCGTGCGATCCTCTCGAGCAGGCTCGAGTTCAAGAAGCCATTGGCTGCGGTCTCAAGGTCGCCACCAGGCTGCGGGAGCGTCCGAATCATGCCTCCAGGCGACTCATCCCGGTCGATGACCGTGACGGAGTAACCTTTTCGCGCGAGAAAATAGGCGGCAAGCATGCCGCTGAATCCTGCGCCGATGACTTGTGCGGACCTGGATTTCATAGTGACTGCGAAAAGACCTTCACGCCCGGCTGTTTGGTCCTCAGCCTGCGATCCAGAGCCATGCAGGCGTTGCGCAGGAAGGGTTTTCCATCGGGAAGTATGGCAAGAGTCGAACCTTCGATTACGACCAAGCCGTCTCTGATCATCTCTGAAAGGAGTTCCTTGACTGACTCCCGCAGAGTGGAGTCCGGAAGATCGACCTTCCAGCGGGTCATCAAGGTCAGGATCTGCTCCCGAGCTTCGCGGTCCTCGATCGTGAGCTGGTGCCCGCGATGCGTCGGGATCTCGCCTGCCGCCGCACGGCTTGCGTAAATATTGAGCACCTTTTCGTTCTGGTGGAAGTGGGTGGGTGTCTCGCTGATTGCGCTCACTCCCATGCCCAGCAACAGGTCCGTGCGCTGGTCGACATAACCCATGAAGTTGCGATGCAGTCCGCCACGATCCATGGCCTGCGCCAGTCCATCTCCAGGGAGGGCAAAGTGGTCCATGCCGATCTCGCGGTAGGTTCCCTCGAGGAGTCCGCGCGCGCGTTCGTAAAGCTCGCGCTTGGCTTCACCCACGGGAAGGTCCTCGTCCTTGAAGATGCGCTGGGCGGGCTTGATCCAGGGGACCAGTGCAAAACTGTAAAGAGCCAGCCGGTCCGGCCTGGCCGAGAGCGTGGCATCGACCGTACGAGTGATTTTTTCGAGCGTCTGGAGTGGGAGCCCGTAGATCAGGTCCCAGTTGACCGAAGTGTAGCCGAGCTCGCGCGCGAGAGTGGTGATGGCCAGGGTCTGCTCCAGGGGTTGCACCCGATGGATGACCCTCTGAACTTCCGGATCAATATCCTGCACCCCCAGCGAGACGCGGTTGAAGCCGAGCTCACGGAGGACTTCGAGGTGCTCGCGGGTCGTTCGCCGCGGGTCGACTTCGACGGAGGCCTCGAAATGGGCGTCTCGACGGGTGGCCTCGAGGATCGGGCTTAGGAGCTTCCTCAGGTTGGCAGGTGAAAGAAATGTGGGAGTGCCGCCACCCAGGTGCAGCACTCGCAGGGGCGCCTCGCGGAGTCCAGGAACCTCACTGAGGTAGGTCTGCCACTCGGAGAGCAGTTGCTGGATGTAGGGTGACTCGACCTCATGGTTTCGAGTGATCGAGGTATTGCAGCCGCAGAAGGTGCAGAGGGATTCGCAAAAAGGGATGTGAAGGTAGAGCGACCAGCCCCTTCCTTGGGCGACCGTCTCACGAACCGAGTCGATCCACTCCTGCCGAGAAGGAGCCTGCTCCCAGTAGGGCACGGTGGGGTAGCTCGTGTATCTTGGTGCCGGGATGTCGTACTTCCTGGCGAGATCAGAAAACTTCATCGGAGCCTCTCCCTCACGGTCTTGATGAAGCTCCGGACATTGGCTTCACGGGTCTGCGGCGTGCAACCATGTCCGAGCCCGCACACCCAGCCGCGCCTGCCGTTGATCCCGCGGGAGTGGGCGGATTCCACGAACTCCTCGAGCCTTGCTTGGAATTGATCTTCTGGAAGGGACATGGAGTGCTGGTCGAAGTTGCCTTGGACAAACCCCGAAGTCCTCTCCTCCAGGCCACGCTGGAGCGAGATCCCGGCGTCAAAGCCGATCCCCGCAAGAGGAAGGTCGGCCCTGCGAACGATGTCCCAGTGGGACTCTTCTGCATCGCGTGTGTAGTAGCCGAGCCTGCCAGGAAAGGCCTGGCAGAGGTGCTTGAGCGAGGGAATGACCCATTCACTGAACTTTTCAGGCCCCAGCACGCCTGCTGCAGTGTCGAGCACCAGAACGACTTCGGCTCCCCCTTCCAGCTGGAGACGGATGTTGGCCTCGAGGAGCGGGACCATCTTTTCGAAGAACCGAGGAAGCAGCGCGGGCGCGGCGGCCTGGGTGCGGGGGAGGCCACCGGCATGGGATCCTTCGACGGCGTAGCCCATCAGCGTCCACGGTCCCCCCACAAATCCAATCAGGCTCTTGTCCTTCGGCAGGGCCTCACGAGTGAGGCGCATGGCCTCTGCCTGGAACTCGAGCCCACCCACGGCGTCGCGCCAGCTCCTGAGGCTTCCCACCGACTGGGTGTCGAGCGAGAAGCTGAGCCTGGGTGGCCCGGCGTCGTAGTCGAGCCCCATGCCCAGTGCCTCGAGTGGAAAGAGAAGGTCGCTAAAGAGGATCGAGACATCAAAGTCAAAGTCCTCGATCGGTCCCAGAGCGACTTGCGAGGCGAGCCTAGGGTTCTTGCACAGCTCCATGAAGCCGTGACGTGAGCGAAGCTTTTGGTAGTGCGAGTGGTAGCGTCCTGCCTGGCGCATGAACCAGATGGGAGGTGTGGCTTGGGCCTCGCCCCGAAGGGCTGCCTGGAATCGTGAATTCACTTTGCTGGTTCCCCCGTCCATTGGTAGCCCATCCCGCGCACGGATCGAATGAGCTGGCCGTCGTCGTCCTTGATGAGCTGGCGGATCCGGACGATGCAGTTGTCCACCGTGCGCTGGGTGGGGAACTGGTCCTCACCCCAGATCAGGTCCAGCATCTCGTCGCGCGAGACCGGACGCGGCGCCTGCTCGATCAGGAGCTTGAGGACTCGGAAGTCACGGAGCGCGATGAAGCTGGTTTGGCCGCTTGAGTGCTCGACGCACATCTTGTCGAGGTCCAGGATGCCGCAGGGAAGCGTGATCCGCGCCGGCGACGAAGCGTGGCTCTTGAGGACGTGCTCGATCCGGAGCGTGAGTTCGCGGAAATGAAACGGCTTGGGGATGAACTCCTCCGCACCAAGGTCATAGCCGCGAAGCCGGTTCTCAGCCGAATTCAGTGCGGTCATGAAGATGATGGGAAATCGGCCCGTGGCCCTGAATTCCTCTGCGAGATCGAACCCGGATCCATCAGGCAGGCTGACATCCAGCACGGCGAGGTCAAATTTTCCCGACCCTCCGGAGATCCTCGCTTCGCTGCAGTTCTTGGACCACGAAACCTCGTAACCCCTGGATTCGAGGCCCTCTTTGAGCGTCGCTCCGAGCGATAGGTCGTCCTCGAGGAGGAGGAGGCGGGTCATGCGGGCCTCCCGGGGAGCTTGAGGAGCACCTCAAAGCCGCGTGGGCCTCGAGGATTGAAGCTGGCTGAGCCATCCATGCGCTCACAAAACTTGCGCACGAGATAGAGGCCGATTCCATTCTTTGAAGTGGCGCCCGGCCGGTGAAAAAGCTGTCCGAGGCTGCGGGTATCGAGGTCCGCTCCTCCGCCGTCATCTTCGATGGAGAGTTCGACGTGGGCGGATCCCGAAGCCTGGCGCACACCCACGTGGAGATTCTGGGCGCGGCCGTGGAGTGAGGCATTTTGCGCAAGATTCTTGAGGATGCTCTCGAAGGCCCTGCGGTCCACCAGCAGCTCGCAATCGCGCTCGAGATGGATGGGGATCGAAAAGGAATTTTGCAGGCTCGAAAGCATCTCTTTCAGGGAGACCCTCTCTCGAAGCAGGGCCTCGTCGGAACCCCGGGCAAGTCCGAGCGAGTTCTCGAGCTGGAGGTCGATACGGGTCAGGTCATTGAGGATGCGCTCGGCACGGCTTCCTGCACCGAGCTTGGAAAGTGAGTCCTGGAGCACTTCGGCCTGGAGCCTGAGGCTCGAAAGCGATGTCTTGAGCTCATGCGTGAAGGTGGCAAAAAACTCCCGAAGACTCTCGGTCGCGCGGCGTTCTCGCCGGATCAGGAGCAGGAGTGCCACCCCGCCGATCACTAGAAGCATGAGCATGGTGATGCTCTCGGAGCGGACCATGCGTGAGTGGCGCTCCAGGGTGAGGGCATCCTCGGGGCTCAGCGTGGAGAGCTGGACCAGCGTCTGGTGCGAGAACACGGCCTGCCAGATTGCAAGCGAGAGCGTGAACACAAACCAGGTGATGACACTGATCAGTCGCCAGTTCTTCATGGTCAGCTTTCTTTCGCGGCCTCAAGGATCTTTTGGACGGTCTCGGCGAGTATTTCGGGAGTGTGCGCCAGGGAGACGAAGCCCACTTCGTATCCCGAGGGTGGCAGATAGACTCCCAGATCCAGGAGGCGATGGAAGAGCCTTGCGTAGGATTCCTTCTGGTCCGAGGGGATGGCCGTAATCGACCGGATGGGAGAGGGCGACTTGCGATGCAGCCAGAAGATCGAATCCATCGAGTCGACCTGCCATGGGGATCCCTGGGCGGAAAATCCACGGTTGAGTGAGCTGCAGAAGTCACGCGTGCGCGACTGGAGTGTCTCCCAGAGCCCGAGCTGCTCGGCCCGTTGGAGGGTGGTGAGACCGGCCTTCATTCCCACAGGGTTCGCGCTCAATGTCCCTGCCTGGTAGACTTTTCCGCTCGGTGCGACGAGATCGAGGAGATCAGAGCGGCCGCCGTAAGCGGCGACATTGAATCCACCTCCGAGCACTTTTCCGTAACAGACGAGATCCGGCTTCAGTCCCATGCGGCCCGCCATTCCGGTGAGCCCCACACGGAAGCCCGAGATCACTTCGTCAAGAAGCCACAATGCGCCGATTCGCTTGGCTGCAGCCTCGACATTGCGGAGGTACTCGGGTTTCTGTTCAAGCAATCCATAGTTGGCTGGAAGCGGCTCGATCGCGACTGCACAGATCTCATGGCCGTGCCTGGCAAGCACCGCTTCGAGTGCCTCCAAATCATCCAGTGGGACCACAAGAGTGTTGCGTGCAATCGACTCCGGTACACCGGCACTGTCGCTGGAGGCCTCTCCGGCAAGTCCGCTTCCGGATCGAACGAGAAGGCTGTCGAGATGTCCGTGGTAACAGCCGTCGAACTTGAGGACTTTCTCCCGTCCCGTTGCAGCACGCGCGACCCGCAGTGCGCTCATGACGGCTTCGGTTCCCGAGGAGACAAAACGAAGCTTTTGCACCCACGGAATGCGAGCCTGGATCCACTCGGCAAGTTCCAGGGAGTAGGGCTCGCATGCGCCAAAGCTCCAGGCCGTATCGATCATCGAATGGACGGCCTGCTGCACCACGGGATCCCGGTGGCCGAGGATCATCGGACCAAAGCTCATGCAGAAGTCGGTGTACTGTTTTCCCTCGACCGAGGTCAGTGTCGCTCCCTGTGCCGACTTGAAGAATACGGGGCTCCCTCCCACGCTCTTGAAGGCGCGCACCGGGCTGTGCACGCCGCCAGGAGCTACCTTGAGGGAGCGTTCAAAGAGGGCTTTTGAATTCATTTGGGACTCCATGGTGTTTTCGCCAGTCCTTCTCATCCAGGAAGATCTCGAGTCGCTCCACTCGCCCGCCAAGGAACCGGGCGGTCGCTCCGGGTCCGCAGGCATGGTGGGCTTTCAGGATCTCCGGGCACAGTCCAGATACCCTCTCGAATTGCGAAATGCTTCTCCAAAAAAAGTGGGTCCTGCCTGCGATTCCAAGATCCCGGGCGGGATCGGAAAAGCTCCGCGGGACGAGCCGGTAGGTGGCGAGCCCGGCACCGAGCTCGCGCGAATCAGCATGTCCAAGTTTGGTGTAACCCTCATGGTCGCCCTCGCCGAGCGAGTCGTCGCAGCCCCTCACCCAGTAGCCGCGCCGGGCGAGGGCCCTCCAGGTCATGAGACCCGAGCACCAGATGGGTATCCCGGCAGGTGCCCCTTCGGGCAGGGCGTCGGGATGGCTGACGTACCAGCCGGGGAGGCGGGCGAGTTCGACATTGGGAGTGACCGGCTCGCGGTCAAAAAGCTTCACCCCTGCGAGCGCTGTGGACCACGGTAGGACACCAGTCGAGGGACTGAGTCCTGTTTTTGGGACCAGGCGTCTTTCGTCCAGGACTTCTCCTGCCTGCGTGATCCCACGCAGGATCTCGATCCTGCCGGAGGCATGTCTCGAGCACGATACGCCGATCTTTTGGTGGCAACCCCCGCCAAAGCGAGCCAGTGTCGCCCGTTCCCTTCGGACATCCTCGGTCGCTTCGAGATCCAGGATCGGAGCCACGATGGATCGGACTCGCCGATCATCGGAGCGGGCCTCGATGGCAAGAGCACCCTGCGCAGGGGCTGGCGGATTGATGGAAAGGGGAGCCGTCAAAAACTCGGTTTTTTCGAGGAGTGAATGAAGCTGCTCGGCGACTGGCAGGAATTCCCGTCCCGCGTCTCCCCCGGGGGGATGGAGCAGTCGATCGAGTGCGGCTTTTGCGATCACGAGTGCGTGGCACCCGGATTCGCCCTCGATGAGTTTTCGAACCCGGGTCGGGATATTGCCTCTCACCGGAATGAACTCCACGCTGCGGGGTGCCCGGGGCAGGTACTCCTTCAGGAAGCTTGAAAGATTCCGCTCGCGCCGCGGGGAGGAGCTCAGCACCCTGAGGTCTCCGCTTTCTTGCCACGCAGGAATTGCGTCCTTCCTAAAAAGGATCAGGTCTCGCGAGTCCTCGCGTCTCGGGCATCCGAGCACGAGCCGGTCGGATTCGAGCGGAAGGTCCTTCCAGGAGTGAACGACCAGGTCAAATTCTCCGTCGGCGAGTCCTCGCGAGAGGTCCGAGGTAAAGACGCCTTTCTCGGGCATCTTCCAGAGGGGGTCATTGAGATTCTTGTCGCCCAGCGACTCACTGAAATGGAATTCAATGCGAGGAGGCTCGGTTCCGTGAGCCTTGGATTTCTCTTCGATCAGCTGGGCGACCAGGACGGCCTGGAGCCTCGCAAGATCACTCTTGCGGGCGGCAATGCGCAGGACTTCGTTCATGCGAGATCTTCCCAGCCCATGGGACGACAGACCATGCGGTCAGCGCGGCTCCTCGAGCGCTTGCGGATTTCTTCGCGGACCACCGGCAGGAGCTTTTGCGAGTGCTGCTGGTCGCTCTCAAGCTCACGGAAAAGGTCTTCGAGCGTGTGGTGCGCTTCGAAGCCTGCGCGATCGCCACGCAGGTCGATCCAGAGCGTGGAGCTCGGTGCGATCTGCTTGAGTTCCGTGAGTGCCGAATCGTTGATCGGAGCTGCAATCACGACCCGGCTTCGGGGACTCAGGGATGCCACAGCCTTCCGGCACTGCTCAAGGTCCCGCGAGCCCGACTGGCGCGCATCCGGAATCCAGGGCTGGATTTTTTGTGCAAGCTGGCCACGCCCGAGGATCAGGGTCTCATGCTGCTCACCGCACCAACGACGCACGACGCTCCCATAGGACTGTGAGCCGATTCCGGTGAGGTGACGGCTCCGGATGGCCTTGGCATCTTCCAGGAGCCAAGATCCCACGGGCTCGAGCTCAGGATGCTGTCGGCAGAACGCTTTGAACTGTCCCAGCACTTCGGTTTCTCCAAAGACACGCGAGTGCAGCCCGCAGATGACTTCGAGCAAAAACGAATATGCCGCCTCGCCCTGATGGGAAGCTCCCGGCACGAGTCCTTGCGGATCGATCCAGACCAGCCGCTGGCAGGTCTCGAACGCAAGCGCGCGAAGTACCTGTGCATGTGCCGGTTCGATGTGCGGAGTGGAGCCCTTGGGGCAGTGGACCACGCTGAGCTGCAGCATCCTTATAAGGTAGGCCGGGAGCACTCCCGGATTGTCACGGGAGTGTCATTCAACCTGTCAAATGCTCAGGCAGACTGCTCCCCGCATGAGAAGTGTCAGCTGGGGCTAGTAATTGAAAATATTTGGCTTTTTATGGGTGTGCGCTTTGCTCTTTTGCTCTTCAGACGGAATCGAACAGGCAAGGCAGCTCCAAATAGCATCAAGGCGATGCGCAGCAGTCGAGCTCAGTTTGTGGAGGAAATCACGTTTGTCAGCGCGTGGTCAGATGCTATTTCGCCGAGCCGGCGGCAGGGGCGGGATCGCCTGTCTTGCCATCGCCGTAACCTGGGCCTGTCTGGGTCTTCTTGAGTGGATTGCCGTTCACTGCTTTGTCCTCGACAAAAATGGGGGTGCCGAAGCAGGTGTTGTTTTCGTAGTACTCTCGCATGGTCTTGCCGCCGGAGTGGCAACCGGCAGCAACTGCTTTGCCGACTTTGCAGACATAGTTGGGGAAGGGTTTGTCCTTGGTTTCCGGAGTCTTGAACCAGCAGGCATTGCTTTTCTCGGCCTGGGTGCACGCGGCATCCTTGAAAAACGTGCTCAGGGTTGAGCCCCCAAAGCCGCAGCCATCGCCAATGCCGGGAGGGTGCTCCACTCGTACGCCCCTGACGCAGGGCCCTCCGGAGGGCATCTTGATCCAGCAGCCTTCGGCCGCGGATGCTCGTGCGACCAGTGTTGAAGAACCCAGGAAGAGCAGGCAGGCAATCAGGCTAATCTTCATAGCATTCGTTTCGGAATGTGTTGGGTTGAGCTTGAGGATCGGCCGTCTAAATATTTAACAGAACAGGTACTCGCTTCAGAGTGTCCGGCGGGACACTCGGTTGATATCGCTGGGGTTTTTGGTGGCCTCGAGGCTGCATTGGATATCCTGCGGGTCGTCGACCCAGGAGGATTCCATGAGCTGCCTGATCCGCTTTTCCAATGTCACGGTTGCCCTCATCGCCCTTTCTTCTTCTGCAGTCGTCGCTCATGCAGTCGAGCCTTCACCGACTCCCTCGGTCGCGCCTTCCAAGGGCACGGACATCCGCATCTCGTCCCTGAGCGGGGGGGCTGCCTATAATAAAAACTCCTCCTGGACGACGCAGGCTGCGGGTTGGCCGTTTTTCTACAGGCATCAGGTCGAACTGACTACGTTGAGCCGGTCACTCAGAATCGACGCCAGCGACTATAAGATCAAGATCCCTGACGCGAACGGAGTCATGACGGAGTCCAGCCTCCGAGTGGGAGCTCACCTGACTTCTGAGCAGATGCTCTATTTGACCCGGTCTACCTGGGGCGGCCAGTCTTCCGCTTCCTGTGGTCGGACGGACTTTGCAATTCATAGCCAGGGCGCCGATGCTGCCGGTAGTTTGTTCAAAGGCTACAAGTTCGGAAACCAAGTATTCGCATACGTGATGGGTGGTGCGGAAGCCTCCGGCGGTTTGAGCCAAAGGGCTGATCAAACCAACGGCCGTTGGGTTTACCTGGGTGCTGTTGCAGAGTCGGGGGTGGGTGTTCAGGTCGACAACACCGTGCTTACCGTGGGTGGATTCCTCAGTGCAGGTTCTCAGGGCATTTCAAGGGAAACGCCGCATTATTTTGAACAGTCGAATGCGAAGAGCCGGATGTTGGGCATCAAGGGCCGTATCGCAGGCCAGCAGATCGTAGGGCAGGGCTCACTCAGCGTTGGGACTCGCGCCGATGATGAAATCATCAGCTATGGCTGTGAGGTCATGGTCCGGGTCAGCCCAAAGTTCTCAGTCGGTGGGGCAGTGGCCGGAGAATCCACGCAGCTCTCTGCCAGGGGACTTGCTTCATCGGGCAGCATGCCCCAGATCAACAATCAGGCCTCAAAGAGTGGTCGTTTTGAGTTCAAGGCGGTCTACACGCTGGGCGGCGGCAAGAAGCGCAGCGCCAGCAGTGCAGCGAGGTAAGTCGGGTCTTCAGACGGCTTCGAGGACCATGACGGAACCGAGTCCTCCGGCAGCACAGATGGAAATGAGTCCCAGCTGCTTTTTACGGGTGCGCAGACCATGGAGGGTCTGCAGCACCATTCGCGCTCCAGTTGCCCCGAAGGGATGTCCAAGCGGAATGCTCCCCCCGTGGATGTTGAGCTTGGACATGTCGACCGACCCGATGGCCTTGGAGAGTCCGAGCTTGTCCCTGGCAAAGGCATCGCTCTCGATCGCACGGATCGTGGAAAGCACCTGTGCAGCAAACGCTTCGTGCACTTCAAACAGATCAATGTCCTTCCAGTCGACTCCTGCGGCCTTGAGGGCCTTGGGGATCGCGTAGACGGGTCCGATGAGGAGCGGCTCTTTTTTGATGTCGACTCCGGCTGCTGCATAACCCCGCAGGATCCCAAGCACCGGGAGGCCGAGATCGCGGGCCCTGGACTGCTTCATGAGCAGCACTGCGGCTGCCCCGTCGGTGAGCGGACTTGCATTGGCGGCCGTGATCGTCCCGTCCTTGTAAAAGACAGGACGAAGGGTCGAAAGTTTTTCGATCGAAGTGTCTTCACGAACATCCGTGTCGCGATCGATGACCTTGCCGTCGGGTGTGGCGACTCCCACGACGTGGGAGGAGTAAAAGCCGTTCTTCCAGCCTTCGGCTGCCTTTTTGTGGCTGTCCACTGCGTATTGATCTTGTTCCGCGCGCCCTACGGCAAAGATCCGGGCCATGAGATCGGCCGATTGGCCCATCGAGAGGCCTGTCGTGGGCTCATTGATTCCCGGAGCGTTGGGCGCAAGGTAGGACGCCTTGAATTGCGAAAGGAGGGCAAGCCTCTGGCCGGCGGTCTTGGCCTTGGCGAGATCCTGGAAGTAATCGGTCGCCTTCTGGCTGAAGAGCGCGCGTACGGAGCTGATGGATTCGACCCCACCGGCAAGTGCGATCTCGATCTGGCCTGCCTGGATCTTGGCCGCGGCTCCTGCGACGGCTTCGGCTGCCGAAGCACAGTAGCGGTTGATCGTCGTGCAGGGGATCGTGGGCGGGAGGCCTGAATCAAAAAGGGCCTCACGGGCGATGTTGCTGCCTTCGGCCGGGGCACTCACGATGCCAAAGTAGTTTTCGTCCACGAGCTTGGGGTCGAGGTTCACGCGAGCCATCGTTTCGCGCAGCGCGACACCGCCCAGCATGCCCGGGGGCATCTTCTTGAAGACGGTGCGGGCCCGGACAAAGGGCGTCCTTGCGCCGGAGACGATGACGATCGGGTCGTGACTTCCAGTGGTGTTTGACATGGCTTTTCAGTGTACGCTCGTCGGCCAGAGGGTCAACGCTTGGGACGCATGAGTTGGAGATCGTTCTTCACGATCACCGCCGCCATACTTCTGACTTACCTCCCGTTTTCGGGCTGGATGAGTGTTCCGCTCACTGGTGACCAGAAGGTTTACCTGAGCACGGCAATCGAGATGGAGACCGCCGGGAGTACCCTGATCCCACTCCTTTTTGGAGAGCCCAGCTACTACAAGCCGCCACTCCAGTACTGGGCGACCATTGCAGGGATCCGCCAGTGGGGGTTTTCGCTTTTTGGGGCTTTGCTGCCCTCGATCCTCATGGCTTGGGTTGCAGCGCTTTCGATCGGCGGGATTGCGACGCGCCTCTTTCCAGAGAATCGCGGACTGGGGACTCGTGCAGGAGTTTGGTTCCTGGCCTGCCTCGGTACGGCGACCTACGGCATCACGGCGCAGATGGAAATTTACCTCGTGGCCATCAACTCGCTCTGCTGGTTGCTTGCCCTCATGTACCTGGATCGCACGCCGGTCGAACGCCTGCGCAATCCGTGGGCCCTCTATCTCGCATGGATCGTGGCCGGAGTCGGCGCCTGGGCCAAGAGTCCGCTCTACTCGGCGCTCTGGGGCATCGGGTTCTGGGTTCATCTGGCGCTCAACCGTGAGTGGCGCGAGTTCAAGAATCCTCATCATTGGCTGGCGTTCGTGGTGGGCTCGTTGGTGGGAGCGTCCTGGTTCGGGCTGGTTCTCAGCCTCGATGGAGAGTCCTTTGTCACCCAGTATTTCATGCGTGAGACCCTCAACAAGGGATCGGGCAACGGTGGAACGATCGTCGAGCTCTGGCAGGGACTCCTCGTCAGCAGCATGCCCTGGGTGACGCTGGCGCTCCTGGGTGCAGCGCGGTTTCTCAAGGCCGGTTCCCGAGATTTCACGGGATTCGTTGTGGGCAGCTGCCTGCCGGCGGCTCTGTTCTTTTCGGCCTATCCCTACCGCATCTCTCCCTACCTTTACGTGATCGTCCCGACTGCAGCCCTGCTCACTGCCTGGATCGAATCCGAGGGGGGAAGGCTCGTGCGATGGACCCAGCGCCTCACCGCCTTCGTGCTGGCCCTGGCCATGGCCTACGTTGCGTGGATTGGGATGAGGGCCCGGATTTTTCCGCCGGTGATGAACGCATTGACCGTGCTCGTCGTGATGGCGTGGCTCCGCTGCTGGGTGCGCCCGGCCTTCGTGCTGCAGGCGTCACTCGCCCTGGTGTTCTGGTACCACGCTGCCGGCATTTCGCTGGGTGAGCGCGATATCCAGGGACTTCGCCAGTATTCGGAGCAGAATGCACACCGGGGCCTTTCCATGCTCGATGAAGATCGCAATATCTGGCACGAGGTGGGACTCCTCTCGCTTGCGATCAAACGACCGATCGAGCGCCTCAAGGACATCGATGAAGTCGTTGACGCGCTCGAGGACGGCCAGGCCGTGGTCCTCTCCGAAGAGCAGAGCGAACGGCTCGGCCCGGAGATCAGGGCAATCCTGGAGGACGATGGGGAGGAGCGCCCCGTCGAAGTCATCCATTGGAAGCGGCTCGGGACTCGCCGGGAACTGCCCGTACAGGAGCTCCTGCGGGCGCGCCGCAAGCTCGAGCTCACGCGCGATTTCCAGATCCTTTCACTTCCCCCGGACCTCGATCGCGAGGTCCCGGAAGGCGGAGTCTAGAGTCCCTGTTTATCGGGGCGGATTGCTCCACTTGGGGGCGACGCAGTTTCCAATTCCATAGGTCAGGCGCTTGGTGAAGGTTCCATCCACGTTCATGACGTAGATGTTCCTGCCACCTGCGCGGTTCGAACTGAAAACCACGAAGTTTCCGTCCGGACTGAAGCTGGGGTCCTCGTTGTTGCCCTGTGCCTTGGTGAGACGTTCAATGTTGGTGCCGTCCGGGTTCATGATGAAGAGGTCAAAGCGTCCGTCGATCCAGCCGGCAAAGGCGATCTTGTTGTTTGTCGGTGACCAGCTCGGGGTGGCGTTGTAGCGCCCCGCATAGGTGAGGCGCTGGACGTTTCCGCCCTCGGCACTCATCGAATAGATCATCGGCATCCCGCTGCGGGAAGAGACGAATGCAAGCCGGCTTCCATCGGGACTCCAGGTCGGATCGACATCGAATCCGAAGGACGAGGTGACCCGGCGTGCATCGCCGCCGGAGTCGATGACGTAGATCTCCGGATTACCTGAAAAACTCAGGGTCGCCGCGATCTTTCCGCCGTTGGGATGGTAGGCGGCGCCGCTGTTCATGCCACGCTTGTTGGAGATCAGGCGCACGTTGCGGGTCGCGAAGTCGAGCTCATACAGGTCGATGTTCTTCACGTTGTTGGAGTGGCGCGTGTAGAGCGAGTACGCGAGCTTGGTGCCGCCTGGATGCCAGGCCGGGGCAAACGCGATCGAGTTGTGGCGAGTGAGCTGGCGAACGTCACTGCCGTCGAAGTTCATGATGTAGATCTCTTTTTTTCCGCCCCTCTCGCAGCTCATCGCGATCTTGGTCTGGAAGATGCCCGGGAGCCCCGTGAGTGCGGTCACGATGTCATTGGCAAAAGTGTGGGCCAGCGCCTTGGAGTCCTGCTGGGCGGCGAGGTAGCGCTTGTAGAAGAGCTGCTTGGATCCGAAGGTGTCGTAGAGGTAGCCTTCGAGCCGGATGTTTCCTCCCTCGCGCACGAGCGAGCTCTTGGCGACGAACTCGGCCCCGATCGAACTCCAGTCGGTCATCTTGAAGGTGCCCGGTGCGATCCCCGCACCCGCACCCTCGATGAAGGCTGCAGGTTCGAGGAACCTGAAAAGGTCCATGAACTTGAGGTCGGACCCCACGGTCTCGACGACCTGCTTCGCTTCGTTGCGAAGCATGGGGTCGGCCTGCATCGGCGCGATGGCGATCACGGTCTTCTTGGTCTTGGCCGAGCCCACGGCGATGTAGGGCTTGTCTTCGGAATGGCCGGTGTTCGCTGCGAAGGAGGCAAGAAGTGCGAGCAAAAGAGGGAGCTTGGACATGCCCTCAATATAAGGAACTCAGAGCGGGAAACCCACCGAAATTCCGTGCGCAAGCAGCGAGTCCGCCTCGGCCGATGGCGGGGGCGGGAACGGTTGCGAGGCCTGCAGCGTGCGCTTCACGGCCTCGTCAAACTGGGGATTTCCGGAGGGCCGTGTAAACCTAAAGGTGCGAACCATGCCCCGCTGGTCGATGAAGATTTCCACTTTCGCCGAAAGGCTTTGTCGCGAGAGCCAGATCGGAAGTTCCCACTTTTCCTGGAGGCGGGCACGCACCTGGTCGTAGTAGCTGACGTCCGATGCTTCGCGGGCGTCACCAGAAAGGCTGGAACCGCGTGAAATCTGGTTTCCCTTGATCAGGACCCCCGGCTTGGAATCCGCCGACTCGCTGATCTTGGCCAGCGACTTCATCCTTCGAAGCGACGCTTCCATTTTCTTTTTGCGCTCTTCTTCGGCCTTCGTCTGGCGTTCGAGTTCCTTGATGCGGTCGCGGTTGCGCTCGGCCAGCGACTTTCCCTTGGTGGGACGGGCCACCATCTCATCGGGGTCAGCCTGCTCCTGGGCGACGGCGGGCTTGGACTTGGGCGCCGGGGTGTCCTTCTGTTCCTGCTCCGACTCCTCGTTGGGTGAGGGTGCTGCCGGCATGGATGGGCTGACCTGGTTGAGGTCCTTCCTGAGGAGGTCCGGAAGTCCCACGAGGTCGACGCGCAGCGCGGGCTGGTAGGTCTTGGGCTTCCCCGGGAAGACGAGGCTCTTGAGGACTACGAAAGCGAGCAGTACGGCGTGGATCGTGCTCGAAACCTTGAGGTTCCGTCCGAGCGAGTCGGAGTCATCTCCTATCGTGCGTGCCGGCCTGCGCGGAGGCGAACCTCCGGGAGAGATCAGTCGGTCGTCACCTTCGATGAGTCCGATTTCCATCTTGGACTAGAGCCTGGATTTGCCTTCGCCGCTGGGATCGGTCACGAGCCCCACGCGATGGATCTTGGATTTCTTTACCTCGGCCATCACCTGGGCGATGAGTCCATAGGGCAGTCCCTGGTCCGCGTGGATGAAGACTTCCACATTGGGTTTGGCCGCAGCGATCGCTTCAAGCCTTGAACGGAGCGATCCCTGTTCGATCACTTTTTCGTTGATCAGGATCTGTCGTGACTTGTTGATCACGAGGACCAGCGGTTCCTGCGGGTCATTGAGCGTCTGCGCGGAAGTCTTGGGGAGGTCGACCTGTACGCCCTGGTTGTTCATGAGCGGCGCCGAGACCATGAAGATGATCAGCAGCACGAGCATCACGTCGACCAGCGGAGTGACGTTGATCTCCGCCAGTGCGGTGGTGGTTCCGTTGTTTTGCCGGACGGGTGCACCCATGGATTACTTTCCTGAGATCTGGCTGCGCTGGATGATGTTCAGGAAATCGTGCGTGAAGCCATCCATGTCGATGGCCATGCGCTTGATCAAAGTCAGGATGTGGTTGTAGCCGATGACCGCCGGTACGGCGGCTCCAATTCCCATGGCGGTGGTGATCAGTGCCTCGGAGATGCCCGGAGCAACGACGGCGAGATTGGCCTGTCCCGATGCGCCGATGCTCTGGAAGGAGTTCATGATCCCCCAGACGGTTCCAAACAGCCCGATGAAGGGCGTCGCGCTGGCGACGGTGGCGAGCCAGCTCACGTTCTTCTCGAGGAGCGCGATCTCGGTATTGGATGCGCGCGCCAGGGCGCGGCTGATGTTCTCGACGGAGCGCGGATCCTGTTCCTTGTCCGAGAGCTTCTTGAGTTCGCGCACTCCGTTGCGGAACACCTTTGCGATCGCCGACTTCTCGAGGCGCTCGGTGCGGATCAGGACATCGTCGACGCTCTTGCTGTTCCAGAACAGGTTGAGGAACTCGCTGTTCTCGAAGGCGCAGCGATTGAGGAGCTTGACCTTGGAAAAGATGATTGCCCACGAAATGATCGAGGCACCCAGAAGGATGAGCAGCACGAGCTTGCCCATCGGGCCAGCCTGCGAAATGAGATCCATCACACCGTGTTGAAGCATGCCGTTATCTTAGCCTCCGCGCCTTGCCCGTCCACTCGATTTTCCAATCCAACTTGAAGAGGATCCATCCAATCAGCGCAAGCTGGATGGCTGCGCTGGAGAGCGGGCCGCCCGGACCTCCGCTGACCAGCTGCAGCAGCTCGCCGGAGCGGTACTTGATGATCCAGGCTCCGGTGAAGTCCTGTCCGAGCACCGGGATGCTGAAGAACACCTGGAACACGGTGGCGGCGACGCCGATGATCGCAGCTCCCTCGAGGTAGTTTCCGCCGCGTGACGCCCGGAGGCCGAGGATGGTTCCCAACAGGAGGAGGGTGAGAGTCTGGTTGATCCCGAGATTCTGTCCCCAGCTTCGGGTCAGGACCCAGAGTGCAGTGGTGACCCCGATGGCAGCCCAGTCACCGAGACGGTGGCGTGAGAAATGTTCGCGGGCCCGCTCGAGCAGGACTTTCCGAAATACCCACTCTTCGCCGCAAGCCCAGCCGATCCAGGCCACGGTGCGGGACACGCAGATCAGTGTGGCCCAAAGGCCCTCTTCCCACGAAAAGCCTGGCCCCAGGAACTGGGAGGGCGTGAGCCAGTGCGTTAGAACCACCCAGACCAGGGCTCCTGCCGCCGTGCGAAGGGCCATGGGAAGGATCTTGGTCTTGAGATGGTTGCGGTTGAACTCCAGCCACTGCGCGGGGCGTCCCACAGTGAGCCCGATATTAAGGAGGAGGAAAAGGCCGGCTGCCCAGCCCTGTACGGTCCAGTAGTTGGTGAAGTAGAGGTCCGCGATCTCGTTGAACTTGGGGGAGGAGCTGATCATTCCATAGGTGACCAGCGACAGGCCGATCAAGTGGGCGAAGAAAAGCCAGAGCCAATAGGCTCCGAGGAAAAGTCCGGAGGAGAGGACCGGGTTTGTCGCGACCATCAGGCCTTCCACTCTAGGGGTGAGGCCCTGATTCGTCTATCGGTCCGTCTGGGGGGCGGGAATGTCAAAGGCTTGACGCTGTCGGATTACTTGGAAAAACCGAGCACTTTGCTATCGTTGGAAGCGTGATTGCGCTGAAACAGGTCTCACGTTGGTATTCTGACTCCGGCCTCTCGGTTGGAAAGTCCCCTCGCGTGCTTGACCAGATCGAGCTGGAACTCAAGAAGGGCGAGTTCCTCTATGTCATCGGTGGCACCGGAGCGGGCAAGAGCACGCTCCTTCGCATGCTGGCCACCGAAGAGCATCCCTCCGCAGGGACTGTCTCTCTTTTCGGATACGATCTCTCGTCGGTCGGTCCATCGACCCTCAGGACGATTCGCCAGGCGATCGCGCACATCCCGCAAAAGGTGAACCTGATTCCTGATCTCACGGTTTACGAGAATGTCGCTCTCGCTGCACAGCTTGCAGGTGCGCGTGCTTCCGGACAGGGTGTACGCGCCCGCGTGTTCGAGCTGCTCGAAAAGCTCGGACTTTCACACAAGCGGGATTCGCAGGCGAGCCGCCTCTCGGGTGGCGAGGCCCAACGCGTTTGCATCGCGCAGGCACTGGCCCGCAAGCCCGAGCTCATCCTTGCCGATGAACCCACGGGTGCCCAGGATCCGGATTCCGCGTGGGGGATCCTCGACCTTCTTTTGAAGGAACACCTCTCGGGTACGACCGTGCTCGTAGCCACCCATGACCGCGAAATGGTCCGCCGCGTGCGCAAGAAGACGGCCATGCTCAAGAGTGGCCGCATCCTCGTGGAGGACACTCTGTGCCGATTCTAAAGCTTTCACTCCGGACCTGGCGCACATCCCCCGGCCACCAGGCAGGCGCCTGCCTTCTCAGTGCTTCGCTCCTTTTGAGCGGATCCGTGCTCCTTCACCTGGAACGTTCGGTGAGCAACGCAGCCGAACGAGTGGAGCGCGAAACACGCTTTACCGTATTCCTCGCCGACTCGGCCGCGGCTCCCGAAAAGCTCAGTGACGAGATCAGGCTGAAGCTTGGCGCGCATGCCGAAACCGAGATCAAGGCCAAGGTGGTTTCCAAGGCCGAAGTCGTCGATCACCTTCGGAAGAACCATCCTGATCTCTATGCGGAGATCCGCGATCTGGGAGCCGAGGGAGACCAGCTCGTTCCGCGCGCGGTCCATCTCGTCACCGAAGTGGAACCCAACGAGCGCGAGTCGGTCGTGGCTTCGCTTCAAAAGATCCCTGGCATCGAGAGTGTCCAGACCTCCGAAGGCCATTCCAGGGTGCTCCGTTCGCCGGTCCATGGATTGCGCTGGCTCCTCCGTGCACTGGTGATCGGCGTCCTTGCCGCCTGGGTCGTGGGATGGGTGTCGCTTGCGCGCTCGCAGGCTGCAGGTCTCGATGGAATCCAGGCCAACCTCAAGCTCTGGGGCGCCGGAGAGCTCGGTTCGCGCCTGCCGGGAGTGCTGGCCGGTGTCTGGGTCGGATTGCCTGCCGCCGCGATGGCCTGCGCATCCTACTGGGCGTTCGCCCGCCCGATTTTGATGAAGCTCTCATCTGAGAGCATTCTTTTTGCTTCAAGCGGAGTGACGGGTCTCTCGATCTGTCTCTGCCTTGGGTTCATGAGCCTTGCTGCAGGAGCGATGGTCGGATGGGTATCGGCCGGCTCACGCTAATCCACCTGGCATTGCTCCCCATTGTCCTGCAGGGACAGGCGCTGGGGGCGGCCAATCTTGCCTCTCAGCTGGACGCGATCCGGGACCAGGTGCTTGGCCTGCAAAAGGAACTCCTCATCGGGGGCAAGGCCAAGGATGAGGCCCGCTCGCAGGTCCGCAAGATCCAGGCACTCCTCAAGCTCCAGAAGCGCGAGCGCGAGATCGCGGGTCTTCGGATGCAGGAGCTCGAAAAGACCGTCGGAGACCTCGAGTCCCGCCGCACCCTGCTCAACGAAAAAATCAGCCTGAAACGTGAGCAGGTACGGGCCAGGATGCGCTCACTGGGATCGTCCATGCTCAATGGCTCGGATGCAGACCGCAAGTCCGTGTTCCTCGACGAGCGCGAGGGATGGGATGCGGTCGCCCGCCAGATCCAGGCCGGCATTGCCAAGTCCAGCGTCCGTGAAATCGAAGAGCTCAAGGTCGATCTCGAAGATGCCCGCCTCCTCGAGGGCCAGATCAACGAGGAGCGCCAGCAGCTGACCTACCTCTTCCAGGACATCCAGGAGCAGGAAAGCGTCCTTGAACTCAACCAGCAGATCCAGATGGACCTCGTCCGCAAGGAGCACAAGGAGCGCCTCGCCCAGCTCGAGAATTACCGTCGCCTCAAATCGGCCGAAGCCAATGTCCAAAAGATGCTCGTCGAGTTCAATGCCCGGCGGGAACTCCAAAAGCAGGTCGAAGCGGATCGTGCCCGCTCACGCGTGGCTCGCGCCCTCGAGGAAAGTCTTTTTGCCCGCAAGCAGGGAGCCCTTCCGCTTCCGGTGCGGGGCAGGATCGTAGGCAAGTTTGGAAAGGCGCTCGACCCGCAGAGCAAGCTCCAGGTCTTTAAAAAGGGCATCGAAATCGAAGTCGCCGCAAACTCCCCGGTGAGTGCGGTTGCAAGCGGCAAGGTGGCCTTCGCGGGGGATCTTCCCGGATACGGCAGGGTGCTGATCCTCGATCACGGGGACCACTACTACACGCTCTGCGGCAATCTCAAGGACATCGCCCGTCGCACGGGGGACTCGGTGGAGAGTGGCGATCTGGTCGGACATTCGGGATCCGGAGCGGTTTACTTCGAGATCCGTTCGCGCAACATCGCCGTCAACCCGTTGCAGTGGGTGGCGAGTTCGTTTAGCCTCAACCCATGAAAATTTCCAATAATGCTGGGCTCTTGGCGGCGGCAATCGCCGTCCTTTCCTCTGCCTCGCATTCTGTTGCAGCAGTCGGTGAAAAGCAGGCAGAGCGCTACGAAAATATCGAGACCTTCCAGAAGGTCCTGCACTTCGTCGAGCAGAACTACGTCGAGGAAGTCAAGAATCGCCAGCTCGTCCAGGGCGCCATCAAGGGAATGCTCGAGACCCTGGATCCCCATTCAAACTTCCTGAGTGCCGAAGTGTTCAGGGACATGAAGATCGAGACCAGCGGCAAGTTCGGCGGCATCGGCATCGAGATCGGCATGAAGGACAACATGCTTTCGGTCGTCACTCCAATCGAGGACACGCCGGCCTGGAAGGCAGGCATCAAGCCCAACGACCGGATCCTCAAGATCGATCGAGAATCCACCAAGGGGATGACCCTTGCGGATGCCGTCGCCAAGATGCGCGGCAAGAAGGGCCAAGCCATCACCCTGACCCTTCTCCGTGAGGGAGCAACCCAGCCTCGGGATGTGACGGTCGTTCGTGAGCTCATCAAGATCCAGTCGGTCAAATCCGAACTCCTCGAATCAGGCTTTGGATATGTCAGGCTCTCCAATTTCAACGAGACCGCCGCCGCCGACATCCGCAAGGCCCTTGCCGAGCTCGAAAAAAAGAACGGGACCTCGCTCAAGGGTCTGGTGTTTGACCTTCGCTTCAATCCCGGTGGACTGCTCGACCAGGCGGTCGAAGTCGCGTCGATCTTCATGGATGAGGGTGTGATCGTCTCCACGATCGGACGCAACAAGGAGCAAAAAGAGGTTCGCTACGCCACGAAGGGGGTGGCACGGAAGGATCTCCCGGTGGCCGTGCTGGTCAACGGAAGTTCGGCATCGGCTTCGGAGATCGTGGCCGGGGCACTCCAGGACCATAATCGTGCGCTGATCCTCGGGCAGACCACATTTGGAAAAGGATCCGTCCAGACCATCCTCGATCTCGGCCAGGACATGGGCCTCAAGCTCACGGTCGCCCGGTACTACACTCCGAGCGGCCGCAGCATCCAGGAAAAGGGCGTGAGCCCGGATGTGGTGCTCGAAGATCTCGATTCCAAGGTTCTGGCTTCCGCACGGAGACAGTCCAAGTCAATCCGCGAGAAGGACCTCAAGCGGCACATGACCAATACTGACAAGGAACAGGACTCCCGCTCGTCCGAGGCCTCGCTCGATAAGGCGGACGCTTCGGAGTCTGAATCCGAATCCGGCCCCCTCAAGTTCAAGCCGCGTGAAGACTACCAGGTTGCACAGGCGCTGGGTTACCTCAAGTCGTTCGAAGTGTTTGAACGCATGGGCAAGAAGAAGGTCCAGTGAAGCCGCAGGGGGAGTTCAGCTTCGGGGGTGCGGGTGGGCCAAAGTCTCCCACGGCCCTGACGGTGAGCGAGCTCACGGCGCGCATCAAGGGTGTGATCGAGCCTTCCTTTCCGCAGGTCTGGGTCAAGGGAGAGGTGAGCAATTACCGCCCGGCCGCAAGCGGCCACGCCTACTTTTCGCTCAAGGACCAGGACTCCACGATTTCGGCGAACTTCTTTGGTTGGGCGGCCAAGTCGCGCTCCAAGGGGGGCTTCGAGCTCCATGATGGGCTCGAGGTCATTTGTCGCGGCAAGGTCACCGTCTATGGTCCGCGCGGCAGCTACCAGATCTCGGTCGACCAGATGGAGCCGCTCGGTGCAGGTGCGCTGCAGCTCGCATTCGAGCAGCTCAAGGGCAGGCTCCTGGCCGAGGGACTTTTTGAATCGACCCGCAAGCGTCCGCTTCCCAGGTTTCCCCGTCGAGTGGCGATCGTCACTTCACCCAGCGGGGCCGCCATCCGCGACATGCTCACGGTGCTCAAGCGGCGCGCGCCCCAGGTCGCCGTCACCGTCATTCCGGCCATCGTCCAAGGTGAGCAGGCTCCGCCGCAAATCATCCGCGGACTCGAGGCCGCCAACCGGCATGACCTCGGCGAAATCGTCGTGCTGGCTCGAGGCGGCGGCAGCATCGAGGATCTCTGGTGCTTCAACGACGAAGGACTTGCACGGGCGATCGCCGCTTCACGACTTCCCGTGATCTCGGCCGTGGGACATGAAGTGGACTTTTCGATTTCGGATTTTGTCGCGGACCTCCGTGCCCCCACGCCATCCGCTGCCGCCGAGATCCTCTCCGGCCACTGGGTCGAGGTGCAGGCGAGGCTCAGTGACGCCAAACGTTCCATCTGGGTCTCGATCCAGCGCGATCTGGCACAGCGCAAGAAGCTGCTCGAGCAGGTGATCGCCCGGCTGGTGAGCCCCAAGGACCGGATTCGTGAGCAGTTCCAGCGAGTCGATGATTTGACGATGCGGCTGGAGCGGGCCATGCGAATGCAACTCGAGCGCGGGCATTCCCAGCTCGCCCAGCTCGCAGGTAAGATGGATGCACTGTCACCCTTGCGGGTCCTCGAGCGTGGTTACTCGCTCACGGTGGATGATGCGGATCCCTCCCGGGTGGTCCGAAGCGCCGAGGAGGCGGGCAAGGGGCGCAGGATGAGGATTCGTTTCCATGATGGAGAAGTGCGTGTCCAATCGCTTTAGTTCGGCAGTGGCGCTGGTCGCGCTCCTGGTCGCATCCTCCTGCCAGACCGTTCCCGTCCGCGAACCGGCGCAGCTCGTTCCCGTCCATGAGCCCGTTCTCCACTCGTCTCCGCGCGAAGTGGCTGATGGGGGACTCGTCAGGCTCGAGCTCACGTTGCCCGAGAAGGTGGCAGCCGGAATCACCCGCGTGCGCGGCAAGATCGAAAAGGGAATGATCGATTTTTATCCGGTCACCTCCCAGGTGACTGGAGCGAAGTCCTACGAGGCGCTCGTCGGAATCCCCTTTGGGAGAAAGCCCGGTGAGTACCGCATTCCGGTGGTGGTCGAGCGCGGAGAGGCTCCTTCGGTCAGGCTCTCGGTGGTGGTTGCCGTCGTGCCGGGCAATTACCTTTCCGAGACGCTCTCGGTCGATCCCCGGCACGTCAATCCGGGGCCCGAGGCCATCGCCCGCATGAAGAAGGAGTCCTCCGAAATCGGCTGGATCTATCGCAACCCCAGGCTCGAGCGCGCTTGGAAGGGGGCGTTTGCGCTTCCGATTGATTCGCCGATCACTTCACCCTTTGGAACCAAGCGCGTCTACAACGGAGAGATGCAGAGTTTTCACCAGGGGCTCGATCTGCGGGCTCCCGTCGGCACACCCGTCATGTCGGGGGAAGCCGGGGTCGTGGCTCTTGCCAAGGATCTTTATATGACGGGAAACACCGTCATCCTGGATCATGGCTTTGGCCTTTTCACGATCTACGGGCACATGAGCGCCCTCAAGGTGTCCAAAGGACAGGTCGTCCAGAAGGGCGAACTCCTCGGACTCGCAGGCGCCACGGGGCGCGCCAGTGGTCCGCACCTGCACTGGGGTGCGGTGGTCCACCGCTCCAAGATCAATCCTTTCGACCTGACTCGCGTCCTGAAGTAGGGTTCGGTTCGAAGCGGTAGCCTGCTCCCCGCACCGTGAGCAGGTGGCGAGGATTTTCGGCGTCCTTTTCGAGACGCTTTCGAAGACGGCTCAGAAAGAAGTCCACCGTACGGGTCTTGGGAAGCAGCGAGAATCCCCACACGTCCTTGAGGAGCTCCTCGCGGCTCACGATCGAACCTCCTGCGCGGACCAAGTGGGCAATGAGCTTGAACTCAAGCGGTGTGAGCTCGACCCAGCCGCGATCCCCGCGGACCCGGAGCCTCGACTCGTCTAGTTCCCAAGGAGAATCCGCGGCCGAGTGCTTATGGGAGCCATCGCCATTGTGCCTGCGACCCAGCGCCCGGATGCGGGCCTCGAGCTCCTCCCAGGCAAACGGCTTGGCCAGGTAGTCGTCGGCTCCTTCATTGAGGCCCTTGACCCTCTCCCGGGTCTCGGCCGCCGCCGACAGCATCAGGATCGCCACCGGCCTCGCCTCGGCGCGCAGCTCGACGCACAAGTCGAGCCCGTCGCCGTCCGGAACCATGCGATCGAGCAGCACCAGATCGGGTTCAAACCCCTCGAGGATCTCGCGAGCCTTCTTGAGCGTGCTTGCACTCTTGACTTCAAGCCCGAGCCGCTTGAGCGCCACGCCAAGGGTCAGCGAAAGATTTCGATCATCTTCGAGGAGCAGGACCTTCGTGAACGCCATCATCGCCTGCCTTCAATCCTAAAGATCGCACCCCGTCCCACTCCCTCGCTCCGCGCAGAGAGCTTGAGCTTCATGGCTTGCGCCGCTGCGAGCGACAGGTGGAGGCCGAGACCGGTGCCCGCAATCGCATAGGGTGCACCATGGGGTGCCCGGTAGAATTTTTGGAACAATCTTTTTGAGAGCTCCTTGGGGAATCCCCAGCCCGAATCCTCGACCTCGATGGCCCAGTTCCGCGATCCGTCCAGGCTTCCGCGGACCTTGAGCGCAGGACCCTGGCTCTCGGGACGCGCAAACTTGCGGGCGTTTTCCACCAGGTTCGTAAAGATGAGTTCCAGCTTGTCGGCATCCGCATCGATTTCAAAGTCGAGCGTGCTGCCTTCGAACTCGATCCTCGACTGTGAACCCAGGATTTCCTGCCACCGAGGCCTCTGGGATTCGAGCCAGCGTGAGAGGTGGATCCGGGTCCTGCGCAGGCGCGGGGGGCTCACCTGCCAGCGCGCGGTTTCGAGGAGCGAGTGGACCTGGCGCTTGAGTCGGTCGAGCTCCTCGTCATGTGAACGCCAGAGTTTTTGCCGCTCTTCGGATTCAGGCGTCGAGTCGGGATTTTCCTGCGTCCGGAGCAGATCGGCCGTGAGCTCAATGGTTGCCAGCGGAGTCTTGAGTTCGTGGCTCACCCTGGCGATGAATTCCGACTGTACCTGGTTGGCTTGCATCTCGCGCAGGAGCCTGAAGAGAAAGATCATCACTCCCAGGATCGAGGCGGCAAAGCCGATGCTTCCCAGCGTGAGCGTGATGGTGGGGAGCTTGGGACGCTCGAACTCGCGTGCGACCTCGAGCATGCGGCGATAGTCGCTGACGATGGTCGCGGTGTAGCCGGCTGCCATCACTCCGAGGATGGCGGCGAGGACGAGCGAAAGCGTGATCCAGATCCACCGGCGGTTCCTTGCAATAGTGGCCATCGTGAGACCGGAGTCTCACAGGTGGTCACGGTGCGTAAAGGGGGTCCCATGCCAGGCGGTAGCGCACCGTGGCGATGCCATCGCGGATGCCGGCCTCGACCCGCTCGACTCGGGCGTGCAGCGTGCGCATGGCGGTCTGGTACATGACCTCGAGCCTGACGGGGGTTCCGACCGTGAGGCGGATCGCGCCTTCGGTCGAGTGCAGCCAGCCTCCCCGGGCTCGAACTTCCTCGAGGGTTCCGGCAACCGCCATCGCATGCTCGGGAGCGGTGATCAGGGCCTCGTGATGTTGCGAGGTGGGAGCGGGAAGTTCCCGGGGCTGAGGATCGATGGGCTGCCATCCGCGATCCGCCTGGTCTTCGCGGTAGATCCAGCGGTAATCCGAAAGCGTGTTCCGAGTGAGCTCACGTTCTTGAAAGGGACCGAAGACCCTTCCGTGGATGGCGAGGTAGATCATAGTTGCTTCTCCTTCTGGATGCAGCGATTGGAGAGCGCCACGACATGGGCGCCCAGTTCGTCTTCCCAGACTTCTTCGTTCTCTCCCCAGTCATCGGACTCAAGCTGCGTGAGTGCCGAGCCCCAGTTCCAGGTGGGCGCCTCTCCCTGCAGCTCGGCCAGGCGCTTGCGGATGTTCTCGGCAGCCTCGGGATGCGAGTTGCGCCAGACCAGGTCACGGGATGCGCCGTCAAGGATCTCGATCTCCATCAGGGCCAGGTTGTCGACCACGTCCTCCAGTCGTCCTGCCATCCGGTTGAGGCGACGGCGGAGATCGGATTCAAGCTTCTTTTCGACGCCTGCAGTGATCGCCACCGCACTCTGCCTTGCAAAGGCGGCCATCTTCTTGAGGGGTCCGGTGGACTTGCGGAGTGCGCGATAGGACTTCCAGCTCTCGCGCAGGCCCTCGATGCTGCGGATGATCGAGGGGGAGAGGTCTCCATCGTTTCCCTTGGCCCTAAAGTCCCGGATCTCGCGCGAGATGCGTTCGTTGAGTGCGAGGATCTCACGAGCCAGCTTGAGTTGATCGGTGCGGGCCTGCTCACGAAGCGCATCCAGGCGCGGGCCCATCTGGCGAAGCTCGGCGGCAAGTCCTTCGGCCGAGAGGTAGGCCGGCGAGCGGATGAGCTCCCAGCCCAGCGTGGCCGGCATCGCGGGCGAGGCCGCCTGGCGCCCAGCCTGTGCTATGAGCTGGCGGAGTCGCGGCAGCAGCGGTTTTGGATGGGCCGTCTCTGCTTCGATCCACTGGTTGGGTGATTCCCACTTCTTGCGGAAGCGCTGGACCGTCTTGAGTGCAGCCGGATAGTGGCAGGACTCGTTGAGCGCCATCGCCAGGACCATGGGTGCTTCCGGGGCAAATGCCCGTGAGAGCAGGCCCTTTTGGAGTTGCAGTGCAGTGCCGACCGCACCGCCCGAGGAGTTTCCTTCGAGCATTGCCCAGGTCAGTTCTTCGAGTGCGGTCGGGGAGAGATTGGAGTGCTTGTCCACGGACTTGAGCCAGGCTGCCGCTTCGGCATGCTTGTCGAGGGCAAAGGCCATGCGTGCTGCGAGGATCCGGTTGGCGTTGAGATGTCGCTCCAATGCATCCGGGACGGACTTTTCAGAGAGGATCTCCACCATCTTGCGATAGCCCGAATCGGGACGCTTCTGGCTTGAGAGTGTCCAGGCTTCTGCCAGCCTCGCCTCGTAGGAGCCGGCGGGGAGTCGCTCCATCCAGGCCGGGACATGGGCTCCCCGGGCCATGGCCTGTTCAAGCTGCCTGAAAGTCCACTCGCGGACTTCCGGATTCCTGGGGTCGAGCGTGGCCACCCGGCTGGGGTCCGTCTGCTGGTTGGCGGGAGTCGCCAGATGCGGATACCTGCGCTCGATCCGGTTCAGGCACTCCAGTGCGCCCACCTGGATCGAGGTGCCGGCCTCGGCATCGGCAAGGAGGGCACTGCAGGCACGATGCGCGGGAAGGGTGGCTCCTGCCGCCAGCAGCGCATTGCCCAGATCGAGCTCGGCCTTCTTGCGGGAACCCCAGTCGAGTGCCTGGCGTCGCTCGTCGAGGGCCCGGGCGAACCGCAGTGCATTGGATTCGGCCGCCTCTGCGCTCGGAATGCGTCCGAGCAGGACTGCCAGTGCAGTGAGTGCCACGAGTACCGGAATGCCTGGCTTCATTTTCCGTTACCCCACAGAAAGCTCACGCCGAACTGGAAGCTGTTTGAAAAATTATTCCTGGCGCCGACCACCTGGCCTAGCTTGGCGGTGATTTCCTTTTCCACGATGTTTTCGCGGTAGGCGATCATCCGGTAGTCAAAGCGGAGCGAGACGCGCTTGTTGATATAGATGTTCTGCCCGATCGAGAAGGACGGCCCTGCATAGGTTCCCGTTTCCGTGGAGGTGACGGCGACACCCGCTCCTGCGTGCATGTCATAGTAAAGGATGCTCGCACCCAGCAGGCTGAGCTTGCCATAAAGCAGGCTCGACTGGAGTTCGGTTCCGAGTGTTCCGCGTGGAGGATTGGTATTGGCCTTCTTGCCTCCGAGCTGGAGGACTTCGAGGGCGGCAGAAGGCGAGGTCCAGTTCCGCATCCCGAAGGCTCCAAGCGAGAAGGTCTCGTTGAAGTGGTAGGCCGACTGGAAGCCCAGCGTCCTGACAGTGAGGAAGGGGTCGCTCGACATCAGCCCGCCAAAGAACCAGGTCTCTGTCTTTCCGCGCTTGGTGTAGAGGCGGTTTTGCACCACCCCCATCTCGTTTTCGTTGCCCTGCGCCCAGTAGCGGTTTTTGATCTGCTCGATCTCCTTTTCTTCGGGAGTGCTGTCGGCCGCGCGTGCCGGCCCGGCAATCAACACGAACGCGACGATGATGGCGGCTAGAAAAGGCAGGGCGGCTCTGGGATCTTGTCGGAGCATCATAGGTTCATTTTCCAAGGGTTTTAAACAGGAAGGGGTAGCTCACGGCGACGTCGATGCCGCCCTTGGGCTGCGGGAACTTCCAGCCCGCAAGCTTGGAGACCACGCAGTCATTGAGGCGTGGATCCGAGATGGTGGTCGTGCTGACTGCCGAAGTGCGCACCGAGCCCTGGCGGCCGATGGTGAAGTTCACCACCGTCTTTCCTTCAAGGTCCGGCATGCGCATCATGGCGGTTTCGTAGCAGTAGCGGATTTCCTTCATGTGCCGGTGGATGACTTCGCCCACTTCATCCTTGGTGAGGCCTTCCTGCACGGTGGCGGCCAGCGTATCGAGGTTCACCCAGTCCTTGGAGTTGCCAATGCCTGCGCTGCCTGCTGCTGCCGACTGGGAGAGTCCGCCCTGGAGCTTGATGTTGCCCGTATCGGTGGGGTTGGCCGAATTGCCAAACGCCGCCTGGAACTTGGTGAAGGTGTTGGAGCTGAAGCTGTTGAATGACGTCGCTGCAAGCCAGCGCGAGGCCGACCCTTGGACAAAGCTCTTGATCCTTGAAGCAAAGGTCTGGGACTTGGCCATGGCCGCAGCCTGGGTCTGAGCGACCGGGCGCGGGGCCATGCTTTTTGCGAGCTGCATGACGGCAACCGGCGTGGCCACCATCTCGATCTTTTTGGGCTTGGGCATGAGGACGGGGACCATCATCGCCACTGCAAGTGCCGCCGTGGCCTGCATGAGGCTTTTCTTGAAGGCACCCGCCATCCTTGGATCGGTCAGGTTCTGGGATTCGAGCACGGGACTCATGGTCCTGGCCTGTTCCATCCACAGGCTCACCCGTGCCTGCCGGGAGAGCTCAAAAACGGCCCTGCAATCCGAGTCGTGCACGGGCTTTTCAACGAAGGACTTTTGGAGGGTGTCGATCACGCGCACCACGCGGCCTGAGTTGCGGAGCTCGACCACCCAGCGGAGCGGCTGGCCGATCGCAAACGGGCGACGCGTGTCCCACACTGCGCTCACCCGGCCCGAGGGCCCATCCATCCTGACGATCCAGTGCGTGTGCATGGCTTACTCCGTGGCGTATTCCCACGCGCGTTCACGCAGGCTCTCCATCACTTCGGAGTGGAAGCTCGCGCGCCGGCGATACAGATGTGCGCGGCGCTTGTTGCGGTCCTTTTCGTTGAGTGCCTGGAGCGAGTCGTAGGGCCTGCGGTTCATTCCCTCGACGGTGGCCTCCTCGAAGTCGATGACTTTGGCGCGATCTCCGGCATGCACGGTTTGGATCGTGACCGTGAGTGCAGCAACTGCGACTGCGAGGGCGCAGATGAAGCTTGCGAGGGATTCGTGTGCGGGAGTGGGGACGACAGCAGCGACGATCCTTGCTGAAGCTGCCGTGGTTTTTTTGGTGGGACCGATTTTGGGTTGGGCCAGATTGATGTACAGCATATGTGTTAATTTAAATTCACAATGAGAAGTAAAGCAAACAAAAAGAGTCAGGTAATTAGGTATATGAATTCATTGAGGTATTTTTAACGGAGAGGCCCATTATTGGGCTCGAGAAGGTCACGCAGGAGCGTTTTGGAGTGTTCGAGGTGGGTTCGTTATTTCGAACGGGGGGAGAGCGCGTGAGGGGTTGGTTTCAAAAAGTTGAGCGTTTGAGTGTTGACACCCGGCAAGAGCTGCCTCATCGTCGACTCACACGCAGTACGAATCGAAGTAGCAGTAAGCAGTACCCAACAGACGGACCGCGGTTTTTGTCGGATGTCTTATCGGGGGCGAGCGCTTCTAAGCAGTACTGGTTTCAGAGACCCTCCCTCCCGCGAAGAAACTCTTCAAAGCCGCCTAACAACGGAGGGTCATTTTACATGACTAAGCAGATCGTAGCAGTACTGGCACTCAGCCTCATTTCGTCGAGCGCATTCGCATCGCAGGCCAAGAACCTCGTCACCGGAAGCGGTGATGCCGGATCCATCCTTGGAGCCAAGGGCCTTAACGGTAGCTTCTACACCAACGACGAATACAACATGTTCTACAACCCGGCCTTCATCAATGGCATGAAGAGCTTCGCGATCATTGAGCACGACAATCAGACCGGCACTCTCAATGTTGACCGGGCTGATGATCAGTCCGCAGGCTTCGTGACCGGTGTTGGTGCTTTCAATCTCGGTGTGTTCTTTAACCGCGACACTGACTCTGTCCAGAACGCGGACCGCGCTCTTGACGTCGTGCTCGGTGGCGACATGGGCGTCAAGTGGGGCGTGGGCCTCACTCAGAGCATGAGCGACGGCGATGCTTCCTTCATGAAGCTCAAGGCTGGCGTCATTGTCTCTGACTTTGAGCCCTTTGTTCACATGACCCTCAAGGACACGAACGGTCTCTCTGGCGCTGCAGAAGACAAGACCTCTGACATGACCGTCGGTACCCGCTACCACTACGGCGATTGGACGCCGTATGCCGCTTACCGCACGACCAAGCAGACCGACAACGGTGTGGCTGCAGCTGATGCAACCAACGTCTATGGTCTCGGTCTCGGCCGCATGGCCAAGATGGGCGACATCAACATGGCTTACAACGTGAGCTACTGGAAGGGCACGGCTGGAACGGCCAAGACCTCTGTTCTTCCGGTTGAAATGACCTTCTCGGGCGACGCTGCTTCGTGGCTCACGCTCCGCGGTGGTTTTGCTCACGACGTCAAGACCAAGAACGTCGCTGCAACAACCACGGCTTCGTTCGGCGCAACCGGCCACTTCGGCAAGGCTGACTTGGACACCGTCATCGGCGGAACGGACAACGGTGTCGGCTTTGCTGACAACCAGTTCGTCAACGTCGGCCTGACTTACCACCTGTAAGTCTCGCACAAGCTTCGATAAGCCCGGCCTCGGCCTGGCTTTGAGAAATCAGGA
>CAZDSX010000007.1:58676-64863 GCA_964508305.1 uncultured Bacteriovorax sp.
CCCTCAAAACGGGCCTAAAACGCGGGCACACCGCTTGCTCATCAGGCCAGCAAACAGAGGGGAACGTTTCATGAGCACCAACCATAAGTGGTTTTTCGTTGTTTTGATGGGACTGGCAATCGCCGCTTCGGATCGCGCGGGAGCTTACGTACGCAGGGTCGTCGAGCTTCGCGGAGGCCAGAGCACGACCATCGCCGTCTCTCCGTACGAAGAAGTCGTCGTCCAGTGCGGGCGCGGGCATGGAGCCGGCCCGGGCCAGCCTTCCTACCCGCCGTCTTATCCACCTTCGCAGCCCCTTTGCCAGACCTACAGCTTTGACCAGGCCATCCAGCAGCTGGCCATGCGCCGCGACCGGATGGCGTTTGGTGGCTGCGGCTATGACCGCGTCGACGGATACTCCGAGTGCGAGGGCAGGCTCCGGTGGCGCGATGCCATGACCCAGAAGCAGAGGTTTGCGCAGGACCTGCGCGCGCTGCAGATGCAGGCGGAGTCCATCTGCCGTGACCGTAACTGCAGCCAGCTCGACATCAGCCGGATCGTTCGGGACTTTGATGCCTTTGTTTCGCAGCTTTCGACCCAGAGGATCGTCTTTGACGGGATCAACAGCACCCCTTTCATCGACTATCCAGGGCAGTTCCGCGTGAACTGCAGCAGCTGGTAAGAGGGTAGGGCCGGCTCCCTTCTTCAGTCCCCATCCCTAGTGGGGTCATCTGGAGCAGGGAGCCGGCAAAACCTGCCCATTTGCCGCACCGAGCCTAGGCCCTACACTAAGAGGGTCGGCATGAAGATCAAACTCTGGGGCACGCGCGGTTCGCTGCCTTCGCCCCACGCACCGTCGAGCTTTGAGAAGCGCCTCATCCAGGTGGTGAAGGATGCGCTCGCTAAAGGTGTTTCCAGTCCCGCCGATGTTGAAGCGTTCATCCAGTCACTGCCGCGCGCCGAGGCGGGCGGTTACGGCGGCAACACTCCCTGCGTGGGTGTGACCTCGAACTCGGGCAAGACCCACATGATCATCGATGGAGGAAGCGGGATCCGCCTGCACTCCTATGAGCTCATGCAGGGCCCCTGCGGTCGCGGCAAGGGTGAAGCGCATATCTTTTTCACGCACTTCCATTGGGACCACCTGATCGGAATTCCGTTTTTTGTCCCGATCTTCATCCCCGGAAACACGATCCACGTGTACGCCGTGCAGCCCGAGCTGCCGCAGGTGTTTGAGACGCTCTTTAAAAAGCCCTACTTTCCGGTTCCGCTCGACAAGCTCGGGGCCAAGATCGTTTACCACCAGCTCGAGCCCCGCAAGCCCTACCAGCATGGGGAGATCACGGTGACTCCCTACCAGCTCGACCATCCGGATCCGTGCTGGGGCTACAAGGTCGAGTGCGACGGCAAGGTGTATTCGCATTGCGTGGATACGGAGTGCAAGCGCGTTTCACGCGAGGAGCTCGGACCCGACCTGCCGCTCTACCAGGGAGTGGACCTCATGGTGTTTGACTCACAGTACACGCTCACCGAGCAGCTCGAGAAGGTGGACTGGGGCCATGCGGCAGCCGTGCTCGGGATCGATATCGCGATCCGCGAGGAGATCAAAAAGGTGGTCTTCGTGCACCATGATCCGGCCTCGAGTGACCAAAAGATCGCCGACGCCGCCAAGCAGGCCCGAGCTTATTACGATGCCCAGCATCGGGAGGCCCGGCGCCACAAGGAAAAGATGGCCGATGTGGACTGGTGCTTTGGCCACGACGGCATGGAAATCATTCTCGATTAGCAAACTGCGAGGCCGCGTGCCTTGCTCCCTGGTTCCAGAGGATGAGCGCCACTTCGGGAGCTGCGGCCCCGCGGAGCAGCACCCAAACCTGTGAGCTGACCTGGGCGGGATCAAAGCTCGAGGCAATCTGCGTGCGTTTGGCCGAGACGCGGCCTTCGGTGTCACTCAAGGACTTGGCCAGCAGCGCGCGCTGCTGTTCGGCAACCTTTGCGATCTCCGATGCCTGGGTGGCCGATCCCTTGGAAATCGGGGCTGCCTGTGGACCCAGTTTGGCGGTGTCCTCGGAGAGCTGCGAGAGGATGGCGCCGTGGGCTTCGAGAGCAGGGAGGGCGGTCTCAAGAAGTCCCATCTGCTGGAGGTCCTTGGAGAGGTTCTCGTATGAGCGGATCAGGTCCATGCGGTGGACCAGATGTGCCTCGGAGGCCTGAGCCGGCAGCGAGATCGGCGAGGCCGTCCTGAGTGAGGAGGGGAGTGCTGCGAGGGTCTCGCTCGTCTGCGAGATCACGCGCGGAAGGAGCTTCCACTGGATGAGGGGATGCAGATCCTTCCATCCGCGGGCAACGGCGCGGAGGACGAGGCTTCGGTCCTTGAATCCCATTCGCGAGGTAATGGGCATGAGTCGGATCGCCGTTAGAGTGCGCTCCCACGAAGGCACTCCGGACTTGAGAAGGGTGCGGAGGAGGCGGTCCGTATCGCTGCGCGAGGGGCCTTCGCCGAGCTGGCTTGACCGCTCCCACTGCGTGCAAAGCAGGGCGCCGCCGCAGCCTTTGAGATCTCCTGAGGCGATCGCAAGAAGGACCTGCGTGTCCCCGCTGGGCTTGGAGAGGCGGGCCATGAGCTCGCGCATGCGGCCCAGGGATTCAGGCCCCGACTGGCGAAGGAGTGCGGCCGCACGCTCGGTCGCCACGGTGTCGACCACGGCGGCAGGGAGTTCGACCTTCTTTTCGATCATTGCAGCGAGGCGATCGATCACTGCGGCCTTCTCGGCTGCATCCATGGGCTTTTTCAGGACCAGGAGTTCGCGCTGGATCTGGGCCTGGTCGAGGATCTTGGAGGCCTCCGGGTCCGAGCTGAACTCGGGGCGACGGGCGACGAGCGACTCAATCGAGACCCGGTCCTCGTCGGCAATGCCCTGGTCGAGGAGTGCTGCAAGGGCCGAGCGTCTTTCGGCGATAGAGCCCTTTGAAGCAAGCAGCTGCCTGAACTCAGTCATGGAAGTCGCGCGATCGCCGGACTCGTAAAGCAGCCTAGCGCGTTCAAGGCGGACGCTTGCCTGCTGCTCCGAGGGAAGCAGGGAGATCACGCGATCGATGCGGGAGAGGATGGAGCTGTAGGCATCGGCAGCCTCGCTCGAGAGCGGGACGATCTTCGTTGCCGAGGGAGTGATGACGAACTTGCGCCGGATCCCCTTGGCCTGGACTCGGGCAAGCTGGGTTCGGAGCAGGTCGATTTCGGCGGTGTTCCTGCGGGGGTCGGCCGCGGGAGTCACGGAAAGGAAGGCAACATAGGCCGATTCGAGGCGCTCCAGCCACGGAAGGGTCCTTGCAGCATCTGCCTCGCTGTTCTTTTTAAGGAGCGCCTGGATCCGCACCTGGATGGCTGAGTAGAGGCGGCGGTGGGACTCCCAGGCATTCGGGGAGGCCAGGGCGACGCGCGCAGCTGCGTGGACATGGAGCGCCGTCTTGAGATCCTGCTGGTGGTCGGCGAACTCACGGAGCAAGTGATCGACTGCGACGCTCGCATCGGCGGCGGGAAGGTGGGTCCAGAGGAGTTCCGACCATTGGGCGAGCTCGGGGCTCAGGGATTTGGATCGCAGAAGCTTGGCCATGCGAAGCAGGGGGGCCTCGGAGCTGGAAAAGGAACGGAGCTTCTTCCAGGTTGCATCCACGGAGAAGCGGGAGGAGTCCTGTTCAATCCCGTCGGCGGAAAATGTTGCGTAGTCCCCCACCAGCTGCTCGGCAAGCGCCGCATCTGCCTTGGCGATGGCCTGCTCCACGCGCTCAAGCGCAGTGTCGATCTCCCCCAGATTGGCGTGGCACCAGGCCATCTGCTGGAGGGCGAGAGAATAAAAGGGAGAGCTTGGCTTTTGCAGGAGCGGGGAGTAGGCCTCGATCGCCGGGAGGTGCTCGCCGCGATCCATGCGAATGCGTCCCAGTGCCATGCGGGCGGAGTCCGCCTGCTCGAATTCCCCGTATTGATGGGTCAGGCGGCTGTAGTCGGCCTCCGCATCGCGAGGACGATCCAAATCTTCGAAGGCGCGAGCACGAATCCACAGCACGCGGGGCATCTCATCCGTGGAGCTGATCTCCGGGAAGCGCTTGATGAGTCCGGTCAGGGTCGAAATCGTGTCGGTCAGGGCCTGTTTGTAGCCCTTGTCATTGCGCTGGTGGATGCCCACCCGGAACTCAAGTTGTGAGCGCTGGTACTGGAGATCGCCGAGCTTGAAAGTGAGTTGCCGCTCGCGCTCGGCTCCGAGCCCAAGCTTTCGGGTCTTGGCGATCTGGGTGCTGGCCGTCTGGATGGCCCGCGAGACTTCGGCCAGCGCGGCGCGGTCCACCAAGCGGTCCGTCCGCTCATCGGCGAGGACTGCACTGGAGAGGATCGAGACGAGGAGGAGGAGGGAGGCAGTGCGCTTCATTTTAGTCAGCCCTCACGACTGCAAGCTTGAGATCACCAAACCCCTGCTGGGCCGCGGTCTTAAGGACGCGCTCCAGAGTCGAGTAGGGTGCGCGTGAATCTGCGATCACGAGGAGCTTGCCCTGGGAACTTTCGGCCAGGCTCGCGCGCTTATCCACCAGGGCCTGCGCAAGCGGGCCCATGGCTTCGGAGCCTTGGGCAGGTTCGAAGTCCTTGAGGTTCACGACCGAATCCCCGTCCACTTGGACGGAAGTCTCGGCAATTTCCACCTTGAGCCGGTCTTCGGCCGTGTCCGAGTGGATGGCGACAGGAACCTTGAGTCCGCGGCTGGGCTGCACCTCGAGGGCTCCGACGGCGTAGGACTTGAGCAGGAACACGAGCAGGATCGTGAAGATGTCGGCCATCGAAGTGATGTTGAGGGACATCTCGGTCGAGGAGGGGCCCTTTTTTCTGGAGAACTTGCGCTTGAAGGTACGGGTGGCCATGGGGACTCCTGATTTCTACTCGTTAGTTGACGCCGAGGATCACGGCCGGGAACACGCGGCGAGTGTCGTCCATTGCGGCGATCAGTTTTTGGTAAGGGATGCGGGCATCGGCCGAGAGGACCACGCCCTGGAGGCCGGGATACCTGGACTTGGCCTGCTCAAGCTCGGTGACGAGGGTCGTGCGCGTGATGCTCTTTTTCTCGCGGGCCTTGCCGCCAGCGCCAGCCATGACCTCCCACTCGACTTTTTCGTCCTCCGGTGTCCCACCCGTGAGCCTCAGGGTCAGGGTCACGGTGTGCGAATCGCCCTGGGAAGGCGTGGATGCCCCTTGCTGGGGAATCGCCACCGCCGTATCCATGGCGCCGTATGAGACGAACGACGAGCTCATGAGCAGGAAGGCGATGATCACCGTGAGGCAGTCAATGATGCTCGCGAGGTTGAGCTCAAAATCCTGGCCACCTGAGCCGCCGCCATCACCTGCCGAAATCATGCACTCTCCTTCACAGTCTCGCTCGAGACGATCTCGGCCTGCGCGCAGTAGTAGCGCTGCTTGAGCAGATCCATCACGCGGATCGCTGCCTGCTCGACTTCGCTGACCAGGCGGTTGCTCTGGCTCATTAAAAAGCTGAAGGCGACCATGCAGGGAATGGCGACGGCAAGGCCCATCATCGTGGCATTCATGGCCGTCGAGATACCGGCTGCCAGCAGTGCGGACTTTTGCTGCGGATCAGCAGCACCCACGGCCTCAAAGCTCGAGATCAGGCCTGCGATCGTGCCAAAGAGACCCAGCAGGGTGGCGACGTTGGCGATCGTGGAGAGGAAGGCCGTGCGCTTCTGGATGGCCTGCTGGGCTTCATGGATGCTGATCTCGAGGGTGGACTCGATCAGGGGTTCTGGCTGGTGGGCGCGGAGCAGCGCCTGCCGCACGATGGCAACCACGGGCTTGGTGGAGTTCTTCTCACAGAACTCGAGCGCCTCGCGGATCTTTCCAGCGACCATCATCTTTCCGATCTCTTCAAAAAAGACGTGCGAATCCTGGAGCGGGTAGGCGCGGTAGAGGGTCTGGAAGCGCTCCATCGTGATGGCAATGGCCACCGTTCCTGCGATCAGGATCGGGAGTACATGCAGCCAGTGGTCCTTGAGGAATTGAATGAAAGTCATGGTCGTTTCTCCTTTTTGGTTAGAGCCTTGCGGGCTGGTAATCGATTGCAATCCGGTCCGTGGCCGAGAGCGAGAGGACGACATCCATGTCGGTGATCCTGAGGGTGGTGCCGGTGGCAGAGTACTGGGTGGATTGAAG
>CAZDSX010000007.1:64873-71484 GCA_964508305.1 uncultured Bacteriovorax sp.
TGGGTGCGGGTCCCATCCGCGTGCTCGATCCAGACGAGCATGTCTTCGGCGGCTCCGGCGGCGCGCGCCAGGGTGAAGGTTCCCTTCTTCTCGACGATCACACGGCCAATGGCGTCGAGCGCAGGTGAGTAGTCCGACTCGCCGATATCCAGTGCCATGGAGCCGTTGCCCACGAGCTGGATCAGCTCGAGGTAGCGGTCACCGCGATCCACGGCCCATTGCTTGAGGACGCCCACCGAGGTGTCCTCGACCATGCGGTCATTTTGCATGTTCTGGATGGAGGAGGCGGTCGTGGGAAGGATCCCGACCACGAAGTAGTTGGGATCGGCGGTGCTCCCGCTTTCATCCAGCGTGCGGAAAAAGCCGTCGAGCTGTGATTTTACGCCTGCCACCGGCATGAGCGGGGCAGCAGCGCTCGGGCAATAGGAGACGCGATAGGTGAGTCCGTCCACGATCTTCTCAGGGCAGCGGCTCGCGGAGTTCGGGCACTGGGCCAGCACCTGGCTGGAGGATCCGGGATTGAGCTCCAGGAGGCGTGCCTGGTCGCATTGGTAGTTCGAGGTGGGGCCAAAGCCAGCCGGACTTCCAGTGGGAAGGGTCATGGTCTGGTCATCTTCGTCGCTCACGAACAGGATGGCGCGAAGCGAGCCCTTTCTAAAGAAGCTCGTTGCCGTTGATTCGTTGTCATTCAAAAGCTGGATCACGGATCCAAAGCCGCGTTCGGATCCCTGGCCCGAGCTTCCGACGCTGACATTGACGAGGAAGTCGCGGACCACTGTGGAGTCCTGGCTCGAGAGGATGGGCTTGCCCGTGTGGAGGGAGTCATTTTGGGTGGTATTCACGCAGGCGGTGACGCTCGATTCGCCGTTTGCCAAGTTGGGTTCGGTGCAGGGCTGGAATCCCAGGGTGGCGCCCTGGGCAGTGGTCATTGAATCGCGCACCGAGCACCGGGAGGCGCCATTCAGGAAGTAGGGCAGGAACTCGGCGCAGAGCGTGGTGGTCGGGCCGTCATGCGATCCCGGCACGAGGCGTGACCAGTTGGTGTTCCAGGCGGGCACGAGCTCGCCATACTTGACTCCATTGGTGAAGCGCTGCGTGGCGGAGTTATAAAGGTTGGGGTTGTAGGAGGGGTTCTGGAAGGCAATCGCTCGATTGGCGATGTAATTGGAGCGGTAGTTGGTGGTCCCAGGAATCGTGGTCGCGCGGTAGGTCGCAAAGCTCGAATTGGACATGTAGGTGTCGGTGGTGATCACGGCCAGGCGAATGTCCCAATTGGGCTTGAGGTAACGTGCCGCAAATCCCGAAAAACCGTCCCTGATCTTGCGCTGGCTCACATCCATGCTGGCCGAGTTGTCGACCACCCAGAGCAGGTCGATCCGCGTGTTGATCTCCTGAAGGCTCGAGAATTTTTCGAGCTGCTGCTGGTACCTAAAGCTCCCGGGGAGCTGTCCGGTGCAGGCGTTGAGTGCCATGCAGGTGATCGTGAGTGCGGTTTGGGCCTGGCGACGCATGGTCTCAGCTCCTCTGGCCGCAACGGGCCTGGGAGCCCACGACTTCCCATGCATCGATGGGCGTGGGTTTGCCTTGTTCTTCCATGCGCGCAAGTTCGCGACGGACTTCGGTGGAGAGCTGGACGGTCACGTCTTCGTCCTCATTGGCCTTGGAGTCATCAGCGTTCTCACCGAGCAGGGCCTCTTCAAAACTATCCTTGCGGACCTGGCAGGGTGCGCACTTCTGGCCTTCGGCGCAGTATTCGACCTCGAGCCTGGATTTTTCGTGGATCCTTCCCGTTCCTCCGCGAACCACAAGGACGGAGGCATCCTTGGTGTCTCGTTCGAAGGAGAGGGCGTGTCCCTGTGAGCGGACGCAGTAGCGTCCCTGCTTGGAGTCGGGATTGAACTTTTCGAGGATTCCTGCGAGCCGGATGCGGTGATTGCGCGCTCCGAGGCTTTCCTTCTGGATGCGATTGAGGCGCGAGGCCTGGAGTGCGAACTGTGCCTGCCAGCAGGTGACCGGAGCGGGAGCCGGAGCCGGGTGAGTTGCCTGGGTTGCAGCTGGCTGGGTTTGAGCCTGGACCTGGACCTGAGTCTCGGTTTGGACTTGGATCTGGGTCTGGGTCTGGGTCTGGGTCTGGGTCTCGGTGACTGCCTTCTTTTTGGAGGAGCCCACCACAAGCAGGACGGCCCAAACGAGGCCGACTCCGAGCAAGAGGAGGATGGGGGTGTTCCGATTTTGCTGACTCATGGTGAGCTCCTTACTTTGTTAATTAAATATAACAAAGTAAGCAAAAGCAAACAGAATCAGTCAGGTTCTGTAAACCTGAAAAATATCAATAGGATAGGAGGCCGTAATTACTGCTGTGAGGGGTCTGCCTGGGGCTCCGAGGCCGGAACCACTGCAAAATAGAGCTCTCCGAGCTGGTGCATCTGGCCTGCCACCACTTCCGCGTAGTGCCCACTTCCCCAGTAGGTGTCGACCCGGCCCGGGGTCTTGATGGCGCCACCGGTGTCCTGAGCCACGGCAAGCCTCAGAAAGGGTTGCCAGTCCTTGCCTTGGTCACCGTCAATCACCATCGGGCGCCTGGCCTGGTAGAGTGCGAGCGCACCCATTGGAAAGTAGGCGCGATCGACCGCAATCGAATGTCCGGGCACCAGCAGGGTTGCCGCCGATCCATAAGGACCGTCCTTGCCGCGCGTGAAGAAAACATAACTTGGATTGAGGAGCATCGTGGGCCAGAGCTCCTGAGGATTCTCGGTGAAGTACCGACGCATGCCCTGGAGGGAGAGGTACTTTCCGGGCACTCCCTTTTTCTTGAGCTCGGAGCCGATGCCCACATAGGGCTGGCCGTTTGTAGCAGCGTAGTTCACCAGCACGCGCGTTTCGGTACCGTCAGCTTCGGCAACCATGACTTCGCCCGAACCCTGGATCTGGAGCATGAAGTTGGCAAACGCATCATCCGTATAGACGATCTCGTAGCCCTTGTTGTCGAGTGCGCCAAAGACATCGATTTCTTCGCGAGTATAGTAGCGGACGTAGGTTCCTTCTGCAGTCCTTCGACGCCAAACGCGAGTGCCGTTTTCCACGATTTGTACGAGATCATCCGGCTTGCGGTACAGCGGATACTTGAAAGTCTCGTCCTTCGTCCAGCGGCCCCGGAGCGTCGGGTAGTAGTAGCCCGTGAAAAGCACTTCTCCCTTGCCGTCGCGGCCGATGGACCTGAACCAGTCAAATGATGTGCGCGCGCGGGCGTAGAGTTCCTTGAAGTCGGCCGATGTTTGGGCCAGCTCCTTGAAACGGGTGAGCGTTTCCGTACACCACTGCTTGCGCGTGACCTTTCTTTTGCCGAAAGTCCAAGTGTCGGTTGCAGACTGCTGTGCGCACCGCACCAGCTGGCGGTCGAGTGCGAGGATGAAGCTCGCCATGGTCATGTCTTCGCTGTCGGGAACGAGGTCGGGGAGGGCACTCGGGCTGACCTGTACGGTGCCCACGAGAGGCGGCTGCTCGCTGGGCTCAAGGGTCTCGAAGCTTTCCGTCTCGATGACGGAGCGGTCCCCAAAGAGCGCCTCATTTACACCTGTGAGTCCTGAGGCATGGGCCGAGGTTGGACTTGAGGCAATCAGCGTCGAAAAACCCAGGGCGGCGGCAGTGAAGGTGTGCTTCATGGTGCGCCGGGTCTTACCAATGCTGACCGGTTCGATCAAATGATTTTAAACGCCTGAAAACACTAGCCTTTTAGGAGCCAATCCAAGACTGCGGGCTTGGACTGGGAGAGACCCTTGTAGACCAGGCTCTCGGGGGTCATCGAATGGATCGCAGAGATCAGGGCCTGGGTCCGGGGGGCGTCCTTTTTGAGCCGGGCACAGTCCCAAAAATAAGTGCGGATCGTGAACGCAAACGCTTCGTGCTCCGGAAAGCCCCAGAGCACCTGGCGTTCCACGCGCAGGAAGAGTGGAGCTGCGGAATCCGCCATCACTTCGGGGTACTGAAGCTGCGGGCGCGCTCCGCCTGCGGCATCAAAGCTTCGTCCCGCCCAAAGCGCAGGATCCACGCCGGATGGAACTTCCGGATGGTGGTTGAGTCGCGTGTCGGTGGCCACGCCCCAGGCAAAGCGCACATAGGGCCCGCGCTTGATCATCGCATCGACAATCTGGGGTGCAGTGGCGTTGATTTTTTGGATGCCGGCAACAGGCTCGTGGATTGCCGTAAAATCCCTGCCAATTTTTTCGGATGCAGCCCAGTAGTTGGGGCTGTGCAGGCTGATGGCAGAAAGGAAGTTCGAGCCATTGGGCCTGCGGCGCATGATGGCGACATCTTCGCAGACTTCCATGCAGAGCGATTCAAAGTCCTGTCCGCTGAAGGTGCGATCCGGGTGTTCCTGCGCAAGACGAGCGCGCATCCAGGAGGTCACGACCTCGTCGAGCTCGCGCGGAAATTCGTGGGTCGCAAAATACTTGGCGCGATGCTCGGCACGCGCGACGCGCTTGTTTTCGAGGTAGATTCCGGTGGCCGCTTCAGTGGGCTCGAACTGGAACACGCATTGATCGAGGGCTCCGTTTCCGAGATCCGTCCCCCAAGGTTTGAGGCCAGGGGCTACTTCGTAGAGGCCCTTTTCGAGCGGGAAGTACATGGGGCTTCAATATCCAAAACCGCCCGGATTGTCTCCCAAATGTTCGGAATCAAAGGGTTAATGACTGTTAAGATATTCAATTAAAACCATCATTATACCGACAAGAAAGCATGAACCGCTTCATGCCCGCTCTGCTGTTGTCTGCCCTGCTGCTTGCGCCCCCGGTGCAGGCCCGTACTGCCGGAAAGGCCAAGGCTAAATCCCGAAAACCCGCCAGTCAGTCGCGGATCACGATGGATGTCTTTAACGAGAACTTCCAGCAGCTCGCCTCGGGCGCGGATCGCCTGGTGGTGACGGCCACCGATTCACGCAGGTTTTACCTCCGCTTCACGGAGTGCAAGGGTGAGCCCGAGCAGTGCAGCTGGTTCGTGGGCAAGCTCGACAAGGCCACTCCTGGCGCAGGCTTCATTGCTCCCGACAAGGACAACACGCTTCTGACTTCGATCGGGATCGGTGCGATTGTCGAGCTCAAGACGGACCGCTCGCAGCAAAACGAGACGGTGAGTTTCGTGAAGCGCGCTCGTCGAGTGGTGACTCCGCACAAGGGCGTGCCTTCGATCGAGCCCGCCATCGGAGCCGGTGAGGTGACCTTCAAGGTCCAGTACACCCCGCGCTACCATGACCACATCCGTGCCGCGGATTCGATCCGCAACTTCCATCTGGCCGACTACGCCGAGGAGGGGGGCTTTTACAGCATTCCGGGAGTAACGACCGAAGTGATCCTCAGCCAGATGGGCCGGGACGGCGTCGAGGGGCGCATGGGACTGATTGTCGACAGGACTCCCGAGCGAACGGAGATCCTCGGGGTGCATGACCTTCCCTGGAGCGCAAAAAACAAATCCAAGGTCGCGGTCTTCTCTTGTGCGCTTTGCCACTACGGAAAAGCTGCCGGCATCCTGATCCCGGGACTGGGAAGCAAGAATGTGAGCCCGTCGGCGATGGCAGAGGCTGCGCTCGAGTCGCACCAGACGCTTCGCTACAAACTGGTTCGTGGCGTCCAGAAGGCCTTCAAGTCCAAGGAAAACGTCGCCACCGAAAACGAAGGCGAGCAGATCGCACTCCGGATCACGCGGACACTCTCGGATCCCCAGTCAAGCAACCTCACCCAGGGACTCACGGCCGTGAACCAGACCCCGCTCCGGTTTTACCGTGACACCAAGACCCCAGTGCCGCCGAACTACCCGCGCGCTCCCTCCAAGGGACAGGCCATGTGGGGCCTCGGCGTCAAGCGCATGCATGGCGGGCAATTCTCCGAAGCGGGTGCCGATGGTGGATCTCCCGCCTGGGCTGCAGGTTTTGACATGGGCTCCGAGATGCCGCTTGAGGTGATCAAAAAGCACCTGGGCAGGCTCGAGCGCGTGCAGGACGATTTTGGCAAGCTCTTGCCGCCTTCCTACCCGTTTCCGATTGATCGCGACAAGGCAGCGCGTGGGTCGGTTCACTTCGAAAAAAACTGCGCCTCCTGCCATGCCGCCAATGGCGGCTATGAACGAGATAGCGATGGGTTTGCGATCCACAAGCCGCCGCTGCTTGTGGAGTGGGATGAGGTGAGGACCGAGCCCGAGCGCTCCCAGCTCTTTAGAGGCCTCGACAAGGTGCTCGAAAAGCATCCCTTCAAGGCGCTCACGATCCTGACGCCTCCCGAGAAGCGCCCCTATGAGGGCTACTACGCTCCCCGGCTCACCGGCATCTGGGCGCGCTATCCCTACCTGCACAACGGTTCGGTGCCGAGCGTGATGGCTCTCCTCACTCCGGCGGCCCAGCGTCCCAAGGTATTTTCACTCAAGAGGGCTGGCGAGTACGACCGATTTGATCCAGTCAACCTCGGGCTCACGCTCCCCGAGACCGAGGCGGAATGGAAGGAACTCGAACAGCGGGGGCGCGCCGGCGCGCAGGATGTCTACGACATCAGTCGAGATGAACATTCCAATGAAGGCCATGCCAAGGGACACAAGCTCACCCGGGAGCAGAAGCTTGAGTTGAT
>CAZDSX010000008.1:0-31759 GCA_964508305.1 uncultured Bacteriovorax sp.
CAGGCTTGCACGGGATTTTTGTACGGCATGAGTGTGGCCGACCAATTTTTGAAGACGGGCATGTACCGCACGGTGCTGCTCGTTGGAGCCGAGCTCCATTCCAAGGGCCTCGACAAGACGACTCGCGGCCGCGATGTCGCCGTCCTCTTTGGTGACGGCGCGGGGGCAGTGGTCATGCGCAGGCAGGAAGCCACGGGCTCGCCCACGCAGTCGCGCGTGCTCTCGACCCACCTGCATGCTGACGGGGCCCACGCCAAGGAGCTCTGGCTCCCAGCCCCGGGCATGGCGCTCGGTGCTGAGCGCCTGACCTCGGCGATGCTCGAAGAGGGGCTTCATTATCCCAAGATGAACGGCAAGAAAGTCTTCACCCACGCTGTCCGTCGAATGGGCGAAGTGCTGGGCGAGTGCCTTGCTGCAAACGGTGTGACACTCGATCAGGTGGATCTCTTTTTGTTCCATCAAGCCAACCTGCGCATCAATGAGATGCTGGCCTCTGAGCTCAAGATCCCGGCCGAAAAGGTCTTCAATACGATCCAAAAGTACGGCAACACCACTGCTGCGACTCTCCCGATCGGAATGGCCGAGGCCGAAAAGGCAGGCAAGCTCAAGAAGGGTATGCTCGTGGCGTCTGCCGCGTTTGGTTCGGGTTTTACCTGGGCGTCGGCGCTTTACCGTTGGTGAGCGAGACACTGGGGTAACCGCGAATGCAGGACTGGAACTTCAAACCGATCGGAGTGGTCGAATCCTGTTACAAGGAGAAGTTCGGCATTCCGCGCCAACCGGGCCTCGCCCGTTCGGTTGAGGCCGTCATTCGGCTGGATCGCGGGGATCCGTTCCTGGCCCAGTCCCTCCGGCGGCTCGAGGAGTTCTCGCACCTCTGGGTGATCTACGTTTTCCATGAGCATGGCGCTCATGCCTGGAAGCCTTCGATCCGGCCTCCGCGCCTGGGTGGCGCCGAAAAAGTCGGCGTGCTGGCTTCGCGTTCTCCCCATCGGCCCAATCCCATCGGTTTGTCTGCAGTCGAAATCGTGCGAGTGGAGCTCGATGATCCGCGCGGACCCGCCGTGCACATCAAGGGTGGGGACATGCTGGATGGCTCGCCCGTGCTCGACATCAAGCCGTATCTTCCTTATGCCGATTCCATTCCGCAGGCTTCGAGCGGCTGGGCGGCGGAGCCCATTGAGCGCGTGCCGGTGAGGTTCGAGCCTGCGGCCGAGGCGGAGATCGCAGCGGCCGAGCAGTTGCGTCCCGGACTCAAGAGCATGATCACCGAGGTGCTGGAGCTCGATCCGCGCCCGGCCTTTCAAAAGCGCCGGTATCCCGCCTCGAGCGCAGGCGCACAAGGCATGGACTTTGGTTTTGATTTCATGGACTACGACGTCAAATGGCGCATCGAGGCCGGCCAGTTCGTGGTGAAGGCGCTTCGCTGAGGCGTTAGGCCCGCGTCCCGAGGATTAAATCCCAGATCGGGACGACGATATTGAAGTTGGCCCGTCCCATCAGCGCCTTGTCGTGGTGCCTGCGATGATGTTCGCGAAGCTGCCAGAGTGCCCAGCCAGCCAGAGGCAGACGCCGGAGCGCCCGCCAAGTGATCGAGGCGAGCGGCAGGTGGCAGAGTCCGTGCACGAGTTCATACAAAAAGAAGAATAAGGGGCCAGCCACAAGTGCAAGTGCCCCAAACCTCTGCCCCAGCGTCCAGCCCACGATCAGGCTCATCGGGAGATTGATTCCGTACTGGATCAGCGTCACTCCCCACACCGGAAAGAAGACGAAGCGGTACTCTCGTCCTTCAAAAGCCTCGATGGCCGCTTCAGTGTAGTAATGATGGTGAAGAAGCGTGTGGCGCTCGTAGGCCAGGGGTAGCGCCCGCATCCTCCTGTGCAGTGGGTACCGGTGGAGCAGGTACTCGACCAGTGAAGCCAGCACGAGGAATGCGCCGAGAAAGGCGACTTCGGCAGCCGTGATGGGACCGGTGCGCGAAAGTGTCAGGCTACCCCAGGCAATAAGAGGCAGGCTGACCGCCGAGGTGGCAATAAAGTGCGCGCGCGCCCGGTACCACGCCGGGACCTTGAGAAGCTGTGCGATTCGATACGACTGAAGCTCGGTGCTGATCGACATGCAGTTCAGTCCCCTGAAAGGATGCCCAAGTAAAGGCGCTCAACCAATCCTAAACACCCGCTTCGCATTCGCGGTGGTTGCCGCAGCAACTGCAGCGACATCGAGCCCCTTGAGCTCGGCCAGCTTGAGGCCCGTTTGCCTGACCATGCGGGGCTCGCACTTTTTTCCTCTGAAAGGAATGGGCGCTAGATAGGGCGAATCGGTCTCGACGAGCAAACGCTCCAGCGGAAACGCCTTGGCGCACTCACGCAGGTCATCCGCATTCTTGAAAGTCAGGATCCCAGAAAAAGAAATGTAGAAGCCAAGATCCAGGCAAGCTTCACCAAACCCACGAGTCCCAGTGAAGCAGTGGATAATGCCGGGAATCTGCGAGGGCTGGATCTGCCGGCAAAATTCACGAAGTTCTGCCAGCAGTTCCGTCTCGGCATTGCGCGAGTGGATCACGAGCGGCTGGCCGAGCTCGGCTGCGATCTCCCACTGCGCACGCAGGCGATCGAGCTGCACCTCGAGCGGGGAGTGGTCGTAGTGCGTGTCGAGTCCCACTTCGCCGATCGCGCGGCACTTGGGATGCCGGCCCGCCTGACGAAGCAACTGCAGCTCTTCTCGCGTGGCCGTGATGGCGTCGTGCGGGTGCAGGCCTGCCGTATGGTGGATATTTTCAAAGCGCTCCGAGATCGCGACGACCTCGGGGAGGGTCTTGAGGTCGACCCCGATGGTCATGAGGTGGGTGACCCCCTCCTCGCGCGCTTCGCGGACGAGGTCCTCGACTGACTTCGGTGCGTAGTCGTAGTTGAGGTGGCAGTGGCTGTCGATCCACATGGCGGCGCCGGTCGCTCGCTACTGGAGCAGGTGCTCGAGCACCGCATTCCAGATTTCGGGGGGCTGCGCTCCGGTCACGCGCCTTCCGTTGATGAAGAACGTCGGAGTGGATTCCACCTTGAGGGCGATCGCCTCTTCAATGTCCTGGGTCAGGCGGGTCTTGGTTGCAGGGTCGGCAAGGCAGGCTTCGAACTTCGCTGCATCCAGGCCCAGTGCCTTTGCCGCCTCAAGGGCCGAGCCCTTGTGCAGATCCTTCTGGTGGTCGAAGGCGTGCTGATAGAACTCCTCGAACTTCTTCTGCGAATCAGCACAGAGCGCGCCGAGTGCCATCTCGCAGGCAAACGGGTGCATGGCGTGCTGGACCACGCGGTTGCAGCTGACATCGAGCGGGAAGTTCCGGTAAACGAAGCGGACGCGGTCGCCGAGCCGCTTGAGCACCGGATGGAGCGTCTGGGCTCCGGCGCGGCACGAAGGGCACTGGAAGTCGCTGAACTTGACGATCGTGACCTTGGCCTGTGGATTTCCGACCGAGATCACGCCCTCCGGCAGGTTGATGGACATGGGCGCGGCCGAAACAATGGAGTTGATCCGATCCTGGACATCCGTTCTTGCCGGCGCCTCGCCCTGCATTCCCTTGGCCGCGACAATTGCAATTCCGAGCGAGATCGCCGTGACCCAGATGCCGGTCGAGAGGGGGCCGCGAGGGCCCGCCTGCCTGGGTCGTGAAAAGTGCAGGATCCCAAGCAGTGCAAAGTTGACCGCATCCACTCCCAGGCAAAGGAGGCAGCCGACCTTGAGGACGGTGGTCATGATGACGAGGTAGGCGATCGAGACGAGAGCTCCCCACACCGACATGCCGTAGGTCCAGGGGTACAGGACGTTCGAGAATTCCTGGGTGCGCGCAAGCAGCGAAAGGACGAAGATGGCGAGGAACCAGCCGGCTGCGGCCGCGGCAAGGGGCAGGCCTCCGAAAAGCTCCGCATAAGGGGAAGCGTCGATCGCATTGCAGTCGAAGGCTGCTCCGATCTTGCAGAAGCTTTCAAAGGCAGCCTGTCCCGTCCGGACATCAAAGAAGTGCGAGACTTGGAAGGCGGATATGACCAGACCTGCCAGTGCGAGCCCGGCGACGATGTTGAGGATCTTCTTGGAGGCGGAGTGCTTCATGATTTCCTCAGGAAGAGTGCCACAGGTTGCCGGCCCGGAAAACCAGGTAGTGACCCATTCCGAGCAGGAGCAGGCCGCTGGCGAGCTTGATCCGGTCCATCCAGGCGCCTGAACGGGGCAGGATCTGCAGGGCCCCGGTGAACAGGGCGACCACGACGAGCAGGGTCCCCAGGCCGAGCGCAAAGCCCAGCATGAGGAGCAGTCCGAGCCCGACCGACTGGGTCTTGGCAATGTAGGCCAGGATTGCCGTCAGCACCGGGGTGGTGCAGGGAGAAGCGATGAACCCCGAGGAGGCTCCCAGGGTGAAGGCGCCGAGCAATGTCACTTCGCGGTGCTGGGTGGGCGAATGCGTGGGGTGGCGGGCGCCCGAGCCGCCGCGGAGCGCGCGTCCCATCCGATCCAGCCAGGCCATCGGATCAAACGGAATCACACCGATCATCACGAGCGCTCCGAGCGAAAAAGTCGCACCCAGGAACATGAACCAGCCCGCGCTCTGCGTGATGGTTCCGAAAACCCTTCCCGTGATCCCGGCCAATACGCCCAGGAAGGCGTAAACCACTGCCATGCCGCTCACGTAAACCAGGCTTCGCACGGCGACGTCCCGCCACCGATGGGCCTGGACGGAGCGGTCACGCGAGGCCGTTCCACCAATCACGCTGATGGTGATCGGGATCATGGGGTAGACGCAGGGAGTGAGGCTCGAAAGGATCCCGCCCAGATAGGCGATGGCCAGGGCGCCGATGGAGCCCCCGAAGAACCCGCCCGAATCCAACAGGCTTGCCAGCGTCTGTGTGAGCCATTCCATATGTCTCGGAGCTAGCACGGTGCGGGGCCCTTTGCTAGATTCTCGGGGCCATGCGCAAGGTCGTCGTCCTTTCCATTGTCGCACTTTTGATCGTGCTCGAGCTCCTGGGCCTTGCGGGCTGCAGGCGAAGCGTCCCGGTGGAGGCGGGCTGGGTGCGGATCCAGCTTTCTGGAGAGCCTGCCTCTGTGGATCCCTCGCTCGCCGAGGACGGGCTTGCCCTCAAGATCCTCTCCAATTCGGCGGAGGGCCTGGTCGGATTCGACGGCAAGGGCAAGCTGATGCTGCGTGCTGCGAGGACAGGAAGCATTTCCCAGGATGGCCTTCGTTACGAGTTCGAGCTCTGGCCGGATCGTCGATGGTCGGACGGAGTGGAGCTTGAGGCGGGACACTTCAAGCTTGCGCTGGATCGGGCGCGGGACCCGGCTACCGGGGCAAAGCTCATCGAGCTTCTCAAGCCGATCGAGTCGGTCGAGGCGCCGGCGCCCACTCGCCTGGTGATCCGCCTGCGGGCCAGGACTCCACACTTCATGCAGGTGCTGGCACTGCCCGTCGGGGCGCCCCTACGAAAAGACATCCTGGATCGCAACGGTGGCAAGTGGCCCGTCGTGGCGCCGTCAGCTTCGCGCTACTTTGTCGAGTCCCGCAAGGCCGAGCAGTCGTGGAGGCTCGCGGCAAATCCTCATTATGGGGAGCCATTGCCCGAAGGGGCCCCTCGCGGCGTTGAGCTCGTGATGGTCTCGGATGAACTGACGGCATCGGCCCTGTTTGAGCAGGGCAGGGTGGAGATCGTTTCGCGGGTGGCACAAGCCGACCAGGATCGATTCAAGAAGGCGGGCCTGCTTCGCGAAGATCCGTTCTGGGCGACCTATTATCTTGGCTTCAATACTCGGAGCCCGCGGCTTTCCTCCTCTTCCGTGCGGTGCAGGCTGGGCTCGCTCATTCGCAGGGAGGAGATCATCTCAGCCATCCGGACGGGAGACCGCCCGGCAACGGGTTGGATTCCTCCGGGAATCGAGGGCCACCTCGAGCAGCCGCCCAAACCCCCCTCACAGTCCCTGCCCACGGGACTGAAGCTTGCGGGAATCTTTGATGGAAACTCGCGCAACCAGCTCGTGATGGAGCGGGTCCAGTCCGACTGGAAGGAAGCAGGGGTTGAGCTCTCGCTCTCGAGCATGGAGTGGAAGAGTTACCTGAGAGAGCTGAGATCCCAGGTCCCTGATGTTTACCGGATGGGCTGGCTTGCCGCCTTTGCCGATCCCCTTTCACACCTGCAGGCGCTCACTTCTAAGAATCCCAACAACCATACTGGCTGGAGCCATGCGGGCTATGACGCCCTCGTGGCAAGAATCGAAAAACTCGAGCCCGGTGCTGAAAGGCGAAGGCTCATCACCGAGGCGCAGGCGATCCTCCTTGAGAAGGAGTGTCCCGTGGTGCCGATCTATCATTACGTGCAGACGCATGCCGTATCAGCGAGGGTCGACGGGTTTGCCGTGAATGGGATGGGGGTCGTCCGCTGGGAAGACCTGAGGATCAGGCAGGCGCCTTAGCCGAACGGATCAGGGAGTATTGCCGTGTGCCGCCTCCCTCTCGCCGGTAGCTGTGGAAGCGATGGCCGCCTCCGGGAAGGGTCTCGCAACGCGTGCAGTGTGGGAGGATTTCCACCTCCGATAGGCCTGCCCGTAGCAGGAGCTCCCGGTTGAGCCATGCCAGATCCAGGTGCCGAAATCGCGGATTGATCGAGCGAGGTTCGAGGCCTGCGAACTCGGACAGGAACTTTTGCTGGAGATCTTCGCCCACTTCAAAGCAACACTGACGGATGCTGGGTCCGATCGAGGCCACCCACTGTGAGGATAGCTCACCGTGCGCGTTGAGTGTCGCCACGGTTCTCTCGGCGATGCGCGCAAAGGTGCCGCGCCAGCCCGCATGGACGGCAGCTACTGCGGACCCGTCTCGCCTTGCCAGCAGGATCGGGACGCAGTCCGCAGTCACGACACCGATCCAGGTATTGGGTTCCGAGCTCCAGAGGGCGTCCACTTCGCCGCAACTCCGGTCGATCTGCGAGACCCTGGCGATGGCGGTGCCGTGCACCTGTTTCCAGGTGGGTTTGCCCGCACTCCACTGCTGGACCAGATCTGCAGGCACGGGCTCGGCAAGCGAGCCAAAGCCATGCTCCAGTCCCGGGATCGATGCAAGGAGGGTGCTCTTCATCAGAGTTCCTCCTCGAGCGCCTGTCGAAGCGCAAGCCAGGCAGCGGGAGGCTCGGCCTCAAAACGCAGGGCCTCGCCCGTGATGGGATGTTCGAATCCGAGGACCCTTGCGTGCAGGGCCTGGCCTTCAAGTTCCCTGACCGCGGCCTGGACCCGCGCAGGCAGGGCCGTCCACTTGGTGTTCTTGGAGGTGGGTGTTCCGTAGACCGGATCGCCGAGCAGCGAGTTTCCATGCGCGGTGAGGTGCACGCGCACCTGGTGCGTGCGACCGGTCTCGAGCGTGGCTTCGATCCAGCAGGCATGGGCACCGTAGTGTGCAAGAGGCCTGACATGCGTGACGGCCTCGCGGCCACCCTTGACGTTCATGGCCATTTTCTTTCGGTCCTGCGGGTTGCGTCCGATCGAGCCTTCGATTCGGGGAGGTGCTGCAAACCGCCCGTAGCAAAGTGCCCAGTATCGGCGCTCGATCCGGTGTTCCGAGAAGATTTCGACGAGCTTTTGATGGGCGGCATCGGTCTTTGAAATGACCAGGGCACCGCTCGTATCCTTGTCGAGACGGTGGACGATGCCGGGCCGGAGCACGCCGCCGATCCCGCTGAGGTCCTTGATCCGATGCAGGAGGATGTGCACGAGGGTGCCCTCGTGCTGGGTCTCGGAGGGATGCACGGTGAGGCCTGCGGGCTTGTTGATCACGGCCAGGTGTTCGTCCTCAAACAGGATCTCGATCGGCCGGTCCTCCGGCACGAGCTCAAGCGAACGGGGGGCCGGGATCGTGAGCCTCACGGTGGTGCCCGGGGGGATCTTTTCGGAGGAAGACACTGCCCGGCCCGCGTCGGTCAGGGCCCCGGACTCGATGAGCTTTTGGAGCTGGCTTCTGGAAAGCGGGGGGGCCGAGGCGGGATCACCCGATTCAAAGCGACCCTCGCCCGACTGGTATGCCTTGAGGATGAGCTGGTCGGCGCGTGCGGGGCTTGCGGATGGAATTTGGTGGACCCAGATCCAGCCCGAGGCCTGAGGGGATGGCATGTTCAGCCCTTCTGGGCTGCCTTCCAGGCCTCGTAGCGTTTGAGGAAGCTGCTGACGAGCGGCTCGGCCGGTATGTGCAGCTCACGAGCGAGCTGGTTCAGGAATCCGCGGATGAAGACACCGGCCGGGAGTGCCGAGAAATTCTCGGTTTCGATGGCCTGAAGATAAGTCTTCCGGACACGGGTGATCTCAACGAGATATTCCATCGAGACCCCCTGGCGCTCGCGGATTTCCTTGAGCTCGGGGCCCGAAGTCACCGGAGTCACTGGAGTGGGAGCTGCCTTGCCCGGTGCCTGCACGGGCATCGGTGGGGGATTCACGGCAGGGGTGATGGGCTGGGTGAAGGGCGCAGGTGTCGGCGCAGCGGCGAAGTCGGTCGTCGGGGGAATCAGGAGGTCGTCCGAGCTCTCGGACGAGGACATGGGCGGGACGCGATCGATTGAGATCACGGGAGCGGGGGCGTCCATGGGCTCCGAGCGATAGCCCTGGTCGTAGATCTTGCGACGATCAGGATTGGAGAGCACGAGGAAGGCCTCCTCGATCTGTCGGAGCATTTGCGCGGCTTCGGCCTCGCCCATGAGGGAGTAGAGGGCGAGGCTGTCGCGCTGGAATGAGGATTTCACGCGAAGGTATGCCGCCCGGATCTCCTGGGGTCCCGCATCGGGAGCCACATCCAGGATGTCGTAAAGGCTCTGGGTTCCGGAGAACTCGTTGGGCGAGGAGAGGCTCATCGTGTGGTCGCTTTGCGCACCAGGTGCTGCGTGATCTTGTCGAGGTTCGCCACGAGCTTGGAGTTGGGGAACTCGACCATGAACGGGCGCTTGCGACGAACGGCCTGCCAGACGGAGGTGTCGTAGTCGAGGTAGCCCAGGTAATCGAGATCGATGCCGAAGTAGCGCTTGCAGACGTTCTTGATCGAGAAGCCCACGTCGATGTCGGTCTGGGTGCGGACCTGGTTGAGGATCAGGCGGGGCGCGAAGCGGGCGATCTGCTCCTTCATGCGCAGGCCGGCCTCGGGGCTGGCTGCGTTGACTTCGCGGAAGAGGTCGCTGGGGGTCCTGATTCCGAGGTCGTTCTTCCCGTCCATGGCCGCATCGATGAGGTGGGCGACATGTGCCAGCTGTGGGCAGCTGCGGAGCTTGCGGTAGTAGGCGCTCTTGATGAATCGGTAGGCGTTCTCGATCGAGGTGGGCTCGGGGAGGACCGAGAGCATGCCGACATCGGCGGCGAGGAAGAAGTCGATGGTGTGGGCGCTGGTGCCGGCGCCCAGGTCAAAGAGCACGTAGTCGGCGTCGAGCTTGCGGAGGCTCTCCATGAGCCTGATCTTCTGCTCCGGTCCCATGTGCATGACGCTGATGGAGTCCTGCGCGCCGCTGATGACCGAAAGGTTGGGGATGCCCGTGGGGATCACGCAATCTTCGATCTGGGAGACGCGCTTTCCGAGGAAGTCGCTGAGCGACTGCTGGGGGAGGTCCACTCCCAGCGTCGTATGGAGGTTGGCTCCGCCCAGGTCGAGGTCAACGGCCACGACTTTTTGATGGAGGCGCGAGAGGGAGATCGCGAGACTCGAGGCGATCAGGCTCTTGCCGACGCCGCCTTTTCCGCCGCCCACGGCCCAGATCTGCTTCACTCGCGAAACAGAAGTCGAGGCGGTGGCGTTGGAGAGCGGGTCCAACGACCATTCAGAATCGGCATTACTGGCTGATTGAATCAGACCGTCGGCCATTCCTTGAGTTTGGGTCAGAACCACAGTGTTTCAATAAGCAAGATTTGCCGGGTACTTAGCTCGCTTGCTAACGCAGCAAGTCAAAAAGATGCGCCGCGTTACAAAAAGGGTTTGCCCCGAGCGTCATCTCTTCATATACCCTTGTGAACCCATGTGGCCGAAAGTGAGGAAACTCATGATGACCAACCGCAGGAATGGTGCAACCGCCGGTATTTCTTTACGGATTCCGGTTCGCCTCCACCTTCGTCAGGACCTTCACCTGCTCCGCAAGGCGTGGCACTGCCTCATGGGTCTGCTCATGGTCGCTGTCTTCCTGTCCGGTCTTTCTCGCGGAACGGCCGTCCTGATCCTCGGCTCGCTGCTGGGCTTCAATTTGATCCTGGAACTCGGTCGCCTGCAGGTGCCGGCCCTCAATGACGCAGTCATGCGCTTCTGGGGTCCCATCATGCGGAGCTGCGAAGTGAATCGCATGAGCGGAACGCCGTACTACCTGGGCTCGGCCCTGATTGCGGTCGGCATTTTTCCCAAGCCCATTGCGGCACTCAGCCTGCTTTTCCTCGCCTGTGGCGATCCCATGGCCAGTCTCGTGGGAATTCTTTACGGAAAGCGGGGACCCCGCTTTTCCAACGGGAAATCCCTGATCGGAACGCTGGGTGGGGTGGCCACCTGCCTGCTGGTGAGCATCGTGTTCTGGAACGTGTTTCCCGCCGTGCGTGGGACGGACTTCTTTGCCCTTGTGGTCCTCGGAGGACTGGCGGGCGGTCTGGCCGAGCTCGTGCCCTTGGATGTGGATGACAACTTTGCCATCCCCGTGGTCTCGGGCTTCTCGCTCTGGCTGGCCTGCCTCGTGCTTGGAATTCCGGTCTAAAGCCCGTTTTGAGGATTCTTTGACCAGGTGTGTAAAATTTAGCCGGCAGGCGCCCTGAAAAAGCCCTCGGATCCGTAAATTTCCCTTTAGATTCAATGCGATAACTCTGGCCTTGCTCTTGCTTAATGGGGCGTGGCCGCATGCGGCCGCTTATGTCCGTACGCTCCAGAATCTCGCACTCCCGAAAGTCCTGGCTGGGCGCCGCCCTGGCACTCTCGCTCGTCTCCCTGGCGGGCGGCGATGGGGGGCGCCTGCGCGAGTCGGCCTCCCTGCGGTTCGTGTCCTGGCAGCCGGGCGTGCATCGGGGGATGCCTCGATCGGGTGGCGCTCGCATTTACCGGACCTTTCGCGAGGCTCCCATCAAAGCGGACTTCCGTCCCGAATGGCAGCGTCGCTCCGGAGCGGTCGGCAGTCGAGTCGATCCCAACACTTCGATCCTTTCGCGCAAGGACGACGTGGCACCTCCGGATTCCCATACCGATTCGATCTGGGATCTCAGCGTCCTGGAAAAGAGCGCCAGCGTCTCCGCATCCTCGTCCCAGGGGCGTCTCCAAAGCCAGATGCGTGAACGCCTGGGATCCATGCAGCAGCAAATGGAGCTGCTGGATCGCCACAGCCTGCTCGGCCAGAACCAGCAGCTGGAGTGGGCGAACCAGAACCGAGCGCTTGGACGCACCTTCCTCCGAAGCCTTCTCAGCATGCAAGTGCGCGATTCGCTCAGGAAGGCCGAGAACCGCTCGGCCGAAGTCCGTGCCGTATCGCGAGTCCAGCAAAAGCTCGATTGGCTGGCCACCACGGGAGTCGCAGTCGAGGTGGAGGAGGGCTGGAGATTCGGCTCAAAAGCCGACTTTCCACGCCAAAGCGGAAGGCTTTGGATGAACTCGCCGCTGCTCAATGGCTCGCTCGATTTTCGGGTGGGCGCGCAGGATACGGGCCTGGGCGATGTGAATTCGGGATCAGAAGCCGTGAGGCTTGCCGTGGACCGGGAGCTGTTCTGGGATCTGGAAAGTGGAGTGACCTTTGGCGGATCCTCGAGGACCGTGACCACGCATGTGAGGAAGGCACTCGCCCCCAACCTGACCTGCTCGGTCGAAAACCGGCAGAATGTCCAAGTCGACTCGCGATCCGAGCAGACGGCCCGCCTCAACTACCAGCTGGTGTTCTGATCTAGCGCTGGGGCGTGAGGTCCACCACTGTGGCTCCTGCGCCGCCGCCACCCGGTCCGCCATCCCTGAAGTCGGATACAAACGGAAGGCTTGCCAGTCGCTTGCGGATCCCTTCGCGCAGGGCACCCGTTCCCAATCCGTGCACGAGCGTGACCTGCATGAAGCGCTGGGTGCTGAAGATCTGTTCGAGGTAACGCTCGGCCGCTGCGAGAGCCTCATCGAGTCGCATTCCCCGGAGATCGAGGCGTGAGGAATTGGGACCTTCGCCTGCGCCAATTGCGGATTCCCATTTGAGGGTGACCTGGGGCTTTCGGTTCAGTCCGCCTGAGATCCGCTCGATCTCGCCCAGTGGGAGCGTCATCTGCAATGTTCCCATCGCCACGCGCACCTGCCCCGTGCCGGGCTGGCTTCCTGGCTTGAAGTCCATGACCACGCCCGTGTTTTTCCACTTGGGAATGCGGACGGTCTCCCCGGTTTTGGGGTGGTCGTCTGCTGCCGCAGACGGCGATGGAGCCCGGGGCTGGGGGCCCCTCGCTCGCGCCGGATCCACGCCTGCGCGGGTGAGCTCGCTGTCGAAGGCTTGGTCGACAGCACCGAGCTGTGCCTCGGTCTCGCGCACCAGATCGCCGCGCGCCGATTCGATCCTCTTCCTGGAAGTCTCGTTTTCAAGCTGGGAGAGGCGCTGTCTCACGCCATCCTGTGCCTGCTCGAGGAGCTGGCGGATCTTTTGGCGTGCGCGGAGCTTGAGTTCATCCTGGAGCTCGCGGATTTTTTCGTCGAGCTGCGCATTCTTTTTTTCAAGCTCAGCCCTGAGTGTTTCCGCCTGCTCGCGGGCAAGCCTCGCATCGAGGACCTGGGTTTCGAGCTCGCCCACCCAGGTTTCCCATTCCTTGTGCTGGGTGGAGAGGAGTGCGCGCGCACGCTCCAGCACCGGTGCCGGGATTCCGAGCCTTTCGGCGGTTTCGAGCGCGCGGGAACGTCCTGGGATACCCAGCTGCAGGCGATAGGTGGGCGCGCGCGAGGCTTCGTCAAACGCCATGGCAGCAGTCAGGATCCGCTTGTCCTTCTGCCCGAGCGACTTGAGCACGGGGTCGTGGGTCGTCGTGACCAGCCACGCGCCTCGATCGAGCAGGTTTTCGAGGAATGCACGACTGAGTGCCGCGCCCTCTTCGGGATCGGTCGCGGAGTTGAGCTCATCGAGCAGGACCAGGCTTTGGGCTCCGGCCCTGGCCAGGATCTCGCGGAAGCTGGCCAGATGGCTCGAAAAGCTCGAGAGCTGGGATTCGATCGACTGGCTGTCGCCAAGATCCGAGAACACATCGGCGAAGTAGGGGACCTTGCCCGGACGATCGAGCGGCATGAAAAAGCCCGTTCGTGCAAAGATTGCAGCAAGCCCGATGGTCTTGAGGAGAACGGTCTTTCCACCCGTGTTGGGTCCCGTGATCAGGAGCGCACGCTGGTTCGAGTCCATGTGGATCGAGTTTCGCTGGACCTTCTCGGCCGGCATCGACCACCAAAGCAGCGGATGGGCGGTGCCCGAGAGCTCGAGCTCGGAGCTTCCTCCGCATTCGACCGGGAGCCCGTCATAACGGGAAGCGGCCCGTGCGCGTGCGTGCACGGCATCCCAATGGACAAGCAGCTCCATCCCCTGCGCCCAGGGACCCGCCTGGGGAGCGAGTTCAGCAGAGAGACTGGTCAGGATCCGGTGCACTTCCTGGAGCCAGTCATTTTGCCGCTGACGGAGGCGATTATTGAGCTCGGTCACTTCACGAGGTTCGATGAAGACGGTCTGGCGGCTCGCCGATGCCTCGTGGTGGAGTCCGGGAACTTCCTGCTGGGAGGAAAGCCTCACGGGCAGGACGTAGCGGCCGTCCCGGAGGTCGGTGTAATTTCCCTGGAGGACTCCCTTTTGGTTGTACTCGTGCGCAAGAGTTTCGAGCCTTGAAGTGATGTCTCGCTTGATCGACCTCAGCTCCGAACTGATGCGCGCAAGCTCAGGCGAAGCGTTGTCGGAGAGTTCGCCATCCGGCGTGATCAGTCGCTCGAGCTTGCGGAGTGCGCCCGATGGATCGGGAAGAGATTCGATGAGCGCCGAAAACTGCGGGAGCGCCTGCGGAAGGTTTTCAGGCAGCTCGCAGGAACGAAACGCATGGAAGGCACGAAGCCAGCGACGAACCATGGACCACTCTCCCAGGTCCAGCACCGCCGAGCGAGCGAGCCGCTCCAGCGAGGGTTCGATCGACTCGAGCTCCTGGAGCGAGGTCCAGAGATCTGACTTGGTAAGAAGCTGGAGCGCTTCGTGCGTTTCCTGCTGGCGCAGGTTGGCCGACGCCGGTGAGGCGGCCCATTCGGAGGGATCAGCCAGGGCGAGGATGACGGTCTTGCCGGGCATGGATGCCGCAAACTCGGCCGCCTTTTCGAGGAAGGCCAGCCATTCGATGGATTTTCCGACGCTGCTCAAACCCTGGTATCCCTTTCCGGTTTTGCTGTTGGTTGCACCTTAATGTCCGCAGGGGGGCTTGCCAAGGTTGAATAGGGCCATGCTAGGCTCGCTTCTCACCGTGGACCTGCTCGAAATCTTCAAACAGCTCAACGAAAAGCACTTCGATGGCTTCCTGGATCCGCCCGTCCTGAGATGGAACGGACGGCTGAGGACGGCATCGGGTCGATTCTTTCCGGGAGCGCGCCAAAAAAAATTCGGGCTTCGGGCCGTCGCCCGTCCACCGATCATCGAAGTGGCCTCCTACCTGCTCCAGGAATCCGAGAGTGAACTCCACATCCGCGAGACCCTGGCCCACGAAATGATCCATTATTGGCTCTGGGTCCGCTCGCGGCCCCATGGCCATACCGACGAGTTCTACGCCAAGATGACGGAGATGGGGGCGCGCCGCTACAACCCGGTTCCGCGCAGGCTTCCGCCCAAGTATCTGTACGCCTGCGGCCATTGTGCTGCGGAGTTCAAGACCCGTCGCAAGCTCGGCAAGCTTGCATGCGCAAAATGCTGCCGCGAGCATTCGGGCGGCAAGTACCACGACCGTTTCAGGCTCGTGCTCAAGGAGACGTTGAGATGAAGGCTGGGATTGGATTCCTGATGGTTGCAGCTGTGCTCATGGCTGGATTTTCGAGCTCGCGCTGGATGTCGCGTGCCGACGGCAGCCGCCAGTGCGAGCCTTTTGATTTCGAGAACTCAATGGCTTCGGTCAAGCAGGAGCTTTCCAAGGCGGGACTGGATGCCTCCAGTATCGAGCACGTCCCTGCCGACAAGTCCTCGGGCATGCGCATGGCGCTTTGCGGTTCACCGACGGGCGGAAGCTACAAGATTCGGGTGGGTGGCGCGCAGGCCGAAGCAGCCTCGCGGCTGGGATTCAAAGAAGTCCGTGGCGAGTGAGCTTGGCCACGAGGGCCTCGGCCGATAGGCCGGTCACCGAGGCGACCTGCTTTTGGTCGCCTGAAAAAGCGCGAAGGAGCTCCTCAAGGTAAGTCTTTTCGAAGGCGTCACGAGTGGCGTGGAAGTCCGTGCGGTCATAGCCGAACTCCGGGAATTCCTTCACGCCGAGACTCTGGCCGGGGCAGGTGGTGAGCGCAACCCTGAGGACGTTTCGGAGCTCGCGCAGGTTTCCCGGCCAGTCGTAGGACTTGAGCTTCTGCCATGCAGCCGGATCCGGCTCGGGTGTCGGTCGACCGAGTTCACGGGCCATTTCCGCGAGCAGCGTGCGGGCGATCTTCTCAAACTCACTGGTGCGCCGGGCAAGTGCGGGCATCTCGATCCTGAGTTCATTGAGCGCAGCGAGGAGTTCGGGATTGAAGAGCTGGGCCTGGGCGCGCTTTTCGAGGTTTTGGTCAGTTGTGGCGATGATCCTGAGCGAGGCCTTGCCTGCCTTGCCCGCCTCGACCTGCTCAAGCACTGCACGTTGGTCGCCGCGAGCCCATTCGCCGATCTCCTCGATGATGAGCGTCGCGTTCCCGCTCACCGCAGCTTCGCGGATCTGGTCGGCAAGGGACTTTTTGTGGTGGGCGATGATCATCGAGCCCTTGTAGCGGGGGCCATGGAGGTGGATCCAGCGTGCAATCTGGCCCTTGCCCGTGCCCGGAGCTCCGCAAATGAACACGGCGCGATGGCCATCCTTTGCGGCGGCCTCGAGGAGGTCTTTTTGGGACTCGGGAAGCAGGTGGACCCATTCCATGGAGCACGACCCTATTGCGCGGCGCTTATAAGGTCAAGTGTGCGAAGATTTGCGCTTTTTTGCTGGTTTGGGGCCCAAGATCAGCTAAATCCTTTGCCCATATGAAAACCCGTCTGCTTGCTGGCTTTGTGGCCCTCGTGGCCTGCGTCCTGTCCGTGGCTTCGGCCCAGGCTGCCCCCATCAAGGTGGGGCTGGTTCTCGACAAGGGGGGCAAGGATGACAAGTCCTTCAACGCGGCAGCATTCAAGGGAGCCCAGGAGGCCCAGCAGAAGTTCGGCATCCAGCTCAAGGTGGTCGAAGCGACCGATGACAATGCGTTCGAGCCCATGATCCGTGCGCTGGCCCAGAAAGAATATGACCTCGTGATCGCAGTGGGGATCTCGCAGGGGGATGCACTCAAGAAGGTCGCTCCGCAGTTTCCTGCCAAGAAGTTCGCCATCGTGGATGCCGAGGTCAATGCGCCCAACGTGCGGACGCTGCTTTTCCAGGAACACGAAGGGTCGTTCCTCGTTGGCGCCGCAGCCGCACTGGCCAGCACCACGGGCAAGCTCGGTTTTATTGGTGGAATGGAGATCCCGCTCATCCGCCGTTTTGAAATGGGCTTTACGGCAGGTGCCAAGCACGTCAATCCCAAGGCTCAGGTTGCCACCAACTACATTGGGGTGACGGGAGATGCCTGGAATAATCCGCCCAAGTGCAAGGAACTGGCGATATCCCAGTATGACCGGGGCGCTGACGTGATCTTCGCTGCAGCCGGTGCGAGCAACACGGGGCTCTTTGATGCCGCCGAGGAAAAGAAGAAGTTCGCCATCGGGGTCGATTCCAACCAAAACTGGATCAAGCCTGGCCGGGTGCTCACGAGCATGCTCAAGCGCGTGGACCTGGCAGTCTACAAGGCCATCGAGCAGGTGGTGGGCGGGAAGTTCGAGGCCGGCGTGATCCGCCATGGACTCAAGGACCAGGGAATCGACTACGCCGTCGATTCAAATAACGAAAAAGTCCTGACCACTGAAATGCGCACCCAGCTTGAGGCCATCAAGAAGCAGATCGTCTCGGGCAAGATCAAGGTTCCCGACTACTACCAGTCCCGCAAATGAACGCAGTCGAACTGAGAGGCCTCACCAAGGCGTTCGGAACGGGCCAGGCCCGGGTCATCGCCAATGCGGGAGTGGACCTTTCGGTCCGCGCCGGGAGCATCCATGCGATCGTGGGTGAGAATGGCGCCGGCAAGTCGACTGCCATGAAGTGCCTCTTCGGGATGCAGCGTCCCGATGAAGGCACCATCCGCGTCCTGGGAAGGGAAGTCTCGTTTCGATCTGCCATCGATGCGATGGCGGCCGGAGTGGGGATGGTGCACCAGCACTTCATGCTCGCAGGCCCCTACACGGTGCTTGAGAATATCCTGCTCGGAGCCGAGGGAGTCCCAGCATTTTCGTCCCTGGCACTCGAGCAGGCTGCGACCCGGCTCCGCGAGCTGGGTGAGCGTTACTCGATGCCCGTGGATCCCGATGCCCGTATCGAGGATCTGCCCGTCGGCATCCAGCAACGCGTGGAAATCCTCAAGCTTCTGTACCGGGATTCCAAGATCCTGATCTTGGATGAGCCCACTGCCGTGCTGACTCCGCAGGAGATCGAGTCGCTCTTTGCCAATTTGCGTCGTCTCCGCGACGAAGGCCGCACGATCCTGATCATCACGCACAAGCTCAAGGAAGTGCTCGCGCTTTCCGATGAAGTCACGGTTTTCAGGCAGGGGCGGACCGTGGGAACGATCGCCACGGAGCAAGCCACCGCCGAGGGGCTTGCCGAGTGGATGGTGGGCCGCAAAGTCTCGCTCACGGTTGAGGCCAAGCAGGCCGTGCCCGGGGCCAACGCTCCCGTTCGCCTTTCCCTTCGCAATCTCCAACTTCAGCGCGGGCATGCGCGTCTCAAGGACGTTTCTTTCCAGGTCAGGGCGGGTGAAATTGTTGGGATTGCCGGAGTCGAGGGAAACGGACAGAGCGAGCTCCTGCGCGCCCTGCTCCTGCCTTCCGACCGTCGCGTGCTCGAAGGCGGCACCGTCGAAATGCTGGGCCAGGATGTCACGGGCTTGCCTTCTTCTGCGATTCGCGGCCTCAGGGTGGGTTTTTTCCCCGAAGACCGTCACAAGGACGGGCTTCTCCTCGATGAGACCGTGGAGCGCAATATCCTGCTCGGACACCAGCGCAATTCCAGATTCGTGGGTCCTCTGGGTGTCATCCGCGAGGAGGCCCTCACGTCCGCTCTCAAGAAAGCCTGGAGCGAGTACGATGTGCGTCCCAACCGTGAAGGGATCGCTGCGCGCGGACTCTCGGGTGGCAACCAGCAAAAGCTCGTCATTGCCCGCGAGTTTGAGCACGAGCCTGAACTGCTGATTGCTGCCCACCCGACTCGTGGCGTGGATGTCGGTGCCATCGAATGGATCCACCGCAAGCTCCTTGCCGTACGTGATGGTGGTGCAGGCGTCCTGCTCGTTTCATCCGAACTCGACGAAGTGCTGGCACTGTCCGACCGCATCCTCGTGATGTTCGATGGCGCAGTGGTCGCCGAGTACTCGCGCGGCGAGGCGGATGCGCTCACGATTGGGCGGGCCATGGCGGGGGCGCGCGCATGAGCAGCCTGATCAGGAGATTCCGGCCGGTCATTGCATTGCTGGCTGGCCTGGCGCTGGGCCTGGGGGTCACGGCTTTCGCCGGCGAAAACCCACTGCATGTGCTGATGGTGCTCCTCAAGGGTGCATTTGGTTCGGCTTACGACCTGGGCATGACGCTTTTTTACATGACCCCGCTGCTTTTCACGGGGCTTTCCGTTTCGGTCGCCTTCCGTGCCGGACTCTTTAATATTGGCGCCGAAGGCCAGCTCGCTGTCGGCGCGCTGGCGATGGCGTGGGCGGGCTTTAGGTGGCCGGGAGTGCCGGCGCCTTTCTCGTGGTTGCTTGCGCTTGGGGTCGGCGCGCTTGCCGGCGCATTTTGGGGCGGACTGAGTGGGTGGCTCAAGGCGCGGCGCGGAAGCCACGAGGTGATCTCCACGATCATGCTCAATTTTATTGCCGCCGGGCTGGTGAGTTACGGGGTGCTGTATCTTTTCAAGAATCCCGAGACTCAAAATCCGGAGACCCTGCCCATTGGAACGGGCTACCTGCTGCCGAGGCTTCCGGGGTTCGGGGATTCGTCGGTCAGCCTGGCTTTGGTGCTGGGCCTGTTCGTGGCACTGGCACTTGGATGGATGATGAAGCGCACGCGCTGGGGTTTTGAGCTCGGTGCCGTGGGACAGAACGAACATGCCGCCCGCCTTGCGGGGATTTCCGTCGAGCGCGTGCAGGTCGGCGCCATGGCCCTTTCGGGCGCCCTCGCCGCAGGCGTGGGCTTGGGCGAGGTGCTGGGCTCTGCGCACTGCTTCAAGCTCGGATTTTCGCCGGACTACGGGTTCATGGGAATTGCAGTGGCGCTGCTGGCGCGAGGCAATCCCTACGGCGTGATTGGATCTGCCTTCCTGTTTGGTGCCCTCCATAAGGGCACGGCCGATCTGGACCTGGAGACCGAGCACGTGACTCGGGACCTGGCCCTGGTGCTCCAGGCCCTCATCATTGGTGCCGTGAGCGCGGATGGACTCTGGGATCGACTCGCATCCAAGGGGGCGCGCAATGGCTGATCTGCTGCAGCTTTTTGAGTCGTCCCTGCGAGTTTCGTCGCCGCTTTTCTTTGCTGCCATGGGTGGTCTGCTCTGCGAGCGGTCGGGTGTGATCCAGATCGGACTCGAAGGACTCATGATGGTGGGTGGATTTGCCGCGGCCGTCGTGGCACTGGCCACCCATTCAGCAGGACTGGGCCTGGTCGCCTCACTTGCGGCGGGACTGCTGTTTGGCCTGATTTACGGTGCCCTTTCCATTCGCTACAAGGCCAACCAGATCGTCGCCGGAACAGCCATGAACTTCCTGGCGATCGGGCTCGTGCCGTTTCTCTCCAAGATTTTTTACGGCAACACAGGGACGACCCCTTCGCTCGAGATGGGTGAGAGGCTGGCCTGGCACTGGGGCCTGCTGCTTGCGGCCGTCGTCGTGGCGATGGTCGCATGGGTCATGGCGCGTACTCCTGCGGGCCTCTGGATCCGGTTTGCCGGTGAGCATCCTCAGGCGCTCGAATCAGCAGGCATCTCCGTGCAAAAGGTCCGCTGGCTGTCTGTGCTCGCAGGAAGTGCGATTGCGGCGCTGGGTGGTGCCGTACTTTCCATCGGCCTAGCCTCGGCGTATTCCCGCAACATGACGGCTGGTCGAGGATTCATGGCGCTCACTGCCCTGATCTTTGGCAAGTGGCGGGCCTGGCCGGCGTTCTTTGCCTGCATCCTTTTCGGATTTGCCGAAGCCATCCAGGTCAGGCTCCAGGGCGTGGCGCTCCCGTGGAATCCCGAACAGAACGTACCGGTTCAGTTCATCCAGATCCTGCCCTATGCAGTGACCCTGGTCGTCCTCTCGGGATTGGTGGGGCGGGCACGCGCGCCCTCCGCGCTGGGTCGCTGAGCAGGGACTTAGCGCCTGAAGTCGAGCACGAAGATTTCCTGCTGGTGGTTCGGCTTGTCCGGTTGCGGATGGGGGACGCGCGCAATCCGGGTCTCGAGCTTGAAGCCATGGCTTTGCGTGAGTTCATCACAGAACAGCTGCAGGTAGGGGCGCGCCGGATCGGTGAGGGTGATTCTTCCGTTCGGAGCTACTGCGCTCGCCATGGTGCGTGCCAGGGGTACCGGGAGGTCACGGTCGTAGAGCAGGTCGGAACCGATCACCCAGTCGAAAGTTTCGCCGAGTGAGGGTGTCTTCTGCCAGTCCCAGTCGTGATAGCGGAGGGCCTCGGCTCCGTTGGCCACGCGATTGAGTTCGATGAATCGCTCGACCTGAGGGTGGAAGTCGGTGGCGAGCACATCAAATCCGCGCCTGGCTGCGATGATCGATGGGATGGCGAGTCCGCATCCCATCTCAAGTACGCGGCAGGGTGCAGCCTGCATCACTTCAAGGGAGAGCGCGCGTGCCGAGGGCCAGATCACTCCAAAGTACGGACAAAGGCTCTCCAAGAGCTCAGGCCTTCCGAGGCGTTCAAGTTCCTCGAACATGAGATCGATCGTCGCATTCAAGTCCCGAAGCGTGGTGAGCCTCAAGTGTTCGGTTGCTCCGGTGCCCACGATCGTTTCGTCGATCTCGTGCAGGTCGAGCGAAAGGCGATGGGTGATCTCCCTGAGTTCCGAAAGGGTCATGGGGCTTGTGTTGCAGGATACTGGTAGTGGATTTCGACGGTCTGCACGTCGCCCTTGGCGTCCAGCAGGTTGCTCGGACCCAGGTAGTGGACAAGCCGTCGGGTCTTGAGGTCATAGGTGGCGCGGATCTTGGGCGCAAAAAGCCTCAGGATCCAGCTCTGTACTTCAAGCACGACCTCGACGCGGCTCTTGGAGAGGTCCGTGTTCTCACCGGAGCGGATCCTGAACGAGAAGGGCTCCAGCCGGGAGGGAATCAGGAATTCCAGCAGCCTCTGTTCCCCGGCCGCGAGCTTTTCGAGTGAATCCTTGGAAAAATAATGGAATCCCTGGCCACTCACCCAGTCGGGCTTGAAACCGAGTTTTTTGGACTTGCCCTGATGGTGTACTTCGAGGGTGGAGTCGGTTGAGCAGCAGCGGACCCCTTCTTCGATGGAACCTTGACTGTCCTTGAAGGTGTAGTCGGGAAGGTAGGCCGTGCCCGGAAAGCGGCTATCGAGGGTTGCGCGCACCTTGCCGTCAGGCAGCAGGTAGCGCGTAGTGGCGGCAAGGACCCTGTCCCCGTCGTAGGTCACTTGGTGGAGCTCCCGGTAGACCAGTGGCCTGCCCGCAGCGCCGACCCGGGTCGCCACACCCTCGTAGGTTTCCGTGCGTGGGGAGCCTGCTTGGGCGGACACACTGCATCCCAGGGTGCCCAAGGGGATCAAAAAGCAGAGCAATGACCTTTTCCTGAATTCCATGGCCGTGAGTATAATGTCGGAACCGGAGAGAATGGCAATGAAAGCGAAGCAACTGGCACCCTGTCTTGTTTTGGCCCTCATGGGTGCCAATCTGTCTTGTCAAAAGATCGCAGGCTGGATGACGAGCGGCGTCGGCAAGTCGGTAGCCGATCCCCAGGCTTCGCCCGAGCCGAATTCCTCGGCGTCGGCATCCGAGGAGTCGGCTGTGCGCCACGCGCGAAATAGCCAGATCCTCCAGGAGCTTTACCGAGTGGTTTGGCTGAGTGACCCGGCAAGTCCGGCGGAGTTTGGCAACTGGCTCGATTCGATCGACCAGGGCGCGAGCTTCGAAGGCGTCTATAACGCGTTCACGCATTCCGACGGGCAGCGGGGGAGGGAGTCGGATTCACAAACGGCTGCTTCTCGTGCAGCCGTACAGGCTTTTGCCGAGCAGATGGCCTTGTTGATGATGGAGCTGAAGGAGCTCCCTGAGGTTCGCTCGTTGGATGCAGCACCCCTCTCGACAATCAATCCCTTTGAGGAGGCCAAGCCCGGCGTGATTGAGTTCAACGGAAAAAAGGGAGCGCCTCTTCAGAAGCCCAACCTTCAGGAAGTGACTGCATCGGTTGCCCAGAAGTTCAACAAGGCGTCGGTCTTCACGCTCAAGCGCGTGCTTGGCGACTGGGCCCTTCGGGTGATGGCTGAGCGCAAGGAGCAGTCTCCCCAGGCACTTTGGGATTGGTACGCAGGCTTTGCTTCGCGATGTGCGGCAATGAAGGTTGATTTCGGGCTCAAGCTTCGCAACGAGCCTTCCAAGGAGTTCCATCGTTCCTGGGCGGAACAGAACACGCAGGACCTTCTCCACTGGGAAGTGCTCAATCGACTGCACCGGATTTTGAACGAAGCCCATAAGAAGCAAGCCGAGGGAGGCTCATCATGAATCCGGTCATCATCACTTGTGCCATCACGGGAGCAGAGACGACTCGCGAGCGCCAGCCGGCGCTTCCTGTGACTCCTGCCGAGCAGGGCCAGGCCGCGCGTGAGTGCCTCGATGCCGGTGCCTCCATCATCCACCTGCATGTTCGTGAGGATGACGGCAAGCCCTCACAGCGCCCGGAGCGATTCAAGGAATCCATCGATGCGATCCGCAAGGCGGCTCCGGGAATCCTGATCCAGATTTCCACGGGAGGTGCAGTCGGCGAGTCGATCGAGAACCGCGCCCGCCCGCTTGCCCTTAAACCCGAGATGGCATCGCTCAATCTCGGGACCATGAACTTCGGTGATGATGTCTTCATGAACCATCCCAGGGACATTGTCGGGCTGGCTGCAAAGATGCGCGAGCATGGGGTGGTCCCTGAGCTCGAAGTGTATGAAACAGGCATGCTCGAGGCCGGATTTCGCCTGCTCAAGCAGGGAGTCATCTCGGCACCGCTTCACTTCCAGTTCGTGCTCGGTGTGCCGGGCGGGATGTCCGGCGAACCTGAGAACCTCATGCATCTGGTGCAGAGGCTCAGGCAACTCTCGGTGGAGGCGGGCATTCCGATGCCGCACTGGGGAGTGGCCGGGATCGGTCGGTACCAGCTTCCCGTTGCAGTGCAGGCGCTGGTGATGGGTGGGAACGTCCGAGTGGGCTTTGAGGACAATGTCTTTTACAGCAAGGGAGTGCTTGCGAGTTCCAATGCCCAGCTCGTCGAGCGCATCGCCCGGATCGCTCGAGAGCTCGGTCGGGAAGTCGCTACTCCCGAACAGGCACGCAAGTCCATCAGCTGAACCCTCAAAAGAGGTTCCTCGGAATTTCCACTCCGAGTTCGGCTGCACGCTCGACAAAGGTGGGTACAAATCCGGTCGCCTTGTAGCGGCCTTCGGCACTTCGAGGATCGGCGAATTCCCAAACAAAGAGATCCTGGAGCGTCAGGGTCTCTCCTTCCATCCCGGTCACCTCGGAGATCTGGGTGATCCTCCTCGTGCCGTCACGCGCCCGCTTGATCTGGACGATCAGGTCGAGCGAGGAGGCGATCTGCTTGCGGATCGCGATCAGCGGAAGATCCACGCCACCCATCAGGCAGAGGGTCTCGAGCCTTGCGATCGAATCCCTGGGTGAGTTCGAGTGCAGGGTGGTCATCGAGCCTTCGTGGCCGGTGTTCATGGCTTGAAGGAAGTCGAGCGCTTCGCCCCGGCGGAGTTCGCCGAGGAGGATGCGGTCCGGCCGCATGCGCAGCGAGTGCGCGAGCAGCTCGCGGGCCGAGATCTCGGGAGTGAGCGCGGTGGCCGGGCGGGTGAGGAGCCTCACGCTGTTGGAGTGGTTCGTCACCAGTTCCGCGGTGTCTTCGATCACCATGAGCCGCTCGCCGGCAGGGATCTCGGAGAGCAGTGCGCCCAGCAGCGTGGTCTTTCCACTTCCAGTTCCACCCGACACGAGGATGTTGAGCCTCGCCTTCACGCACAGGGCGAGGAACTGGGCCATGGGCTGGCTCATGGCCTGCCTTTGGAGAAGCTCCGCCAGCTTGAAGGAATGGGTCGGGAACTTGCGGATGGCGATGCTCGGGCCCTGCAGGGCGATCGGAGGGCCGACGAGCTGGACGCGCGATCCATCGGGAAGCGTCCCGTCGGCAGCGGGTTGCTCCGGGGTCATGGCTTTACCGATCGACTCCAGGAGGTTCCTGACCACGCGGTTGAGCTCTTCGGCCGAGGGGAATCGGTAGCCCGAAAAGACCATCTTGCCACCGGTTTCGACCATCACATTCCGGAGGTCGTTGACCAGGATTTCGGTGATCTTGGGGTCTTTGAGGAGCGAATCCAGTGCGCCAAGGTCAGGCATACGGCGGGGGGGCGCAGGGGCGGGGGTCCCGGCTATGGCGATGCCGGGATCGGTCTTTTCTTCTGTCTCGGGTTTGGACATGCCGGGATTGTGCTTGAAAGGGTCCGACGCCTCAAGTTTGAATGGCGTTCCTCTCCATGGCCATCAGGACTTTTCGGTTTAAAATCGCCCCCGAACTCGCGGGCAAGAGGCTCGATGACGCGCTGATCGCGCTGCTGGGGCAGGGTGCGTCCTTGTCCAAGGGCCAGGCCCGAAAACTCATTGTCGCCGGGGCGGTGTACCTCAACCGCAGGCGGGTGAGGATCGCATCCAAACCGGTGATCGTCGGAGCCGAGCTCGAAGCCCACGTGGACTTCTCGAAGCTCGAGACGCAGGCACAAAAATCCGTCGAGCATCGCAAGGACTGGAAGTTGGATTCAGCCTCGATCCTTTTCGAAGACGAATGGCTGATTGCCGTGAACAAGCCTGCCGGACTTCCGACCCAGCCGACATTGGATGAGGCGAGGCTCAATCTCTACGCAGCCCTCCAAAAGTTCATTCGTGCTCGGGACCAGGATCTTCAAGCCTATGTGGGTCTGCATCACCGCCTGGATCGGGACACTTCCGGCGTGGTGCTCTTCACTAAGAAAAAGGAAGCCAACTCAGGGGTCTCGGATCTCTTTTCCAAGCATCTTGCGCAAAAAGAATATCGGGCGCTCTCAATCGGCCGTAACGAGCATCCGGCTCCGGGCGCACGCTTCACGGTCCGTAACTTCCTCAAGAGGCAGCCCGGAAAGTCTTCCCGCTTCGGGAGCGTGCGTTCGGGCGGCGATTCGGCCCACACGGATTTTGAGACCCACGAGAGTCTCGGACAGTCGGCCTGGGAGTTCAGGTGCTGGCCGAGGACGGGGCGCACGCACCAGATCCGGGTACACCTCTCGGAGCTGGGGCTTCCCATCGTGGGGGATCCGACCTACGGCGGAAAGCTCCTGCCGGGCGTCCGGCTCATGCTCCATGCGGCCTCCCTCTCGTTCAAGCACCCCATCACTGGAGTGCAGCTGGTGATCGAGAGCCCGATTCCATCGGACTTCGAAGCCTGTCGTGCGCGTCTGGCTGCCGCCGGAGGTGCTCGGTGAGTTTTTTGGCCAAGACCCGCCTCATGCGCGAAGTCATCTGGAAGTACCGCTACTCGGTGCTTGCCGGACTCGGAACGCTGATTGTGGTCGACGGGCTTGAGGCGCTTCCTCCCGTGCTCCTCAAGCTTGCGATCGATTGCGTGACCGGGGAGCGCCCGGCCTCGGACCTGGACTGGATTGCCGGGGCTTTTTTACTGATCACGCTGATCCAGGGCTTCTGCCGCTACGGCTGGCGCATCCTGCTCATCCGCTCGAGCCTGTTTGCGGGACGTGATCTTCGCGATCGCTTCAGTTCACACCTCTTCACGCTCCCACAGCGCTTTTTTGATCGCCGCAGGCTCGGTGATCTCATGTCGCTTTCGACCAATGACTCGGAAGCCATCCGCATGGCGCTTGGCCCCGGGCTTCTGGTGGCGGCCGATGCGTTCTTTTATTTTATCACTGTTCCGGTGGCGATGCTCCTGCTCTCGCCCAAGCTTACTCTGCTTGCGTTCATCCCGCTTCCGATCATTCCGTGGCTCGTGGCCAGGAATGAGAAGGCCGTGCATGAGCGTTTCGAAAAGGTGCAGGAAAGCTTCGGGCGCCTTTCGGCGCTTGCCCAGGAGACGCTGACCGGAGTTCGCGTGCTCAAGGCCTTTGCGGCGGAGCCCGGGCAGATGGATCGCTTCAAGCGCGAGGGAAGCCGTTACCTCGATCTCAATATGTCGCTTGCACGCGTCCAAAATAGCTTTGGACCCACGCTGGATTTCACGATGAGCCTCGGACTGGTGATCCTGCTCTGGGTGGGTGGGCGCGAGGTGATTGGTGGGGCCGAGACGCTGGGGACTTTTGTTGCCTTCCAGCGCTATATCCAAAAGATGGTCTGGCCGATGGCGGCCGTCGGCATGGCCATCAGCTACCAGCAGCGCGCAGTGGCGAGCTCGGGCCGCATCGAGGGCATCCTTGCGGAAAAGTCCGAAGTGGAAAATGGGGTTGCTCCGGGACCGCGTGCCATCCGGGGAGAGATTGAATTTGACCGGCTTTCTTTCCGGTACTCGGAGGATGCCGACTGGGCGATCCGCGATTTTTCGCTTCGGATCGAACCCCAGTCCCGTGTGGCCTTCGTGGGTTCGATCGGATCCGGCAAGAGCACGCTGCTCTCGTTGATTCCCCGTCTCTATGCCGCTCCTCGCGGAACGATCCGCCTCGACGCTCGCGAACTCTCGGACTGGGATCTTGCAGAGCTTCGTTCATCGATCGGATACGTGGGTCAGGAGCTTTTTCTTTTTTCGGAGTCCGTCGAGCAGAACCTGAGCTGGGGACTGCCCTCGGTGATGGGTGAGGCAGAGCGTGAGCGTCTCATCGATGAAGTGGCGCTCGGATCCGACATTCGCCGCCTGTCGCAGGGCTGGAAGACCAGGCTCGGTGAGAGGGGCGTGAACCTATCGGGCGGCCAAAAGCAGCGACTCACGATTGGCCGTGCGCTTGCCCGGGATCCGCGAATCCTGATCCTGGATGACGCGCTCTCGGCCGTGGACACCCAGACCGAGAGTCGGCTCCTGGCTTCACTCCGTGCGAGGAGCCCGAGGGCCACTGAGCTCATCGCAGGACACCGGATCTCGACCGTGCAGGACGCGGACTGGATTGTCGTCATGGATCGTGGGCGCATCCTCCAGCAGGGGGTCCATCGCGAACTCATCACGGATCGATCCGGGCTGTACTGGATGTTCTATGAACAACAAAAACTCGAGGAGGAGCTTGCCCAGCATGTCCAAGGCAGCCATTTCCAGCTCCCCGTCTGACCCGTCTCACAAGACGGACTGGGACCACCTCATCGAGGACTCCACTTCGCGCGCCTCCACGCGCGAGTTCTCGCGTCTGGTTCGTTATTTGAGCCGGCACAGGCTTCTGTTCTGGGGGGGCGTGGTCCTGATCCTGCTCGCCACGGCCGCGGGACTTTTTGAGCCGCGATTGTTTGGATACGCCGTGGACGAGGCGGTCATTCCCAAGGACATGGACCGCCTGCAGTGGCTGGCGCTGGCATTCCTCGGTGTGGAGATCGTGCGCGTGGTGGCGACCGTCGGGCAGAGCCTGGTGTTCACGCTGCTCGGGCAGCGCGTGATGCAGGATTTGAGGCAGGAGCTGCTCTCGCATCTCCAGCGCCTTCCTGTGGCAACGTTTGACCACAATCCTGCTGGCAGGCTCGTCACCCGCGTGACCAATGACATCGGTTCACTTGCCGAAATGTTCTCGGCCGGCTTTGTCACGATCCTGGTCAACATCCTCACTGTAGTGGGGATTGTCGTCTGGCTTTTTGCCCTCGATCCCAAGCTTGCCCTGCTATCGCTTGCGATCTTCCCGTTCCTCCTTGCAGCGGCAGTGTACTTTAGTGGCAAACTGCGGGTGGCCTACCGGGAAGCGAGGGCGCGGCTATCGGCGTTCAATGCGAGTTTGGCCGAGAACCTCATGGGCATGAAGGTGGTCCAGCTTTTTGGTCGCGAGAAGCGCCAGCTTGAACGCCTGGGTGCGATCAATGAGAGCTATGCGCAGGCGCAGATCGGATCGGTGAAGGTTTTTGCCTTTTTCCAGCCATCCATCACCTGGGCCACGGGCATCTCGATGGCCCTGGTCATCGCCTACGGCGGTCGCAAGGCGATGCTCCCGGCTGCCGAAGGCGGGATCGCGCCGGGCGTGCTGGTCGCGTTTTTTGCCTACGTACTGACCATTTTCCAGCCCATCCGCGAAATCGCCGACAAGTGGAACCTCTTTTTAAGCGGCATGGCCTCAGCCGAACGGATTTTTTCAATTCTCGACTGGCCGGTCGAGATGGAGCCTTTTTCCGAAAAGCTTCCCGCGCCCGGGACTTTGAAGGGCGATATCCGTTTTGAAGGAGTGTGGTTTGCCTACGACTCCGAGAACTGGGTGCTGAAGGACTTCTCCCTCCACATCCGTCCGGGAATGAAGATCGGGGTCGTGGGCCACACGGGTGCGGGCAAGTCGACGCTCATCAGTCTATTGCTGAGGTTTTATGAGCCCCAGCGCGGTCGCATCCTCGTGGATGGCAAGGACCTGCGCGAGTGGGATCGTCGTGAGCTCAGGTCCCGCATCGGCATGATCCAGCAGGATGTATTCCTGTTCTCGGGCTCCGTGGCCGAGAACATCACGCTCTTCAAGCCGGGTGTGGATGCGACGCCGGATCTTGCGGGCTTTGCCGATCGTGGCGAGCTTTACGAACGCGGCGTGAATCTTTCGATGGGCGAGCGGCAGCGGATTGCCTTCCTTCGGGCCAAGGCTTCGGAGCCGGATCTCTGGATCCTGGATGAAGCCACTTCCAACGTGGATTCGCGCACCGAGCTCGAGATCTCGCGGGAGCTCATGCAGTCCGCCCGCGGCAAGACGCAGCTCCTGGTGGCGCATCGGCTGGCCACGGTCCGTGAGTGCGACCTGATCCTCGTGCTGCATCAGGGGGAGCTGGTCGAAGCGGGCCGCCATGAGGAGCTCGTGCGAGCCGGCGGCACCTATTCCAAGCTCGTGGCGCTCCAACAGTTGTCAGGATCTTGACTCTTTCCTTTGTGATGCTCCGGGTTGAAACTAGGAGCACACACGGAGGAAGTTCATGAAGAATTCGATCAAGGCCCTCGTCGGGCTCGCAGCTTTCGCGGTTTCGTCCAATGCATTCGCGCTCCCGTTCGTGAGCGTCGGAGTGGTCGGCGGACCCAACTACAACATCAGCTCCTACCCGGCTGTATTTGGCACGGGTGCTTCGGGCGGAATGGGATACAGCGCCGGTCTTTCGGCCGAGCTCGGTCCAATCGCAGCCAAGGCGCTCTACACCCACACCACGGCGGAAACGGGCACTCCCGGTGCAACCGTCGGTACGAGCGCCAACAGCCTCCAAATTCCAGTGCATTTCACCCTCGGCCTTGCAGGCACGCACATCGGTCTGGGCGGTTTTTATGAAAACTCGCTCGAAGACGGCGGTGGTTCTAATTATGGCGCAAGCGCCGGCGTGAAGGTCAGCCTTCCGTTCACCGGTCTTTCGGTCGAAGGTCTCGTGAACTACGGCCTCAAGGACCAGGGCGCCGGTCTCAAGAGCTCAACGGGCGTGCTGCTCCTCGGTTTCAGCATCCTGTAATTGTTTTTTGCCAGGGATGGTCTCCCTATGGGCGCGGTGGGCGAAAGCCTACCGCGCTTTTTTTTCCCACTCGAGCGCGCTTCGGCAGATCTTTTCGAGGTCATCGACCTCGGGCTTCCACCCCAGCACCTTTTTAAGCCTCGGTGCATCGGCAACGAGTTCGGCGGGATCGCCCGCACGTCGTCCCTCGATGCGATGGTGGAGGGGCTTGCCCGTGATCTTCTCCATCGTGCGGATGACCTCAAGCACGCTTGCACCGCGTCCGTAGCCGCAATTGAAGGTGTCGGAGCTTCCGCCCTGCCAAAGATGCTCGAGAGCCACGACGTGCGCGCGCGCCAGATCCTCGATGTGGATGTAGTCGCGCACTCCCGAACCATCGCGAGTGGGGTAGTCAGTCCCAAACACACCCAGCTCCTTGCGCAAGTGGGTCGCATTGGCCGTCATCTGTCCAAGCGAGCCGTCGAGTTTTGCGCCGGCCACATTGAAGTAGCGCAGGATCACCAGCGGCATGCCCGTCTTGGCTGCATGTTCACGAAGCACCTGCTCCGAAAAAAGCTTGCTCTGGCCGTAGGGGTTGATGGGTTTTTGAGGCGTGGTTTCGGGGATCGGGTTGACCGTGGGCTCGCCGTAGGTGGCTGCAGTGGATGAAAAAACAAACGGGACATTGAGCCCTGCCGCGCGAAGCGAGCGGAGCACCGACATGAGGCCCGCCGTGTTGTTCCAGTAATAATCGAGGGGCTTCTCGACGCTTTCGCCCACGAGCAGCGACGCTGCAAAATGGATCACGCCGCTGATCGGCGTGCTCTTCAAAAGTGCCGTGAGCCCGGCCTCGTCATGGATGTCGCCTTGGACGAAGCGAGCCTTGGGATGGACCGCCCTTTTGAACCCGGTGCACAGGTTGTCGTAGACGATGACATCAAAGCCGCGAGCGATGAGCTCGTGATGGGTGTGGGAGCCAATGTAGCCCGCACCACCGGTAATGAGGATGCTTCCGTTTTTGGACATGCCCCCAGCCTATTCCCTGCCCGAAAAAGCTTCGAGCCAAAAAGTGTATCGAATGTCGGGCTCGTCGGCCAAGAGCATGATCAGGCGATCGACACCCAGTGCGTTGCCTCCCGAGGGGGGCATGCCTTCTTCAAGCGCCTCCAAAAAGTCCTCGTCCATCGGTGTGCGTGGAAAATCCGCGCCGTACTGCTGTTCGCGCAAGGCCATGTCCTTTTCAAAACGCGCGCGCTGTTCCACCGGATCGGTGAGTTCCTCGAAGGCGTTGCAGAGCTCGATGCCCGCTGCATAGGCCTCAAAGCGCCTCGCCCAGCGCGAGCCATCGGCTTCCTGATGGATCACCGAGAGGGCAGCCTGCGAAGGCGGATAGCCGTAGACGAACACTGCCCTGTCTTGGGGAAGCTTCGGTTCGATCACGTTGAGCCAGATCCTAAAATAGAGGTCATCCCAGGTGTCGCCCTCCGCGACTTCAAGCCCGATTCGACGGCACTCCGAAGCCATCTGCTCGCGAGTGGAGCAGGCCACCCAATCCATGCCCGCGTGCTCCTTGAACAGGTCGCGGATGAAGAGCCTGGGCCAGGGTCTTGCAACCGAGACGCGCTTGCCTTGAAAAGAAATCACCGACTCGCCGCGGATCTCGGTGGCCAGCGACTCG
>CAZDSX010000008.1:31806-40684 GCA_964508305.1 uncultured Bacteriovorax sp.
CCGGTACCACTCGAGCATCGTGAATTCGGGGCTGTGGGTCGTGCTCTTGGGTTCGAGCCTGAAGGTGGGCGCAATCTGGAAGATCTTTTCGAGCCCACCCACGAGCAGCCGCTTGAGGGCGAACTCGGGCGAAGTGGGGAGGTAGGCGCCCGTCTCGAGACGGAACGGCCGGATGTGGGTTTCCATGCCGGGGCAGGGCACCAGGATCGGGGTTCGGGTTTCAAGAAAGCCTCGGGATTCAAAGAACTGGCCGATCGCCTTTTCGACGCGCCGCCGCATCTGGGTGCCGCGCTGGCGACGAGGGTCTTGGATGCGCGAAAAATAGGGGGTTTTGCGGTCTTTTTTACGGTTCGGGGTGAGGAGCCGGACGCCCAGGGGTCCCGCCTCGACCCAGTCTCCAGGACCGATATCAGCAGGGGCTGCGGCCAGGGGCACGGAAACGGATTTCGAGCCGCTCGAAAGCCAGAGGGTGCCGGCTTCCCAGCCCAGGTATCGGCCTCGTCTTAAAGTCATGAAGTGGCCTAAATCACGAATCTTTTTGGTTGTCACTGGCCGAGCAGGGTGGCGAAGATGGGGCATGATCAAAAATCTGACGCTGGCTGGGCTCATTGCCCTGGGTCTTGTGTTGAACGCAGTACCGGGTCGCACCGAAGAGGCCGCGCCGCCCGCCGCTCCCGAGGCTGCTGCAGCTCCGGCTGCACCCGCCGCCCCTGCTGATGGGATGAACCAGGCCCTGCCGAACCAGAACTGGCAGAACATGACGGGTGAAGCGGAGTCGGCGCCGAAGGCAAAGGCTCCAGCCAAGGCCAAGGCAAAATCCAAGTCGGCTGCAAAGGCCAAGGCAAAAGCGAAAGGCAAGTCCAAGGCCGCTGCCAAGGCAAAAGCCAAGGCCGCTGCCAAAGCAAAAGCGAAGGCTAAGGCAAAAGCCAAGGCCCACGCGAAAGCAAAGGCGCAAGCCAAGGCCAAGGCCAAGGCACATGCGAAAACAAAGCCCAAGGCAGCAGAGGCTGCGCCCGCGACCGCAGCGGATCCGGCACCGGCTGCCAAGCCCGTCGAGGAATAGGCGGGAATTCCGTGCTCAGGAAGTGGATCCCTTTTCGTTCGCTCGATCTACAGGCCAAGGTCACTTTGATCTTGGGCTTGGTGATCGTGCCCACTTTTCTCGTGGTCACGGTCGCTGAGAACGCGCTCACACGCCCTTGGCTCGAAAACGAGATTCGCCAGATTGCCACAGGCGTGGGCCAGGCGCTGGCCACTGAGATCAGCAATTCACGCTGGCTGCAGCTCGAAAACCCAACGCCCGCCGTCGAGCGCCGGATGCAGGAACTGCTCTACCAGCAGCCTCACATCGTCAGGATGGATGTGCTGGTTCCGGGGGATCCTTCGCGCGGGCCGTATGCGCCGATTCGCCTGATTGCCTCCAGTGTGGATGAAGATCCCATGGGCATCGATCCCCAGAAGGAACTCCTGGAGCGGGCCGAGTCCGAGATCATCGTGGACGAGGAAGATGCCCGTTTCTGGCGGATCACTCTCCCGATTGAATCCAGGGGCATGGGCAAGGCCTCCAAGCGCCTGCTGGGCAATATCCAGATCGTGGGATCCCTGAGCCTGGTTTCACGCGTCCACTCCCTGCTTTGGAGAAGCACGGCCGTGGCCGCGTTCCTGGCCTTCACTGCGCTTTTTCTTGCGCTGCGATTTTTCCTCAAAAAGACCATGGAAAATGAGCGTCGACTCATCCATGCCGAGTCGCGCAACCAGGAACTCACCGAGCGCCTGCACGAGGCGCAGCGGGAGCTCATGAATACCGAAAAGCTTGCCGTCATGGGACAGCTCACGGCGAGCTTCGCCCACGAGATCGGGACCCCCCTCAATGCCATGGGTGGGCACCTGCAGCTCCTGGGCATGGATGTCCAGGACTCGCGAAGCCAGAGCCGGCTGGCGATCATCCGCTCGCAGCTCGAAAAGATCGAAGGAATCGTCAAGGGATTCCTGCAGAGCACGGCACAGCCGCCGTCGCAGAGGCAACTGGTGGATGTGAACCGTGTGATCGAGCAGACGCTTTCGATCGTGTCGCCTCGGGCGGATTCGCTGGGAGTCGAGCTTGCGCGTGAGCTGGATCGCAATCTCGGCCCAGTACGCGCGGTCCCGGTGGAACTCGAGCAGATCCTGCTCAACCTGGTGAACAACTCGCTCGACGCCCTCCAGGCCAAGAAGCAGCAGGGCGCCCGGAGTTTGCTCCGACTCGAAGTGCGCTCCGTCAGGAGCGAAGCGGGGTCGCGTCCTGTCGCCGAGCTCGAAGTCTACGACACGGGCGAGGGGATTTCGGTCGATGACCTCAAGAACGTGTTCAAGCCCTTCTTTACGACCAAGCGCCCGGGGCAGGGGACCGGCCTGGGGCTGACCATCTGCCAGCAGCTTGCCAACAAAAATGGCGCCGAGATCGAGATGAAGTCCCGCAAGGGATCATGGACGCGGGTACGACTGAGGGTTCCTTATGCGTGAGCAGATGGAGATCCTGATCGTCGATGACGACGAGGTCACTCGCCAGCTCCTGCAGGAAGTCCTCGAGCGCGAAGGCTTTCGTACCCGCACTGCCGAAAGCGGTGAGGCAGCAGTCGTCCTGATCCGCAAAGTGACTTTTCCGATCATCATCTCCGACATCCGCATGCTGGAGCTTGACGGTCTTGCCGTCCTGCGCGAGGCAAAAAAACGCAGCCCTGCCACCGCCGTCATCCTCATGACCGGATTTGGCAGCATGGAAGGGGCCATCGAAGCCGTGCGTGCAGGTGCATTTGATTATGTCTCCAAGCCCTTCAAGCTCGAGCAGATCCTCGCCGTCACCCAGCGGGGTATCCGCCATTGGGAGAGCCTGGCCAATGAGGCACTTCGTCGGACTGCGCGGGACTCGGCGGCCAGGGGTGCGCCCCAGGCACGCGAGCTGATCGGAAAGAGCCCGAGGATCGTCGAGGTCTATAAATTGATGGCCCATGCCACGCTCTCGCCCAGCTGTGTCCTGATCCGTGGCGAGAGCGGCACCGGCAAGGGCATGGTGGCCCGCGCCATTCACGACAACGGCGATCGGCGCTCACAGCCTTTCGTCCAGTATTCAGGTTCACTCGAGGCTGCAATCCAAAAAGTGGCCGGGGGAACCTTGTACCTCGAGGAAGTTTCGAGTCTTCCTCCAGCCGAGCAGGCTGAGCTCCTGCACCTGATCGAAGAGGATCGCTTTGCCGCCCGGCTTATTGCTGCGACCCAGGTGGATCTCGAGGAGGAGGTCAAGAAAGGGAACTTTCGCGAAGACCTTTTTTACCAGCTCAAGGTGATCGCAATCGAGCTTCCGCCGCTTCGGGATCGCATCGAGGATTTGCCGGCCTTGGTGGATGCCTTTTTGGTGCGGTACTCGCAGAAAAATTCAAAGAACGTCTCCCATGTCGCACCCGAGGCGCTGGATCAGCTCAAGCGCTATTCCTGGCCCGGCAATATCCGGGAATTGGGCCATGCCATCGAGCGGGCCGTGGTGATGACCAACAGCTCCGTGCTTTTTCCGGAGGATTTCAGCGGACTCGTGCGCGGATCGGACGTTCGTGCAGCGGGTGAGCAGTCGCTCGAGGAAGTTGAAAAATCCGCGATTCTTAGGGTCCTGGCGGAGGTTCAATACAACAAGTCGCGCGCCTCCGAAGTGCTCGGGATCGATCGCGCCACGCTTTATCGCAAGGCCCAGCGCTATGGGATCGACCTGCGTGGAAAGTAAGGGCCCCCAGCTCGAGTCCCTCATGGCCAGTCTGCGGGGAGCCATTGCGCTGGATGTGCCCTACGAAGGTGCACCCAGGGGAGTGGCCGCCGGCACCCCGGCCTCGGTCCTGATCGCACTGGGTTACTTCTCGGCGGGGCCTGAGCCACATCTCCTCGTGACCCGGAGGACCCAGAAGGTGGAGACCCACAAAGGGCAGATGGCCTTTCCGGGAGGGCATGCCGACCCCGAAGATCGGGATGCAGTCACGACGGCCCTGCGTGAGGCTCATGAAGAGGTGGGCCTGGAAAACAGGCACCTGGATGTCCTCGGAACCCTTCCGGGCCTGAGTACCGTGACCGGCTTCCATGTGACTCCAGTGGTATCCGTGGTGCGCAGGCATTTGGACCAGCTCGAACTGGTCGCAGCCGAGGACGAGATCGATGCGATGATCTGGGTCTCGCTTTCCAGGCTGCGCGAGGTCTATCGCCGCGAGACCATCGATCACGGCCAGGTCCGCTATCCCATCGATGTTTTTCAGGTGGGCGAGTACCGGATCTGGGGAGTGACGGGCACCCTCATCAAAAACCTTTTGGATCGGATGGAGCGGGTAGGTTAGCTTTGGAGCATGAGCTCCACCCTTCGCAACTGCCTGGTCGTCCTCACACTGATGGCATCCTTTTCCGCGATCGCAGCGGAACCGGCTGCTCCCACAGTTCCCGCAAATGTGGGTTATGACGACTGGAACTGGCCAAGCCCCACGCACGAGTGGACGCTGGGCGCCCTTCCGGGCGTGGCGACGATCAATGCAACCCCGGGCTTTACGCTCCAGTTTGCCGCCGCAAAGAAGATCGTCGACAAGGGTTTTGCCCCGGACATTTCCAACCAGGTATTCCTCGAGGCACAGGCAGGTCCTTATACCGCATCCAAGGGTTCAGCCTTCCTGTACAGCCTGCACATGCGCTGGGACTTCATCCTGAACTCAGACTGGACCTTCTACGGGCTCGGAGGCCTGGGTGGCAACAAGACCGGCAGTGGGCTCGGCGACCAGTTCCAGCTGCTTCCCCGCTTTGGCGTCGGCGCACTGCTGGACCTGGAGCGCCAGACGCACGCGCCGCTTTCGCTCCGGGGCGAGCTCTCGCGTGAGCTCGTTTCGATCGGCGCGCAGCTGCGCTTCTAAATGCTCCCCATCCTGAATTGGCGCGAGATCGCCACGCTCGCCCGAATGCTCGGGCCGAGGCTCGAGGGCGCTTACCTCGATCGCTGGATCGTGGCTGAGCGGCCCTCGTTTCCGGGGGGCTACCTCAAGAGCGAATGGGTGCTTCGGTTCCGCGAAAATTCGCTCTACCTCTCAGTCAGGCCGCGGGCCTGCTACGTCATGCTCGAAGCGGGCAAAGGGCCCAAGGCCTCCCAGCAGGCGACTCATTCGCCCTTTGAGCAGGCTGCCTCAAAACTCCTTCGTGGACGCAAGCTCACTCGGGTGCGCGCGATCGAAAACGAGCGCTTGCTGGTGTTTGAGTTTGGCGCGGTCGGAGCCGAGCCGGGCGTGAGCCTCGTGCTCTGCCTGATCCCGGCTTTGCCGGAGGCGCTCCTGCTGGAGAGTGACTCGCTGAGGATCCTCGCCCGAAGTCGCACGATCCGTGATCCCTCCAAGGTCCTTGGGCACTGGGCCTGGCCGGATCCCTCGCGCGTGCCTCCCGAGCTGCCGCTCCGGCAGGAGCTCGTCGGTGAGCTCGAGGTCTGGAGGCAGGTGGTGGAGGCGGGGCTATCGGCCGAAGCGCTCAGGCTTCGCTTTGAAGCGGCCCTTCGTGAAGTTCGCGTCCGATTCAAGGCGCTCGAGGCTCGTGCGCGGCAGGGCGCGGAGGAATTGGCACACGCCGAAGTCGAGCCGGATTGGGCGCGTTTGGGAGAACTTCTGAAATCCTCTCTCCATGAGCTTCCGGATCCGGTGGGGGGCTTTTGGGTGCTGGGAGGCGAACGGGTTCCCTGCGGCGAAGGGCGCACTCCCGTCCAGCAGGTCGAGAAGCTTTTTAACCAGGCCCGTCGGCGCAGGCGACGTATTGAGGAGGCCACCCAGCGCAGGGACGGCGCACTGGAACGCCTGGCTGGGCTCAAGCCTGCGCTGGATTTGGACCCTGCCAAAATCGACTGGAAAGCACTTTTGTCCCTCGAAAAGTCATTGGGTCTTCAATCCCAATCCGGTGCATCTGAAAAACGCGTGACCGGGGCCCCCTCGCGCTGGCATGGACGCGTGTATTTTTCCCGGGATGGATTTCCGCTTTTGGTGGGCCGCACGCGGGACGAAAATTTGGAGCTCACCTTCAAGATCGCCAAGGGCAATGATCTCTGGATGCACGTGCGAGGCAAGCCCGGCGCCCACCTCGTGATCCCCGTTCCCTCCGGCAAGTCCGTGCCTTTGGAAACGCTGCTCGATGCCGCACAGCTCGTGATCTTCCACAGTGGGGGGAAGAACTGGGGCAAGACCGAGGTGGATTACACCTTCAAAAAATACGTCAAACGCATCAAGGACAGCACCGAGGCCAGCTACACGCAGAACAAGACGCTCATTGTCGCGCCCGAGGAAGCCCGGCTCTCAAGATTGCTTGCCCAAAGCGAGGGCTAAGCTGCTGGTGGGGCTGAATCCGCAACTTTTGCGCAACTTTTGAAACGGTTTTTGAAGGTTCTCCTGTCTTCGCTGTTTCTCCCCGGAGGCATTCAACAGAGCGGAGGGGGTTCCAATTTTGGGTTCAAAAGTTGCGGAAAAGTTGCGGATTGGGGCGCCGGCTAAATCAGCTTGAGCACGAACTCCAAGGCCTGTTCCTTGGTCTGGATGCGACGTTCAAGCACCTGGTCCTCGACTGCGCCAAGGATTTCCGAGAACTTGGGCCCGGGCTTGAGTCCGAGCGCGATCAGGTCCTCGCCCTTGAGGATCTGCGAGAGATCCACGGGAGGGGAGTTCAGGAACTCCTGGTGCCTTGTGCGCGCAAACTCCCAGCAAGCCTGGTTTCCGTCGGTGACCGTCGCGGCGGCACGGTGGAGTGCAAGCAGATCCGGAAAAAGCGGCGAGCGGATCAGGCGCTGAAGGGTCGCCTCGCGCATGTTGAAGACTTCGCGAAGCCTGAGGTGGTCACGGACCAGGGTCGAGACGGCTGAAGCCGTATCCACCGAGAACTTGAGCCGGGCGGCGATCTTCTCCACTGCGGCGGCAGCTTCCCGGTCATGGCCTGCAAAGGACTTCTCGCCACTTTTTTTCCACGCGATGGGCTTTCCGATTTCCTGGAAGACCGATGCCCAGGCAAGGGCCTCGGACCGCTCGGGGTTTTGCAGCGTGCAGGTCTCGACCACTTTGAGGGTGTGGAGCCAGAGGTTTCGTTGCACATAGCTGGGTTGCTGCACGCGTTTGAGTGCTTCGAGCTCGGGCAGGATCCAAGGAAGCAGCTCGCAGTCGGAGAGGAGGGCGAGCGCGGTGGCTGGCTTCGGCCCCCTGAGCATGCGTCCCAGCTCCTCGCGAATCCGCTCGCCGCTCACGCGGGTGATCAGACGGGCCTGCGTGCGGATCGCCTCAAGGGTTGCCGGATCGATCTCAAATCCCAGCGTGGTGGCAAATCGGATGGCTCGAAGCAGCCGGAGTGCGTCTTCCTTGAACCGGGCGGTCGGCGTGCCGATGGCACGGATGCGGCGGGCCTGCAGGTCGGCCAGTCCATCAAAAGTGTCGAGGATCCGCTGGGTCTTGGGATCATAAAACAGGGCATTGACCGTGAAGTCGCGCCGGCGGGCGTCTTCTTCTGGACCTGCAAACTTCACTCCGACCGGATGGCGGCCATCCTTGTACTCCAGATCTTCCCGGAATGTGGCGATCTCGACGATGCTGCCATCGGAGGCCGGAACCTTGATCACTCCAAACTGCTTGCCGACGGTGAGTGAGCCGGGAAAGATCTTCTCGATCTCATCGGGGGTTGCGTTGGTGGCGATATCAAAGTCCTTGGTGGGGCGCTGGAGCAGGAAATCCCGCACGCAGCCGCCCACGAGGAAACCCACGAAGCCCGCCGCATCGAGTGAAGCCAGCGCCTCACGGATCACGCTCGGAACGGGGATCGGCCGCTCAATCCGGGTCCACTTCAAGGGTCTTTCCTTCGAGCTTGTAGGTGCTCTTGATCACCGTGTCGGCCTGGAAGCGGTTGGGAGCCTCCGTGCCTTCGGCATCTTTTTGTGCCGGCGCGAGGGTCCGCCTGGGTTTGCGACTGGCGGTCGGCGCGGGCGCAGGTTCGCTTCCCGGTGGGAGTGCTTCGTCCTCGAAGGCCAGCGCAGACAAGCACTGCGTGGTGAGCAGCAATGCAGTGAGGAATCCCAGGGACTTCATCGCATGAAGACTTCGCGGGGCTTGGCGCCGTTGGCCGGACCGACCACACCGCGCATTTCCATCTGTTCGATGAGGCGCGAGGCACGGTTGTAGCCCACCTGGAAACGGCGCTGCAGGAAGCTTGCGCTGGCGTGTCCCTGCTCGCGGACGAGCTCGACGGCCTTCTCGTAAAGGTCGTCCTCACCGTCACCGTCCTCGCCCTCTTCGCCGGCGGCTTCCTCGTCCTCGAGGATCTCGTCGCGGTAGACGGGCTTGCCCTGCGCCTTGAGGAAGGAGGTGATCTTTTCGATCTCATCATCCGAGAGGTAGGCGCCGTGCAGGCGGAGCAATGAAGAGACTCCGGGCGGGATGAACAGCATGTCGCCCTGGCCGAGCAGGCGTTCGGCTCCCATTCGATCGAGGATCGTCTTGGAATCGATGTAGCTGGCGAGCTGGAAAGATGCGCGCGAGGGGAGGTTGGCCTTGATCAGGCCCGTCACCACGTCGGTCGAAGGACGCTGGGTCGCGACCACGAGGTGGATGCCTGCTGCGCGAGCCTTCTGGGCGATGCGGGCGATCGACACTTCCACTTCCTTCTTGGCGATCATCATGAGGTCGGCGAGCTCGTCGATGATGACGACGATGTAGGGGAGCTTGCCGATTCTTGGAGTGCCTTCTTCGTCGGCTTCGAACGCAGCCATCCAATCGCCGCCGCTCATGCCCTTGAAGGTGCCCTGGTCCTCGCCCTGGTTCTGCTCATCCAGGAGCAGGTCACGCACCACTTCGGTGCCCATCTGCTGGACCTTCTC
>CAZDSX010000008.1:40779-65687 GCA_964508305.1 uncultured Bacteriovorax sp.
TAGCAGCAGGTGGGGAATGTCCTGGTACGCGCTGAATTCGATGAACTTGGGGTCGATCAGGATCAGGCGGAGCTCATCCGGGGTGAAGCGGTAGAGAAGCGAGTTGATGAGTCCGTTCATGAACACCGACTTACCCGAACCCGTCTGGCCTGCGACCATGAGGTGCGGCATGCGGGCCAGGTCCGAGAACACGGGCTGTCCGCCGATGTCCTTGCCCATGACGACCGGAATCTGGTGGCGGTTGCCCGAGAAGTCATCGTGTCCGATGAACTCACGCAGGAACACGGGTTCGCGCTTGTCGCTCGGGATTTCAATGCCCACGACGGACTTGCCGGGGATCGGAGCAAGGATACGCACGCTCTGGGCAGAGAGTGCCATCGACAAGTCGTCTGCCATGTTGGCGATGCGCGAGAGCTTGACGCCCGAAGCGGGCTTGAACTCATAGAGCGTGACGACGGGGCCCGGGCGCACGGCTTCGATCGTGCCCTCGATGCCGAGGTCGAGGAACTTTTGGAGGAGCTTGTCGGAATTCTTGAGGAGCTGCTCCTTGTTGACCTCGGCCTTGTCCTTGGGCGGCTGCTTGAGGAACTCGAGCGAGGGAAGCTTCCAGTTGCCCTGCTTTCGCGGACGGGCGATGCGGGTCCGCTTGGGAGCCTGGGCGCCGATCACCGGGACATTGGCAGTGGATCCGACCTGCGCCTGTGCAGCACCGGTGGTGAGCTCGTCATGTGGAAGGATCTCCGGCGCACTGGTGAGCGCAGCCGGCTGCCTTTCGTTTGCGAGCGAAGCGGTGGTCAGTTCCTCGAGGATGTTCGGCGCATCCGAGTGCACCACGGGGCTTGCGGGAGCGGCCTCGAGGATCTCTGGCTCGGGAAGGGGAAGCTGGATCCCCGGAGTCTTGGGGACCTTGACCTCGCGCGAAGGGCCGGTGGTTTCGAGTCCGATGATCGGAATTTTTTTCTTTTTTGGGGATTCGGCTGCCGTGTTGCCGTCCTGGTCGCCTTCATCCTCGACCGCGATTCCATCGGCTTGGGCGCGCTCGAGCTTGCGGGCTTCGCGGGCCTCACGCATCTGGACCCATGCGTCCTGGGCCTTGTCGGAGAGTGCTTCAAGCATTCGGGCCATTCCCGCGCCTGCTAGACGAGCAAGCTGCATGAGCAGCATTCCGCCGATGTAGGCGAGGTAGCTTCCTGCAATCGTCAGGACCTTGAACGCGACCTTGAGGACTGCTGCGCCCGCCTTGGCGACACTCACAGGAGTGCTCCAGGCAATCGCAAGGCAGAATACGAGCAGCGAGACAATCGACGATCCCAAGGAGTGGAACTGCTGGAGCAGGATGTCAGAGAGCCAGGCGCCGAAGAGGCCGCCGGTGAGCAGCAGCGAGCCAGCATAGGGCCAGTACTTCCACTGGATGCTGAGGAAAACCGTGAGCGATACGACGGCAATCGTCATCCCGCAAAGAGTGCCGAGGATCCTGATTCCACCTTCGCGCTTGTAGACCGATGCGGAGACAAATCCGATTGCCGCAGGGAGCAGGAAGGACCCCAGTCCGAAGCATTGGATGAAGAGCGAGGCGAGGTAGGCGCCCACCCTGCCGCAAGCGTTCTGGATGTCTCCACGGGAACTCGAAAAGAATCCCGGGTCTTGCGAAGAGAAGGTGGCCAGCGCGCAGAGGCTGAAAATCGCCAGTGCGAACAATGCCACACTTCCCAGCTCGGCTTTTAGATCCTTGCCGCCCTTGTTTCCCTGGCCGCCAACGTTTCCGGAGTGTTTCTGCGATCGTAGATCCATATGCATAGATGTTAAACGCTCGTTGGCGCACTGCCTACCCACAAGTGGCCGTCAAATCATTGACCTCGCGTCACTTGACCTCGCCTCATGGGTCGGAGACAACGAGCTACTTCGCTATGAAAAAGAAAAAGACCCCGTCCTACGTCCTGGCCTACGACATCGGTGGAACAAAGGTTCACGCCGGAATCGTGGACTCCAAGGGAAAGATCCTTTTTGAGAAAAGGGTCATCGTGGATTTTTCAGGCGGGCCGAAAGCCGTTTTTTCACAATGGATCGAGGCAGGTCGTGAAGTGCTCGCCGAGGCTCCAGAGCTCGCGCGCAAGATCACCCGGGTGGGCGTCGCCTCTGCCGGTCCTTTGGATCCCGCAAAGGGAATCCTGCTCGATCCGACCAACTTTCCGGGTTGGGGCAATGTGCCGATTGCACGCTACCTGTCGAGCGGACTGGGTCGGCGCAAGGTCATCCTCGAAAATGATGCCGCCGCGGCGATCCTCGCCGAGCACTGGGTCGGGGGTGCCAAGAAGGTCAATGATGCGATCATCCTGACCCTGGGGACGGGGCTCGGCACGGGGATCCTCGTGGATGGAAAGCTGGTTCGCGCCGGTCGCGGGATGCACACCGAGGGCGGGCACATCATCCTCAAGGCAGGCGACCACACGGCGCTCTGCGGTTGCGGTAACTTTGGCTGCGCCGAAGCCTATCTATCGGGGCGTGGTTTTGAGCGCCGGGCCCATGCAAGGCTCGGGGATTCCATCGGGACTGGCCAGAGGATCGAGGAGAAGGCGAGGTCGGGAGACGGCACCCTGCTGCCTCTGTTTGAGGAGTATGCCGAGCTGCTTGCCGTGGCGATCCACAACTTCATCGTTCTCTACGCTCCGCGCGTGGTGATCCTGGCAGGAAGCTTTGCGCATGCTGCGGATCTTTACCTCCCGCAGGCCGAGAAATACCTTGAGAAGCTCCTCATGCGCAGGCGCCACGGCGTGGACTTCATGCCCAAGCTCATGGTCTCCCGGCTCGAGAACCGTTCCGGACTGCTGGGCGGCGCTTATGTTGCCCTCAACAGCTAGAGCCGGAACCTAGACGGCTTCTTCTTCACCCGGCTTGGCAACGGCCGGCTGGCCCGGCTGCTGGGTCGTCAATCCAGGTGATACTCCCGGAGCACCCTTGCCCTTGCGTGAAGCTTCGCCGCCCTTGCGACCGATCTCGGCCATGTGTTCCTTGTTTCGGGAGACGGCGACTCCGCCCTTTCGGCCGATCTCGGCCATGTGCTGCTTGTTCCGGGAGACGGCAAGCCCGCCCTTGCGGGCGACTTCCTGGCGAGTCTCGGGGGTCATGGCGGCAGTGCCACGGGGTTTTTCGTGCTTTTTAGCCTGATTTGGATCGTCAGATGCGCTCATGCCCGTTGTGTTTTGCAACGGGCGGACCGAATGGGCTTGAGCCGCCTGCGCCGCAGTGCTTAGTCTTGTGCGATGTCCAAATACCACCTGCTCAACCCCGAGCACACGGATCCGGCGCGCATCAAGCGCGAGCGGGACAAGGCGCGTGAGCTGAAAAAGACGCGCTGGTGGCTGGACCAGGTCAACCGCGGCCTCTGCCATCACTGCGGCCAGAAGTTCAAGGCTCGCGACCTCACGATGGATCACCTGATCCCGCTTGCGCGGGGTGGGACCAGCGCCAAGGGCAATATCGTCTGCTCCTGCAGGCCGTGCAACCAGGCCAAGAAGCTCGAGACTCCCGTCGATGCGCTCTTTGAGCAGCTCGAAGCGGAGCGGAAATCGCGAGAGTCATGAACCCCACGAACCAGACTGAATTCTTTTTCTCCATCACTCCGGATGTGGTCCTCGGTGCGGTGGAAAAGACGGGGATCCTTTGCACGGGCCGCTGCGTGACCCTCAATAGTTTCGAAAACCGCGTCTATGACGTCGAGATCGAGACTCCCGATGGAGTCAACGAGCGCCGGATCATCAAGTTCTACCGTCCCGGGCGCTGGTCAAGCGAACAGCTCCTCGAAGAGCACCAGTTCATTGCCGATCTTGCAGCCAATGAGGTGCCCGCAATCGGTCCCGTGCCGTTTCCGGATGGAAGCACGCTGGCCCGGACCGAGGAGGGGATTTATTACACCCTTTTTCCACGCGTGGGTGGCCGCGCTCCCGAAGAGATGCAGCCCGAACAGCTCGTCCGCCTGGGGAGGCTGCTGGCCCGCCTCCATGGGACGGCAGTCCAGCGCGAGGCGCCCCATCGACTCTCTCTCAACACGCAAACCTATGGGATCCAGAATCTCGAGTTCCTCAAGCAGGGCGGCTGGCTGCCTCTCGAATTCGAGCGCTCATACGAACAGGTCGTGCGGGAGATCTGTCGCGTTTCGGAGCCTTTTTTTGCAACGGCAAGGTCCCATCGGCTGCATGGCGACTGCCACCTCGGCAATCTCCTCTGGAACCAGCAGGGGCCTTTCTTCCTCGACTTTGATGACATGGTGAACGGTCCTGCCGTGCAGGACCTTTGGCTTGTCCTGCCGGGGCGCCCGGGATCGGATCCCGTGGCGCGCGAGCAGCTCGAGTGCCTGCTCGAAGGATATGAGTCGCTCCGAGACTTCGATCGCACGCAGATTCGCTGGATCGAAGCCCTTCGTGCGCTGCGGCTGGTACATTATGCCGCGTGGATCGCTCGGCGCTGGAAGGATCCGGCATTTCCTGCCGCATTTCCGCAGTTCAACACGCATCGCTACTGGCAGGACCAGCTTTCTGACCTTCAGGCACAGCTGCAAATCTTGACCGAATCAGCAGCGCACTCTATCTTGGAGTGAATGACGGGGCTTCGATCCACTCTTCTAGCAGCAAGCCTGACGGTGCTCGCCACCCTTTCCGCGCGTGCGCAGCAGGCCCTGCACAACGAGTTTCCCTTCCTGCCGCCGGCTCCCGAATCCCAGTTTCTTCCGGTTTCGGACAATGCCCCGGATCACGGCTTTTGCTCGCGCTGGGACCCCGAGTACGGACATCTGGGCAAGACCTGCTGCAGCGGGGTCTCCAAGGCCGCCTTCCGCAAGCCACCCAAGTGCGCACCCAATCGCATCAAGTGGACCTTTTGCGATGAGATGACCGATGAGCAGCGCCAGTACCTCGATCTTGCCAAGACCGGCGAGCTTGGGAACTGGTGGGAGAATCGGGGAGCAGCCTCATCCCAGGCATTCTGCTCGGTGAATTCCGGCTTTCTGGTCAACGGCAGGCCGATCGTTCCTTCTGCACAGAACCGATTGCTGGTTCGCAATCCCATGCGCTGCACCCAGTTCGGGACCGACGGTCTCGTCGCCGCCCTGGAGTGGGTGGGGCGTGAGATCGGCAAGGAGTATTCGACCCCCGACAAGGCGGGTGTGCGCCTCAATATCGGGGATCTCTCGGCTCCTCGCGGAGGATGTATCTCCGGGCGCCGTGGCCGCCGTGGGCATGCCTCCCACACGACTGGGCAGGACGCCGACCTCGGCTTCCTGAATACCCGAGTAGGAAGCACCGAATTCAACGGTTTCACCACTCACTTTGATGCCGAAGCCAATTGGTGGCTGGTCAAAAAGATCTTCTCCAACCCCTATGTCTGCGTGAAAGCCGTTTTCGTGGACAAGCGCATGATCCGCAAGCTCGCCAAGGCAGCGCTCGGGGATGAGATGTGGGGCAGGGTCGCGCATCGCATCCAGCATGTGCGTGGCCATCGGTCGCACTTCCATGTCCGCGTGGGGCACCAGCCCGGAGAGCCGGGGTGCCCGCGTGAGCTGGGCTGGGTCAATGACGGCCAGGCGGCACCCGAGGACGAAGAGGACATGAATGTCGAGGAGGAGGCTGGCCAGATGGTCCGTGGTGGCACGGGGGGCTGGGAAATCCAGGACACCCAGGCGCCTCGCACGAGCTCCACGAGCGGCTCCGACACCAGCAAGGACATCCTCAGTATTTCTTCCTCTTCCGCGAGCCGCCGCTGAGCCGTCTGGCTCGGAGTGTGCAATTCCATGCCTCCAGATGCTCGTACTTGTTGTCGAAGATGATCGTTCGGTGAGGGAGACCATCGGGGTCGTGCTGGGTGCATTTTCCCACGAGGTCGTGCTTGCTTCGGGAGGGGACTCCACTCTCGAGGCACTCCGGGGGGGAGCGCGCTGGCCCGATGCCATGCTCCTGGATCTCAAGCTCCAGGGCGAGACCGGCGAGCAGGTCTACCAGCGAATCCTCGAACAGTTTGGGAGGGCACCCCCCACGGTGGTGATCTCCGCAGCAGTCGAGGGAGCGGATCGCGCTGCACACATGCCCCAGGGGGTTCGGTTCCTGGCCAAGCCCTACACGGTGGATGAGCTGCTTGCCGTGGTCGAACAGGCCGGACTTGCTGGAATCACGAGCTCAAAATCCGCCTGAAGTGGCAGGTGGTCTGACAGGCGCGTCCACTGCGGTCCGCGGAGAGCGCGGCAACCCGCGGCCTTCACTCCCCGAAAATAGATTCGGTCCAGCTTGAGCGCCGGCATCCATGCCGGAAAGGTTCTTGCGTGAGCGCCCGTTTGGATCTGGTGTGCCTCGAAGATCGAGAGGCGTTTCATGAAGATCGGGCTCGCACGCTCCCTCCAGTCATTGAAGTCTCCTCCGATGATCAGGGGGGTCCCCTTGTGCACCTTGCGGTGGATGCGGTGGCAGACCCTCCTGACCTGGCTTCGGCGGTCCGCCTCCAAGAGACCAAGATGCAGGGATAGGGCATGGAGGTCCCCGAACCCCGGGATCTGGATCTCGGCATGGAGGACTCCCCGGCGTTCGAGCGCGCTGCTGGAGATGTCGATGTTTTCGCTACTGAGAATTGGAAAACGACTGAGGAGCGCGTTGCCGTGGTGGCCGAGCGTGGTCACGGAGTTGCGCCCGTAGGCCGTGTGTGGCCAGAGCGTATCGGCAAGGAATTCGAGTTGGGAGGCCTGGACGGCGGTTTCGAAGCCCATGACTTCCTGGAGGAAGACCAGGTCCGCACCGCTTTCGGCGATGGCGTCCCGCATCCAGTGCAGGACGCGCTTGCGCCGCGTGTGCTGGAAGCCCTTGTGGATGTTGTAGGTCAGGACGCTGAATTTCATGTCAGGGAATCCACCTCAGGATCAGTGCAAAGCCATGCACCCATGCAGCCGACAGGATGCAGCCCACGAGCAGGATCCAGGGAATGGGCAGGAGAAAATGGCTCTGTGAGTGCAGCTTGGCAAAGGTGGATCGAGTCGGGTCCAGCCAACCCAAAAGCAGGGAAGTGAATCTCCGCTGCCCGAATCTGGAAAGCGTCCGGATCTGGTGTCGTGCAAGCCAGCTTCGATGGGTGCTGGGGAGCATGCGTCCCCAGGCCACCGAGACAGCGGCTGCCATCCAGAGGCTCAACAGGGCAAGGAGCTCGCTCTGCGGATCCCTGCGGAGTAGGATGAGGAGCGTGAGCATCGAAGCCGGCACGGGAAGGATCCAGGTCGAGTAGGAACTCGCCGAGAGCAGGAGTGCGATCGGGATCTGGGCGTTGTCGATGTGTTGCAGGGTCCAGGCGAGGATCGGAGCGTATCCCCCAAGCCAGGCGAGCCCGATCAGGAGTCGTCGCTGCGTCCTTCTATGGGGCAGCCGCCTGCCCAGGAAGTGGAATGGCGGAACAGGAGGATCAAGCCACTTTTCCCAGGCGATGGCGGGCCTTTGCAGTTGGCCGGCCGGAGTGGGGACGAGTTTTTTCCAGTGCGCCCTGAGCCGACCGTGGAGTTGATCCAGGTGTCGCCTCTCGCTCGGGGTCCTCGCCTCGAGAGTGAGCATGATTTCGGTATCCATCCTGAATGCACGCTCCGAAAAGTTCGCCGATCCGACGGATAGCCAGCGGTCATCCACCAGAAGGATCTTGGAGTGGATGTAGATCGGGCGATTTTCACTGAATGCATTGAAGGCTTCGAATCGGATCTTTCCGTTCGAGGATTCAGCCATCGCCTGCAGTTCGGCCACGAGGTGGTGCTGGTAGGCGTTCATTCGTCCCGTGAGGAACTTGAGCTGGGATCCATGGGTGAGAACCAGCGTGATGTTCAGTTTTCCGGCCGGATCCTTGATTTGCTGCCGCATCTTTTGGAGGAGGGCCTGTTGGATTCGCCTGGACCAGAAGTATTGCCCCTCCATCCAGATGCGGCCCTCCGCCCGTGAGATCAATGAAAGGAACAGGAACTCCACCTCCCGGATGATGGGGCGATTGGGAATGGCAAGCGTGCGGCTCAGGTGGACGCGATGGTGGCGGGATGTGGACTCCATTTTTGAAGTTGTCTCCACGGGTTCTGGAAAACGAACGCTCGACAGGCGATTCCATCTTGCCGCGAGGTGCCGGCTGAGTTCGCGACAGATCCCGCCTGCGACCTCCACGCCGAGCTCGTGGTAGGGCCCATGCTGTTCGCTGCTGTGATCGAGCGATCGACCCGGGTCGTGGGCACGGTGCTCGCTTCGGTCCCAGCGTTCGGCGCAGAGATCCACGCTGCCGGTCAAGCCGGCGACCCCGTCGACGAGCACCAGTTTTTCGTGATGGGAGGCCCCCAGGGGGTGATGGCTGTCGAAGACGAGGTGGACCCTGGGATGGAGTTCCTCCCAGATCCGAGTCTGGAGCCACTCGCGTTGGGGGATGTAAAAGATCGAGTGGTCCCAGAGCAGCAGGTAAAACTGCAGGCTCGGACGGGCCTCGCAAAGTCGAACGACCCTGTCCCTGAGGCTCTCGGGCGGAGTGGGGTGCGTCAAGCTTGTGACGGGCGTCTCGAGGCAGAGGCGCGAGTCGAGCTGCCACCCGACCACGGCGATCCAGTTTTGGGCCGTCTCCCAGAGTTCCGCCGTCCGCTTGAAGTAATCCTCCGCATCCCAGATCTCCTGCCAGCGATCGGCCGTCGCCGTGACCTGGACCGCTCGCTTGAATTGCTGGGAATTTCGGTCAGTTCTCAAGGTGTTGCCGTTGCCTCGCGGTTCGCGCGGATGTTACCTTTTGAATCTATGCAACGGACGGTGCGAAGCCACACTTGTGGCGAACTACGGGCGGCCCATGAGGGCCAGGAAGTCATGCTTTGTGGATGGGTCGGCAAGCGTCGCGACCATGGGGGGCTCGTGTTCATCGATCTCCGTGATCGTTACGGGATCACCCAGATCGTCTTTGATCCGGCCGAGCAGAAGTCCGCCGAGCTCCATGACAAAGCAGGCCGCCTTCGCGGCGAGTTCGTCGTTTGGTGCAAGGGCAAGGTCCGCAAGCGTCCGGGCTCGATGGCCAATGCCGGCATGAGCACCGGTGAAATCGAAGTCGTGGGCCATGACCTCGTGATCCTCTCCGAAGCCAAGACGCCTCCCTTTGTCATCGACGATGAAGCAGAAGTCGCCGAGACGCTCAGGCTCAAGTACCGCTACCTGGACCTTCGCAGGCCTTCGCTGCAAAAGAACCTCCTGATCCGCCACCGCATGTTGCAAGTGGTCCGCAACCACCTCGATGAGCACGGCTTTTGTGAGATCGAGACTCCGATCCTCTACAAGTCCACTCCCGAAGGCGCTCGCGACTTCATTGTTCCTTCGCGACTCAATCCCGGGACTTTTTATGCGCTTCCGCAATCTCCCCAGACGCTCAAGCAGCTGCTGATGGTGAGCGGCATGGATCGCTACTACCAGATTGCCCGCTGCTTCCGTGACGAGGACCTGCGCGCTGATCGCCAGCCTGAGTTCTCCCAGATCGACATCGAGACATCGTTCCTCGACGAAGAAGCTTTTTTTCCGATCCTCGAAGGGATGATGAAAAAGCTCTGGAAGCAGGTCCTTGGCCAGGAGATCCAGACTCCGTTCCCGCGCATGAGCTACAAGGAAGCGATGAATCGCTTCGGAAGCGACAAGCCGGATGTCCGCTTCGGGCTTGAGATCCAGGATCTCTCGGCCCTGTTTGCGAAGAGCTCGTTCCAGGTTTTTTCGAATGCCCTCAAGACCAACTCGCGCGGCCTCTCGGGCGCCGTGCGTGCCATCGTCGTCAAGGGTGTGGCCGAGAAGTACTCGCGCAAGGATCTTGATGATCTCCAGGCCACAGCGGCGCTTTACGGCGCCAAGGGCCTGCTCTGGATCAAGGTGCAGGCAGGAGGGGAGCTCCAGAGTCCTGCGGCCAAGTTCTTCAGCGACGAAGAAAAGAAGGGCCTCGTCTCGCAGCTCGGCCTCACTGAAAAGGACCTTGTCCTTTGCGTGGCCGATCCAAACAACAAGAAGGTCTGCGAGTCACTCGGAGCTCTCCGGTTGTCCGTGGGCGCTCGTGAAGGCATGATTCCCAAGCACGGCGAGGGCAAGCCTGCCTTCCTGTGGGTGATGAACTTTCCGCTCCTTGAATTCGATGAGCGCGACGGCCGGTACTATGCCTGCCATCATCCGTTCACGTCTCCGAGGCCTGAGCATTTCGATGACTTCATCGCAGGCCGCAATCTGGATCACATCCAGGCCTGCGCCTACGACATGGTCCTCAATGGTGTTGAAATCGGCGGCGGTAGCCTCCGAATTTACCGCCAGGAAGTCCAGCAGGCCATGTTCAAGCAGCTGGGCCTCACGCCTGAAGAGGCCAGGCACAAGTTCGGCTTCTTCCTCGAGGGTCTCCAGTACGGCACGCCTCCGCACGGTGGGATCGCCTTTGGCGTGGATCGTCTCGCCGCGATGCTCTGCGGAGTGGGCCCGATCCGAGATGTGATGGCATTTCCCAAGACCCAGAAGGGAACCTGCCTCATGTCCGAATCACCGTCTGAAGTCAGCCCCGAGCAGCTTGCAGAGCTCGGTGTGTCGATCACTGCAAAGAGGGAGTAGGGCTCGAGCCCGGGAAGAGTCGATGAGCCAGGAGTTTTCTCCCCAGACCCGCAAGCAGGCACTGGAACGCTTCAAGTCAGAGGTGTTCGATGTGCTCGTGGTGGGTGGGGGAATCACCGGTGCCGCGGTGGCGCGCGAATGCGTGAGCCGTGGCCTAACGGTGGCGCTCGTGGAACGCAGGGACTTCAGTTACGGGACTTCGTCGCGATCTTCCAAGCTCATCCATGGAGGTCTTCGTTACCTCGAAAACTTCGAGTTCAAGCTCGTCTTTGAGGCGCTGGCCGAACGTGCACTGCTGCTCAAGACCGTGCCCAGCATGGTCAGGCCGCTTCCCTTTTATTTTCCGGTCTACGAGGGCGATCGTCCGAGCAAGGGAATGCTCTCCATCGGGATGTGGCTTTATGACCTTCTGGCGCTTTTCCGCACGCCGGGTTTCCATAAGTCGCTCAAAAAGGAGCAGTTCCTTGAAGAGATCCCGGCTCTGAAGTCCGATGGGCTTCTCGGGGGCTTTCGTTACTTTGATGCCAGCATGTGGGATGACGTGCTCGGTGTGGAGATCCTCCGCAATGCTTCCTTCCACGGCGCTGCCGTGGCGAGCTACGTTGAGGCCACTCGTCCCATCTACTCGGGAGAAGCACTCACTGGATTTGAGCTCAAGGATCTCGAGACCGAGTCCCGCAGCGAAGTCCGCGCGCGCCAGGTCGTGGTTTGTGCCGGTCCGTGGACCGATGAGCTGGGTGGCAGGCTTTCTGCCGGCAAGTCGGAGAGCTGGAAGCCATGGCTCAAGCCCAGCAAGGGCGTGCACCTGATTTTTGATCTCAAGCGGCTCCCTGTTCCAGGCGCGATGGTCATGGCCCATCCGGCTGATGGACGCATTTCGTTCGTGATTCCCCGCAATGACTTTGGAAAAGGCGTCGTGATCGTCGGAACGACCGACGGACCCACGCCCCAGGATCCCGATCGAGCCGAGATCACCCGTGAGGACGTGGACTACCTGATCGAGCTCCTCTCGCGCTACTTCCCGAGCCTCAAGCTCACCGAAAAGGACATCCTGAGCGCTTATATCGGAGTCCGTCCTCTCATGGCGCCGCCTTCCGAGTCGGGTGCCTCCCTGCAAAAGATCTCGCGTGAGCACCACATCGGCTCAGGTCCGGGTGGGGCGGTGCTCGTTGCGGGTGGCAAGTACACCACCCATCGCACGATGGCCGAGGAGATCGTGGACTACGCGATCAGCCGCAATACCGATCTCAAGGGGCGCGCGAAGCGCCGCTTCTCGACCGAGGCGCCCGTCAATCCTCGTGCCACTCACGAGGCATTGGCTCGAGCCAAGGATCATCCCAAGGCAGGAGCACTGCACACCGAGCTCTGGGAGCGTTACGGGGCCGAGGCGATCGAGCTCCTGCAGATCGAGCAGGAGTTTCCGCCGACGATGGACTCGCCCGAGGGCTTCCCCAAGATCGAAGCCCAGCTGCGCTTTTGCATCCGCCTCGGCATGGTCGTCCACCTCGAGGATTTTTACTTCCGCCGCATCCCGCTTTTTGCCGCTCGCGCTGACCATGGGCTCCCCTGGGTGGAGCGACTCGTTGAGGTCTGGGGTGAGGAGCTCGAAAAGACACCCGACCAGAAGTCGGCCGAGAAAAAAGCCCTGCTGTCCGAGATCGCTTCTCGCGAGTCGTGGAGGCGGGGTTTCCAGTCCGGAAAGCCGGGCTCAATCTCCGGTCACGGCGCTTCCGAAGTCACGCGGATCTGAGACGGCTTCTCGCAGCGAAGCTGCCATCACGCGGCAGTGGACCTCGCCACGACGAACAGTGTGACCTCGTGACTTCAGTGCCTTTTCAATCGAATCCGAGAAGCCTCCCACCGGAGCCGGGTCCTCCAGGACGATCTCGTCAGGAGACCATTGCTGGTGGATGCGCGGGGATGCCACTGCGTTTTTGAGGCTCCTGGAGCCCAGCCAGTGCTGGAGCAGCGTCTGCGCCACGCAGGTGATGATGCGGGTTCCTCCCGGCGCTCCGATCACGAGCTCGGGCTTGCCATCAGAGACAATCGTGGGAGTCATCGACGAGAGCGGGGTCTTGCCGGGCCTGAGGCGATTGGCGTCGGATCCCACCGCGCCAAACAGGTTGCGGACTCCGGCTGCGACACTGAAGTCGTCCATCGTGTTGTTGAGCAGGATGCCCGTGCCGTGGATGACCTGCCCTGCACCCATCCAGCCGTTGATGGACTGGGTGGTGGCGATTGCATTGCCCTCGCGGTCGATCATGGAGATGTGGGTGGTGTCGCTGCCTTCGGTAGCGAGGCCGCCCTCGGGGGTGATGTCTTTTGCGGGGATCGCGCGCTCGGAAAAATACTTCTTTCGGCGCGATTCAAGGTAGTCCCCGGAGAGGAGGCGCTCCTGCGGGATGCGGGTAAACTTGGGGTCGCCGAGGTATTGCGCCCGGTCTGCAAAGGCGAGCTGCATGGCCTGCGCGATGCGGTGGAGGCTTTTCTCGGAACCCAGGCCGTCGCTCTGGAGCTGCGAAGCGTGGGGTTCGAGGTGCCTCAGGATCTGGGAGAGCACGATCCCGCCTGAGCTCGGCGGAGGCATCAGGTAAAGCGTGTGGCCCAGCGCCCGCGTGCGGATCGGTGTCCGCTCGATCACCTGGTAGTGACTGAGGTCGTCGGCACGGATGGGCGATCCGGCCTTTTGCAGGGCAGTTGCGATTTTTCGGGCCAGTGCTCCCCGGTAGAAGGACTCCGCCCCTTCACGGGCAATCTGGCGGAGCGTGTGGCCCAGTTCGGTCTGGATCAGGAGCTCACCCGCCTTGAGGGGGGAACCGTCTGCGTGCAGGAAGATGGCAGCCGTCTCAGGATCCTTTGCCAGGATCCCGCGACGATCCTCAAGAGCCTCGGCCAATGCCGGGTAGACCTCGAAACCCCCTTCGGCGAGTTCGATGGCCGGTTCGACAATCCTCGACCAGGAAAGCTTGCCGTAACGGGCGTGCACTTTGCCGAGGCCTGCCACAAGCCCAGGGACCCCTCCGCCGAGAGCCGTGTCCTGGAGCAGTGGAGGGATGGCCTTGGGATTCTCCTTCAGCAGCTTTTGAGGGAGCCGGATCCGGGCGGGGGCGCGCTCCCTGAAGTCCAGTGCCACCCATTCCTTGCGGCCTGCGTGGTAGGAGAGCCAGAAGCCCCCTCCACCCAGTCCCGTGGAGTGGGGGCGTTCAACCGAAATGACCAGCGATGCCGCAACCGCGGCATCAAAAAGGTTTCCGCCCTCGGCGAGGATCCGCTCGGCCGCGCGCGTGGTCGCTTCACCCTGCGTCGCGACGGAGTAGCGTGCCGGAGTCGTTCGGGTTGGGGCAGTGGCGCAGGAGACAAGCCAGATGGCAGCACCAAGAAAAGCCCGCCGCGCGAACATCAGAACACCCGGGCGCGGATGCCTTCTTTTTGGATGAATTCACGGATGTTCTTGGAGTCGAGCGGCTCGAGCCTCCAGAGGAGCTCATGAAGCAGGCCGATGGTCTTCTTGCCCTGCGGGGTGCTGAAGTTGTCCGTCACCACGCGCACGTCGCGGGTGATGTTGATCAGGTTGTTGACCAGTGCCTGGAGGTCGGTCTGGAAGAGGCGGCTCTTCTCGACGTGGCCCAGGGTCTGGTTGATGTTGGCGCTCATCTTGTAGAGGAGCTCGATCGAGCGGGTGATGTCGCCCTTGTTGCGTTCCACCAAGTCCTTGATCTTGCCTGCCAGATCGAAGCTCTGGGAAATGAGCTGGTCGATGCGGGGCGGATCCACGCCGGCCAGTGTCTGGCCTTCGTGCACGGACGGGGAATCGAGGCTGCCGGGGGTGACTTCGATATAGCGCTCACCGATGATGCCGGCGATGTTGATGAAGAACTGGCTGTCGGCCTTGACGCCCTTGGCGGCGTCGTTGCGGATCGAAATCTTCATCTTGAGCGGCACGACTCCATCAATGCCGGAGCTTTCGGTGGCACTTCCGGGAGTCTTGGTTGCGACGGTCTCGGTCGCGCGGGCAGGGGCAAAGAACTCGATGCTCTCGACCTTGCCGACCTTGATCCCGGAGACACGGACGGGAGAGCCCACTTCGATGCCGCCTGCAAAGTTGTAGGTGACGTAAAAATCAACCGAGCGCTGCAGGGGGTTCTTCACTCCCAGGACCCAGGCAAAAACGACGACCAGGACTGCAGTCGTGGCAACGAGGATTCCAACTTTGGTCTCACGGGCGTGCGTGCTCATAGATGCTTTTGAGAGTAACGGGTTAGAGAAGGACCGTAAATAAATAGGTCAGGATAAAATCGATGACGATCACGGCGATGGTCGCGCTCACGACGGCCTGTGTTGTCGCGTTTCCAACGCCTTGTGCGCCGCCTTCGCAGCGAAAGCCATAAGTGCAGGAAATCAGCGGCGTGACGGCACCAAACGCCAAAGCCTTGACCATGGCTGCCACCAGGTCGCGGCTTCCGACGAAATGGCGGAGCGTGTTGAGGTACTCGAGCAGCGAAAAGTTGTACTTGATGACCGCCATCAGGATGGCGCAGGAGAGGGTGACTGCCATTGCCAGCAGGGTGAGTGCAAGGGTCGAGAGGATGCCGGCAATCCACCTTGGAAACACGAGGTAGCCCACGGGATCAATTCCCAGCAGCCTGAGTGCCTCGATCTGCTCGGTGACCTTCATCCCGCCGATCTCGGCCGTCATGGAGGCTCCGACCTTGGAAACGAGCAGGAGTGCCGGGATCGCAATCCCCAGCTCACGCATGATGAACTGTGCAGTGAAACCCGGGATCATGCTCGTCGTGTGGAGCGCGTGATCCATGTGGAAGGCGATCTCCTGCGTGATGACGAGCCCCGCAAAAGCCGTCGAGACGAGCACGATGGGCACGCTTCCGACACCCTGTGAAGCCACCTGCTGGATGATCTCCCCTGGCTTCCAGGGTCCGGTGAACACCGCGCGCACGCACTGTCTTGCAACCGAGAGGAACTCCGGGAGGTAGCCCTTCGTGTGCGTGCTCATGACTGGACGGCCTCCAGCAGGAGCGCCATGCCTTCCATGAGCTGCCCGAGGAAAAAATTGGCGAGCACGATGTAAAGGTTGGTGTAGATCGCAGCCCACGTCACGGCACGCCCAACCCCTCGAGCGCCTCCGGAGGCGGTGAAACCCTGGTGGCAGGAGACTCCCGCCACGATCAGGCCGTACACCAGGCTCTTGAGCATCCCCGCGCCAAACACTCCCAGCCCGGCAAACCTCGGGATGCTCGAAAGGAACTGGAGCGGGTTGATCCCACCCGTGAGCGAGGCCACGACCATCGAGCCTGCAAGGCCCACGAGGAGGCCCACCACGAGGAGCAGCACGGAGGCCGCAACAATCGAAATGAACCGGGGCACGACCAGGTATTCGAGCGGATCGGTGCCCAGGCACTCGATGGCATCCACCTGTTCGGTCACGCGCATCGTTCCGAGCTCGGCTGCGGTATAGGCTCCGATCTTGCCTGCCAGCAGGAAGGAGATGATCAGGGGGCCCACCTCGCGGATGCAGGCAGAAGCCGTGATGCCGCCCATGAGGCTCTGCGCGTCGTAGTCGGCCAGCATGCTGCTGAACTGGAGGGTGAGGATGGCCCCGACAAAGACCCCGGCAAAAATGACGGTCGAAAAGCTCCGCGAATAGACTTCCGAAATCTGCTGCTCGATGAGGCGCCTGCGTTGTCCGCCACTGCGATCCGGTCGGAGCGCTGCGCGGAGGACCTCGCCGTAGAAAAGAGCCAGTGATCCCAGCTCACGAAGGGCTGCGGTCATTGCGCAAAGCCCTCGTTTTCAAGTGTTTCTCTAAGGAAATCGATGATGAGGGGTTCGGAGCTCTGACGGATCTCGGCCACGGATCCCAATACCAGGATCCGCGCCTGGTCGAGCACCAGGATCCGGTCCGCGATCTGGAGTGCGCATCCCATGTCATGCGAAACCACGACACTCGTCACGCGCAGCTTTCGCGAGAGCTCCAGGATGAGCTGGTTCACGGCCTGTGTCGTGATCGGATCCAGTCCGGTGGTGGGTTCATCAAAGAGCAGGATTTCGGGTCCGGGCGCGAGCGTGCGCGCGAGCGAGACGCGCTTTTGCATCCCATAGGAAATCTCGGGCGGGCGCTTTTGCAGGATCTCGGGCCCTAGCCTGACGAGTCCGAGGACCTCCACGACACGGTCGAGGATTTGCTTTTCAGTCAGTGCGGATTTTCCCGCCTGCATCCGTGATTGCACGAACTCGGGGGAGGTGAGCCCGAATGAGACGTTCTCGAAGACCGTGAGGGAGTCGAGGAGCGCGGGCTGCTGGAAGACCATCCCGCACTTTCGGCGGATATCCGACAGACCGCGTGTGTCCAGCTGGCCGAGCTCCCTGCCAAGCACGCTGACAGTTCCACCGTCGGGCTTCATCACGCCGATGATGTGCTTGAGCGTGACGGACTTGCCCATGCCGCTCTTGCCCAGCACGAAGAGGATCTCTCCCTGTCCGATCTCAAAGCTCACATCCTGGAGGATGTGCTTGGGTCCGAAGCTCTTGGAGCAGTGCTCAAAGCGGATGACGGGCTGGGTGGATCCCGAGGCGCTCACGTGAGCGGACCTTCCTGGATTCCCCGGACGAACTGCCTGAGCGCCGGATCCGAAGTGTTCCTTGCCTCATCCGGGGTACCGCCCGGGATCAGCCGTCCCTGCGCAAGGAGGTAGACCCGGTCCCCGAGTTGCCAGGCCCGATGCATGTCATTGGTGACGGCCACAAAGGTCATCCTGCGTCCCGAGGGTCGGGCGGCCTGTTGGAGCTGGCGGATGAGCTCGGCAATCTTCTTGGAAGTGATCGGATCGAGCCCGGCCGTCGGGTCATCGTACAGCACCACTTCGGGCTCGAGGATCAGTGAGCGGGCGATGCCAAGGCGCTTTTGCATTCCGCCCGAGAGCTCGCCCGGCGACTGGTGGGCCGCATGGCCGAGACCGACCCAGTCAAGATACTGCTGCGCGCGAGTGAGGGCTTCACTGCCCTTGATTCCTTTTTTTTCGCGTAGCGGGAAGAGGAGGTTTTCGAGGACCGAAAGGGAGTCGAACAGGGCGTTGCGCTGGAAGAGCATGCCCACCTCGGAGCTGGAGATGTGCACCTTGCCTTCGTCCGGCGAAAGGAGACCCGCCATCAATTTGAGCAGCACGCTCTTGCCGGAGCCTGATGGACCGATGATGGCCGCAGAACCGCCTGCAGGGACGTGGAGGTCCACCCCCCTGAACACCCAGGTGGATTCAAAGTTTTTCCCTGCGCCTGTCAGCTGGATCACGACAGGAGATAGGGTAGCAGAATCTCCTGTGCGAGCAGTTTTTTATTGAGGGGAAGAGTGATCTCGTGGCGCGCCTTTGCGAGTCGTTCCGACCGCTCCATCCAAAAGGCACGCGCAGCGTCGATCGTTCGGAGGTGGAACGAAACGTACTTGAGGTGTGACGTCAAGAAGCTGGCGAGTGGGCGTGAGGCGATGGCGTCAATCGAGGTCGCCACCGACGAGCGGCGCAGGAGCTCCAGCTGCAGGGGTTCGAGAAGATCCAGCAGGAGTGCGAGGGAGTCGACGCCGGCCGAAGACCACTCGAGGACCGGATTGAGGTTCTCCGGAGGATTCTCAAGGAACCGTTGGACGCTCTCCCGCTTTTCGCGGTGGAGATCCTCGGCGAGGGTGAGCGCTTTTTTCCAGCTGCCCTGGGCAAGGTTGATTGCGAGTTCCGCGCGGTCCCTGGGGACTCCAGCCTCGGCGAGGACTTTGGAGAGTGTCGAATCGCCGAAGGGCTTGAGGCGGATCCGTTGGCAGCGGGAGACCACCGTTGGCAGAAGCAGGCTCGAGTCACTCGCAGTGAGGATGAAGATCCAGCTCACGGGCGGTTCCTCGAGGAGCTTGAGCAGTGAGTTGGCTGCCTGCGGCGTCATGCGTTCGGCATTTCGGATCAAAAAGATCCTGAAGCTGCCCTCATGCGATCCGAATCCCGCCTGTGCCTTGAGGTCCCGGAAGACATCGATCTTGAGCTTTTCGCGCGAGGAGGATTCGCCGCCTTCCTCGTCCTCCGAGTCCGTACCGCCATCGGAACCTGCGCCGATCTCGCGAAAATCCACCCAGGTGGATTGCAGTGCCTTTTTGCAGGAGCGGCATTCGCCACAGGGACCCTGGTCGGCGAGAGTGGGGGTTTTGGTTGGAGGACTTTCCGCAGGAGCGGGATCAGCACCGAATAGTCCTCCGCCAAAAAGGTCGGGGCCTGCATCCTCGCCCGCAGGGGAGTTGTCGGAGAGCTTGGGCTTCGAAAATCCTGCGTTCTCGCAGAGCAGCCACTGGGCCAGCCAGTATCCGATGCTGCGCTTGCCGACGCCTTCGATGCCGGTGAGGAGCACGACCGGAGGGACCCGTCCCTGCGAGCGCCAGCTCTCGGTCCAGGGCCGGAGTGTTTCGAGGTGGTGGTTGGCCACGGCCGCCGGGATCGGCAGGACCTGCTTCATCCGGTGACTCCCAGGGTCTTGAGGATCTTTTGCGCCATCGCTTCCGGGGTCCCCGAGCGGGCGCGAAGCTTGATCCACTTGCGCGGCTTGCGAGCCTGGTCGAGCTTCATCGCCTTTGCAAAACCGGAGCGGACTTTCTTTTGGAACTGAACTCCTGCGGCCTCGAACCGGTTGGGATCCTGTGCGACCGAGAGCCCGAGAGCTGGGTCGATGTCGAGCCAGACCACGTGGTCGGGCGACAGGCCCTGGGTGGCGAGCTGGTTGAGGGTCCGGACTTTCTCCCAGGGGAGGCCGCGCGCATGTCCCTGGTAGGCAAGGGTGGAGTCGGTGAATCGGTCGCAGATCACCCAGGCTCCCCGGGCGAGTGCCGGCAGGATTACTTTATGGAGGTGCTCGGCGCGGGCAGCCTCGTATAGGAAGAGCTCCGTCCAGGGCGACATTTCATCGGCGAGGATGATGCCGCGGATTTTTTCAGCCACCGGCACGCCTCCCGGTTCACGGGTGGCGATGACCTCAATTCCCGCTGACTCGAGAGCGGACTTGAGTTCACGAATCAGGGTGGACTTGCCCGCGCCCTCGGTGCCTTCGAAGGTGATGAAGCGGCCTTTTTTAGGGTTCCTGCGGGTTGCCACGCCCCGAAACTAGGCGCGAGCGCAGGCAGGGTCAACTACTGGTTGAAAGGTTGGTCGTTGGATCCGGGAGCGCCGGGGTTCTGCTGGTTCATCGGCGCTTCGACGGGAAGGGGTTGGCCGTCCGGTCCAAGCCCTGCTCCCGGAGGAGGCTGGATGGCCGGGTCCCAACCGCCGGCGGCATTGGCCTGGTTGGCCATCTGGTTGATGAGCGGGGCTGCCGGCGCCTGGCCTTGTGCTTGAGCGTTTTGGGGATCCTGTGCCTGATTCCACTGATCGATGTTGCGCTCATCGCGCTCGTCGCGGCGATCCTCCTCGCGACGTTCTTCCACACGGGGAGCGGGTGGGGGGATCGCCTTGGCAATCGTCTTTCCCGGCTTCCAGCTGTTCCTCAGGGCTGCCTTGGGTCGGGGCATGGCAGGTGCCGTGATGACCTTGGCCACTTCGGTCCGGGGAGCGGCGCGGACAGGTGCCGGAGCAGCCGTTTCTTTTTGTGAAACCTGAGCCAGCTCGCGATCCGCCTGGTCAGAAGTGCCCTGTGAGCGGATTCCCAGCACAGCCGCCGTGCAGGCAATGATTCCGGCTGCCGCGATGGCAAGGGGAGACTGGATGGAAAACAGTGGTGCGGAGCTCGCCGAGCTCGCTGGAGCACTGGGAGCAAAGCGCGCCGCCCGCTTCTCGCGTGCCGTCTGGAATAAATCAAAGAGCCTTCGCGTGGTGGCGAGCTCGTTGGCGACCTGGATCTCACGGGTTTTTTCTTCGTCCTGCGGGAGATCGGGCGCAAACGGAATGTCCGGGGTGGCCTGGATCACGGGAAGGGCAGTGGGGATTCGGTCCTCGCGGAAGTAGAGCTCGCGAAGCTCGGAAGCCGACATTTCCGTCCCGGCTTCTTCGCTCACACGCACGGATTCCGGGATCTCCCCATCAGCCAGCAGGCCAAGGATCTGCTCGGGCGCAAAAGGTCCCACCTTCTTGCCTTCGAGAGCCAGGAACCATTTTGTGGGAAAGCCAGTTTGGGCCATTCCGACCGATCTCCTCCTCTATAGTGTAAGGGGAGAGAACGGTGTCGGACAACCCCTGAAAATGGCCGGGATTGATTGGGAAAAGCGTGCTCAACCGCCAATTTTCCAGCTCAGGGTCACTCCCAGGCTGGCTCCGGGGCTGGACTCAGGGTCCTGCCAGAGGGGGAGGTTCACGAAGGGGCTCAGATTGAGCTGGGGGGTGGGATCCCAGCTCAGGCCGGGCTGGAGGTTCCAGCCGTCAGAGTAAATGACGCGCGAGTCCTCTCCAAATGGGGTCCCGCCATCCCATTCGATGAGGGCTCCGAGAGAGAGCGTGGAAAGTGCCTGCCACTGGGCATGCGGCGCGACATAGAATTCCCACTCGTCGCCTTCGCCCTGGGTTCCCAAGACATTGCGTCGGACCGAAGCGTAGATGCCGGCTCCGCCGTACGGAGTCTCCCAGTCAAAGCTGTTGAAGCTCTGGAGTCCCGCCCACAAATCTCGATTGCGTGATGCCTCCGTGATCGGGAGATGGAGGCGAAGATCCGTGTACCAGGACCAGTCTTCGTGCTTCCAGGCCCTCGGCTTGGAGATCCTGAGAAACGGGTCGCGCAGGGTCCAGTCCTGTCCCAAAACCGGTCGCCAGTTCCAGGAAAACGAGGCGCCCACGCGAGTGCTTTCGTCGAGTGCGTGGCTCCAGCTCAGGAAGTTCCTGAGATAGACAGGTGTCCCGTCGCTTTGGAGTGACTGCAGCGCCTGGGCGGAAGGTCCGAAGAACACCCCGTAGTACCTGAAGTCATCGGCACTTGCCGAAAGAGCCGTGGCCGCCATGGAGAGGCCCATCCCAGCGCACCACCCCGCGATCGATCGTCGTCTGCCTTGCATGGGGCAGTGCCGGGAGCAAATGGCCTGCCAAAAAAAGAAAGCGGCCCGGGGTCCCTAGTTCCCGAGCCGCTTCTTTACCCTTGTCTTCGAGGGTGGATGCGCCGCTTAGAGCAGGCGCATCGAAAGCAGGACGTTGATCGTCGAAGTATCGGCGGCGATCCGCTTGCCCGTCGGGATCGACAGGTAAGGCGACAAATTGAGGCGGGAGTTGACGTCCCAGCTCACGTTTGGCGAGAGCGCCGTCTCGTCAGCCGTCATGAAGCTGAAGAAAGGCTGGTCATAACGGTTGCGGGCCAGCATGTCGTACATGAGGCCTGCCGAGAGGGTCGGCTTGATCTGGTAGTTGATCGAAGGTTCCAGCAGGAACTTCATGCGGGTGGCGCCATCCGTTCGATTGCCATTGTAAACGTAGGACTGTGCGTAGCTGAAAAGCCCCACATTCCAGCGGCTGCCGCTCGGGGTGTAGTTCTGGATCATCACCAGGCGCGCACGTCCGATGAGGTTGGCTGCCTGCGCCGCATCCGAGACCGGCGCATAAGCGCGGAGCTGGCTGTTGAGGGTGTAGCCCTTCTTGTTCACCAGCGGCTTGCTGATCGAGATGAACGGGTCCTGCATCTGGAAGCCGGTGTCGGCAATCGGGCTATAAACAAAGTTCGCTGCTGCACCAACCGATGCACCGTTGGCCAGGCGCATTCCGACCAGAAGCGTATTCTCGGTGCGGATGGGCGAAGAGGTGTCGAGCTGTCCCGTGGCCGAGTCAGGCTGGCTGGTGGCGAGGTTGCCAACTGCCGGGCCGGCCAGGTTGCTGATGAGGACGGAGCTCAGGCTGTCCTTCCAGGAGGGCTTGGCCGAAGCAGTGGTCGTACCTGCCGCCGTGGCCTTGGTGAGATCAGCACTGGGATTCTTGGAGGCAGTGCCCTTGGTGATGGCTGCCGATTGTCCGGACTTTTGGACCGGGCTCGTGGGCTTCTTGCTCGTGCTGGCGGAGGCGACCGTGATCTTCTTGGTCACGCTTGCGGCCTGCTTGGCGAGGGCGACTTGGGTCAGGGAGACTGCAGCTACGACTGAAAACGCAACAGAGTTGCTGAGGGACTTCTTCATAAAGGCTAGGGACCTTTCTGATTGGCCTCAGGGGCCAAGGTTAGCGCTCGGCTGATTCCGAACGCGGCCGGATATAGCAGTGCGACAAAGCTTGGACAAGAAAATAAAAAACCCCTGTTAAAACGGCTGGTTAAGCACGCTTTAGCAGGGGTTTTGGATAGTTATAACCGACTTTTCCTATCGGTTAATGCGAATCAAGCCGGATCTGACTGGCCTCAGTGACGAGGACGATCGCCGCCACGGCCGCCGCGGTCACCGCCGCGTCCGCCACGGTCTCCACCGCGTCCACCGCGCTCGCCGCCGCGATCACCGCGGGGTTCACGGGGAGGAGGAGGAACGAAGCCTTCCGGAAGGGGCAGGAGCACCTTGCGCGACAGGCGGACCTTGCCGGCCTTGTCGACTTCGATGACCTTCACTTCCACTTCGTCGCCTTCCTTGAGGTAGTCCTCGACGCGGTTCACGCGCTCGTGGGCAATCTCGGAAACGTGCAGCAGGCCGTCCTGGTTCGGGAGCACGCCGACGAAGGCGCCGAACTCGACGACCTTCTTGACCAGTCCCTTGTAGACCTTGCCCACTTCGACCGTCTGGACGATGCCGCGGATGATGTCGATCGCCTTCTGGGCTGCGGCACCATCGTTGGAGGCAATGTTGACCTTGCCGCTGTCGTCGATGTCGATCTTGCAGCCGGTCTGCGCGACGATCTCGCGGATGACCTTGCCGCCGGAGCCGATGACTTCGCGGATCTTGTCGACTGGAACGGTGATCGTGGTGATGCGCGGAGCCCACTGGCTCATCTCGGTGCGCGGAGCCTCGATCGCCTTGGCCATCTGGCCGAGGATGTGGAGGCGGCCTTCATGGGCCTGCGCGAGCGCAGTCTTCATGATGGCTTCGTCGACGCCTTCGATCTTGATGTCCATCTGGATGCCAGTGACGCCGTCTTTGGTTCCGGCAACCTTGAAGTCCATGTCGCCCAGGTGGTCCTCGTCACCGAGGATGTCAGACAGAACTGCAACGCGATTGCCTTCCTTGATCAGGCCCATGGCGGATCGTGTACGGGAAGGACTCGTACGAAGGCATCATTGCCTTGATCGAGCGCTCGGCAAGGGCGCCGTGGCCGATTTCGCGGCGGCTCTGGCCTCCCATGCGGCCTGTCTCACCGACCGAGTAGGGCGGGAAGTTGTAGTGCAGCATGAACTTGCGCATCGTGTTCTGGAACATCGTATCGACGATCTGCTCGTCGTCCGAGGTGCCCAGGGTCACAGCTGCCATCACCTGCGTTTCACCGCGGGTGAACAGCGAGCTTCCGTGCGTGCGCGGCAGGAGGCCTGCTTCGACCGTGATCGGACGGATGGTCTTGGTGTCGCGGCCGTCGATGCGGATCTTGTCCGTGAGGATCATTTCGCGCATCAGGTTGTACTGGAGGAGTTCGAAGGTGGACTTCACTTCGGATTCCATCTTGGCCGCAGCAGCTGCGTCCTTGGCCTTGATGTCGGCGGTGACGATCGCTTCGACGGTCTTTTTCTTGGTTTCGTCGACGAGGTCGTAGCGGACGTGCTTTTCGCGGGTACGAAGGGCCTTCTTGAGGCCTTCGGTTGCGAACTTTTCAACCTGGCTCTTGATCGAGGCTTCGACCACGGCAGGCTTGAACTCGCGCTTGGGCTTGCCGCACTTCTTGACGAGTTCTTCGATGATCGCGCAGACCTTCTTGATCTCGTTGTGGCCGCGGACGATTGCCTCAAGGCACTGGGCCTCGGGAACTTCGCGGGCGCCGCCTTCGACCATCATGATGGCGTTCTTGGTGCCGGCGATCATGATTTCCATGTCGGTTTCGCCGGAATCAATCTGCTTCCAGGTTGGGTTGACGACGTACTGGCCGTTGATGCGGCCCATGCGGCAGCCTGCCGTCGGACCGTTGAACGGAATGTCGGAGATCGCGAGTGCCGCCGAAGCGCCGACCGAAGCGGCGACATCGACGTCAGCTTCAGGGTCGACCGACATGACGGTGGCAACGACCTGCGTGTCGCAAAGGAAGCCTTCGGGGAAGAGCGGGCGGATCGGACGGTCGATCAGGCGGGCAGAGAGCGTGCCTTCGGTCGTCGGACGGCCTTCGCGCTTGTGGAAGGAGCCGGGGATCTTGCCGGCAGCGTACCAGCGCTCGGCGAATTCCACCGTGAGGGGGAAGAAGCTCTGGCCGGGCT
>CAZDSX010000009.1:0-11227 GCA_964508305.1 uncultured Bacteriovorax sp.
CTCCAGTCCCTGCCATTGGTTTGGCGGAGCTCAGGATCGATCCCACCGCGTTCGCGCGTGAGGCGCTCGCGCGCTTTTCCGCCGAGATGAGCTCGGTCTGGGATGCCACGACCAAGGTCATGCCGGTCTGATATTTCTACTTCGGGGGGGCTGCCCATTGGCGGTACGATGGAGGAATGAAAACTCCATCCCTGATCCCAAGCATGACTTCAATTGCGCTCCTCTTGAGTTCGTCCGCGTTTGCGGCCGGAGTGACATTCAGTAGCACCGCGCCCGATTTCAAAGGCGGCAAGTTCGTGATCGAATGCCCGGAGAGCGGCAAGCTCACTTCAACCAACCGCTATCCGATGAAGGGGCGGGTTCCCAGCACCCAGTCCATGTCTTCGGCTGCCTGGAGTTCATCCTCCGGAGTGCTTCCTGCCGGTGAGTCTGTCGATGCGTCGCTCTTGAGCCCGAGTTCGACTGCTCTCAATTCCACTGCGGCACTTCTGCAGGCGACTGCAACCCGCGATACGAGCTCGCTTTCTTGTCGTTGGTACTACCGGCTGGCCAGCGATGCGCCTGGAAAATTTCGCTATTCGGATCTCAGGATCTCGCTCCGCTGGGGGCCGGAGTATTCAATGGATTGCACTGCCCGCGCGGACAAGACCGGGTTTGATTGCAACCTGTCGCGCGGCGGCTGATCATCTCAAGATTTTGAGGGTTAAAGTAAAACGCCCCCGGAGCGGTGAGCTCCGAGGGCGTTTTTGTTTGGGTCTGGCTTGGCCTTATTGGCTTTCGAGCTTGTCGACTGCGGGCATTCCGGTCTTGTCGACAATGATGGCCTTGGCAGTGTTGCCGGCTCCGGCACTGATCAGCCCCGCCTGGGTCATGGCTACGGTGCTGAAGGTGCTGATGCCGATGCTTCCGCAGGAGGCGCCGCTGGTGTCAAAGTTGGAAGCGAGCACGCAGGGTTCAGCCGAGCCGGAACAGGTTCCCTGCGCAAAGGTTCCGCTACCCTTGATGTTGGTTCCGTCGGTTTTCATCTGCACGCCACATCCGAGTCCCGTGTAGTTGGCTCCCTGGCTCAGGACGTTGGTACCAGCAGACGAGGCCGTCGAGACCTCGAACACTCCGGTGTTCTTGTTGGCCAGTATCTGCGTGATCGTCGAGTAGTAGGCTCCAGAGACCTTTTCGACCGAGATCTGGTAGGCCTCGACGGTCGAGGAGTCCTCGGCGATCTTGGCCAATACGGCCATGGTGGGAGGCTCGCCGCTGGTGCTGCTTCCAGTCTCGAAGATGTCGTTGATCTGAAGCTCGGCCAGGTACCAAAAGCCGTCTTTCTTTCCAAAGTAGATCTTATAATCCGAGACGCCGGGCCCAGTGACGGTGTCATAGCACTGGAAGTACATGGTGGTGAGCGGGATGCCCGTGGTGCCTACGGGTACAGCCCATTCCTTTGCCTCCTTGTCGGCACAGTCGCCTGCACGCTCTTCCATCTCATCGAGGCGCGAATCCACGCTCTTGAGGCGGTACTGGAAGTCGGTGGGTCCCGGGCTGAAGAGCCTGGTCTTGAGCGCAGTGATGTCGGCATCTGCGGCGAGGGCGTTGATATCGAGTTTCGAGGAGCTCTCAGTGATCATCAGCGTGGCGGCACTGCTCTCCAGTGTTGCAGGAAGAGCGGCCTGGACGATCGGCAGGGTATTGGGGATGTCGAGCTTGTCGCTGCCGCAGGCGGACAGCAGCGCCAGGGCGCCTGCTGCAAAGATGGAACGAAGGGTGACGGACGATTTCATGCGCAGATCTCCTCCTATGAGATGTGGCTTGGGTTGAAAATGTAGCCAAAAGGCTAGGGGCTCTGGGAACGGGCGGCCACTCAATTGAAATTGAGCGCCCGAGTTGGGCTAGATCTGACGAAGGAGGACTTCATCCCCGGCGCGCACGATGCGGTAACCCCAGCCCTGCGTCTTCTTGTTGAGCTTCCAGAAGAAAGTGCTGAGCGTGCCATTCTCGACCGAAGTGCTCTCCCAAACTTCCTTGCGCAAAGTGTCTACGGGAGTGGACTGCGGATGATGCCTAAAGAGGGTCAGGTAAATCTTGAACTCGAGCTTGGAGAGTTCGAGCACCTGCCCATGGAGTGTTGCCGTGAGTCGATCGAGGCTCATCTCAAGGCCACCGAGGCTGACGAGATTTGAGGGACCCTCGGACGGTGGCGAGGCCTCAGGTTGGGTGCGGAATTTTTGGCGGTAGCGCGCGATCGTGTTGCTGAGCCTGAGCTCGAGCTCCTCGGTCGGCATGACTTTCCAGAGGTAGTCGTCGACTCCGAGCGCGAGCATCTCAAGCTTGGAGACGACCGTCTCATCATTACTGAGGACAAAGATCGGCCCCGAGTAACCGAGCTCACGGATCTGCCTAAAATCCTCAGGTCCCTGCCTGCCCATGGCCAGATGCATGTCGATCATCACGCCATCAAAGTATTCGCCGCCTTGCTCATTGCTCAGCCGGTCTCGTAGCTCAGGAGAGAGTGAGTCGTGGACCTCGAAGTCAAAGCCATGACCGAGCTCAAGGCCAAGGAGATTGGCGTATTTGAGATCATCCTCAATCCAGAGCACACGAGGCTTCACGTGCGGGGGTCCTTTTTTCGGCATGAGCCGCCATAAGTTAATCGAGCGGGGAGGGGGTCACACACTCAACTTTTTTTGAGTGCCTGATGACGCGCAAAGTCACAAGGCTTTTTACTCACGCTTTGGAGTACACTTTAAAAATGGTGAGTGTCGGAGCGCAGGAACAAACTTGGCCGAGCGAGATTCGGCAGTCGTATGTGCGCAAGTTTGCGCTCGTCTATTCGCTCACGACGCTTGCGTTCTCGCTCTATTTTACTCCCCAGGAGTTCAACCCCAAGACGGCAATCCCGGTCAATCTGGGGCTCTTCCTGATCGCCGCGCCCTATTGGTTTCGCAACTCCAGGGTCCCGCCCTACTGGCTCAACGTGATCTCGCAGGTTTCTAATGCAGGCGCCTCGGTCTGGATCTGTTCGTTCCTGGGTCCGACCTCGCACATCAACCTCGTGGCCATTCCCCAGTTCATCATGGCGCTCATGATGTTTCGGGGCGTGCATCCGAGGACCCTTTGGGCTGTTGCGGGGCTGTGTTTATTCCAGCTCATGCTCCCGCTCTTTCCCTTTGTGGAGACTTCGTACGCCCACAAACGGATGAAGGAGGAAGGGCTGGTCGTCCTGCGGGCGATCCTGGATGTGACGATCTTTGCCCTCTCGACCTACCAGTTCAGGATCATCTCCGAGGCGTGGACCAAGCTCCTGGGGAGAGTCGAGGAGGAGAAGTCGTTGTACCAGAATCGAAATGAGTGGCGTAAAAAGCTCCTCCGAATCCTGAGCCACGACATCAAGGAGCCGATGGTCCACTCGCTGATTGCCGCGAGGAACCTCAAGAAAAAGGTGAGCGGAGAGGATGCTTCGATCGTCAACCAGATCGAGTCGGCGCAGATTTCGATCCGCGAGATGATCACCAACGTCGAGCTTTCGAACCAGGACTCCGACCAGGCCGGGCAGCGCCAGGTGCATGCGCCTCCCGTCCTGCATACGGTTCCTGGAGTCCTCGAAAAGCTCGGTCCCTGGTTTGAAAGTCGTTTGAGGGAAAAAGAAGTGAGCCTCGACGTCTCGGGCGCCTCTCCGGATCATGCCATCTCGGGTCCCGCCGACGCATTTGTCTACCAGGTGTTCATGAACCTGCTCTCCAACGCAGTGAAGTTTACGCCGGCGGGAGGGCAGGTTCGGATTGAGACGTCCAGGGACCGCGAGGGCCGGGTCTGCTGGAGCATCATGGATGCGGGCGCAGGCATCTCGCCTGAGGCCTTTGGGGCCCACCCCGTCCCGCAATCAGGAACGCGCGGAGAGCGCGGTTCAGGACTCGGGCTCAAGATTGCCCGGAGCTTTGCAGACGACAATGGAATCGAACTCGTGTGGCTGTCACGTCAGATGGGAACCGGCCTGCCGGGACACGAAGTCCCCGAGCGTGGCACGCGAGTGGTCCTGATTCAGCGCCGGAGCTGACCGGCAAAATGCCTGAGCACCCACTCGGTCTTGGAAGCCTGTGAGTGCAGGGGCTGGAGCTGGTTGCGGCGGGCCCATTCCTCGAGCCTGCCCGCGGCCTCGTCCGCTTCGTGGATGGGGGCGCGAAGCGAGAGCTCCAGCATGCGATTGACCCCCGGGATTTCCCAGAGCTCCACGGTAAGTTCGAGGTCGGGTGCAAACGGAGCTTCGGCCTTCCAGGTGCTGGAGGAGACGGGTCCCATCAGTTGCAGCGAGTTCCACGGTTCCCGGCCACCCAGCCTCGGGAGGGCCGAGTCCTCAAAGTATCGGAGCTGTTTGGATGAAAAGAGGGAGGTGAGGGGGCGGTCCTTCATCACGAGCACATGGGCAAACTCAAGTGCACTGCGATCATCGGAATACGAGCAGTTGCGGCTCCCTGAGTCGGGTCTCGTCCCTCGATCCTTCTCGCACTTGAATCCCTTGCGGGAATGGAGGTCCGGGTCCAGCTGTCCGTTTTGGATATCCCGGATCTTGATGGTGGTGTCACCGTCGCCATCAGGCTTGACCCTGGAACGAAGGACGATCCCTTCACGGTGGAGCTGAAGGTCCCGCGAATCAAAAAACGTAATGGTCCTTCTTTTGGGTTCGGAGTCGGGCCCTTGGAGTTCAAGGAGTCCGAGCACCGCACGGAGGTCCGCGGGCGAGAGCTCAAGCTTGATCTCTGCCATCTCCGTTTCCAGGTCTCCCTTGAGGGATGCCGCGGCGGGCGAGCGTAGATGGTCCCCGCGCCCGAGAAGGATCCCGAGGCCCAGGGAGAGGGTGCACGCAGAAATGATGCTGACAACCCCATACCAACGCATCATCTAACAGCATCCGTCGGAAATCGCCTACGCGGTAGATGTGTCGTGCCTGACACCACCGATCGAGCCCTAAACCCGCCCGTCACGCAAATGACTGACTAAAACCGGCGTTTGACGGGCGGGCCCGCGTTGCCTCAGGCTAGGTGGATCATGACATCCACCACACGCGTTTTGTTCGATGGCAAGGGCCTTAAACTCAAGGATTTGGGCGAGGGAATTCGCGAGATCGAGTTTGATCTCGTGGGCGAAAGCGCCAACCGCTTCAGCTCACTGATGCTTGCCGACCTCGACACCGCCTGGTCGATGGTCGAGAAGGATTCTGCCACCAAGGGTGTGCTGCTCACGACGGCAAAGGATGCCTTCTTCGTTGGCGCCGACGTGACTGAGTTCCTGGATCACTTTAAAAAGAACGACGCCGATCTCCATGCCTGGCTCTGGAAGACGCAGACCCTCTTTTCGCGCATCGATGACTCCAGGGTCCCGGTCGTTTGCCTGATCAATGGCTTTGCACTCGGCGGTGGCTTTGAAGTCGCGCTCACGGCGCATTACCGACTGGCCACTCCAACTGCGAAAGTGGGACTGCCCGAGACCAAGCTCGGCATTTTTCCGGGTTGGGGCGGGACCGTCAGGCTCTCGCGGCTTTGCGGCGTGGATCTGGCCATCGAATGGATCTGTGGCGGCGCAAACAATTCTGCCAATGAGGCGCTCAAGGTCGGAGCCATCGACGGAGTGGTTGCTCCGGACAAGCTTCGGGCCTCGGGTCTCAAGACCCTGCAAAACTGCATCGATGGCAAGTTTGACTGGAAGGCGCGCAACGCGCAAAAGAAGCAGCCGCTCGGGCTCGGCCCAGTGGAACTCGCGATGGCTTTCAATACCTCCAAGGCCTTTGTCGGCGCGCAGGCGGGCCCCAATTATCCCGCTCCGATGATTGCGATCGATACGATCGAAAAGGGCGCCAAGCTCACTCGCGATGAGGCGCTCAAGATCGAGACCGAGAACTTCGTGAAGGTCACGCGCACTCCCCAGGCCGGAGCGCTCGTTGGTGTTTTCCTGTCCGATCAGTTCGTCAAGAAGGCCTCCAAAAAGGCCGCCAAGGCCGCGATCCCGGTCAAGCAGGCCGCCGTGCTCGGTGCCGGCATCATGGGGGGGGGTGTGGCCTACCAGTCGGCAAGCTCCAAGATCCCCATCGTGATGAAGGATATCCGTGACGAGGCGCTCGCACTCGGCATGAAGGAGGCTTCCAAGCTCCTCGAAAAGCAGGTCGAAAGGGGCAAGATCACCGCTCCGCAGATGGGTGAGACGCTTTCGCGCGTGCGTCCGACACTTTCGATGGGTGAGGTCAAGGATGTCGACATCGTCGTTGAGGCCGTGGTCGAAAATGAAAAGGTGAAGGCATCGGTTTTGGCCGAGACTGAATCCACGATCCGCCCGGATGCCATCCTGACTTCCAACACCTCGACCATTTCCATCACGAGGCTCGCCAAGAACCTCAAGCGCCCCGAAAACTTTTGCGGGATGCACTTCTTCAATCCCGTGCACCGCATGCCGCTTGTCGAGATCATCCGCGGCGAAAAGAGCTCGGACGCCGCAATCGCAACCGCCGTGGCTTATGCCTCTTCCATGGGCAAGACCCCGATCGTGGTCAATGACTGCCCGGGATTCCTCGTCAATCGCGTGCTGTTCCCGTACTTCGGCGGGTTTAGTGCGCTCGTGCGTGACGGAGTGGATTTTGCCCGCATCGATAAAGTGATGGAAAAGTTCGGCTGGCCGATGGGCCCGGCCTACCTGCTCGATGTCGTTGGCATCGATACGGGATGCCACGCCGAAGCCGTCATGGCCGAAGGCTTCCCGGATCGCATGAAGCCTTCCTACAAGAATGTCATTGCCTTCCAGTACGAGGCCAAGCGCTTTGGCCAGAAAAACGGCAAGGGATTCTACACCTACACCCAGGATCCCAAGGGCAAGCCCAAGAAGGAAATCAACCCCGAGGTGTTCGAAGTGATCAAGCAGGCGCTTGCTCCCGAGGCCGAGCGCCCCAAGGGCGAGGTGACCGACCAGGAGATCATCGAGCGGATGATGCTGCCGATGATCTTTGAGAGCTCGCGCTGCCTCGAAGACAAGATCGTCGCCACTCCGATGGAACTCGATCTCGCACTGATCTATGGACTTGGATTCCCGCCGTTTAGGGGCGGGGCCATGAAGTACGCCGACGAGATGGGGGCGGCCAAGCTCGTGGAGCTTGCAGCCAAGTACGCTCCGCGCCTGGGCAAGGCCTATGAAGCCACGAACCAGATCAAAGAAATGGCCGCCAAGAAGAGCGGTTTTTATACCAACTGAGGCCTTGACCCATGGCCACAAAAGCAACGTTTGGTGACAGGGATGCAGTGGTGATCGATGCCGTCCGGACGCCCATGGGGCGCTCCAAGGGCGGTGTTTTCCGCGCAACGCGCGCCGAGGACCTCTCGGCCCACGTGATGAAGGGCCTGCTTTCGCGTAATTCCAAGGTGGATGCGGGCGAGATCGACGACATCATCTGGGGATGCGTGCAGCAGACGCTTGAGCAGGCTTTCAATATCGGGCGCTTTGCCCAGCTCCTGGCCGGAATCCCCAAGCATGTGAGCGCGCAGACGGTGAACCGCCTCTGCGGGTCTTCGATGACCGCGCTCCACTCGGCCACCCAGGCCATCAAGGCTGGCGAAGGAGATATTTTCATAATCGGTGGTGTTGAGCACATGGGCCACGTGCCGATGAACCATGGGCTCGATTTCAATCCGCACCTGGGCCACGTGATGGCCAAGGGTGGGGGCAACATGGGCCTGACCGCAGAGTTGCTGGCCCGCATGCACGGAATGGATCGAAAGAAGCAGGACGAGTTTGCTTACCGCTCGCACAAGAACGCCCATGAGGCGACCCAGCAGGGCCGCTTCAAGAACGAGATCCTTCCGACTTTTGGCCATGACGAAGACGGTGCTCCGAAGCTTGTGGACTATGACGAGGTCATCCGTCCTGAGACCACTGTCGAAGGACTCTCGGCCCTGAAGCCCGTCTTTGACCCCAAGAACGGCACTGTGACGGCCGGCAATGCGTCGGCCATCAGTGATGGTGCAGCAGGCCTCCTGGTGATGTCGGGCGCCAAGGCTCGTTCGCTGGGTCTCACTCCAATGGCCAAGGTGCGTTCAATGGCGGCCTCGGGCTGTGATCCCGCGATCATGGGTTACGGACCGGTTCCGGCCGTCCAGAAGGCCCTCAAAAAGGCCGGGCTCAAGGGGTCGGACATTGACCTCTATGAGCTCAACGAGGCGTTTGCCGCCCAGTCGCTCCCGGTCATGAAGGATCTGGGGCTTTTGGATGTGGCCGAAACCAAGGTCAATCTCAACGGGGGCGCCATCGCGCTTGGCCATCCGCTGGGCTGCTCGGGGGCCCGCATCAGTGCCACCCTCCTGCACCTCATGAAGGCGCGCGGGGCGGGGCTGGGCGTCTCGACCATGTGCATCGGCATGGGGCAGGGCGTGGCCACGGTGTTCGAAAGCGTCTAGCCCTCAACGTCTAGACGATTGCCTCAGATTGCAGGGCGTGGTGTATTCGGGCGGTCATGAACCAGCCCCAAGGCGGACTTCCGCAAGCTCCCGAATACATTAAGACTCTGCATCCCTACGTGCCGGGAAAGCCCATCGAAGAAACCCAGCGCGAGCTGGGGATCAAGAAGGTCGTCAAGCTCGCCTCGAACGAGAATCCGATCGGCCCAAGCCCCAAGGCGCTCGCGGCTGCCCGCAAGGCGCTCAAGGACCAGCATCGGTATCCGGATGCGGGCGCCTTCAGGCTCAGGCAGGCGCTTTCCAAGTCCCTGACTACCAAGAAGGTCAAAGTCGCTCCCGATGAGCTGATCATTGGAAATGGCTCCAATGAAGTGATCGATCTGTTGATCCGCACTTACGCCAAGGCAGGCGACGCCATTGCGACTTCGCACGGAGCGTTCGTTGCCTACCGGATCTGCGCCCAGGCGCATGGTGTCGCTACGGTAGAAACCCCGATGGGTGAGGACCTCAAGTTCGATCTCGTCAAGCTTGCCGAGGTGGTCCGTACCGACTCGCGAGTGAAGCTCGTGTTCATCGCCAATCCCAATAATCCGACCGGCACGCACAACACGGAAGCCGAGCTCCGCGTATTCTTGAAGAGTGTGGCTGAAGCTTCGCAGATCCAAAGCAGGGGTGTCCTTGTGGTGCTCGACTACGCCTACTGGGAGTACGTGACGGCAAAGGACCTCCCCGATGCGCTCCCGCTCTGGCAGGAATTCCCGAATGTCGTCGTGCTGCGGACTTTTTCGAAGGTCTACGGGCTTGCCGGATTTCGGATTGGCTACGGGATCGCCCGGCGTGAAATCCTGGGATTTTGCGAACGAATCCGCATGCCGTTCAACCTGAGTGCGCCCGCACTGGCTGCTGCCGAGGCGGCACTGGGGGACAAGGCTTATCTCAAGAAGGCGCTGGCAGTGAATGCCCGCGGCCTCAAGTTCTGGCAAAAGGAGCTCAAGCGCCTCGGCATCCCGTTCTGGCCGAGCCAGGGTAATTTTGTCCTCGCCGATGTCCGCAAGGGCCTCGGGATGAGCGGCAAGGAAGTCTTTGAGGCCTGCCTCAAGCAGGGGGTGATCTTTAGGCCGATTGCCAACTATGGGATCGAAGGGGCCCTTCGTATTTCGATCGGCACCGAGGCCGAGAATCGCTTTGCCGTGAAGGGGCTCGAAAGGGTGATCCGCGCTCACCAGAAGGCGGCTCTTCAGTGAGTTCGCACATCGAAAAGACTGCGCCGGTCATCGCGATCGACGGACCGGCGGGTACGGGCAAAAGCACTGCCACCCGGAGGCTTGCCGAGGCCCTTAAGTTTGTCCATGTGGATACGGGTGCCCTCTACCGCGCGATTGCCTACACGCTCGTCAATACAGGTCAGTGGCCCGAAGGCGTCACGCCCGATTCCGTCACCGAGGCGGACCGCGCCGTTGCCGAGCGCCTTGCCCAGACGATCGAGCTTGAGTTCAAATTTTCTCCGCGTCGCAACCCCAAGAATCGCATCTATGCCGATGGGCAGGATGTGACGCCCTTCATCCGCACCCCCGAAGTGAGCCTTGCCGCATCAGCGGTCTCGGCCATTCCTGCGGTTCGAAAGGCTCTCCTGGAACTCCAGCGCAAGCTCGGCTGCCAGGCGCCCTCCATCCTCGAAGGGCGTGACATCGGCACGGTGGTTTTTCCGGATGCCGATCTCAAGTTCTTCTTGAGTGCGAGTGTCGAGGAGCGCGCCAGGCGCAGGCTGGATGAGCTCGAGGCCACGGGTGCCGATGTGCCCTCTTTTGAGGAGATCAAGGCGCAGATCGCCGCGCGCGATCATGCAGACTCGACTCGTGCGGTAGCTCCGCTCAAGAAGGCTGACGATGCCATTGAAGTGGATACGACCCACCTCACGCTCGATCAAGTGGTCGAAAAGCTCATCCATACGGCAAAAGCCAAGCTCAAGCTGACATGATCGTCGATTTGCCACAAAACCCGCGCCTCCTCGTCGTGAGGGCTGATCGCCTGGGGGATGTGGTGCTGTCGATTCCCACGATCGAAGTGCTCAAGCGCTTTTATCCCAAGTCGCACCTGGGCGTGATGGTCCAGTCGCGAGTGGCCCCGGCACTCCGAGGGCTTCCCTTCATCGACCAGCTGATCGAGGTGGATCCAGAAGCTCCACTCAAGCTCGAAGGGCACTGGGACCTGGCGCTCGTGCTTCAGCCGCGCTTCAAGATCCTCTGGGCGCTCTGGCGTGCGGGCGTCAAGCACCGTTTGGGGCCCCTTTCCAAATGGTATTCCTTTGCGCTCCTGACGTCGGGACTCAGGCAACGTCGCTCCAAGGTTGAGATGCACGAGGCTGACTACAACCTCCAACTCCTGAGGCTCCTGGGCATCGAAGTCGGTACTCGCACGGTTCTTCCCAAGGTGGCCGTGGGGGATGAGGCTCGGGCGGAGTTTGCCCAGTGGTGGGAAGCGCAGGGCGGAGATGCCGGGATCGCGCAGTGGGTCGCCATCCATCCCGGCATGGGGGGCAGCGCCCTGAATTGGCCCGAAGAAAACTACCTCAAGCTGGCAGACTCGCTCCTTCGGAATGGGCAGGGAGTCCTCGTGACGGGAGGCCCGACGGAGCAGGGGATTTTGGATCGCTTTGACTCGGCCTTTAAGTCCGCCCACGGAAACCGAATCAGGACTTTCGGTGGCGCCAGGGCGGCCGACATCCAGCGCCTTGCGGCCGCCTACCAGAAGGCCTCCGTCGTTGTAGCACCCAGCACCGGGCCGCTCCATGTGGCGGCTGCCGT
>CAZDSX010000009.1:11237-39173 GCA_964508305.1 uncultured Bacteriovorax sp.
TTTACCCCCCCATCCGGGTTCAGAGTGCCGTGCGCTGGGGCCCCTATGTGGCTGAATGGCCGGGGCGGGAGGAGGAGTCCAAGGCCTCGGTGCTCGTCCCGGATGTTCATTGTGGACAGGATTTCAAGTGCCGGGGACAGGCGTGTCCTTACTTCCCCTGCATGTCGACTTTGGGCGTGGCGCAGGCTTTTGAAATGGTGCAAAACCATCTCAAGCGCACCAACTGAGCCCAATATGAAACTCACTCCCGTACAAAAGTCCCGACTCCAGTCCCTCGTTCAGCAGCTGGCCAGGCCACAGTCCATTCTCGTGATCGGAGATGTGGGCTTGGATCGGTACACGGTGGGTTCGGTGGATCGGATCTCGCCCGAGGCGCCAGTGCCGATCGTGCGTGTTGAGCAGGAGATCCATAAGCTGGGGCTTGCGGCGAACGTGGCCGACAATCTCCAGGCACTGGGAAGTGATCCATGGCTGGTTGGAGTGGTCGGGCGCGACCGCGTGGCCGAGGACTTCCGCAAGGTCCTCAAGAAGTCCCGAATCTCGGACAAGCACCTGGTCGTTGATGTGTCACGCCGTACGGTCCTTAAAGAACGCATCGTGAGTGATCGCCAGCAGCTCCTTCGTGTGGACTATGAAGACATCGGACCCTCGAGTGCTGCGAGTTCGCGCCAGCTTTTGGCCCGTGCCAAGTCCCTCATGGCCAAGGCAAGCGTGGTGATCGTCGAAGACTACGCCAAGGGATTGCTGGGAGCCGAGCTGTCGCGCGATATTTTCAAGGCCGCAAAAAAAGCCCGCAAACCCGTGCTCGTTGATCCGAACTCGAAGAGCAACCCAGCGCTCTACCAGGGAGCTAGCCTCCTGACTCCGAATACCAAGGAGGCCGAGGCACTGGCAGGGATCAAGATCACGGATTCCGTGAGCCTGAAAAAGGCCGGTGCTGCGATCCTCAAAAAGACCGGTGCGCCGGCGCTCATCATCACCCGCGGAAAAGACGGGATGGCCATCTTTGAAAAGGGGCGCTCGGAGCCCCAGCTCATCCCCACTTATGCGCGCGAAGTGTACGATGTCTCGGGAGCAGGCGACACGGTGATTTCGGTGCTCGCGCTCGCGCTGGGCTTGGGCGCTTCGTTGGAAGATGCCGCCCGCCTGGCCAACCTTGCTGCAGCCATCGAAGTGGGCAAGCGCGGCACCGCCACGGTCAGCCGTGATGAACTGATCACTGCACTGGCCAGCTGGGCCTGAGCACCCGCGCCATCGCCTCAGTCCTTGACCTCGAGGATTTCGATCTTGTGCGCAGGGAGGATCGGCACGGCCTCGTCCTGGAAGATCGGATCGAAGCTAAAGGCAAACTGCCCGAGGCTGAAGATGGCGATTTCGGCCACGATGGCCCCCGTGAACGCACCCTGGTAGCGACTGTGGACATGGGGCGCGTTGAGAAGAAGCCTCGACATCGGTATCTCACGACCTCCCGGGTCCTGTGTGGCATCGACGAGGTCCGCATCCGGAATCGCCGTCGCATCAAAGGCGAGCGAGTCGACATTCCAAAACTGTTTATGGACCGCACGTGTTTCGGAACGGAACTTGACCAGTCGCTGGTGGATCGATTCGGCGCTGAAGCCCAGGGCAATGATCCTGGAGCTCGAGATCTGGAGGTTGTGGGTGGTCAGTGAAGCACCGGGATCCTTGTCGGAAAGGGTGATTTTTCCGCGTGTGAACACGCTTCCTGCAACATAGAGGCGGCAACCCGGGCGGGTCGTCCTGATCTGGGGCGCATTCAGGAAAAGAGTGCCCGAAATGGCGATATCCCCGGAGCAGACGAGCGGCGTGCCTGGAATGTTCCTGACGTAGAGCCTCCCATTGTTGCCACGGACCACCTCGAGGCCGATGATTTCCGGATCCGGCAGCCCCGGGATCTTGAGCGGCTTGAAGCCCACCTGGGGAAGCGCTGCCAGCGCCTGGATGTCGAGGTCCGTGGGTGCAGCAATGTGGATCTGGGACTTTTCGATCACCTTTTCCTTGCCGGGGGCGGGCATGATCCCGACCGACATGGGATCCCCAAGTCCCTTGTTCATCTGCAGCACTGAAGAGAGTTTGTACTCGGGCGTGTTTCCGTTTGGATCGACCCAGTCGACGATCGGAAACTCAGATCGCTTGAGAGTGGCCGCAGCCGGCACGAGGAGGGAACCTTGGACTTTGGCCGATTGCCAGGAGTCCAGATGGTTGGAGTAGAAGCCCGCCTCCGAGTTCCATCCGGCAAAGTAAAACGGATCTCCAAATCCAAAGTCAGAGATGATGTTGGAGTTCACCTGCGCGTGGCACATCAGGCAGGCAGCCCCGCGCACGGAGAGTGCGGGCTGGAGCTTCTTGAAGGTGACGCTGACTCCGCTGGTGGGCGTGGGACTGGGCGAAGGACTTGGCCTGGGTGACGGCGATGGGCTCGGGCTCGGGCTCGGGCTCGGAGAGGGACTTGGGCTGGGCGAAGGACTTGGCGTCGGCGACGGTGATGCAATCGGGCTCGGAGAGGGGCTTGGGCTGGGCGAAGGCGTCGCCGCAGGTCTCAGCTCCGGAGAGCGGCTCGGCTCGACGACTGGCTGGATCAGCTTGATCGGTGATGAAGTCTGCTCGACTTTGTAGTTGTAGGAGCGCTGGCTACAGCCTGCGAACGCAACCCCGGCTGCAACGGCTAACCAAAGGTGGCGAACACGCATCGAAAGACCCCCAACCCATAGCTTAACGGATCGGATGGCGCTGTGTAGATGCGTCGGGCCGGACACACCGAGCGTGAACGAGGCGGGCTAGCGGATCGCAGTCACCCAGGTCTTGGGGAACTCGCCCAGCTCCCCGCGCACCATCGCTGCGTAGTCCTTTTGGAGCTGCGCAGTGATCGGGCCGGGACGGCCGATGTGGTTTCCGCGTCCGATCGGACGGCGGTCCACTTCCTTGACCGGGGTGATCTCAGCGGCGGTGCCGGTGAGGAAGATTTCGTCCGCACAATAGAGCTCGTCGCGGGTGAAGCGGCTCTCGGCAATAGGAATGCCCTTTTTGCGGAAGTACTCGATCACGGTCTGGCGCGTGATGCCGTTGAGGATCGAGGTGAGGGAAGTGGTCTTGACCATTCCGTCACGGATGACGAAGAGGTTTTCGCCCGTGCCTTCGGTGAGGAAGCCTTCGGGGTCGAGCATGAGGGCTTCGTCAAAGCCCGAAGCAATGGCTTCGCGCTTGGCGAGCACGCCATTGACGTACTGGCCGGTGATCTTGCCCTTGGTCATGCTGGAATTGACGTGCGGACGAATGAAGCTCGAGATGGCGAGGCGTGCACCTTCGTTTGCGCCCTTGTCGCCGAGGTACGAACCCCATTCCCAGTTAAGGATGGCGACGTCGATCGGAGGATTGTTGCCCGGATTGACGCCCAGCGGACCGTCGGCCGTGAACACAATCGGACGGATGTAGCACTCTTCAAAGCCGTTGGCCTTGCAGGTGTCGATCGCGGCCTGGCAGATCTGGTCGAGAGTGAAGGGGATCGTGACGCCGAGGATCTTGCAGGATTCAAACAGGCGCTCCATGTGCTCGGTCAGGCGGAAGATACCGCCGCCGCCCTTGGTCTGCTTGTAGGCGCGGATGCCTTCGAAGGCGCCGACACCGTAGTGCAGGGAGTGCGTGAAGAGGCTGATCTTCGCGCTTTCGACGGGGAGAATCTTACCGTTGTACCAAACCTGTGAACCACGAGCCATCTGGGGAACCCTCAGTTTTTTGGGACTGCGGGGGGCATATTTGACAAGGAATGGTGCGGTGTCAAGCGCCGAGAAGCCATTAACTTGATGATTTCTGAGGCAGTTTCTTCAAGGGCTTTCCCGGTTACGTTGAAGATCGGCCAGCGGCGATTGCGCCTGAAAAGCTCGTTGGCATACTCGATTTCGTCGATCACCTTGTCGGGGTCGGCATACTCCCCGCCACGGTCGTGGCCCAGGCGCTCGAGCCTGGCTCGCCGGATCACCAGTAGGTCATGGGCATCGATCGTGAGGCCGATGACGCGCCGCTGGTCGAGTTCAAAGACCTCCCGGGGAACCTCGATGCCCTTGATCAGGGGGATATTGCAGACCTTCCAGCCTTGGTGGCTCAGGTACATCGAAAGGGGCGTCTTGGACGTGCGAGAGATGCCGAGAATGACCAGATCCGCACGCTCGAGATCATTGAGGTCGCGGCCGTCATCGTGGGCAATGGTGTATTCCATGGCGTCGATGCGCTGGAAGTATTCCTCGTTGACGTCGTGGAGGAGGCCGGCAATCGCCTTGGGCTCAAAGCCAAAGTAGGTGCCGAGCCCCTTCAGAAGCGGACCTAAAAGGTCAACCGCCTGCAGCTGTGAGTCTGCGCACTTTTTGAGGATCTGGGCTCGAAGCTGGGGGGAGACGAGCGTGAAAGCAACGAGTGCCTTGTCCTGCTGCGCGTCCGCGCAGATGGCGTCGATCTGGGACTCGGAACGGCAGTTTTTATGGCGGATGACATTCACGTCCTGGTCACTGAACTGGACCATGGCGGCCTTGATCATGGCCGCAGCGGTTTCACCGGTACCGTCGGAGACGAGGATGACGCGTTTTTGGGGCATGGGGTCTTTATCTGGCTGGGGTTATGGCCTGGGGCTTAAAAGTTGTTGGAGCCGAGCCTCGAGCTTAAGCCGTTCCGCTTCAAAAAGGAAACGCTCAGCGAAGGTAAAGCCCCTGAGGAAAGTGCGCTGCGATTTGACGAGCTGGCGCGTGGCGAGGCGGATCTCGTCTTCTAGCCCTGGCTGGCCCGGGCGGAGAGTACGGCCCTCTGGAGTGCGACCTTGGAGGTGATCGACCACTTGGCGATAGCCCACGGACTCGAGCGCCCGAGCACCGGGATGATCCTCGAGGAGGCGCCGGGTCTCTTCGACGAGGCCTTGCTCGAGCATTTCGGTGGTCCGCAGGGCGATTCGTCCCTCGAGTTCCTCACTCTCACGATCAATCCAAAGGAGCGGGAAGCGCGGATCCGGCGCCCGCTTCTCGGCATGTGCCGCCAGATCACTGGGCTTTTGATTGGAAAACTCGAGGATTTCGAGGGCCCGAATGATCCGGTAGCGGTCCATGGGGCCGATCTTTTGCGCATAGGCCGGGTCTTTTCGCGCGAGCTCGGCGAAAAGGTCGCCAAGACCGCGCGACTCCTGGGCTGCACGAAAGTTGGGTTGCGTCGGCGGAGCTTCCCACAGCCCCAGGCACAGTGCCTTGAGATAGAAGTGGGTTCCACCGACGATCAGCGCCCTGCGTCCCTCAGACTCAAGAACCGATGTGAGCTCGTGGACCTCGCGCACAAAGTCCGCTGCCGTGAAGGAGTCCAAGGGTTCCCGGATGTCGATCAGGTGGTGCGCAACTCGCGCTTGCTCATCTTTGGTGGGCTTGGCCGTTCCGATGTCAAAGCCCCGGTAAACGAGCAGGCTGTCGGCGTTGATGATCTCGAGCCCGTGCTTCTCGGCAACGGCAAGGGCAAACGAGGTTTTTCCCGAGGCAGTGGGCCCGGCCAGGATCGGAAACTTCATACCGTGCGCTGGAACCAGTCTTCAAATCTCGCTCGTGGAACTCGGGCCATCGTGGGTCTCCCATGCGGGCAATTCCACGGGTGTTCGCAGCGGGAGAGTTGTTCGATCAGTGCATGGGCACTCCATGCCTCCACCCGGTCACCTGCGCGGATCGAGGAGCGGCAGGCTTCGGAGGCCAATTTTTCAAAAAGTCGCTCGTCTAAAAACACGCTCTCAGGCCTGGCAGCGTCGAGGCTTTCCAGCGACATCAGGCGATCCACGAGGTTCTTGAGTCGGATGCGCAGGTCTTGGATGCCCCACTCAGGTGGAGCGGACCGAAAGAGCAGTTGGCCCGCGCCGAAGACCTCGGCCTCGAATCCCAGCTGTTGCAGCAAAGGGAGTCGCCTCTCGAGTTCCTTTTGCGTGGAGGGCTCGAAGCGGACGACTTCTGGAATCAGCAGGGCCTGCGAATCGTTGGAGGCTGCGCGCTTGAGTGCGCGGGTCTTGAGTGCCTCAAAGCGAATGCGCTCATGGGCTGCGTGCTGGTCAATGAGCCCAAGCTCGTCGCCGAGATCGTAGGCAAGGTAGGTGCGAAAAAGCACGCCCATGTAGTTGGATGGCGTGAACGGTACGAAGGCCGGGAGAACGGTGGAACGGGGCCCGGATGCGGGAGCCAGGCCTTCGGGGATGTCGTCCTCGATCGGTGACGACTCGCGAGCCTGCATGACAAATCCGTGTTGGATGGGCTGGGTTTCGGTCGAAGTGGAAGCACCACCGACATACGAAATCGATCCATGGGTTCGGATCAGTGTGCCGAGCGCATCGTCAAAAGCGATGAAGAGCTTGCGGGATTCGAGGAAGCGAACCTCGGTCTTGGTCGGATGCACGTTCACGTCAATCTCGCGCGGATCGATGTCGATGAAGGCACAGGCGGCGGGAAACTTTCCGGGAAGGAGCGCCTGGCGGAAGGGGCCCAGCATCGCCTGTTGGATCAGTCGATCACGAAGCGCGCGCCCGTTGACCAGCTGGATGAGGTTGCGGGTGTGGGCCAGGCTCATGCCCTGGACCCAGTAGACGCGGAGCCGGATCCCTGGGCTTGCAGCCGATTCGGCCATGCGGATGGGGAAGTCCTCTCCTTCGGCTACGATCGCGCGTACGCGATCTTCCTGCGATTGCGGCCTGAGGTTGAGCACCGTCTTCTCATCGGAGGTGAGCCTGAAGCCGACCGATGGATTGGCAAGTGCCAGACGCTCCATCCACTCGCGCACTGCCGAGAGCTCCGATCCGGCACTTTTTAGGAATTTGAGTCGGGCAGGGATCTGCGAGAACAGGCCTTCGGAGCGGATCCGCGTGCCATGCGGGGAACCCAGGAAGTGGCCGAAGGTGGCGGCTTCAGGCGTGGGTTTGGAAAGTTCCTGGGTGGAATGGTCGAGGCCGATCTGGTGCGTGAGAGCGGATTCGCGAGTGCGCGAAAGGATCTCCAGTCGGCTCACGGCCCCGATGCTGGCCAGGGCTTCGCCGCGAAATCCCAGCGTGCCCAGCTTTTCCAGATCATCAATCTCACGCAGTTTGCTCGTTGCATGCCTGGCCAGAGCCAGTGGCAGGTCCGAGGCATCCATCCCGTGTCCATTGTCGATGACCTCAATGAGCGCTTTTCCACCATCCTTGAGGTGGACGGAGACCTCGGTCGCACCCGCGTCGAGGGAGTTCTCGAGGAGCTCCTTGACGACGGCAGCGGGCCGCTCGATGACTTCGCCGGCAGCAATCTGTTCGGCCACCCGAGGTGAGAGACGCTCAATGCGCATGCCCGGGTTTGAACATGGCGCCTTTAAATCTGCAACTTCCGCGGTTAGACTCTCTCCCATGGGGAAGCTCTCGAAACTCCTGTGCTTTACGCTACTCTTTGTGGGGCTTCCCGCGCAGGCCTTCACGCTGCAGTCCAGCGGGCTCAGGGGGTGGGAGGCCTCGATCCTGCCCATCAGGCTCAACCCGGATAAGTGCGGTTTGAGCGAGCCCGAGCTGGTCGCCCTGATCGAAGAGGCGATCGCCCTCTGGAACTCCATCCCTTCGAGCTCGATCCGACTGGAGTATGGCGGACTTTCGACTTCGGTTGCCTCGAACTTTGCAGCAGCAAGTCCGAGCCTCATCCCGGATAGCCCGGTCATCCTTTGTAGCGATGATTTTGCCGTGGAATCCGGTCTTACGACCAATGGGGCGGGAGATATCGGCCTGATCCATGACACCATTCCGGCGCTCGTGCAGACGGGCACCGTGGACTCGAGTCTCGTCTATGCGCCGATGATCTTGAATGCCACCACCAACGGGCAGGCGAGCACGCTGGCACTCTCCCGCAACCAGCTCAAGATCATCCTCGCCCACGAGATTGGCCACATGCTGGGCCTCGGTCACGCATCGCAGAGCTCGGCCTTGATGTATTACAACGCCACGGCCAAGACCACGCTTGCACTCTCGAGTGATGACATCGCCGGGGTGGCGTATCTTTACCCGCGTAACGAGCCCTTTGCCGGGGAGTTTTGGGGATGCGGGACCATCACGAAGATCGGCACCAAGATGGGTGGGACTTCGGGCGGTGGAGGAGGGTTCTTGGTGACCGTGCTTCTTGTTTTAGCGGCCCGCTGGCTCAGCGGCCGGCTACCACGACGCGGTTACGGCCTCCGGCTTTGGCCGAATACAGGGCCTTGTCGGCCATCCTGAGCAGGGTCTGCGCGGATTCGGTCTGCGAGTCGAGCTGGGCGACGCCCATGCTGACGGTCACCGGGATCCGCTTGTTCTCGTAGGCGAAGAAGTGTTTTTCGACCAGATCGCGGATCTTTTCGGCCTGCTCGCGAGCCTTGTCGGCATTGGCCGTACCCATCAGGATCACGAACTCTTCGCCGCCGTAACGTGCAAAGACGTCCTTGGGCCTGAGGCCCGAAGTGACGATCAGCTTGGTGACTTCCTTGAGGACGTAGTCGCCCGCGTCGTGTCCGTAGGTGTCGTTGATCTTTTTGAAGTGGTCGAGATCGAAGAACACCACGCTGAAGTCCGAATGCAGCGCCTTGTGTCGCTTGAACTCGACTTCAATGGCCTGAAGCAGGAAGCCCTTGTTGTAGATCCCGGTCATGGCATCCATGTTGGCCGCATCGCCGAGGTTGCCGTAGAACAGGGTTTCGAGCTCGCCTGCGGGCAGGAACTTGAAGTTGGTGGTACCCATCCCGATCATGTCTTCCTTGGCGAGCACCACGGGCTTGCCGGGCTCGCACGCCTTGCCATTGACCTTGGTGCCATTGGAAGAACCCTGGTCCACGATCACGACGGACTCGCCCTGCTTGATGAGGGCTGCGTGCTTGCGCGAGACATTCGCGTCCTGGACGACGATGTCGGCAGTCGGATCGCGTCCCAGGATCGTCTGGTCCTGGGTGAGGAAGTAACGGTGTCCCTGCGGGGTGCCTCGAACGACGATGAGGCAGGCCGGCTGCTGCGCGGCCCGTTCGCGTTCGGCCCGGATGGTTTCCGGGTCGCCCTTCATCATCGCGGTCTTGTCGCCCGAGTCGATCTGGGCGGCGGATTTGGGAGGGGTGCTCGAGCTCACAGTGCCTCAAGACTAATGGGAGCAGCCCTCGGCCGTCAATCTTGCTGTCGGCGCAGGCGATTCACCGGGGAGTGGGTGTCGTCTTCCATGGCCTTTTCGGTGGCCAGCTCCCTGGCCCGGATCAGCGAATCCCGGGTGTAGATCTTTCCTTCCTCAACGCCGGGCTGGTCGAAGGGATTGATCCCCCACATCGTGCCCGTGAGCGCCGTAAGCACCGAAAACGCATAAAGCAGGGCTCCCATTCCGCGCTCATCCAGCGCATCGAGCTGGAGGGTGATCTGGGGACGGTTGGCCCGGCTCATGACCAGGGAGGTGGCCTGGTACTCGGTCATGAGGAGTTCCTGGAGGGTGTGGCCCTGCAGGAGCTCAAAGGCGTCATAGGTGCCGCGGGTGGGAGAGAGCGGGGCCTTGGGAATCCTGACTGGATCGCTCACTTCGCCGACAGTCATGAACCAGGTGATCTTGTCATTGGGCCCATCCCGGAGCAACTGGAGGATGCTGTGCTGGTCGGTGGCGCCGACAGCAGCGATGGGAGTGAATCCCTTGCCGTCCTTTCCGAGGCTCTCGCCCCAGAGCTGGACCCACCAGTCGCCCACCATGCGAAGACGCGTCGAGTAGGGCATGCAGACATGCACGGGATGGGAGATGGCGTGCCGGATGAGTTCGGAAGCGAGCTGTCCGATGGGACTTTTTTCGGGAGCGGAACGCTCACAATGTTCGTGGACCTGGATCGCGCCCTTCATGAACTCGGAAGTATTGAGTCCTGCGAGTTCGGAGGCAAAAAGTCCCACGGGCGAAAAGATGCTGAACCTGCCGCCGATCGAGGGAGCGATTGCGAGCGTGCGCAGTCCCTGGTCGGTGGCAAATCGCCTGAGGTCGCCCTTGGAGGGATCCGTGATCGCGATGACATGCTCTTTCCAGCGCGCCTGTCCGAGCCACTCGAGCGAAATGAGGAGCTGCGAGAGGGTTTCAAACGTACCGCCCGACTTGGTCACGGCACAAACGAGCGTGCTCTCGGGTTTGAGCCTCGAGAGGGTGAGAGTCCAATCGATGGGATCCGGATTCTCGGCGAAGTGGAAACGAAGGGAATTCGAGCGACGGTGCTCGAGGGCCGAAAGCAGGCAGATCGGACCCAGCGCGGAGCCGCCGATCCCGAGGAACAGGACATCGGTGAAGCGGTTGGCCGCGAGGCACTCACGGGCCAGTCTGATCGAGGCCTCCTGCTGTGAAAGCTCATCCCGCGTCGCTGAGTAGTAGAATCCCACTTCATCGCGGGTAAACTGGCCGCGCAGGTGCTCCCAGGCCTCGGAAATGCTCCTTGAAGGTGTCGCGATCTCGCCCGACTGTGCGGGTAGGGAGGCCACTCCGGTCCAGTCGATGCGAAGCGGGGAGGCGCCAAGGCGCGCTGCGGTTGCTTGGGCCATGGATCTAGAACTCCTTCTTGAGGTGGGCTGCGCGTCCAATGATCATGCGCTGGATCTGGTTGGTTCCTTCGACGATCTGAAGGACCTTGGCTTCACGCATGAGGCGCTCAACCGGGAAGTCCTGCGTGTAGCCCGAGCCGCCCAGGATCTGCACGGCGTCGGTCGTGACCTGCATGGCCATGTCGGTTGCGGCAAGCTTGGCCATGGAAGCCTCGGTAGCAAACGGAAGCCCGTTGTCCTTGAGCCAGGCTGCGCGCTGAACGAGCAGGCGTGCGGAGTCCAGTGCAGTGTGCATGTCGGCAAGCATGAACTGGATTCCCTGGAGCTCGCCGATGGGCTTGCCAAATTGTTCACGTTCACGAGTGTGGTTGGCTGCGATCTCCAACGCGGTCGCAGCCACTCCCAACGCCACCGCGGCGATGGTGATGCGTCCTGCATAAAGCGCGTTCATGGCGACTTTGAAGCCGTCACCTTCGTTTCCGATGAGGTTGGCTGCCGGCACCTTCACGTTGTTGAGCAGGACCTCCATGGTGTGGGAAATGTGGAGGCCCATCTTTTTTTCGCGCTTGCCCATGGTGAGTCCGGGCATTCCCTTTTCGAGGATAAAGGTGGAGATCCCCTTGGGACCGGGGCCGCCCGTGCGCGCCATCAGGAGGATGGTCGAGGCGCTGTCGGCCTGCGTGGTCCAGAGTTTGGTGCCATTCAAGATGTAATGATCGCCCTCGCGGCGTGCCGTCGTGCGGAGTGAGCCGGCATCCGAGCCTGCTGCTGCTTCCGAGAGGCTGAATGATCCGATGGCTTTGCCCGCGGCGAGTGCGGGAATGTATTTTTGTTTCTGCTCCTCGGTGCCGCCTTCCTCAAGGATCACCTGTGGCAGTCCCGTCACCGCCACGCTGATGGCGTAGGAGGCGCTTGCGCGGGCGATCTCCTCGATCGCAACGATGTAGTCCTGGTAGCCGAGGCCGGCGCCTCCGTAGGAGTCGGAGACCGGAATGCCCGTCAGGCCGAGCTCACCCAGGCCTGCGATGATCTCGGGGCGGAACGTGCCGGTTTCTTCGTCATGCTCGACGATGGGCCAAATGCTGTTCTTGACGAACTTGCGCGTGAGATCACGCAGCTCCTGCTGGACGGGCGTGGCTTTGAAATCCATGGTGAGGGCTATATCAGCCGTTTGCGGCGTCGCCTAGCATTTGCCGAGCAATGATCAGCCGCAGGATCTCATTGGTGCCGGCACCAATCTCGACCAGCTTGGCGTCGCGCATGAAGCGCTCCACCGGGAACTCGCGGATGTAGCCGTAGCCGCCCAGGATCTGGATGCACTCCAGGCCCACCTTGGTGGCCATCTGGGCGCTCGTGAGCTTGGCCTTGGCCGCCATCATGGAGGCCTCCTTGCCCACCATCTTGCCCTCATCCCACATCTTGGCGCAGGTGTAGGTGAGTGCGCGGCAGGCTTCATACCAGGAAGAGGCCTCTGCGAGGCGCTCCTGGATCGGACCAAAGGATCCGATCGGCTTGTCGAACTGCTTGCGGTCGCGCGAGTAGGTGACTGCCGCCTCGATCGAGGCGCGCGCAAGACCCAGCGAAATGCCGGCAATCGTGATGCGCTCGAGGTCGAGGTTTCGCATCATCATCTTGAGGCTCTCGCCTTCGCTGCCTACGCGGTTTTCGACGCCAATTTTGCAATTTTCGAATACGAGCTCACCCGTGGGAGAAGCGCGCATTCCCATCTTGGAAAACTTCTTTCCTGTCGAGAATCCGGGGGTGCCTTTTTCCACGAGGAACGTGGAAACGTCCTTCTTGGTCTCGCCGGTCTTTGCGTAGCAATAAAAGAACTCGCCGCACGGACCGTTGGTGATGAAGGTCTTGGAGCCGTTGAGGATGTAGGCTTTGCCGTCCTCGGTCTTGACGGCCTTGGTGCGCATTCCGAGTGCGTCGGAGCCGGAGCCGGGTTCCGTCATTCCCATCCCGCCAATCCATTCGCCACTGAGGAGCTTGGGAAGGTAGCGCGCCTTTTGGTCGGCATTGCCGTTGAGTGCGACCTGGTTGAGGCAGAGCACCGAGTGGGCGAGGTAGGAGAGGGCCGTGGAGCCATCTACGGCTGCAACTTCTTCGAAAGCGAGAGTCGTTGCGACTGCACCGAGGCCAGCGCCGCCATCTTTTTCGGCCACGGTGATTCCAAGCAGGCCGAGCTCGCCGAGCTTGCGCATGGCTTCGCGATTGAAGCCTTCTTCTGCGTCGAGCTTTTCAATTTTAGGTGCGAGTTCGGATTTTGCGAACTGACGCACTGTGTCTTGAAGCAGCTTTTCTTCGTCAGAAAAAAACCACATGGGCGGAGCACTCCTTGAAATTTAAATGACGCATGCAATACTTGATCGCGTGTCAGGGATCGACAGAAATCATCATACCACTTCGCCACTTAGATTGGTGGTGAACTATTGGGATTTTCGTCCGACCGTATTGGTCGAGCGATTGGATTCGTTGATCTCCCAAGGTGTCGACGAAATCGTGAGCTTTGTCCCATGGCAGGCCATCGAATCGGACATCACCCACACCTTGTCCAAGTTTTTGCACGCGGCCGCCGAGCGCCAGATGAGGGTGACCCTCGTGGTCTCCCCGGAGCTGGGCTTGTCAACAGTTCACTCCGGCATCCCGCGCGATCTTTTGTCCAAGCCCGAGTGCCTGGCGGTACATGCCGGCGGGGGTCCGGCGCTCTCCGTGGCGGCTCCCAATGTCCATGCGATCCCTTCGATCCATTCGCCCGAGTTCCAGAAGCGCTACCAAAACTACCTGGCCCGCATCGACCATGTGCTCGCGGATGTCCAAAAGCGGGGCGAACCCGGCGTCCTGGATCGCGTCGAGCTGGCGCTGACGGGGAGTTTTTGGAAGTACTACCGCGCTCCGCAGGCCAGCGCCGTTTCAGCCTATGATGGCGCGGCTGGAGATTATTCGGGTGCCGTGGGCCTGCAGCTTCGTTCGCGCATCGAGAGCCGCTTTGCGATGCCTGAGTTTTGCGAGCCGACTCCGGCCTCTGCGAACCGCTGGAAGGTCAAGGGACTCGAGTCGGTGAACCGTCGCTGGTTCATGCAGGATGCAGAGGATCAGTTCAGGGCCCGCAACAGCCAATATTTCGGCCGCAAGACCCTCGCACTTCCTCTCTCGCAGATGGAGCTGTTTACCCCCGAGGTCGACCCTGCGATGTTGTACTCGCAGGTCATGGCGCTCGCTGCAGGGGCGCGGGCTGATTTTTCGCGCCTGAGCTCGCTCGTGGATGAGGCAGCGCTTCGTCGCTCCGATGTGGAAGGCCTGGTCACGGCCTCGTGGCTGCACTGGACCTCGACGGGTGGGTTCAGTTCCCTGCTGGATTCCGAAAAACAGTTCCTGCTCCTCAAGTCCATCCTCCTGCTGGTTTCGCAGGGTGGCGGCGTCCTTGTGGATTCTTCGGAGTGGCTGTCGCTTTCGGAGGGTTTCCGAAGGCGCGCGGAGTCCCTGGCGCGTTCCCTTCAATCCGGTGATTATCGCCTGCGCCAGCGGGTGTTCTTCCTCAATTCGCACCTCTGGTCCCCCGGCGGTGAACTCTGGAACGAGCTCAAGGGACGCCTGGGCAGCCTGTGTCGCATGATTGCTTCCGATGACCTCCTCAAGGGGGCTGATGGAGCGGATGCGGATCTCCTGGTGGTGGACCCTTCCAATATCCTGACTCGCTCGCGCATGGGGCATCTCCTGTCGTGGACGCGTACAGGTCGAGTGACGGCGATTCCACGAAGCCTCCTTTTCACCGAGGCCGCGCGTGCGGAGCTTGCGCGCGTTTGCCAGGGAGCGGGTCGCATGGATCTCCATGTAGGAATTCCCTTTGAGCTCTATCCGATGGGCGAGGGGAAGCTCGTGATCTACGACAGCCACGCTCTTGAGAAGGCGGAGAGCAGCGAAGGGGCACGACAGTTCGTGCAGTCGCTCCTGGGCCTCGCAGCGATCAAGAATCCCTGCACGACGAGTGATGCACGCCTGCAGGTGGTCGGACTTGAGCGTCGAGGTGGCGGCCGCGGGATCTTTGTATTGAATCCGTCCTCTCGCCCCGTCGAAGGCGATCTTCTTTTTCCGAACGAAGTGTGCGTGGGCGATCTCGGAAGCCAGCTGAGCCGCAATGATCTGTTTGCAGGGGATTCCTCCACCATGGATGCTCCTGCGGGTTCCGTGGCCTCCCAGCGGTTCAGGCTTGAGTGTCCGCCCTGCGGCGTGCTGCCCATGGAAGTCATGGACTCCCAGTGGGAAGACGAGCTTGAGCGCAGGCAGGCTGCGCGCGTGATGGAAGAAACCCAGCGCTCGGCGCTCGTGGCCGCTGAGTCCGAGCTGACCGGCTGGTCGGAAAACATGTCTTCGGAGGGCCTGTCGTGGAACTGAACCAGGACTGGCGCGGCTACCAGGAAAAGTTCTTTCCCGTGCGCAAGGGCTCCAACGAAGAGCGCAAGCCGATCTATGTCATTTCTGAGAAGGGGATGGCTTCGACGGTCTTCTCCGAAGGTGAGGATCTCTCGTCCTGGCAGGGCTGCAAGATCGAGGAGATCCGTGCACAGTTCACGCACCGGGCAGTGGTCGAGGCGGATCGCGCCTCGATGGACCAGTGGCTCCTCGGGGCCATGGGTGAGTCGCATCTCCCGGGTCAGTTGTCCCGCCTGAGGCAGCAATGGATCGATTCGGCTGCTGCGGATGTGGGTGCTGCTTTCCGGATGATGCTCCCGGGCCGGGTGCACTTCCTGCTCGAAGCGCTCCAGAGTTCCTGGTGGACCCGGGTTCTGCCCTCCTCGTTTGGCGTACTGCTTCGACTTGAAGACGAAACCTCGGCAGAGGGTGCGGCGTCCTACAGGGACTTCCTTCTGGTTTATCGCAAGGGAAGGCTCGAGCAGTTTGGCGAGCCGGACTTGAGCTTCCTGGGTGCGGATCGACGGGCCGACCTCTCTGATGTCATTGGGTACCTTGGCGAGCGCTTCTCGGTGCCGGTGCAGTCCGTGCTCATGCGCTCCCCGGACTGGGAAAAGTGGTCGGCTACCGCCCATCCTTGGAAGGAAATCGCCTGGGCCATCCAGTCCAAACGCGTCCAGCTCGTGCCCCATCGCTGGCAGTGGGTGGGTCTCGTGGCTACCCGAGGCTTCATAGGTATCTGAATTAGTTCGGTTTTGTTGCGCTTGCGGGCCGGAAGCTTTCCGGTTAAGACATGCCGCATCAAAATGGTCTACTTTCAATCCCTTACCAAAGCTGAGCTCGTTGAGGCGCTGATCCCGATCAGCAAGCAGATCCTCGTGGGCAAACTGCGCCGCGATGCCGTGCGCACCCCCGAGCTTGAGCAGGCTTTGGACGACAAAGCGCGCTCGCAGGCCAAGTACAGGGCCAAGCAGATTTTTTCGTGGGTTTACCAGCGCGGGGTCACCGACTGGAATGCGATGTCGGATCTCTCCAAGGATCTTCGCACCTGGTGCGCCGAGAACACTCCGATCTTTCGCCTCTCCGAGCGCATCGCCAAGCAGGCCGAGGACGGCACGCACAAGTTTTTGTGGAACCTCGGTGACAACAAGACCATCGAAAGCGTGATCATTCCGGCAGCGCTGCAGGAAAAAGACGACGAAGAAGCTTTTGACGAGGGCAAGCGCTTTGCCGGACGCGAGACCGACCACAAGGACCTGACCACCGGAGCCTGGAAGCGCCTCACGGCCTGTATTTCGAGCCAGGTGGGTTGCGCCATGGGCTGCAAGTTCTGCCTCACCGGCATCCAGGGACTCGATCGACATCTGGCCACGCACGAGATCGTGACCCAGGTGCATGAGCTCAGGCTGCGTGCGCCGATCACCAACATTGTTTTCATGGGGATGGGAGAACCGCTCCACAACCTCGATCACGTTTCCAAGGCCTGCCAGATCCTGCTCGATGAGGACGGCCTCAACTTTTCGAAGCGCAAGGTCACCGTCAGCACGAGCGGAATCGTGCCTGCAATTGAAGAGCTCGGTCGCCGTGTGGACGTGTCGCTTGCCATCTCCCTCAACGGCACGACCGACGAGCAGCGCTCGATGGTCATGCCGGTGAACAAGAAGTGGAACCTCGATGCGCTCATGGGCGCTTGCCGGAAGTTCCCGCTCGGTCCCCATCGCCGCATCACGTTCGAGTACGTCATGCTCAAAGGCATCAACGACACCCTCGAAGATGCAGCCCGCATCATCCAGCTCACGCGCGGGATTCCGTCCAAGATCAACCTCATCCCGTTCAACGAGCATCCGGGTTCCGAGTTCAAGCGTCCTTCTGATGAAGTGGTGAAGGGCTTCCAGCGCTACCTCGTGGATCGCCGGGTGACCGCGACCGTCCGCATCTCGCGCGGGCGCGACATTCTCGCCGCCTGCGGACAGCTGCGCAGCATCTTCGGTACCGCGCGCGGCACCGAGAAGCACCGCGACTGGAAGGAACTTCCAGTCCTGAATTCCCACGCCTAATTGGGCCGTCTGGGCTTGCGCCGGATCAACCCGCTGTAATGCAGGTCCACCGGCTTGTTGCGCTGGTCGGTCGGACCTGGCCTGCTGAGCGGGAGTCGGCAGGCTGCGTCCATGGCCTCCGGTGGCGGAGGACTGGGCTGTGGCGGGAGCTGCGGAAACGGGTTGGGGGACTCGAGAGGCGGCATGGACAGGGTCAGGTCCAGTTCCATGGTGCGTGTGCGTTCCTTTCGGATCTCGGTGAGCTCTTCCCGCGTGAAAATCTTGGTTTTCATGAACTCCCTCCTGCCCCTGAAAGCTTGACGAGTCGCTTGACCGAGAGCCACTGGTCGAACTCTGCAATGCTCTTGTAATCCCGGAGCTGGGTCTCGGTCTCGACCAGGAGCCTCCGGATCTCGGGTCCCTTGAGTGCCTCCTCGGGCAACTCCGCTCCGCGCCGGACGAGGACTTCCACCATCTCGGGTTTTGCGAGCTTGAGGGTGCCCTGGAGCTCGGACCGGATCTTGAGCCAGCGCGCTTCGCCCTCTGCTCCGCGAGAAAGCAGTGTTTCGCGGAATCCGCCCACCAGGGCGCGCGTGGTGACGGCGGATGCTTTGGCGGGAGACTGGCGTCCGAGCTGCCGGAGCAGGGCCCCGCGGCTTTGCTGCAGCTCCTTGAGGTGCATGAGCGGAGTGTTCACTCCGGGGATTCCTTCGATCGTGAACATTCCCAGCCAGTCACGCTTGCCTCTCGGCATGCGCTCCACGAGTTCCGAGAACAAGTCATTCTTGCGCGTGAGGACCGTGACGAGATCGTCGTGCTTGAGTGCCTCCCTCAGTTCCTCCGCCATTGCAGTCATCTCCTTGCGGTCGAGGATGCGTCGGCGCCAGAAATTGGGACCCCAGTGGGGATCCCGGGCCGCAGACTTGGCGATCTTTTGCTGGAGAGAGGAGAGGAATCCGTCGAGGACCTTGGGGTCGTTCTTGAAGTGCGCCGCATAAAGCTTTGCCGAGTCACGGATGATCTGTTCAGGGTCCCTGACCGCAAGTTGGACGGGCTTGGCCGTTTCCTCGATCACCTTGGCTGCCAGGGCCCTGGGGTTGAGGAGCTCGGTGGTCAATTTGCGGTAACCGAACACATACTCGGCCGTGATGGCTTCCGAGTCGAACTGAGCGCGCTTGGCGGACTCGGTGAGTGCCCTGCGCTGGGCCGCGGAGATTCCAGGGCGGCTTGCCTTGATCAGGGTCGACGTGGCCCGACCCGAGGCCTGGAGGGCCACTGCAGCCGGCTTGATCATGGGGAGCGCAAATAGGATATTGCCCCCGATTCCCCAGGTTTTCATCGTGCTGACCTCGCCTCGAAGCCGCTCGACGGACTGCTCATTGGTGAGTCGAAGGTCTTCGAAAGTCTCTGCGTAGCGCAGGCGCTCCTCCGCGCTCGGAAGCTCCTCGAGCCACATCTTGGGAATGGCCACTGCTCCGACGCTGATCGATCCGATGGCCATCGCACCGGACATGGCTGCCGCTCCCGAGGCGAGGGCGGGGGTGAGGGCAAGGCCCATTCCTCCCGTGGAGACCGTGAGGAGCAGGGTTGCGCCGATGAACAGGCCTAGAGCGAGGCCCGACATCTTCAGCTCCTTCCAGTCCTTGTCGCTCATGCGGTCGAGTTCCTCCTGCACCTCGCGCGGCAGTCCCCGGAGCCCGAGCTGCTGGTTCAGCGAATCCTGCGCCTTGAGCGTGGAGAGCACGAGCTGCTTGAACTTCTGGTGGTCCGTGGGCTTGAGGTTGCAGAGATCCGAAAGGGCCGCCATGAGCTCGGCGTGGCGCTTGGCGGAGGCCTTGACGATCACGGACTCGAAAAGGGGCTTCTTGAGCTGGGTGTCGAGTTCGAGCAGCGACTTTCGGGCCTCGGACCCGGCCTCGGATGGATCGGCAAGCTGGTACTCCCGGGCATATTGCTCGAACAGCCTCTCCTGGCGTGCGGGATCGCCCTTGGCCCGGTAGATGGCCTGCAGCAGTTCCCCCTTGCGCCCCAGATCACTCTCGAAAACCTGCCCCAGGTGCGAGGCATAATCTTGTGAGCGCTCCGGTGGGAGTCGGTTCTTCTGTGAAGCGGCTTCGGCCTCCTGCCGGGAGAGGACGCGTGAGGAGGCAAGATCGGAGAGGACATCATAGTACCGGACGCCGGAGTTGACGCCGAGTGCGCGGCCCTTGAAAAGGTTGGAGTTCATTTCGTCGTGCTCGTCGCGAACCGAGATCCAAAAGTCGCGCTTCTGGTTCATGCCGAGCGTGCGGTTTGCCAGGAAAGGAGTGGCGGGATCGTCGAGGCCCATTTCGGCCATTGCCTTGGCCAGGGCCTTTCCGCGCGCGGATCTGGGGCCCTCGTCTTCGATCTTGATCTGGAAGGCGAGCCTCACGCCTGCAAAGGGATTGTTACCGATCTGGGAACCCAGCAGGTCCCACTCGGAGATCCGGGATGCCTTGAGCTCACCGAGGTTGGACAGAGTGTTCCAGGTGCGCGCCAGCGTCTGGTCGAAGAACTCCCGCTCCTCACGCGAGAGCGGGCCCATTCGGTCACCATCCGAGCGTTCCGGCAATCGGTACTGCCGGATCTTGTTTGAGAGGCTCTGGTAGTAGTCCCAAATCCGGTTTTTGCCGCTCGGCAGCCCTGGGCATGTCATGCCGTAGACCGGCGTGTCCGTTGAGGCGCCGCAGGCTGCACCGAGGAATCGCATTTTACGCTCGAGTTCAGGGTCCTTGTAGAGGGCCAGCATCACATCACCCGGCGATCTTCCCTGGAAGCGGTTGATCGCGGGGAGGATGTCCTCCTCGATGGAACGTGCGAGCTCACGAACCGCCCAGTTTCGATTGCCCGCAGGACTCGTGGCCGGCGGAAATGGGATCGTGACCTGCGTGGACTCCAGTTTTTTCCTGAGGGGGGCGGGGACGACCTCCCGCCAGTCGGAGGCCTCTTTTTTGTCCATCCGTTCGACGAGTGCAGCCGGGACGGGCCCGAGGGTTCGCACGTCATCTTGGAGCTGGAGCAACGACTGAGCCTGCTGCTGGACCCTGGCCGGGTCGGGATCCCCTGATCCCGTGGTGTATCCCTTGCCCAGGCGCGAGATCACGGCTCCGCCGCGAAGGCCCACCAGATGGGAGTAGGCATCGCGGTCGTCGATGGCCGGTTCGACGGGCTGCCTTCCGTCTGGGGAATTGCCGAGCTCGGCAAGCTGCTTGAGTGCGAGCTCAGCCGCCTGAAGCCGATCAAAAGGCGTGTAGCCCACGAACCCCTTGTTGTTCGGATCGCCGAGATCCATCGTCTCAAAGGCATGCTGGTATTCGGGCGAGAGGGCCGAGAGGCCGTTTGACTCCATCAGCGCGTCGAACCGTGCCTGCCGGTCTTCGGGAGAGAGTGCTGCCACATCGATGGTTGCGGGCAGGTCGCCATCGAGCCTGGAGCGGCATGCCTGGGGAACCTGGATGGGCTTGGAGTCTCCCAGGAGCTGTCGATGATGCTGGATCTGCGCGATCAACAGCGAGAGGGTCGTGAGCTTGAGGGAGTGAGCGTAGTTTTCGGGAGTGGGGGCGTGCGCCACTGCCAATGCGTCCTGGCCGAGGAAGAACTGCGGATCCATGCGAAGGGTGATCGAGCCCTCCTGTCCCGGTGCCTCTTCGCAGGCCTTCGGATCGAATCCAATGGCTTCGAGGAGCTGGGTTGCCCTTACTCGGTCGAGGTTGGGGTCCTGTTCGAGCATCTCCGCCGGGATCGGCGGAACCAGGGACTCGAAGAACGATCGATCGGCAAACTCAGGGGCACGAGGACCGAGCAGCTGTGTCAGCTCGCGGAGCGGAAGGATGATGTCCCTGAGGAAGGCCCTGAGCACGGCGAATCGCTCGCGGGCGGGAAGCGACTTGTCCTGCACCAGCTCACGTACTGTCTTGGCCATGCGCTGGGCCGCTTCGTAGTTGCTCTTCACCACGCTGTTGCCGGCGTCATATGGGTTTTGGATCGTTTTTGGATCCTCGCGCGACTTGGTCTGGAAATACCCGACGGTCTTGAGGAAGCCGCCATTGCCGACCGGCTTTCCATTCTCATCGGTCCTGCCCATGAGGAACTCCCGTCGCGATTTGATCTCCCCGAGCAGGAGCCGAGTGCGCATGTTGTAGTCCGTGCCCTGGGGCTGGACCATGAGGGCCATCATGCCGCCATAAGAAGGGGCGGGAGCCGCTTGCGCGAGCTGGATCGTGAGTGCAGCCACCAGGCAGAGCCGGGTGATTGCGGCCAGGGGACGGAGCATACCGTCAACTTTTCGGCATAGATGACGAAAAACTGAAGTCCCCCTCAAGTTATTTTCAATCGCATCCGATAAGCGAGTGAATGGGCTCGTCTCGTGCTTTTTTCATGGTCTCGCTTGGGGCTGCAGCTGCTGCGCTGGCGTCCTCGTGTTCTTCTTCACAGCTGGGTCACTTGTCAGAATGGGACCCAGGCATCGGCCGCTTTCCGGCTGCGGCATTCCCGCCAGGTGGCGGCAAGAGCCTGATCAAGGCAGTGTTTTCGGATCCGACCGCCGAGAGCCGTTTGGGCAAGTGGATCCTCGAGCGTGAGGGAGCAGGCAGCGCCGAACTTGCGGCAGAGCTTGCCGCACGGATCCGCCTGGAACTCTCCACCGCCTCCCGCGAAGAGCTGCTCCAGGACTCGCGCCTGAGGAACATCCTTGCCAAGGACCTCGAGTCGCTGGTCGACGAGGACCTGGCCTTCCTGAAGGCCTGGTCGGCTGCGCGGGCGGGAGCAAGACTGGGGAGGAGCGGCGCGACTGCGGCATCAGCCGCAGCAACACGCACCGCTGAGTTCAAGAGGATCGTCGAACGGACCCTGTTTGCTGCGACCGACCAGCGCGGACGCGCGCGTTCAGCCGTGATCTCCTTCATGAGGGATGTGGAACCCATGCTCGTATCCGGGGAGGTCGAGCCCGAGCTGCTCACGGCCATCGTTCGCCGGGTGCAGTGGTCCAAGCTGGGTGAGGAAGAGACCGTCGATGCACTTTCGACCCTCAAGGTCATGCTCTCCTACCATAGGAGCGAGCTCGATCCCGTGGCGGCCGCCAGGGCGCTGGGCGATTCTGCCTCGCTCAAGGAGGTTCGTGAAGCCTACCTTTCAGGGCTGACGGTGGATGTCCCCGATCCCCGGCTCGTGGCCATGGTAGGGAAGGGATCGGCTTCTGAAGCCCTCGTGGCGGAGCGTGAGTTTGCCGCGAACCGCGACAAGATCCTCGCGCAGGTCGATCGGCTGCGCTGGTTCACCCGCAACACCGTCAAGGCAATCGACCTGCAGGCCCAGAAGACGCTGACCGAGTTGGATTACCTGATCCGCATCGGCGACCGGAAGGCCGCTCGTGCAATGGCAAGTCGCAAGTTCCTGGCCGTGGAAACAGCCGCCCTTTATGTGCAAAAGTACCGCGAACTGCTCGCTGAAGCCGTCGCGAGATCGGCTCCAGCTTCCGAAATCAACGATCTCAAGCGCACCCTTGTGGCGGAGGAGCGGATCCTGGGTGCGTACTTCGAGGAGTATCGTGTGGTCAGGACCCATCTCGAAGGGCTGGTCAACCAAACGGTCGGATCGTGCGACGCTGCATGCGTCGCCTTTGCAAGGGAGCTGGACGAGACCCTGGGGCTGACGGACCTCAAGAAGCTGACGTTCAAAGTGAGCTTCGAGGGAATGTCACGACCCTCACTGGCACAGGTGCAGGAGATCTTCTTTTCGAGTGCGGTTGCCCAGACCGCCGACCTGCGCAGGACGGTCCATGTCGAGGCCTTCCATACCCTCAAGAGCCTTGCATCGAGCGTCCTGCTCCTCGAAGAAATCCAAAAGATCGCCGCCCGAATCCCGACCCTGGGAAAACGCTTTGAGTGGACGCGAAAGCTCCTCTTCATGCTCTATGACGGGCGGGCCCGCCACGTGCATTTCCCCGAAATCAGCCGGATCATGCGGGCCCAGGGAGGAGTGAAGGAGCAGCTCGACATGCTCGAGCAGATGTCGCTCCCACCCAATGAGGACCTCATGGTCACCTTTGCGCGGAGGCTCGAGGAGCCCGTGCGGAACTTCTGGAAGCAGCTCAAGGCTGAAGCGAAGTCGCAGGCAGGGGATCTGGCACCGTCGGCAGGTGCGGCGGCGGACTCCAGTTTTGAGGGACTGATCAAGAGGATCGAGGGCGGCGAGAGGGTGAGCCTCTTTGAACGGATGGAAGCCGCCGAAAAGCAGGCCACCGCGCTTGGCGGGATCAGCTTTTACTACGATCAGAGTCCTGCGATGAAGCTTGGAGTCCTGGCCGTGGCGGGCGGCTATGGCGCCTACGCCTGGCTCAGTGACGACGCCCCCGAAAAGAAGGACGCCGACAAGGCCGCCAAGGAGGCGGCCGATGCCAGGGAAAAGATCGAAAAGCAGGCTTCGGAAGCCGAGAAGCGCAGGTTGCAGGAAAAAGTGGACCGCAGTCGCAGGGCTCGACAGGCGGGGCCCGCCGCGGATCCCAAGCCCAAGCCCGTCCCCCAGCCTGATCGTGCGGCAGAGCAGAAGCAGCGGGAGCTTGAGGAGCAGCGCGCCCGTGAAATCGAACGTGCCCGTGAGGCCGCCCGCAGGGCCGCACGCGGAGGTCATTGAGGTGATTGACCGGAGGCGAAATCCGGGGGAAGGGAGTGGGGCTTTGGAACGTTTCTACTCCTATTCGGATTACCTCAAGCAGACCTTTGGCGGACGCACTTACAAGGTGGTGGTCAACAGCGGCCTGACCTGCCCGGTGAGGGACGGCACGGTTGCCACCCAGGCCTGCGCCTTCTGTGATGTCCGGGGTTCGAGTTCCTTTTATGGCAAGCAGGGACGGGGAAACTCCGTGCGCGAGCAGCTTGCCTCGAGGCTTCCCGCGATTCGGGAGAGGTTCTCATCCGAGAAGTTCCTGGCCTACTTCCAAAGCTACACCAACACCCACAATGATTCGGTCGAGGAGCTTCGTGAGCTCTACGAGGCCGCGCTTTCGCATCCCGAGATCCAGGGGCTTTGCATCGGCACCCGTCCCGACTGCCTCCCTGATCCGGTGCTTGGGCTTCTCCGGGAACTCTCGGAGCGGACCTATGTTTCGCTTGAGCTGGGGGTCCAGTCCTTTGATGATCCGACCCTGCTCTGGCTGGCACGGGGCCATGATGCCGAGTGTTCGCGCGTGGCGATCCGCCGGCTGCGGGAGCAGGCGCCTGGCGTGCATGTGGGAGTGCACCTGATCTTTGGCAGTCCCACCGATCCGTCCGAAAATCCCGAGCGTGCCGCCGACGAGGTCAATCGATCCGGGGCACACGGGGTCAAGCTCCACCAGCTCATGGTGCTGGAGCGGACCGAACTCGCCAGGCGTTGGCGGGAGGAGGGTGTTTTCCCCGTGCTTTCACTCGAAGCGTATGCAGAACAGGTGGGGCGCTTCCTGGAGAGGCTTGATCCCCGGATCTACGTGGAGCGCCTGTGCGCCAATGCGTCCCATCCCGAAGAGTGCATCGCGCCTGAATGGAGCCGGGGGCGATGGGAGCCGCTGAACTTCATCAATCAGTGGATCCTGGACCGGAACATCCGGCAGGGAAGCCGCTTCAGGCCTACCGCCTGAAGCTTACTTCTTCTTGGCGCCGGACTTGCCCTTGGCGGCCGGACCCTTGGATGACTGGAGTCCCTTGATGTCGCCTTCGAGTTTTTCGATGGCAGCCTTCTGCTCCAGGACGGTGTTGCTGACCTGAGCAACCAGGGTCTTCATCTGGGTGACATCATCCTTGAGCCCCTTGATGGAGTTCTCGGCCGAGGTGAGCTTGACCTTCATTTCCGTCTCGGAGGCCTTGAGGGCCTCGACCGACTGCTGCATCTCCTGCTGCCCGGGGCAGCTCGGCATGCTGAGACCCATGAGGAGGAAGGAGCTACCGACAACGGGTGCAATCAAACGAGGAAGTTTCATAGGTCTCCAGTGTAGCCGGGTTTTTGCGTCTGTAAAATCAGAACATCATTTTCTTGTTGGCCACGTTGGTCAGGATCCCGACCCCGAGCATCGCGGTGATCAGTGCGCTCCCGCCATAGCTGAGGAAGGGCAGCGGAACACCGACCACCGGGAGCAGTCCCATGACCATCGCCATGTTCACGAACACGTGCCAGAAAAACACGGTGCAGATCCCCAGGGACATCAGCATCGCGAACTTGTCATTGGACTGGTAGGCCACCGATAGGCCCTGCGTGAGGAAGGCGAGATAGAGTACGAGCAGGACCGCGCAGCCCACGAAGCCGTGTTCCTCGCTGAAAACCGAGAAGATGAAGTCCGTATGGTGTTCGGGCAGGAAGTTGAGCTGGCTCTGGGTGCCCTTGCGGAAGCCCTTGCCAAGGATCTGGCCTGAGCCGATGGCCACCTGGGACTGGCGGCGGTTGTAGTTCGCTCCACGCACGTCGGACGAGGGGTCGATGAACGAGATGAGGCGCTGGCGCTGGTAGTCCTTGAGGCCGAATTGGTAGACCATGGGCGCCGCCGTGGCCGCACAAATGGCGAGCAGGGCGAGGGTCCGGCCGCGGATTCGGAGGAAAAGCAGCATCGAGATGTAAGTGAAGAGGATGATGAGCGCCGTTCCCAGGTCGGGCTGGAGGATGATCAGGCCGACCGGGATCGCCACCAGCAGCGTCGGCAGGACCAGTTCCTTCAGGCCGTAGCCGCCCACCGTCCGGTCCGTTTCGAAGTACTTGGCAAGGCAAACCACCATCGAGATCTTCATGAACTCCGAGGGCTGGATGCGAAGGGAGCCGAAACCGATCCAGCGCCTGGCTCCAAGGCTCGACTTTCCGGCCACCAGGACGAGGGCCAGGAGCACGATGTTGAGGAAGTAGATGATGTAGGCCACCCGAGAAAAGAACGAGTAGTGGAACAGGAGCAGGACGGCCGTCATCACCAGTCCGATCGCAAACCAGATGAGCTGCGATTTGTAGAGACCAAAGGACTTGTCCTGGACCCCCGAGGCGCTGACGAGGTTCCAGATCCCGATGCCAAAGAGGGCGAACTGGAGGAGCAGCAGGCTCCAGTTGAACTTGCGCAGCTCCTCTTCGTACATTCCCGAGCGGGGTTCGAAGCCGGACTGGTCAAAAGTGCTTTCGCTGCTGCTGTAGGTCATTCGAACCTCCTCAGTCTGCCGCCGGGGTGGCCGGCTGGGCTTCTTCCATGCTGGAGTTGCGGACTTCCGGGACGACGTCCTCATCTTCGGTGGAACGGGCCGGGACTGCACTGGCCGATTCACCCCGAGCCTTGGCCCGCTCGGCGATCGCCTTGTCGTTGAAGTCGTTGGGATAGTATTTTTCGAGGAACTTCTTGATCACTGCCCTTGCGACCGGCGCCGCGCCGCTGGCTCCGTGGCAGGCGTGTTCGGCCACGACGGCCACGGCAATCTTGGGATTATCGACGGGGGCAAACCCGGCGAACATCCCGTGGTGTCGCTGCCTGAACTTCATGTTCTCGCACTTCTGGTAGATCTTGTTTGCCGCAAGGCTCATGACCTGCACGGTTCCGGTCTTCCCGACAAAGTCGACGCCCGGGATTCGCTGGGCGAAAGCCGTTCCGTTGGGAGTATTGACCACGCCCCAGAGGCCCTTCTTGACCAGTTCGTAGGTCTTGGGTGAGAGGCGGGTCTGGTCGAGGATCTCGGGTTTGGTTTCGACGACCGATTTTCCATCCACGGACTCGACGCTCTTGATGAGGAAGGGCCGATAGAAAGTGCCCCCGTTGGCGATCGAGGCATAGGTGTTGGCGAGCTGCAGGGCGGTGGTCAGCACGTAACTCTGGCCGATGGCGACCGACAGGGTTTCACCCGCGGTCCACTCCTGTCCGAAGCGCCTCTTTTTCCAGGATTCCGTCGGAATCAGCCCGGAGGTTTCGCGCGGCAGGTTGATGTCGGTCTTCTTGCCGAGCCCGAGGTGGAAGGCCCAGGTCGCGATGTCATCCACGCTCTTGAGCTTCTGGGCAACGCGATAAAAGAAGACGTCGCAGGACTTGGTGAGTGCGTCCGTCACGCCGACGTCCCCGTGTCCCTCCTTCTTCCAGCAGTGGTAGGAGCGGTTCCCCAGCTTGAGCGAACCCGTGCACCGGAACTTGGTGTTCTCATCGATCACGCCTTCCTGAAGTCCCGCAATCGCAGTGATGGTCTTGAAGACCGATCCGGGCGAATAGTGGTCCATGATCGTCTTGTCACGAAGCGGCTTGTTCTCGTTCTCGAGGAGCTTGGACCAGAGCGCGGCGGGGATGCCCCGCGAAAACTCCGTGGGGTCGAAGGAGGGGCGTGACAGCATGGCGAGGATTTCGCCGGTGTTGGGATCGATGGCCACTACCGAGCCCACCTTGTCCCCAAAGGCCTGGACTGCGGCCAGCTGGAGGTCCTGGTCGATGGTGAGCGTGAGGTTCCTTCCCGGTACCGCGGGCTTTCCCTGGTTCTCGGCGATCAGGCGGCCATGGTATTTTTCGAGCTTTCGCCTTCCAAGGGCGTCGACCTCGACCCATTCCTCGCCGTCGTCACCGCGGAGGATGTCCTCGAGCTTCTGTTCGAGGCCGAACTTCCCGATGCTGTCTCCGAGCTTGTAGCGCTTGAGCTGGCTGGTTGAATTGAGCCGGGGCAGCTCGGTCGGGCTGACTTCGCCGATGTAGCCCAGCATGTGGGCGGCGACGTCTCCATAGACATTCGTGCGCTTGATCTCCATTTCGACCGAAACACCGGGCATGGCGATCTGCCAGCTCTTGAGCTCAGCCATCTCATCGCGGCTGAGGTCGGTCTTGAGCTTGATCGGCATGTAGGGTGCCTGGTGCCTGGCCTTGTCGAGGATCTCCTGGATCTCGGGCACCGGCATCTTGATGATGCGCGAGATCAGGGCGAGCGTCTCGGCGGCCTTGCCCGAATCCCT
>CAZDSX010000009.1:39183-42241 GCA_964508305.1 uncultured Bacteriovorax sp.
CGGGCCCACTTCGAGGTCGAATGCAGGACGATTGTCGAGCAGGAGCTGCCGGGTGCGATCGAAGATCATGCCCCGCGGGGCGGCGATCTTGACGCGCTTGATGCGATTTTCCTCGGAGGCGTCGCGAAGGCTGTCACCCTGGAGGATCTGGAGGTTGACGAGCTGGAGCGTGAGCACCGAGAAGGCAAGGCCGAGCACGACGTAGAGGTACCTGAAGCGGTCCTGAAACTCCCTGACCTGTTGTTCCTGGCCCAGAAAGGACATGGCTCAGATTCCCTCATTTTCCTGGAGACGCAGGTCATCCGAGAGCTGCTGCTCCTGGCGGAGGTTGCGGTGGGTGAGCTTGTCGAGCCTGTCGAGAAGGGGAAAGAGCCAGAGTCCCGCCATCCCGGTTGCCACCGCCCCGGGGAGCAGGTGGAACAGGGTGTGCTTCCATTGGATCTCGGCCTTGTCGAGGTAGGCGAGTACTGCCAGCGAAGCCATCCTCCAGCCCAGGGAGGAAAACAGGGTGAGGCGGATCCAGGACTGGAAGTCGGGGATCACCACGAATCTTGAGGCGAACTGGACACCGAGGAACACCGACATGTAGGCCACCAGCAGCGTGCCCGAGGGCGAGCTGCTGTGCATCTCGGCCAGGTGGCCGATGAGCAGGGTCATGACTCCGCCTTCCGTGAAGTCGCGCTTGAGCGTGAACCAGATCACCAGCAGCAGGAGGAAGTCGGGCTGGATCCAGTTGAGCGGGAAGGCGAGGAAGAACGAAGACTGGAATGCCAGCAGCACACAGGCCAGCAGGAACATCAACGGACCGCTCAGGAGTTTGAGGAACAGGCGGGTCATCTATCCGGTCCTCAGCTCTTGACCTTCTTGACGATCACGAGGACCTCTTCAAGCTTGGAGAAGTCCACGGCCGGGCGGACCTCGACCTCCTGGGTGATTCCGTAGGGTTGTTTGGTGACCTTGGAGACGATCCCGACCGGAACGCCCTTGGGAAAAATGCCTCCCAGTCCGCTGGAAATCAGCACGTCGTTGGGGGCGATGTCGTCGATTCGAAGCGCAAAACGCAGTTGGCAGAGGTCATCACTGAGTCCTTCAACGATGCCGCGGGCGCGGGAACGCTCGTCGATGGCATCCACTGCCGAAAGGGTGTCCACGACCGTGACGACATCCGCCGTATCCGGGGTGGTCCTGAGGACCCTGCCCACCACGCCTTCGGAGGTGACGACGGCCATGTCCTTCTGAATTCCTGAGTTTTCTCCTCGGTTGAGGCGGAGGGCACGGTACTCGGTCGAGACATCGCGGCCGATGACCCTGGCCACCACGGTCTGGAGCTCGGATTTTTCCTGGAAAGCGAGCAGCTGGCGGAGGCGGGAGTTCTCCTGCTGGGTCTCGCGGAGGCTTGCGATTTCGTTGAGCAGCTTGCGGTTTTCGTCGAGAAGCACGAGGTTTTCACGTCGAGTGCCGAGCAGGAAGATGTAGTTTTGGAAGGCCGAGACCCCGCGATCGAGGGTCCACTGGATTGCCGCCTGTACGGGGGAGGTGAGCCCGATGACCCATCGGTCATAAAACCGGTACTCCCTGGGGGCGCGCGTCGAGGTGTCGATCGCAATGATCGGCAGCAGAATGAAAAGAAAAAGCGTGATCTGGAAGCGATACTCTCTTAGGTATTTGAACATGGGTCTGTTACGGGGCATCGTAATGACTCCCCGGTTTGAACGCAACCTTGCGAAAACCCGGGCCCCAACTTGTTGAGGAGACCTTCGAGATGCTGACCACGATGAGATCCAAGCTGGGCCCGGCGGCCGTCACCCTGATCATTGGCGGGATCGCCGCAACCTTCGTCCTCTCGGACTTCATCGCCCCCCGGGCAGGCCGAGGGATGCGCATGGGAGCCGGCGGCAGCCAGGCGGGCGAGGTCAACGGCGAGGCCATTTCGATCGCTGAATTCAATCGCGAGTTATCGCGCCGCATCGAGTCCATGAAGCAGATGACCGGCGGGAAGCTCTCCGAAGAGCAGATCCGGATGTTCAAGGTGCGTGAGGGAGTCTTCAACGAGCTCGTCCAGCGCAAGCTCATCCTGCAGGACTGCCAAAAGCAGGGGATCGTGCCTTCGGACTCTGAAGTCCGCAAAAAGATCCAGGAGCTGCCCTATTTCCAAAAAGACGGCCGATTTGACATGGCCGCCTACAAGACCGTGCTGGCCAACAATCGCCTGACCCCGGGCGGGTTCGAGGACATGATCCGGGATGACCTGACCCTTCAGCAATGGATGGAGTCGGTCAAGGGCAGCATCCAGGTCGCCGAGGACGAAGTGGAGCGCGAATTTAAGATCAGCGGCGAGAAGCGCACCATCAAGTACGTGCTCCTCGACACCGAGACCGGCCGCAAGGCGGTCACCGTGCCTGCCGCCGAAGTGGAAGCCTTCATCAAGGATCCTGCAAAACTCGCCCGCGCCAAGGTCCGTTTCGAGCAGGTCAAGTCCACGACCTACAAGGGCAAGAAGTTCGAAGACGTCCAAAAGGAAATCGCGCGCGACGTGCTCGCGGGCGAGAAGACCGAGGAAATCCGGAAGGCCAACCAGAAGCTGGCTGATTCGCTCCTTCCCGTCCTGGGCAAGGGCTCGGATGCCCAGGCAAACGCCCTGCTCAAGAGCGTGGGCGCCACGGTCAAGTCCACGGGCATGATCACCCGCCAGTCACCTTTTATCCAGGGGCTGGGCGAGGCCAAGGAACTGCTCGCAGATGCCTTCGCCGAAAAATCCCCGATCATTCCGTCACAAGGCGGCAAGGCCAAGAAGTATGAATCCATGGCCTGGGTGGCCGTGGCGGTGGTTTCTGACAGCCAGAAGGCGGACATGTCCAAGTTTGCCGCCGAAAAGGCCAAGCTTGAGCAGCAGATCCGCTTCAAGAAGGAGCGAGTGCTCCAGGACGAATGGATCCAGCAGCTTCGTACCAAGGCCAAGGTGGAGATGAACCCGGACGTGGCGGGTGACTCGGGCGATTCAGCCTGAGGCTTTCGCGCGCCAGAACTCCCTGAGGAGCGCCGTGAACTCGGCGCGTTT
>CAZDSX010000009.1:42251-60582 GCA_964508305.1 uncultured Bacteriovorax sp.
AGGCCGTGCCCGGCGCCCTGCACCTCATGCAGTTCGACGCCGGGAACCGAAGCCAGCTCCCGGGCCGCAGATTCGAACTCTTCGCGGCTCCAAACCTGGCTCCGCTCGCCTCGAAGGAGGAGGACCGGGATTCCACGCCTTGCCGTCTCGATGACCCAATCCCGGATCGACGTGCCGCGCGCGGCCTCGATGGTCCGTAGCAGGGCGGAGTGATCGAATGGAAAGGTGATGCCGCCGCCTGCATCGGCGGGGCGGGCCACGGATACGGCCATGAGGTATTGGGCGATGGAACCATCCGGACAGTTTTCGTTCATGAAGGTCCGCGCCGCCTCACGCGAGGGAAAGCTCTCGGGCAGGATCCGAATGAACCGGGCCAAGCCTTCGCCAAGTCCCCCCCCGGCAAGACCTTCCAGGCCCAGATCCACCAGGACCAGGCCTCGCACCCACTCGGGCTTGAGGTGCGCCACGGCGCAGGCCGTGCGAACTCCCATGGAGTGGCCGATGAGGATGCAGGGGTGGAACTCCTGCGCGTGCATCGTCTCGATGACGTCCTCGGCATAATGGATCGGTGAGTATCCCGGGGTCTCCCGCCCCCCGGGAGCAGCCGGAATCCGGCTCTTTCCATGACCGCGCTGGTCCGGCGCGAGGATCTCAAATTCGTCTTCGAGGACTGCAGCAACGGGCCTCCAAAGCAAGCCAGTTCCGCCCATTCCATGCAGAAAAAGAAGGCGTGGCTTAGCTGGGGAATTGCTTGGGATTTTCCGGGCGTCCTGCGAATCGGTCGATCCCCAACGCTGAGTGGCAAGTTCCATATTGACTCCGGCTCCGTTCTGAATAGATATGGCGAGCCTCAAAATCAGTACGCGGAGCAGTTCTTGGAGCAGTTTAAACCCCAGCTGAGACTACGGTCCACCGAATCCACCCAGACCCTCCTGTCTGGGGGGGCTCCGGGTGCGGGAGAGTTCATTCGGCTCGGCAACCTGCTTGCCGAAAAGTGCGCGCTCGAAGAGGCCCGCCAGACCTACCGCCAGGCCTTCGAGCTGGCTCGTTCCCAGGGTGACGTACGCACTACTGCCGAAGCGCTGGGCCGGCTCATGCGCATGGCCAGCGAGGCGAGGGATACGGCTGAGATCAGCCAGTGGGAGCGTGAGCTCAAGGCCCTGATGGTGAGCTTCCCGACCCAGATTCCTTCGACGGTCTGGTATTGCCACGCGGTCCTCGCCGGCCAGCGCGAGCAATGGAAAGAAGCGCAGGCACACCTCAGGCAGTACCTCCGGGCGATGGCCCATGAGGAAGCCCATCCTGACTTCACGGATCGCCAGGCGCTCCTGGAGTCCCGCGCCCGTGCGTGGGTGATGCTCGCCAACACCTTTACACAGCGCGGACACTGGCTCCGTGCCGAGTTCCTGCTCAACTGGGCGCTTCGTGACCTCGAAGCACGCGATATTCCCGGGATCAATGGGCTGATCTACCTCCAGTTGGGCTGGCTCAGGCTTCGCCGCCGCGACGCCGAAGGAGCGCAGCCCTGGATCGAAAAGGCGCATGCCTCCTTCCTTGCGCACCACAACTGGTACTCCCATCTGTATGTCCTGTACGCCTACGCGTGCATGGCCCGCGTGCGTAACGACTACATCCGCGCCAATTGGTACCTCGACCTCCTGGACAACTCCGCACAAGGGCAGTCGTTTGCGTTTTTCCGGGAGCAGCTCGCAGTCGAGCGCCGCCGCCTGCAGCAGGAGTCGGTCGATCTCCAGATCGACGGGCGAAAGCTCCAGGTCAAGACTCGTGAGAAGGCGGGTATCTCCCTCGGCAAGCAGTATGTCCTGCTCCATATCCTCGAGGCTCTTTGCGAAGCGCACCATCAGGAAGGGGCCGACAGCGACCGCGCTCTCTCCAAGGCCGATCTGATTGAACGCGTCTGGGGCGAGAAGTACCGGCCGCACGCCCATGACAACAAGCTTTATTACAACATCAATCGTCTGCGTAAGTTGATCGAACCCGACATGAAGGAGCCCCAGTATCTTCTGAACTGGAAGGAAGGCTACCGTCTTGCCCCGGGTCTCAAGGTGCAGCTTCAGGGGGCCAACAACCCCCTCAAGAGGCGCGCTGAGAACCGGGAAATCAAGGGTTTGAAGAGGGGGGAAAAATGAAAAAGGTAAATTGGAAGTTTGCAGCTTGGGCTTTTGCGGCAGTTGCTGCCATCTCGGGAGGCGTCTATGCCTCGGGCGGCTGGCATGCACTGGACGACGGCGGTGCTGCCACAGGTACCAGGCCCTCCGGCCCCTTTGAAGGCTGCTACTCCAGCTGTGGCGGTGAAATTCCATGGCCGTTCCAGGTGTCCAACCAGGCAGTGGAGCTCTCTGACGGAGAGAAGTACCTGCTCATGGGCACGGTCGAGATCCTCCATGGCCGGGCCTTCTTCGTTGTCGACCTCGTCAAGCACCCATGGCTGGCCACAGCCAAGCGCCGCGAGAACCCGCGTTACATGCTCCAGGGTGCGACAGACTACTGGAAGGGCTACGAGGGCAAGCGGATCCGCCTGGTGAGCACTGCCGCCTGGTCGATGTCGCAGGACGTGGCGACCCGGGAGTACACTCTGGCCATTTCGCTGCACTCGCTGGCCGACCCGGCCATCGTTGCCGAGAAAGCCGACAACGTGACGGAACCCACCCCGGGATCCGCTGCGGGCCAGGCTACGCGCGAGTAAGGCTCAGTTCGGGCGAACGAGTTCGCGAGCAGGAAATTGATAGCCCGCGCGCTGGAGCATCTGACCCGTGGTTGATCTCGGGTCGAGCGCCAGCGCGTCGGGCGGTCCCTGCGCAATGATGGAACCGCCGTGTTCGCCGCCACCGGGCCCGATGTCGATGACCCAGTCAGCCTGGGCAATCATGTCGAGATGGTGCTCGATCATCACGACGCTGTGGCCGCAATCCACCAGGTCCTGGATCACCCGAAGGAGCTTCTTCACGTCGTCGAGGTGAAGTCCCGTCGTGGGCTCGTCAAAGATGTAGAGCAGGTTTTCGGAGCTCCGGTCATCGAGAGTGGCTGCGATCTTGAGGCGCTGGGACTCTCCGCCCGAAAGAGTGGTGGAGCTCTGGCCTACATGCAGGTAGCCCAGTCCAACCTCACGAAGGATGCCGAACTTGCGCTTGAGAACCGGATTGTCGAGGAACAGCTCGTAGGCGTCATCAATCGTGGTGTTGAGGAGTCCGAATACATCCTTGCCCCGGCAAGTGACGTCGAGGACCGACTTCTTGAAGCGCTTTCCGCTGCACTCCTCGCAGGGAAGCTTCACTTCGGCCATGAAGTGCATGTCGAGCGTGATCTCTCCTTCGCCCTTGCAGACAGGGCAGCGCCCGCCATCCACGTTGAATGAAAAATGCTGGGGGGTGTAGCCCCTCCTGAGCGCGAGCGGCTGCGAAGCATAGAGTTTTCGGATCTCGTCCCAGGCCTTGAGATAGGTGGCCGGATTGGAACGCGAGCTTTTGCCGATCGGACTCTGGTCAAGGAGCACGACGCCGGAGACCAGGTCGGCCCCGTAGAGGTTTTCGTAGCGGCCCACTTCAACGTCCACATCGCGATAAAAGACCTTTGAAAGGGCGTTGTGCAGGGTCTTGTGTACGAGCGTGCTCTTGCCCGAACCCGAGACTCCCGTGACCACGACAAATCGGTCCAGCGGAAAATCCACGGTCAGGTTCTTGAGGTTGTGCTCGGAGCAGCCCGTGATCTTGATGCCGCGACGTGCGCGCGCAGGGCGAAACGGACGGACACGGTCAACGGTGGCGGTGCCGGCTATGTACTTTCCGGTCACCGACTGCGGCATGCTGCCCAGGGTCGCCGCTTCACCTGCCGCAACGAGGTCGCCTCCGCGCCTCCCGGCGCCGGGTCCCAGTTCGACGAGCCAGTCGGCGTTCTTCATGACTTCGAGGTCGTGTTCAACCACCACCACGGTATTGCCCTGGTCGCGGAGCCGCTTGAGGATGCGGATCAGTCGCTCCGTGTCGGAGGCGTGGAGTCCGATGGAAGGCTCATCGAGCACGTAGAGGGTCCCGCACAGTCCGTTGCCGAGCTGGGTTGCAAGGCAGATGCGCTGGAACTCGCCGCCGGAGAGGGTCTTGGTCAGGCGTGAGAGGGTGAGGTAACCGACGCCCACTTCGTCGAGGAACGAGAGCCGGCGCTCGACCTGGTGGTAGATCTCGGAGGCGATCTTGTTTTCGTTCTCGGACCATTTGGCCGGCAGGCCGCGCATCCAGTTGAGCGTTTTTTCAAGCGGGAGGTCCAGCACATCGGGCAGGTTCATTCCGCCGACCCGCACTGCGAGTGCGTCGGGTTTGAGCCTCGAACCCCTGCATTCAGGACAGAGCAGCTGGGTCTGGTAGCGACGAATGAAGACCCGGATGTGGAGCTTGTACTTCCAGCGCTTCATCTCCTCGAAGCAGGCGATGATCCCCGAAAAAGTCTTGTCCCCGGGTGATCCGTTCCAGATCAGCTTGCGCTCCTGGATCGTGAGTTCACGGTATCGCTTGCCGATGGAGATTCCGTTGCGCTCACAAAAGCGGAAAAGGTCCTTCTGCCAGTCAGAAAACGAGGGTTTGGAGAATGGGTCAATGGCCCCGTTCTTGAGGGTCTTTGAGGGATCCGGGACGATGAGGTTTTCGTCAAGCTCGAGCGTGAACCCGAAGCCCGAGCACTTTGAGCAGGCGCCGAGCGGACTGTTGAACGAGAACAGGTGTGGTTCCGGGACCACGTATTCGCGCGAGCAGGTCGTGCAGGCGAAACGCTGGTCGAGGGTTTTCCAGGTCGACGCCGTTTCGGGATCGGCATTCTGGTCCACCCAGGTGATGCGACCTCTTCCGAGCCTGAGCGCCTGGGCGATCGAATCATTGATGCGGTTGCGGGTTTCGGGATCGGGGCTCGTGCCCTCGGCAATTCGCAGGCGATCGATCACGACATGGAGCCTTCCGTCGTGGAGAGCCGAGTCGGGAACCTTGGGGAACTCCGGTGAGGCGAGGTCGTCCAGATCCAGCAGGACGGCGCGATCGTCCTGCCCACGGTAGACGAGTCGCCCGTAGCCCTGTTCCCGCAGGAGCTCGAACCAGCTTTTGAGGCTCGCCTGGGCGGCTCCCTTGGAGGGTTTTTCCTTTGTCTTTTTTGCCGCTTTTTTCGGCGGCACCTTCCCGGATGGGGCCGGGTCGAGCAGCGCCAGCGGGGCGGTCACCAGGGTGCGGCGGCCCGGCATCCAGTCCAGCGCCCATTCCGAGATCTTCTGGGGGTCGAGCCTGGTCACCTCGGTGCCGCAGTCGAGGCAGAGGGTCTTTCCTACCTTTGAAAACAGCACGCGGAGGTAATCCACTGCCTCCGTCTGCGTGCCCACGGTGCTTCGGGAGTTGAGCACGTGGTTTTTTTGCTCGAGTGCAATCGAAGGGGGGATGTTCTCGATCGAGTCGATCTCGGGCTTTGGCATCTTCTCGAGGAACTGACGGGTGTAGGTCGAAAGCGATTCGATGTAACGACGCTGGCCCTCGGCGTACAGGGTGTCGAATACCAGGGAGCTCTTGCCGCTCCCGGAGAGGCCGGTCACGACCGAGATCTTGCGGGCAGGGAACTCCACGTTGAAGTTCTTGAGGTTGTTCTGTCTCACGCCGGTCAGTCGGATCGGGCGAGGGGTCTTTTGGGTGGAGCTCATGTGGTTTCAGTTACAGGTGTCAAAAACGTTTACAGTCGAAACGAGAATGTTCCAGAAACGTCCGTTGAAACTCAAGGGTTTTCCCGGTTTTTGAGGGGGTGTGTCAGATGGCACCCCCCTTGCTCAATGGGGCGCGACGCTAGGCTTTCAACCTCGAAGGAGTGGAACGTGAATTCGATCGTAAAGAACAAGCAGGCATATCGGTTTGGCCTCCTGGCCCTTGCGCTGGTCCTTGGATTGACCTCCACGGGAGCATTCCACTCGCAGGACACCCGTCGCGGTCTCAGTTCTGTCAAGCCGGGCATCACCCATGACGCCGCTCTCTATGAGCGCATCAAGCAGCTGGATCTGGAGCGTGCTCCCACCCCCAGTTTTGATGACGAGCTCGCCCGCCTTTCCTCGCAGGAGTCCCGGCACCGCGAAAAGCTCCCCGGCCTCGCGGGTCATCCGCGCCTGAGCTCCGCAGTGAAGCGGCTTTCAGCCGGACCTTATCGCGTACGCAGGTAATCGGATCCATGCTGGTCCTCAAGACTCGGGCGGCACTCAGGGCGCACCGCGAGTCCCTGCCTGCCTCCACCCGAATCGGCCTGGTGCCAACCATGGGGGCCCTCCATGCAGGCCATCTTTCACTTGTAGAGCAGGCCAAGTCCGGCGGGGCCGAAGCGTGGGCCACGATCTTCGTCAATCCACTCCAGTTTGGAGCGAACGAGGACCTCTCCAAGTACCCGCGCCCTTTTGACCGGGATGTAGAAGCGCTGCGCTCGGCCGGTTGTTCGGTTCTCTTTGCGCCCGATGCAGCGGAGATGTACCGCGAGGACTCATCCACCTACGTGATCGAGGAGTCGGTCTCCGGCCCGCTTTGCGGGGAATTCAGACCCGGACATTTTCGCGGGGTAGCCACGGTCGTCCTCAAGTTGCTCAATCTCGTCCAGCCGCATGACGCATTCTTTGGCCAAAAAGATGCCCAGCAGTGCGCCGTGATCGAGCGCATGGTGCGGGATCTCGAGTTTCCAGTGAGGCTGCATCGCGGCGCCACGATCCGCGAGAGGGATGGTCTGGCGATGAGTTCACGCAATGTTTATCTCTCGCCCGAGGAGCGTGCACTGGCGCCTTCGCTCTTCCGGGCGCTCCAGGCCGTGCAGGCGGAGTTCTCGCGCGGCGAGAGGGAAGTCCAAAAACTCCAGAAGCTGGGCCGCAGTTTCCTGCAGGATCCCAGCTTCCGTGTCCAGTATCTGGAGATCAGGTGTTCCGGGAGCCTCAAGCCCCTGGAGCAGGCCTCGGTCGGCGCAACCGTCTTTGTGGCTGCCTACCTGGGCGGGACCCGCCTGATCGATAATCTGGTTTTGTCCTGACTCCTACGGGCGGATGCAGGGCTGGTAGCCCGTGAACCAGTCGCCCATCGATCGCCAGCGGACGTAGCTTCCGCCGATCCAGCCGGAGATTTCGATGTCCGAACCGTAAGGCATGCGGCTGATGTCCAGCGTGGTCATGCGCTGGCCCACCCAGGCCTGGATCCTGCCGTAGAACACACTCCAGTTCACATATTGGGTACCAATGGATCCTGAGACCCAGCCGTTTTCGGGCGAGCCCTGAAGGCGGAGGTTCAGGCTGCCTTCGAGCAGGCAGTCTTCGCCGAAGGCCTGGCGCTGCAGCTGAAGAATGCGTCCCTGGCGGCGGGTCGGGCTGTAGACATCCAGCGTGACCAGGCTTCCTTCAATGCCGGCTCCACGGAGCAGGCTCGTTACGGCGTCGATGGTGAGCCCGGTGGTCCGATTGCCATCCACGGCAAGGAGCAGGTCTCCTGCCCGGATGCCGGCGCGTTGCGCGGGAAGGTTTGGGATCACGCTGCGGATTTCGGTCTGGAGATGGGCGTCCTGTCCGATCTGGACCCCGATGCCGACCACGCGCTCGGCGAAAGCCCGGGCGGGAGAAAGCGAACTCAACACAACTGCGACTGCGAGGGTGGCCGCAAGGGCCGCGCCGTTCATGCAACGGGTCTTCATCGGTAAATCCTCCATTTTCGCGCATTAGAAACCGGAGGTTCTGGGAATGCAAAGGGAAATTCCCTAGTTGGCGCGGCGGGGAGAAGGGGATGCACGCACCCGAACCGAGGGTTCTGAGTCCCGTCCCGGGTATTCAAAAAGCCTGGGATAGGGCACTTCCGGAACAATTTCGGGGGGCACGGTCTCGGGAAGGCTCGAGGGGGCTGGAGCTCTTGGAGTGAGAGCGGGAGGCGGAGCGGGCAAGGGCGATGGTTCCGCCCGGACGCTCTGGGGCAGGGCCAGGATCAGGAGAATGGCTGAAAGGAGGACAGACATGGTTCAACGCGGCGAGGGAGAGGGAGATGGTTTTCTGCCCGGAAAGATGATCTCGCGTGGCCCGTCCTTGCTCCGGATCACAGGATCTTCTCGCTCGGGGGCCGTGGGGGCAGATGCAGTCTGTGTGGCCTGGTACTCGGGACTGAAGGGGCCCAGGTAGGGGAGCGGTTCCTTGAATGCTTCCTCCCTCGATCGATCGGCGAGCTGTTCAGGATCAAAATCCGGGTCGGGCTTCCTTTCCTGGGTGTCGGTGGCGTCGAGGGTGATCGCCCCGGCGGAGTGGTACCGGTACTTGGCGATTTCCTGGTAGAGGTTTTGCTTTTGCTTCTCGATGCTCTTGGCGCGGCGATCAAAGATGGATCCGAGCTCCTGCTCCGCCTCAGCGATCGGGGCACGGGATGAACCTTTTTTGGAAAGGTGGCTCTTGTGCTGGAGGTAAAGGTGGTCGAGTGCAGACTGCACGGCCTCGGGCCCTTCCCCCGTTTCGGCAAGCGAAGGGAGTGTCGCCCATGACCCAGCCATGAGGGCAAGAACCGCCGATAATGCGAGGTTTTTTGGAGAACTCATGATGCGTGACTCCCTTGAGGGTGCGGGAAGATGACTCACCTTGTCAAATTGAAAGACCCGCGCGAACCTGTTTCTGGGGGAGAGTGAACGCTATGAACAGGTGGGGGCAATGGTTGCTTCATCGTCGGGCTTTTTTACTGGCCGTGTGGGTGGGTCTGTGTGCGGCCGTGTCTGCAAGTGCCGGCGTCAAGGCACCGTGTCGGGCGGCGACGGACAAGACGGGTTCGATGGAAGAGTGCTCGGTTGCGATCCCGCGCCTGATCTCTGAGTTGCGCGATGCGGTCCAGAAGGATGTCGACAAAAAGTACCGGGGTGAAGATGAGGGAGCCTATGGTGTCCAGGGGCGCCAGTTCCTGACTCCGGTTTGCAGCCTGACTGCCAACGACCTGACCGGCAACCAAAAAGAAACCAGCGCGAGCCACCTGGGGCAGAGCTGCGGCCTGCCGGCGCATACGGGCTATTACAAGCGTGGCAAGCGCCGCGTGGTGTTCTATGCCCGATTTGGTGGTGGGCGTGGCCGGTGGGAGGGAGCCGTGGAGCGCGGCGCCTGGGTTCAGGCGCTTGCCTGCTCGATGAAGGAGACGATCAAGTCGCTCGAGTCACAGAAAACCGTGGAATCTCCCGCTCCAGCCTCGATCGTATCGGACTACGAGGGCTTTGTTGAATTTGCATCCAAGACCGCCTCGCCTGCCGAGGTGGCCAAGTGCGAGTTCAACCAGGGGTCACGCGATGAGGTCAGTCAGGACAACGTCGTCAACTGCCAGGCCAGTGCCATGCGCGAACAGCTCCAGGTGGCCTTCAAGCACATTGCGATGTTGGGGATCTACTCCAGGGCCGAGGCGACTTATGGTGGTTTCCTCAGGAAACTGTACGCCGTGCCGAGCAGGAGCCAGTTGAAGGACAGGTATTTCAAGTTGATCAAGGATCGTTGCAGGGGGATTCGAAACAGCGGCGAGATCGCCGAATGCTACAAGCGAAAGTATTCCGAGTTGATCGAAAGCAATGTCCAATCCGAGATCATAGCCAAGGGCTGCGGTTGAGAGGGGGCGAGGATATGAACAGCAACTTCCGTCGAGTGAATTCGAGGTGGTGCGTACTGGCCGGCCTGTCCCTTTGGTTTGGGACGGCCTGCTCCAGCAGCGTCGAGGCGCCAAACTACACTTGCGAGAGCGTCAATCCCATGCCCCAGTGTTGTGCCACCCCTGCTCCGGCAAACTGTCCTGGCTCGGCTCCGGGTGGGAACATGATGATGAACCAGGTGGCGGGTACTGCGGCGGTGATGAGCCAGCTCAGCCAGACCAAGGACAACATCCAGAAGTTGGAGGGAGGAGCCTCCGGCGTCAAGAAGAACGGCTCCGACATCCAAAATGCAGCTCTCGCAAAGATCGTCGCTCCCGCGCCAGGGACACTGACTCCGGTGGACCGGAGTGCGCCTTCGCCCCTCGATCTGCAAAATACCTTGCCCGGAGGCTCTGCCTCGGGCGCGGCGACCACTCGAGGAGCCGCTGCGGGAAAGAGTTCAGCCGGCTCCGGCCTCCAGGCGCTGAGTCCTGCGGGCCAGAATGGAGCCGGAAGCGGATCTGCGGCCACGGCCGGCATGGATGACGCTCGATCGGGTGCCTATGCTTCCGGTGGCGGCGGGGGCCGTGGCGGAAAGGGCTCGAGCTGGAGCTTCGGGGGAGAGTTGGGCGGTGGCGGAGCCGCTGACGGCAAGACGGGTCAGGCCAACTTCAAGGGAGCCGGAGACGAAATCAACCCTGTGGGAAGCGAGGATCCCGAGGATTATTTTGCACGACTCTCGATGGAGGACAGCCTCTTCAAGATCATTGAACGCCGCTATGTCAGGAAGCAGGAATCCTGGGTCAGGGCCGACCAGTCCCTGGCGGTCAGCCGCGCCAAGCAGCACTAGGAGAGGGCCTGCTCGAGGCGGTCCCAGATGCGTCTTGCAATCTCCCGCTTGGATTCGAGCGGCCAGTGATCGGCTGAAGCAGGGTTCCGCGAGATCCAATACCCGGCGTTGGTCGAGGTCCCGAAGCCCGTCGAAGGTTCCTCGCCGAGCCCTGCAATCGGGTTGGCAAAGAGGAAGTCGAGCCCCTTGGATTCAAGCTTTCGCGAGCCGTTTTCAAGAACGGAATCCGTTTCGGCAGCGAACCCGACAAAGAGGGTCGAGGCATCCTTGCATCGGCTCCTCAGCGTTCCCAGGACATCCACTGCGGGCTGGAGTTCGAGGGTGGCTGCAGAGGTGCTGCGCTTGAGCTTGCGGCTGGAAGGCGAGGCGACCTCGTAGTCCATTACGGCTGCCGTGGCGATGACCCCATCGACTTCACCCAATACCGGAAGGCAGGCATCGAGCATCTCCTGCGCCGTCAGGACTTCGGTGAGGTGCAGGCCCTTGCCCACGGGCCGGACCACTCCCTTGTCGATGCCAAGCACATATTGGACGGTGGCACCGCGGGCGAGGGCCTCCTCGGCCATGGCTCGGCCCATGGTGCCGGTGGAGGGATTGGTGATGTAGCGGACCGGGTCGATGTGCGTGCGCGTGGGGCCTGCGGTGATCAGCCATTGCGTGCCAGCCAGCCTCCCTGATGGAGGTGCCAGGGCTGCCGTGAGCGTGGCAAGTTCAGGGAGCTTTCCAGCGCCCTCCTCGCCACACGCCAGCACGCCGGAGGCAGGTTCAATGATCTTGAAGCCGCGCTGCCGGAGGAGCTCCAGGTTGTGGCAGGTCGCGGGGTTTTCCCACATGGCCGTGTTCATGGCCGGGGCAAGCGTGACGGGCGCGCGAGTCGCAAGCACGACGGTCGAAAGCAGGTCGTCTGCGAGCCCGAGTGCGATCTTCGCAACAGTCTGGGCAGTGGCCGGTGCAATCAGGATCGCATCGGGCCAGCGGGCGTAGTCAATGTGATCGGTGCCGCGGACTTCGGGTCCAAAAAGCGCGGAGGGGACCGCCTGGTGGGTGAGTGTTTGCAGGACGAGCGGGCTCACGAACTGCGAGGCACTCTCCGTCATCAGGCAGCGGACTTCGTGGCCGGACTTTTGGAGTTCACGGACCAGTTCAGGGGTCTTGTAAGCGGCAATGCCGCCGCTGATCCCGAGCAGGATTTTCATGGCCTGGCCTCCGCAAGAAGTCCGATCCGGACCAGCCCCTCGAGCGTGAGTGTGGGAATGAATTCAAACCCAGCGGGCCGGATGTAGTTGGCGCAGCCTCCCGTGAGCAGGAGCCTGGCCTGCGGGATTGCTGCCTCCGCCATCAGCCGAGCCGTCATCCCTTCGATGAGTGCTTCGTGGGCGTGCACGATACCGCTTTGGAGCTGGGTTTCGGTCGTATTGCCCAGTGCCTGTGCGGGGCGAGCCCATGGCACTTCGAAGAGTCGCGAGGCCTTGGATGCAAGGGCATGGAATGCAGTTTCCATCCCCGGAGTGATCGAACCTCCGATGTATCGGTTGCGTCCATCGACGACGCAAAAAGTAGTGGCCGTGCCCGCGTCGACGATCACGAAGGGAGGGGCGTGCCTTCCGAGCGCACCTGCCACGTTTGCGATCCGGTCTGCACCCAACTGCTCGGGGTGCGGTAGGGCGAGCTCGAAGGGGATCTTTGAGCGCGAATCCAGCCAGTGCCAGGATGTTGCTTCGAAGGCTTTTTCGAGGACGGGCCGGAGGGAAGGAACCACCGAGGCCACGTGGATCTGCTCGATGGGCCCGATGAAGAGGGGCGCCAGGCACTCCAGCCACTGGGCAGGGGTGATGTCCTTTTGAGTCTTGAAGCGGATGATCTCCACCGATTCAAGGACCCGGGAGGGGCTCTCCGGTTCCGGGACACTGTAGCGCCCGGCAACCGTCTGCGTATTGCCGATGTCGATGGCAAGCCAGCTACGCATTTCCCGTGGTTCCCGCATTGGGCTGGCGCGAAGTGGAAGTGACCTCCGCGACATAGTCGCGAACGCACTGCTCGATGGTGGCAGCTACGTTTGCCCTGGGCTTTGCAAAAGAGGGCGGAGCCGTGAGCGAGAGTCCGACCAAGTCATTGATCACCAGCACCTGGCCGTCAGTGGCCGCGCCGGATCCGATTCCGATGGTGGGAACGGCGAGTGCCCGGGTGATCCGCTCGGCCACTTCATCAACCACGCACTCCAGGACCACCGCAAATGCTCCGGCAGCCTCGAGTGCAAGGGCGGACTGGAGCAGGCTTTCGGCCTGTTCTGGAGTCTTTCCAAAGCGGGGATAGCCTCCGAGCTGGTTGACTTGCTGGGGCTGGAGCCCGATGTGGGCCATGACCGGAATGCCCTGCTGCGTGAGGCGGGCGACAATGGGTGCGGCCGAGGAATCGCCTTCGAGCTTCACGGCCTGCGCTCCGGCTTCCTGCAGGGCCCGGACGCCGTTTCGGAGCGCGGTCTCGGGATCCGTCGCAGCACCAAATGGAAGGTCAAACACCACGAGTGCCTGCTGGCTTCCGCGCACGACGGCGGATGCATGGTGGAGCATCATCTCCATCGTGACCGGGATCGTGTTGCCAAAACCCAGCATCGTGTTGCCGACGCTGTCGCCGACGAGGATCAGGTCCACGCCCCCGCGGTCCACCAGCGACGCCATCGTCGCATCGTAGGCGGTGAGCATGGCGATCTTCTGGCCGGAGCCCTTCTTGCGCCGGATGTCCCGTACCGTGGAGCGGCGGGTGGTCGAGAGCACGCTCATGGAGCGTCCTCCAGGTCGCTGAACTTGAGCGGAGTTCCACGTCCCTCATTGCGGCAGAGTGGATAGTTCTCCGGCGAAACATACAGGCGGGTGATGCTGCGCTTTTCGCTGTAGCGGGTGAAGAGGTCCGTGCACTTCTCGAGCTGGATAAAGCTCGGAGCACTGTAGTGGTTGTCGTAGCGCACGAAGATGGGATCTCCGGGCTTCCTGAAATACTTCGAGAGTTCGCCCGTCGAGGTGCCCTTGAGGAAGTGGATTCCGCGGGACTTGAGGTTCTCCTCGGTTTTTTCGAGGAGCTCGCTCTGGCCGCTGGCCGCAGCCTTGGTGGCCGGGATCCCGCTGTGGAGCTCCATGAGCATTCGGTATGGGCGCTTTTCAGTGATCCTGCGCGCCCACTCGTTGGAGCTGCGGGCGAGGTGGGAGTAGAGGTGCGCATCGTTGCAGGTTGCGTAGGCCTCGATGTCGGAAGGGAGAGAGTAGTCGCACTCCCCGGATTCAAAGTACTCACCGAGCATCGCATCGTACACGACGCTCTTGTAGTGGAAGTACACCATGAGGAACATGTGGAAGCGCGAGATGAGGAAGTCCTCGAAGGAGTAGAGCGCGCGGTGCTGGAGCGTGAGGTAGCACTTTCCGTTGTGGATGTTGGACGTCAAGTTGGAGACGAGCCAGTCAAAGTCGAACTGGCCGTAGCTCACGCCCGCTCCGTGGCTGTCACGACGGAGGTAATCCATGCGGTCGGCGTCCAGCTCGCTTGAGATGAGCTGCTTGAGGATGGGGCGGAAGTCGATCGTCTCGCCGCGCACCTTTTCCTTGAAGAAATCATCGGGTGCCTTGAAGTCCGGGTCGATCAACGCCGCGACATGTTCGGGGGTGAAATCGAGCTTTTGGATTTCGGCGGATTTTCTAAGAAGCGGGGTCAGGCCCGAGTCGAGGATGATCTTGAGGGTGTAGTCCTCGTGCGTGGCCTTGCGACCCTTGTGGTCGAGGTGCGGGACGCGGAGTTTTTCGACCGGTGGCATGGCGAACTCGGTCGTGTGCGACAGAGGACCGTGACCGACATCATGCAGGAGGGCTGCGAGCCTCACTACGGCGCGGAAGCGGGCATGGGCCTGGGGGGCAAGCGAGAGCAATGGAAAGCGTGCCGCGCTGTCGGCCGCCCGGGAGCGGGGTCCTTCAAAAATGGTGTCGAAGGCCTGTGTCGCCGTCTCCATGGCCCCAAGGCTGTGGATGTATCGGTTGTGCGTGGCGCTGGGGAAGGAGTACTCCGCAAAGCCCAGCTGGCGGATCTGCCTGAGGCGCTGAAAGTAGCGCGAGTCGAGCACCGGGAGCTCGGCTGAAGACAGGGCGATCGAACCGTGGATCAGGTCTCGGATTTCCATTCAGGCCTCGGGTAGGCCCCACGGTCTAGCAAGGTGCGGTGCCCCTGAAAAGGGCTATTGTCGGACATGAAAAAACCCCGCCAAGCGGCTCTCAGAGCGCCTGACGGGGTTTTGAGGGTTTTTCGGCCCAGGACTTACTCTTCGGACTCGTCGTGGGAGTGAGAGTGGTCATGACCCTGGTCATGAGTGGCGGCGCTGTAACCAAAAGCCTGGCTCAGGGTTGCGCCTGCGGCCATGCCGGTTGCCGCTGCTGCGACGACCGGAGCGGCCTTTTTCGGGGCAGCCGTCTTTTTTGGGGCAGCCTTCTTCTTGGCTACGGCCTTCTTTTTCGGGGCAGCCGTCTTTTTTGGGGCAGCCTTCTTTTTGGCTACAGCCTTCTTTTTTGGGGCAGCCTTCTTCTTGGCTACGGCCTTCTTTTTTGGGGCAGCCTTCTTCTTTGCAGTCTTCTTTGCAGTTTTCTTGGCAGCAGTCTTCTTTTTCGGGGCGGCTTTTTTTGCCTTCTTCTTGGCCATGATGAGCTCCTGGATGAATTTTTTGATCATAAAAAAATAGGTTCGGCGAGGCGCCGCCGGAGATCTAAACGCCGGAGTGGTCGGTTGGCAACCCTAAATGGACGGCCGTGTGGCTAGTGCTCGATAAAGTCGATGACCGACTCGGTCTCGGGGTCGATTGCCAGTCCCTCCCGCCGAAGTTGCGAGAAGCTCACGAGCTTGACGCTGTACCCGATGCGCCCTTCGGTCCGGTCCGGACCCAGTGCCGCGCCACCCCAGGAGGTACGGAGCTGGCTGGCATCCGTCATCAGCGCGGGTACTGTCCCCATGCTGATGGGTTTGCCTTCCCAGTCATGCAGGGGATCGGTGATCCGGGCTACGCTGTAGGTTTCCGCATTCTCCCCTCCAGTATCCTGACGGAGCGAGCCAAAGTACTGGAACAGGCCATTTTTCATGGCCGTTTGCGCTCCCGTCAGCAGCGCGGGAAGCGAGATGGAGCTGAGCGCATCTTCGATCTCCCGCCTCGGGTCGCCCGCGGGCGACTGCTTGTCACGCAGGGGGGCATAGAAGGCGTGGGTTTTTCCCGGTGCCGAGTAGAACTGCTCGAACTCGGTGTCGAGATCCACCTCGGAAGAGCGGCCTTGGAAGAAGTCGACCGGGATGATGTACCTGCCGAGCTCCGAAAGGGTGGGGCCCATGGCCGCAACCTCCAGTTTCTTGATCGTCGTGCCATCCAGCGAGGTGGCACCCGCCTGCGCGCCGGCGCCAAGTGCCTGGTTCAGGGCGGTGATGACCTCCGCCTTGTCCCAGCCTCGTCCCCTGGCCGTTCCTTCGTCGGCCATGAGTCCGAGGTTGGGGACTTTTTCCTTGAGCCGAGTGGCTCCGTTCAGGCTGTGGGGAAGATAGGTCCCGGCCGGCGCCCCCTGCCGGACCCATTCCTCAGGCCCTGTGACGGGGCCGATCCGGCTGCCGAAGGGCTTGGCGGCGGCATATGCGGTCATCTCAATGTCACCAAAGGGTGAGAGGAGGACCCGCGCCGAGGCCTTGAGCCTGACGGCGTAGTAAACCACGGAGGAGGGTTCCTTGTAGACGGCCACCGGCAGCGTGGTCTTCCCGCTCACCGGCAGGTTCACGTACCGCTGCTCGCAGCTTCCGCTCACGATCTCCTGCTGGGTCGCGAATGTGTCGAACTCCGGATGGACGAGCTTGAGCTTGAGCATCGTATCGGCTTCGGGGAGCAGTTCGTCCATCACGATGCTGTCGCCGAGGAACACCTTGGGACCAAGCGTATGGTAGGCCGAGTAAAAAGCCTGGATCGTGCGTTCCCGGGCGTAGGGGTCTCCGCCCTGTTCGAAGGATTCGAGCTTGTTCAGGGTGAGCCCCGTCACCGGAGGCTGGTTGACGAAGCCCGCAAGCGACAGGATCCGCTTGCTCGTGAGGAGGTTGCGGGGAATCAGGCCAAGGCCCTGTGAGAGGAATTCAAGGGTGGCGAGGATTTTTGCGTCCTCGGGCGTGGGGTTTGCGCCCGCTTGCGGCATGAGTGCGCTCATGCCTGCCTCCGTCTTGTAGAGCCAGAGGTAAAGCAGCATGAGGTTCGTGTTGCCGATGGTGGCGCAGTTGGCCTGCCGCAGCTGCTCGATCTTTTCGAGGACGCTTTGCAGTGCCTGCCCGATCGAGTCAAGGATGCTGGCCTGGTAGGTGGGGATCGACGGCAAGTTGTTGAGCTGGCAATAGTTGTCGTTGGGCTTGAAGGTCACGCAGACCGACGGCACCTCCTGGTTCATATTGGGGCCCCATCTGACCGCACCGTTGGCTTGCGGCTTGAGGGCGGCACGCGTGCCCAGCACGTAGTATCGGAACAGGAACTTCTTGAACTGGCGCCTGAGCTCGTAATTGAGGATTCCAATCCGGTTGAGCTGGCGGGCTTGTGTTGCAGCACCCGAATAGGCCGCCATGTCGGCTGCGTTTTGGAGATTGATCTTGGCGTGGACGACCATGCCCGTATTCACCACGAAGGCGAAGAACAGGAAGAACGTCGTCCCGATCATCAGGGCCGCAAGGACGCTGATCTGGCCTGAAGGCTTTTTCCCCATTCCTTTAAGTGTCGCAGCGCATGACTGGGCTGTCCATGGCGCGGGGGGGTGACCAATCGGTGGACAGCCAGCCACTGGGGAAAGCTCGAGAGAGATCGGTGATGGTGAAAATAAGCTCATAATTTCATGGGCATAGGGCTGGGTCATTTTTGACGCAGATGGCATGGGGGCTGCACAATGGGCCCGCGTGGAACGTATGCTCAAAAACAAAATCTTCGGACTTCTGGTCGGTCTTCTTCCTCTGGCTGCGCAAGCCGGGCTTCCGCCCTGCGAGAACTGCGGGCTTCAGGGGTTTTCGGCAGCCCAAGCGCTGCAGCTCGAAAACCAGGCGCCCATGGGCTCTCCGTTTGCTGCATGGAATGCCCGCTCGGGGATCACGAGCCTCAAGTCCCCGGTGAGTTTTCCGGGGCAGGGGATCGACCCCCAGATTCAGGTCAATTACGCGGGCGGTGATCTCCCCAATTCCTTCCAGCGCCCCTGGCTCATGAGCCAGTCCCAGATCGACACGTATCGCTGGGTCTGGGACGAGGCCAGGCAGCAAAATATCCGGGAAATGACCCCATTTTGCCCGAACTTCACGACGAGCTTTTACGACAGCAATCTGGGGTTCCTCTGGAACTCGCCTACGGCTCCCTGGAACGTCGTGGCCCGCCAATGGAACCTGAGCCCGGAGCAAAAGGCCCGGTTCCTGCCCATCCAGACGATCGGGATCCCGGGTACCTTCGAAAGCCAGTTTCCCTATGATGTTCCGCCCCCAAGTGTCCCAACGGTCGGTCAGGCCGGCCTGATCTAGTCCCTGTTTCCGTTTGTCCCTCTGGTTCCTCTCTCTCTCTCGAATCCGGGCCTCCTACCAACTCCATCCAAATGGGGTGGGAGGGGGCCCGGAGGGAGGGGAAGGGTTGGAAAAAAGAGGGAAAATTATCCAATTGCCGGGGTCGGCGCACCGCCTTATAACCCCCGCGAACATGACATTCTTCAAGGAGCTTAAAGTCTTGCAGCCGGGGGCTGCCCATCCGGACGAGCGTTCGGACCGGGCGCTCCGCGATCGCTCCGAGGAAGCTCGTCCTCTGCGACCCTCGGAGGCGGCCAAGATCCTCCAGTCGCG
>CAZDSX010000010.1:0-38539 GCA_964508305.1 uncultured Bacteriovorax sp.
TCAAAACACGCGAAGCGCAGGTGGCCAAGATTCCGTTTGCGCTTGCAGCCGGCGATCGGGAGATCCAGGCAGGCTCCTTTGCAGTGCGCAAGTACGGCGAGCGCGAACAAAAAGTGATGACCATGGACGAGATCATTGGACTCTTTGCGGGTCTCAATGATCCGCTTGAGAAGAACTCAAACTAAGGGGGAAAAACATGAAAACGATGAACCTCATTGCCGGCCTCGCACTGGCCCTGTCCGTGACCGCCTGTGGCGGCAAGGGAACGGCGAAACTTCAGTTCTCCAGCGGGGCGCGTTCGCCCGCCATCAAGATGGACCCTGCGGTTGCGCAATCCCTGGGCTTCGTGGGTGCAGACAGCTTCCAGATGAAACTGATCGCAGCCTACCTGGCCGAAGACATCAATCCCTCCACCCAGAACAACGTAGGCATGACTTCGATGTTTTGGCTCAACTCCGATTGTGCCGACGACATCATGAGCTGCACGACCGACCCGACGAGCAATGGCGGCAAGGACGAAGAAGGCAACAACTGGCGCCACACCGTCACGAGCTTCTTTGACTTCAGCAACGTGGCCAACGTCAATACGACGCTCAACAGCCAGGGCCGGGAAATCGACACCGGCACGTACAAATACGTGCGCCTCGAATTCTGCAAGTGGCAGGGCAGCGCGTCGTACCCCAACATCAAGTGGTCCTACAGCGCCGTCTCTAGCGGGGCGGAACAGTCCTTTTCCCAATCTTCTTGCAACGTGACTGCGGAGATCTCGCCCCCCATCGAAGTCAAGGACGGGGACACTGTGACGATCACCCTCGCCTACAGCCTCGATGGAACACTCGTGGCATCTGGTGGCGCCACGGCAGCCAACTGCGCCGGCGGATTCTGCTTCACCCTCCCGACCTTCACGCCCTCCGCGTCGAAGTAACGGACCGGATCCGAACTGATCTTTTTAAAGCCCCGGGGCGAGGCCGCCCTGGGGCTTTTTTGCGCGACCACCCGCAACTTTGCGCAACTATTGAAACGGTTTTACGGGCCGATCACGTCCAAATCCCCGCCACAATGCCGTAACCACCCTCTCCATTTCGGGTTCAAAAGTTGCGGAAAGTTGCGGGTTCTGGACTTTACTTTGGACCATCAGGGAGGGAGTCTAGGGCCATGAAAACGATCGCCAAATCTGCCCTTTTCCTCACCCTGATTGCGCTCGCGGCCGCCACCCACCCGGCACAGGCATCACTCCTGCGCTCGCTCGTACTGGCTGATACCGCGCTCCTCAGGGAAGCCAAGATCCCGATGCTGGACTCCGATCCAGCCACCGGCGTCTCGCTTGCCGAGATCACTCCCCTCGAGGAAGTCCTCCTGCGCGACCTCGCACATGAGCATGGCAAGTGCGGCGGTTTTGAACTTGTGGCCGTCGAAGAGTGGATGGGTGACGCCCGCGAACAGGGCCGCAGTGCGCTCCTCAGGCTTGCGACCAGCCAAAGGATGATGGAAGCCACTCCCATGGCCGCCTTCCCGCCCGTGGTCCAAAAGCCAGGCATCGTCGATGCACTCAGGCAGGTCAGGGAGGAAAATCTCCGTGAGACGGTCACCTTCCTGTCAAGCTTCACCACGCGCTACCACAAGGGACAGACCCCAAACGCGCATGTCGAGGCCTTCAAACAGAAGATCGAAGGCCTGCTCGCCGAGGCTCGTTTCCCCACCCAAATCGAACTTATCGCCCATCGCTACACACCCCAGAGCTCCATCCGCGTTCGGATCCCCGGCAAGAGCCGGGCTGGCGAGATCGTGGTGATTGGCGCGCATCTCGACTCGATCAACCAGGGCTTTTGGTCGACCGAAGCCCCGGGAGCCGACGACAACGCGTCGGGTTCGTCCAACATCCTCGAGGCGCTACGCGTCCTCGTCACGACCCAGGCCCAGCCTGAGCGGACGATTGAGTTTTTCTGGTACGCCGGCGAAGAAGGCGGCCTCATCGGATCTTCGGAGATCGCAAAGAGTTACGCGCGCGACTCCAAGAGCGTGGTGGCAGCGCTCCAACTCGATATGACGCTTTTCCCGGGCGACGGCGAGTTTGTTCTCGGATCCATGACCGACTTCACGAATCCGGCGCTTCGCGCATGGCTCGCCGAGCTCAACCATTCCTATCTGGGCGCCAAGATCATCGAAGACAAGTGCGGGTACGGATGCAGCGACCACGCCTCCTGGCACAGCAATGGCTTCCCTGCCCTCATGCCGTTCGAGGCATCGTTTGACCGCATGTTCCCCGACCTTCACACCCCCAGGGATGTCATCAGCGACCGCATGAGCTTCAGGCACTCCGCCATGTTCTCCCGGCTGGCACTTGCCTTCGCGATGGAATTGGGCGGCTACTGAGATGGCGGCTGCTTCGACTCCCACTCCCCGGCACCAGCATGTCATCTATGACGTGCTTTATGGATTTATTCCCATCACGGAGTGGGAAGAGAAGATCATCAACTCGCCGTTCTTCCAGCGCCTCCGCTGGATCAAGCAGCTGGGCTTTTCGAACTACATCTTCCCGGGAGCCGAGCACAACCGCTTTGCGCACGTGATCGGAGTCATGCACTCCATGGATCAAATGATCCGGGCACTGGGCCTGAACGTACCGGATCACGAGCTTTTCGATCGCCACGCCAAGCATCCGGCGGCCATGCTCCACAAAAGCCTCCGCATCGCGGCGCTGCTGCATGACCTTGGTACTTTTCCGTTCTCGCATGCGATCGAATACGCCTACATCCGGCACGGCAACGACACGCGTCGCACGCCCAAGCGCGCCAAGGACCTGCCCAACAACCATGAGCACCTGGGCTCGTTCATCATCAAGAACACGCCCTACGAGGGTGGGATCACCCGCATCCTCGAGGACTATGATTTCGACATCCAGCTCATCTCCAACATCATCAAGGGCGATTCGCAGTACCTGATCGCCAACCAGCTCATGCACTCGGACCTCGACGCCGATCGCATGGATTACCTGCTCCGCGACTCGCACTACACGGGCATCAAGTACGGCCAGTTCGACCGGGAGTACATCCTGGCGAACCTGGCCACTTATGATGCCGGCAAGGGCCAGATCGCGTTTGGCGTCCGCGAGAATGCGATCCACGCGCTCGAGGACTTCCTGATCGCGCGCTTCAGCTGGTACTCGCAGGTGATCAAGAATCCGGGCTCGGCCAAGTTCGACATCATGTCCTCGCATATTGCCCAGGCTCTGCTTGAAGAGGACCAGATGTACCAGTTCCATGACCTGCTCGACATGATCTTCAAGGGTGATGAGCGCTTCTACTGGTGGACGGACATGTATTTCATGACCCGGCTCCAGGAGATCCGCCTCCAAAAGAAGATCAAGAACACCCGGATCAACGAGCTGATCGGCATGCTGCTTTACCGCAGGCCTCCCAAGACCGTGCACCACCCGCTGTTTGCACACCGGATCCTCAAGAGCGAGGGCGACGAGAGTGAAAAGCAGCGCATGGTCTCGCAGATCCGCAAGAAGGTCGGCGAACTCGAGAATGTGCTCAAGAAGCATGGGACCGGAAAGGAATGGCTGCTTGCCGATATTCCTGAGAAGGACGTCGTCTTCACTCGCGCGATGGGCCACATCCGCAAGAAGCGGCAGGCGGACAGCCTCTATCGCGAGCGCGACCCGGTGAAGATCATCAGCAAGAATGGCCAGCCGCAGCTGCTCGTGGAGCGCGACAACGCACTCATGAAGCACCTGTCGGGCTTCATCAATTTTGTCCCGAGCGTTTACGCCAACGAGCCCGCGATCGCGCTGCTCAGGCAACGAAGGCTGATCTAGCGGGGCTGGCCAGCGGGCCTAGGGAGACTGGTAAAGGCAGTTGGCCCTGCCCTGGTCATTCACGTTGAGCGTGAATCGCTTCTCGCCGTAGCCACCCGTGAAGCCGAAAATCGGGAACATGACCGCCGTCTTGTAGTTGTTGTCGATCCCCGAATCATTGCAGTTGGGGGTGTTGGGTCGGGTGGGAGAGGTCTCGCACGAATGCCGGAGCCCGAGGAGATGGCCAAGCTCATGGACCATGATGCTCTGGAGGTCGGGTTGGGGCTTTCCTGCCACGAAAAAGTGCTGGTAGTTCAGGTCAAGCGCGCCGGCGTAGAACTTGTTTACCGGGGTATCGACCAGGGGGCAGGTGCTGGTGACGGCGATCGCCGCAGTGGCCGAAGGATAAAGCCAGGTGGCGTGCTTTCGAACGACGATCGGATTGACGAACTGGCTGCCGAGCAGCACGGGAGACGAGCCCGCGCAAACGCTCGACGGTCGAACCAGGCTGCTGTCCTCTGCCACCGTGAAGATGTCCTGCTTGAGGCTGATGCGGGTAAAGGTGTTCCAGCGCTGGATGGCCTGCACGATGACGGCTTTTTCTTCAGCGGAGAACTGGCCGGACTGGACGGCAATGGGAATCGGAGCCACCTTCCAGCGACCATCGAAGGTGCCGGTCTGGTCTTCAGGCAGGACGCAACTCGTCACCACGGACCGAGAGGAAACCTCGGCCGCACAACCCGACAGGACGTAAAGTGCCGCAAAAAGCAGCCAACCCCTCAAACTCGCACACCTCCTTTCCCCTTCTCGGAATTTTGGCACGCTTTATTGATCATTACTTGACCAAAAACGTTGGTTGAGAGGCCAGCAGTAATCAATCGAAATCACTCAGGATAATGGATTCCACCCCTCTCCCAGGTGCCGATCCAGGGGACCCCCTGCCGCTCAAGAACACCCAAGACCCCGGGATGGGGGTGCCCATAGCGATTGGCGAATCCCGCCGAGATCCACGCCTGACGGGGACTCAGTCTCATGAGCCATCCCGCTTCCGTGGAGGTCCTGGAACCGTGGTGACTGAGCTTGAGCACGTCCACAGGCAAGGGTGCACCCAGGGCCTGCCAGAGCCTGGCCTCCTCGGCGCGCGCGGCAGAGGCATCCCCCAGGTTCAGGTAAAAACCCCTGGCGCCCGGAATCGCCACTCCAACCATGCCCGAGTTCGCCCGGAGCCTGCCCCGATGCACCCTGCCCTCGAGGGGCGCCCACCGGTGCGGGAAGCAGCCTTCGGGACGGAATTGGACACGGAACCCCCAGCGCCGGGAGAGGTCTCGTAGCTCGGACGCCTTCGCGCTTCCGGCCCAGGCAGGCGGCGCCACCACGCAGCCAATCGGGATCCACGGTGCAATCCTCCGAAGCCCCCCCCAGTGGTCCTCGTCAAGATGCGTGAGAACCATCCAGTCCAGGCGAGTGACCCCGTGACGGGAGAAGAGCGAGAGCCAGGAGGAGGAGGCTGCGGCCCGCTCGGGTCCGACATCGACCATGCCCGAGGAGCCGCGCTCCAGTACGAGTGCAGCATCCCCCTGCCCCACATTGAGCTGGATGATCCGGGGAGACTGCGTCGCCGGACGTGGTGGCGGCACCACCCAGTTCATTCCCGGAAGCATGGAAATAGGAATCCATAATTTGAGGAGCCATGAAGAGAAGCTCGCCAGGGGCGCGGCACCCATGCCGAGGATGACGACTCCAAGTGCGGCGGGAAAAAGGAGCGTGGCTGCAATCGGGATGGTCATCAGGCTCAGCACGGGAGTGAGCAGGCTCATGCTGCGATCATGGAAAAGCTGCAGAGGCACGACCCAGAGCCAGGAGCCCAGAGCCATGCCCAGATGACCTCCCCACTTCCTCATGCCCCAGGCTCCGCCCCAGACGGCTGCAAGATAGTGGAGCCCTCCCGATTCCAGCCTGAAAAGGCAGGCTTCAAGCCCGATCACAAGGAGGAGCGGAAGGGGCGAACGAAGCCGCGCACCCGAGGAATGGATCAAGCGCTGGAAGGTGATCAGGGCGATGGGCCGGACCAAACCCCAGCGCCACCCCGAGAGCGCCCAGATCCAAAGATAAAGGGGAACCTCCCACCAGCCCCTTCCGACGATGCGGGAGAGTGCCAGCAGATGGACCCCGGCAGTAGTGAGGAGGTGGACAAATCCCAGCGTGAAAAAAACCGAGTCCACGCGCTCGCCCACGATCCATCCTCGCAGCCATCCGGATGGATCCCGGCTGGCGACGGCGAGGGAAAAGCGCTCCCGCTGCCGCTCGATCGCACGGACCATGAAGAATGCCAGTCGATCGTGGGACGGCAGATCCGGACCCCGGATCAGCTTTCCGTTCACGCGAGCTCGAACCTCCGCGGCAGGAAGATCCAGCGTGGGCGGCCGGATCAGGCGGGCCGGACCCTCCACGTGCAGGCAACCTGGAGCAGGAGCTTCGAGCCATCTGCGCCATTCAGTCGCTTCGATGCACGCATCCGTCGCAAGGCCGGAATCCTTGCCCAGGGGAACCCGGATCCAGCACGAGGGCTCGCCTGTTCGACGGGCAGGCCAGGGAATCCTGCAATCCTCGCCCGCCGCCGGTCTCGCGCAGGAGGAGCACAGTAAAAGCAGCATCAGCAATGGACACAGGGCCTTGGACATCGGGCGGCAAAAAGGCACATCCTATGCCAAAATAATGGGGTGAAACTGGTCTTCAACCCGGCGCTCTACGAAGCCTCCCAATGGGTGCTGCTTGCCGTGATCGTTTTCGGAGTCACCCGCTTCTTCAGGAGCCGGGAAAGCACCTCGAATTTCAAGCCGCGCGGGCCAAAACGAAGCGAACCGAGACGACCCGCCTCGGGCGAGGATCGTGAGGCAAGGATTTCCAAGCAGCGGGCCCGCCTGCTCCTCGAGGGGATCGCCCTCACGGGACTTCCCCACCAGATCCTGGGGGTCCGGCCTGACGCCAGCGAGTTCGAAATCCGAAGGGCCCACCGTCAGCTCATCAAGCGGTTCCACCCCGACAAGGTGGGCACTCAGGGATCGCGCGAGTGGTACGAAGCGCAGCGCGCTTCCGAAGCCATCAATGGCGCTCGCGACCAGATGCTCGCTGCACTCAAGCAGTGAGCCCCCGCGGTGGCACGCCGCTTGGAACGGCTGCCGCCCCATGCCCGAAACACTTCAGTTCGCCGCCTCCATCCATCACCAGCTTGAACCCAGCCTGCAGCACATCCAGATCTGGAGTGCGATGGCGATCCCCTCCTTCCGCGTGGTCGGACTGCCGGGACCCGAGATCATCGAGTCCTGCGAACGGGTGCGGGCTGCCATCTGCTCTTCCGGATTTGAGTTTCCAAAAAAACGCGTCCTCGTGAACCTGTCGCCGGCCGGAGTCCGCAAGCAGGGCACCGGAACCGACCTTGCGATCGCTCTGGCTGTCCTGGGCAGCTCGCTGGAACTCAAATCCCGGCACGGACTCATCGTCGCATCCGGAGAACTGGGGCTCGACGGACAAGTCGTCTCTGCGGGAAGAGTGACACGAACCTGCCTGGCTGCTTGCCGGGCAAGAGCATTGAGGATCATCTTTTCGAGGGAGGACGAGGAAGCGGCGATCGCGGCGATGCGTCTCATTCGCGAATCAAGGGAGAGGCCCGAGTCACCTCCCTCACTCCACTTCGTGAGCCGGCTGGGCGAAGCGCTCGAAGCCGCAAGCGAAGGACTCCATGAGCGTGCTCCGGGATCACAGGAGCCAGACCAGCTGGCTCCGGGCCTCACACCTCAAGACGAGCTGCTCGTGCCGGGATCCGAGGTCCTGAGGAGCATCCTTGCCTCAAGTGCAGGATCCCATTCCATCCTCCTGCTCGGGCCCAAGGGCACGGGGAAGACCGCGGCGCTGCGCTGGCTTCCCTTCCTTGCAGGCAGGCTCACGCCTGAGGATCGGCTCCTGAGGCGGATCGTCGGCGAGCTTCGGCCGGCGGACCACCAGGAGCCAGGGGATGGATGCATTCCTCTGCGTGAGGTTTCTCCCCACATCCGGGCGGAGTCGCTGGTGGGGAGCCTGTCACGTGACGAGCTTCGTCCCGGCGAGCTCACTCTCGCCCACGGAGGGCTGCTGGTGGCCGACGAGTTTCTGGAGTGGCGTCGGGATGCCCGCGAAGCCCTTCGTGACCCGCTTGAGTCGGGACGTGTGCTCCTGAACCGGGCGCAGGGAAGCTTGGCGCTTCCGGCTCGATTCCTCTTCGCTGCCACCGCCAATCTATGCCCCTGCGGAGGCTGGCCGTGCGAGGTCCCCGTTCCAAGGGGAATGGGGACCCCGCCCCGCTGCCGATGCAGCCCGAAGGTCCGGCATTCCTACCTCGAGCGACTCTCGGGGCCCGTACTGGACCGAATCGACTGCGTGCGCTGGGTTCGAGGCCTGGCGGGCGCCAAAGACTCGCTGCTCACTCAAGCCGGTCACGCCGGGATCCAACAGCAGGCCGAGGACGCACGGATCCTGCTGCGCAAGACCTGGGGCGAACTTCCCGGACGCTGGAGCGCTTCGCAGACCGAGGAGCAAATCGGACATCATCCTGAACTGGCACAAATGCAGTCGGAATGGGGCTCCGAGGGGGCAAGCCTCCGGCGGCGGCATCGGGAAATCCGGCTCGCCTGCACCCTCGCGGCCCTCGACGGACAGGTGCGACCCGAGCCCCGGCACTTCGTGGAGGCCCGTCCGGCGGCATTGGAGCCGCTGCGAAACTCGGCCCACGCCACGGTGATCAGGCGCAAACCTGTGTCGGATCGGACACCAGCTGCTGTTGATTTGACCGTTTTCGGTCCGCATCCGTAGACTTGAATGGATGGGGTCATGGCGTCTTCGAGCATCCCTGAAGTCCCTCTTCACGCTGGTCGCGGCAGCCACGGCGGCTTCATTCATTTCGTCCTGCATTCCGGTCAACCGCGCGGCTTCCACTCGAGGCTCGGGAACCAAGACTTCGGCAAGCACGCTCTTTGGGGGCGGCAGTGGAGGCTCCTCCACCTCCACTTCGGGAACCTCCACCTGTTCGCACTATTCGAGCGCCAGCATCTACCGCACCTACTGCGAGGACTGCGTGACTGCCACGCTCGATCTCTATTGCCCTGGCAAGGACGATCCCGCCGACTGCAGCCTCTCGGTCCGCGAGAGCTTCAATGCGCTCGTCAATGGCTGCATCAGCAATACCTTCACGCTGGGCTTTGCATGTGCCCGCACCTGCTCCGAGGGACTGTCCCTCGACTCGAACTGCGAGTGCGTCGGAGCTTCCACCACCTCCTCCAGCAGCACACCGAGCCTGCCCATCGATGATCCGGGACTCTACAACGTCGGGCCGCCGGTCAGCGTCGCCAAGCTGGTGCCCACCTCCAGCCCGGTTGCGACCAACACGGCGTGCTCAGTGGCAGCCTCGCTCTCACTGACGGTGACCAATCGTTCCCTGACCAACCCCTACTTGAACAATTACTCGATGGATGCGGCGACGGCACTGGCCTCCTCGCCCATGCTGAGCTCCATTTCCGCCATCACACCGATCGTCACGACGGGCCCATCGCCCAACGCCACGGGCTCCCTCAACCTCCTTGTCGACCCAGGAAGCCTGACTGCTGCCAACATCAACCTGGGCCTGATCAAACGGATCTCCGGCACGGCAGCAGTCTCGGAAATTGCAAATCCCCCGGCATCGTCTTCGGTCAGCAGCGCGCTTTGGGGCAGGGACATCGGCCAGATTTCCCGCGACATTGATGGTGATCTCTATGTGGCCGACACTTCCAACAACCGGGTGCGGAAGATCACGGCCGCCACGGTGGTCACCAACCTCAACGACCAGGTGCTTTCGCCTTACGGCGTGGCAGCGAGCAGGAAGGGCGCGCTTCCCAATGTTTTCTTCAGCGCCAAGGGCGGGAGTCTCGGGACGGGCGGATCGCTCCTTGCCGACTGCCAGGATTCCAACAGTGATTTTTGCGGCCAGGCTTCGTGCATCGAATCGGACAGCTATGCACTGACGCCCGCCTTCTCCAGGGTCGTCAGTTTCGATTCCGGGGTGTCCTTCGTGATGCCGTTTGCCGATTCGGAATGGGTCAACCCAAGGAACAGCAGCGATCCCGGGACGCCCATGGGCAGCACCGGCACCTGCCAAAGGGGGCGCAGGGTCCTCCTCCACAATCTTCCTGAGAGAATCGCGGGGATTGACGTCTCGCAGGTGGGCACTCGCAAGGAAGTGATCTATGCCGCCCTCCCGGACTCCGGGCGGATCCTATCCTTCCACATCGGGAACCGCGGCTATTTTGCCAAGTCCTTCACCTGGAATGCAAACACCAGCACCACGAGGATCCCGGGCACGCTGGGCTCAAACTTCCAGGAGGGGGACGCCGTTTCGGTGAGTGGCTCCGACACGATGGATTGGACATCCGTTGGGACAATCATAAGATCCTGTCGGTTCGACTCGCTTCCAACAGGCCTGAAGCATGACCAGATCTATTACATCGTGGATGTTGACGCTTCCGGTTTCAGCCTCTCCCTGGAGCCTGGAGGTGAACCCATCACCTTTGGCGGGATTGGAAATGTCACCTTCTCCCCCTCCGATGGCCAATGCTTTGAAGACAGCGGCTCCGCGCCGTTTTACCAACGGGACTCAAGCTTTGCCTCCAGCGTGCTTGCAGGTAGCAAGATGTCGGGCAACATCATGATTGCCAAGTACACGCTGCCTGCGAATCTTGCGCCGATCACATTTTCCCCGCCGCAAGGGCTTTCCAAGCCCATGGATGTCAAGGCAGGACGGGACGGTAAGCTCTATGTGGCGGATGCTGCCACGGGGATCATCTGGAAGGCTGACATCGAAACCTCCAATAGCGTGACTCTCGGCCAGCCCACGAATTGGACTGCGCTCACCGCCCCCACGAGTGTGCCGGCGGAGGACTCAGTGCTGCAATCCGGGAGTGACCCCATCGAAGTGGGCCTGGTCAATCCACTGGGCCTTGCCATCGCAAAGAATTGCTCGGGCTGCGATGCGATCTTGGCATCCACCACGCCCACTAACGACCCCATCTTGGTGCTCGAAGGCAACAACCCGGATCCGTCCACCCTCAAGGGAGGGACCACCGTCCGGGTGATCTGCCAGGCGCCTAGTGCCACGTCGGGCCCATGCAAGGGACGTCTGCCCGGCATCTACCGCATGGCCGGGTCCTACCCCGGACTCCAGAGCACGAGCTACACGGCGCCCTCCAGCTTCTCCTTTGCAAACCCGACGGGCATCACCGTGAACTCAGGCAGCTGGAATGACAATTCAGCCGCCTATGTCACAAGCGGCTCAACTGACACGGGAATCTTCAAGCTCAACTCCCTGCGGGAAACTCCGGTCATCGGGATCAGGTACCTGATCACCGACCCCTACCAGCAGACCGCCCACCAATGCCTCAAGTTCCACGCCAATTACTCGTGTGACTTCGAACTCCCCAGTGCAACCCCGTGCACCTGCAGCGTTGCCCCTCCCTACGATCCCGCCTTCCAGACCTGGAACTCGATCGGGGCAACCGAGTCCTGCCCCTAGGAATCCATCTGAAGATCCTGTTTGAAGACCCCCACTTCATCGTGCTCGACAAGCCCGCGGGACTCCTCTCGCAGGGTGACTCCGGAGGCGAGCCGAGCCTGGTGGATCATTTGCGTACGCACTTCGGGCGCCACTACGTGGGGCTCGTCCATCGTCTGGATCGCAATACCTCCGGCCTCATGGTGGTTGCCAAGCGCACCAAGTCGGCCGAGCGCCTGACCACGCAACTCCAGGACGGCAGGCTCGAGCGGCGCTACCTTGCCTGCCTCGAGGGCACACTCGGCATGTCCGGCGCAGAGTCCGAGTGGAAGAATTGGCTGCTCAAGGATGAGGCCCGAAACGAAACGCGCGCTTTTGCATTTGCCGATAAAAAACCACACCCGGCTGCCAAGTCTGCAGTGCTGATCGCCCGAGTGCTCCGCCATGGGATCTTTAAGGGAGAGCCTGTCACGCTGGTGGAGTTCAGGCTCGAAACCGGACGCTCCCACCAGATCCGCGTGCAGTCAGCCTTTGCAGGCCACCCGCTCGTGGGAGACCGCAAGTATGGCTCCAGGATCGAGTGGTTCAGACCCGCACTCCACTCCTGCTTCATTTCTTTCGAGCATCCGATGACCCACGAGCGCATGCAGTGGGAGGTGCAGCCTATGCATTTTCCGATCGAGCCCGAAGGATGAATCCCTTGAGGTAGCGCGAGCGCGGCTCGGAAGCACTCCACGGAAAGCTTTCAGGCTGCTCGATTCGTTGAATCTCCTCAAGCCGGATCCCGAGCCTTCGGGCGGCCTGCCCGACCTCGGCCTCGTACTTGGACCATGAGACGTTGGCGGAGTTGATCGAAGTCACGAGGATCCCGCCCGGCTCAAGGACCGAAAGCAGGCACTCATGAAGGTGCTCGAGATCCCTCTGGGTCGAAAAATTGCCCTTCTTTCCCCGAGAGAAGGAAGGCGGATCCGAGAGGATGAGTCCGAACTTCTCTCCTCGACGCTTGAGGCGCGGAATCTCCTCGAAAAAATCACCCGCGAGGAAGCGCGTCTCGGATTCGAGGATCCCATTGATCCGGGCATTATCGGCTGCCCACTGAAGCGTCGCCTTGGAGAGATCCTGCGTGGTCACGTGCACCGCTCCGCCCGCCGCCGCAGCAACACTCAGGCTTCCCGTGTAGGCAAATGCGTTGAGCACCCTTCGTCCGCGGCACTCCCCGCTTCCCACGAGCCAGTCCCGCAGGGGGCGATGGTCCAAGAAGAGCCCGGGATGCCGCGAACCCAGCATCCGGATCTGAAATCGAAGGTTCCCTTCGCGCACTTCAAATGCCGCATCAGGCACTTCTCCCCAGAGCAAAACAGGAAGCGCCGGGACGCCCTGCTTGGGCCTTCTCAGAACGACGGCCCCCACGTAGCCCAGCTTGGAGGACACCTGCCTGCTCTGCTCGCCCACTTCGGACAGGGTCGCATCGGATGCGACTTCGGATGCGCCCTCTGATCCTCTCTCGCCTGACTCCCATTCCGTGATCCAGAGGTAGGGCCCATAACCGTCCACTGCCCAGTTCTTCCAAACTGGATCACGCGGCCCCTCGCCCGGGCCGAACCAGAGACGCTGCGCTCGATGCTCGATCGGCTCCCGCAAGCGTGAAAATCGCGCGGTGGCTTGGAACAGCGATAAACTCATGCGCGGGAGGCCTCGATCCGGGCCGATTCGAGCCAAGCCGTCATGTCAGCAGGAATTGGAGCCTCGAAACGCTCTCCGGTCGGAAGCTCAAGCGATCGGGCATGTAGGGCCGTGCGGGCGATGTCCTTTCGAGAGGAACCGTAACGGGCATCCCCCCAGATGGGGTGACCCACCCCCGAGAGGTGGATTCGGATCTGGTGGCGCCTGCCGCTCTGGGGCCGGGCAACGCCGTGGAAACCGTCTTTGAATCGCTCGATCACCTGGACCTGCGTCACGGACTTTTGGCCCTCGATGGGGGCATCGAGCCTGAGCACAGGAAGCCGAGGGGTCCCTTCGGCGAGGAAGACATACTCTTTTTTGGTCCGATGTCCCTCAAACCAAGCCCCCGCCTCACGGTGGGCTTCGGCAGTCCGCGCCACCAGCCAGACTCCGGAGGTCTCGAGGTCCAGGCGGTGGCAAACCCAGGCGGGCCCCAGCTCGCGCCTCACCCATTCGATCAACACGGGAGCAGTGGGGTGGCGACCCGGGACGCAAAGCCAGCCTGCAGGCTTGGAAATGGCCCAGAAACGGTCGTTTTGAGCCAGTACTGAGGGCATGCTACAACCGTAGCATGCATCCGCACACCCGGAAACTCCTGCTCGGGGCCACGGCCCTCGTCCTCGGTTCGGCCGCACTGCTGGGTTGGGCCGAGAGGGGTCCTGACTTTGAGCTGAGCTTCACTCGCGAGGTCTCGACCACGATCCCGCCCGCCAGTTTGCAAAAGGCCATCGAGGCAGCCGTCAACTGGCCGGACTGGCATTTCAATACCCGTGAGGTCACTGCGGTCGATCTGAGCGGCCAGCCCTATCCTGCCAAGCTCCAAGTCGTCGAAAAAGGATCACTCCTGGTCTTTTCCATGGAGCCGCCCAAGAAGGAGTGGAAGCGCTTTGAGATCAAATCCCAGGTCCTCGACTACGTGCCGGGCAGTCTCCTCCAAGTCCGCTTCCTCGAGGAGACCAAGGGCCGCATCCAAAAGCTCCTGTCGGATTTTTCGTGGACCATCGAGTTCCTGCCGCAGCCGGATGGACGAACGACCCTGATCCGCGGCACTGCCAAGGCCACGACGCTGAGCGCTCGTGCGAGGATCATCGGAAGGCTCGCTCCCCGGATCCTCATGAACCAGGTTTTTTATCCTGACCTCGAAAAGCTCTCGCGCCTTGAATTTCCCAAGGACCCAGTGCCGCCGCTCGATACCCCTCCCGTACAAAAGGACTCACCCTGATGATTTTCCCGGCCTCCTGGATCGCAAGCCAGCTTGGACTCCCCTCTCCTCGAGGCGATGCGGGCTTTGCTCGTATCGTCACTGACTCGAGGAAGGTGGGAGCCTCCGATCTTTTTGTCGCCATCCGCGGCGAGGCCTTCGATGGCCACGACTTCATCGAAGCCTCGATCCAAAAAGGAGCAACCGGAATCCTTTGCGAGAAGGACCGGATCGGCGAACTCGCCTCGCGTCACCCCGGCGTCGCATTTTTTGGTGTGGCGGATGTCCAGTCCGCCTACCGCGTGCTCGGATCGGCGTGGCGCTCAAGATTCAAGATCCCGGTCATCGTGATTGCCGGAAGCAACGGCAAGACCACCACCAAGGAGTTCCTTTCGGCCCTGCTCCAGGGCCGGTACCCCTCCGTTCTCAAGACCATAGGAAGCCAGAACGGATTCCTGGGCATTCCGATGACCCTGCTCGACCTGCGTGAGCACCATGGTGCCGCAGTGATCGAGGTAGGAATCGACGATGTCGGAGCCATGATCCAGCACATCGACTGCGTTCGCCCCACCCACGCAGTGCTCACGGTGATCGGCCCGGAGCACCTGGAGAACCTCAAGGACATCCCCACCGTTGCACGCGAAGAACTCCTTGCCCTCTCCGAGACCCTGAAGCTCGGTGGAAAAGTCGCAGTCAACCTCGATGACCCGTGGATTGCAGCCGCCCGGGGGAACGTCACTTTTTCGCTCGAATCCCCTGCGGCACTTCGCGGATGGGTCCGCGATCTTGAAACCCTTCACGTCCAGCTGGAGGGCGGGGCCTCATTTGAACTTCCGCTTCCGCTTCCGGGTCGTCACAACGCCCAGAACCTGCTTGCCGCAACCGCTGTTGCGCACCTGGTGGGGCTTTCGGCTGAAGAAATCCGCCAGGGAATCCTCAAGTTCCAGGGGGCCGAAGGACGCTCCCAAGTCCGTGAGCTCGCCGGCCCTGTTCAGGTCATCTGCGATTACTACAACGCAAGCCCCGTCTCGATGAAGGCGGCTTTCGAGCTGCTTGCCTCCACCGGAACGCCGCATGCGCGGCGCTGGGCCTGCCTCGCTGACATGAAGGAGCTCGGCGAAAACGAACTCCAGTTCCACCGTGATCTCGCCACGGGCCTGCTCGCCACCCGTCCGGCAGGAATCCTGCTCCACGGCACCCGCATGCAATCGCTGCTTGCCGAGCTCAAGAGTCGGGGTTACCCGGGCCTGCTCGAGCACCATGAGTCGCCAGAAGCCATTGCCTCTGCGCTTCGGCCACATCTGGGTGCGGGCGATGTCGTTCTCATCAAGGGCTCGCGCAGCATGAAGATGGAAAAGACCTGGGAAGCCCTCAAGGGCGGCACACCGTCGTGATGCGCGTCCTCTCAGGCGGATTCCAGGGCATCAGCCGCTGTGCAGCCCAGCTTCGTGCGGGCGAGCTCGTGGCGATCCCCACCGAGACGGTCTACGGGCTTGCAGCGGTGGCCTTTGATTCGGCTGCAGTGGCCAAGGTTTTTGCCGCAAAGGAGCGTCCAAGCTTCGACCCCCTCATCGTGCACATCCCGCAAGGTTGGGGCTTTCTGAAAAAGCTCGACGAGCTCAAGATCACTGACAGCTCGCTTCTCTCCGAGCAAGCGCGCGATTCGGCCGAAAAGCTCATGAAGCGCTTTTGGCCCGGCCCCCTGACTCTTGTCCTCCCACGCGGAAACAAAATCCCGGATCTCGTGACCAGCGGCCTCACCACGGTGGCCGTCCGAATGCCGCGGCACACGCTTGCGCAGGACCTGCTCAAGGCCCTGCAGCTTCCACTGGCTGCGCCGAGCGCCAATCGCTTTGGACACATCAGCCCAACCACCAGCACTGCCGTCATGCGGGAGCTGGGAGACCGCGTGCCCTATGTCCTCGAAGGTGGACCCTGCGAAGTGGGACTCGAGAGCACGATCGTCCACATCGCCCCGGATGCAAGCGCAACACTCCTGAGACCCGGAGGCCTGCCGCGCGAGGAGATCGAATCTATCCTGGGTCGAGCCCTCCTCCTTCCCCAGGGAGGACAGAAGTCCACAGCCGAACTCGCGCCTGGAATGCTCGCCAGCCACTACGCTCCCCGCAAGCCGCTCACGCTCTTTGATCGATCGTCACTGCCGGAGTTCAGCGGGCGGGACGGCATCCTCTGGCTCACTCCACCGGTGGAAGTCTATCCTGCACCCGTCCAACACATGCTGAGCGACTCGGGCGATCCGCGCGAAATGGCTCGCAATCTTTTTTCAACGCTCAGGCTCATGGATGAGGATGCCGGGATCTCGCGTCTTTATGCGGAACGTCCATCCCAAACCGACGGCCTTTGGGCTGCGATCGCCGACCGACTCAAGCGCGCCTCAGCGCCCAAAACTCTCGAACCAGTGAAGCGGTGAGTCCCCGCGTCCACGGGCCCGGACGACAAATCTCCCGTCATCGAGGAGCACGAGTTCCGTCGCAACGCAGCGGCCACGGAGCACATCCATGCGCAGCCAGAGACGGGTTCCGTCCCACCTCAGGAGCTTGAGGAAGTCGAGGCTGCTCCAACCGTCGGATTCGACATACTCGGGGGGAACGAGCCCTTCATCGAGAAGCGGCCGTGCCTCCAGGAACGCGAGCGAACTCCATAAAAAAAGGAGTCCGACGCGATTTCTTCCGAGCGGATCCACATGCAGGACAAGCCGGCTGTCATGACCGGAGCGCCAGTCCAGGAGCCTCAGCCTGCAGCCGAGGCCCTCGCGGATCAAATCCAGTGCAGGAGATTCTTCCACGCCGAGCGTGGCTTGCAAGGCGCAGGCTCAGCCGTTGGCAGCAGGCCTGCGAAGGGCCTTGAGCACTTCGATGGCCACGGGCAGGAGCGACACGGCGATGATTCCGAGCACCACCCATTGGAAGTTGCGGCGGATGCCCGGGATATTTCCGAAGAAGTATCCCGCCAGCACGAAGCCAACCACCCAGAGCAGCGCGCCGAGGACGTTGTAGAAGGCAAACTTTCGGTAACTCATCGTGCCGAGACCGGCAACGAAGGGGGCAAAGGTCCGGACGATCGGGACGAACCGGGCGATCACGATGGTTTTGGCGCCGTAGCGTGCATAGAATTCGCGCGTTCGATCTAGGTGCTCCTTGCGGATCAGGCGCGAGCCCTTGGCGGCACGCTCCAGGAGGTGATCTCCCAGGTTCACGCCCACCATGTAGTTGACGAAGTCGCCGAGGATCGCTGCGACGAGCAGGATCACGATCATGACTGGAAGGCTGAGACCGGCTTCGGGAAGAGCCACAAGTGCGCCAGTCGCAAATAGAAGGGAGTCTCCCGGCAGGAAGGGCGTGACCACCAGCCCAGTTTCGCAAAAGACGACCAGGAACAGCAGCGCATAGATGCCGGTCCCCATCTGGCGGGCCCACTCACCCAGGTGCTGGTCGAGGTGGAGGAAGATCTGGATGAACTGGTCGAGAATTTCCATGTCCGCACGACCCTAGAGCAGCGGGACCAAAAACACAAAGGCCGATGCCCGGTTTCCCGAACATCGGCCCTCGCTTGAACTTTTAGGTGAACCTAAAGGCTCGGCTTAGAAACGGCCGCGGCCGCCGCCGCCACCGAATCCACCGCGGCCACCGCCGCCGCCGCCACCGAATCCACCACGGCCGCCACCGCCGCCGCCGAATCCGCCGGAACGGGGTTCACGGGGAGCCATCGGGCGAGCTTCATTGACGGTCAGGGTACGGCCGCCGAAGTCAGCGCCGTTCATCGAGCCAATTGCCTTTTCAGCTTCATTGTCGTCGCCCATCTCAACGAAACCGAAGCCCTTGCTACGGCCGGTGTCGCGATCGGTGATGATCTTGACGGAGTCGACTTTGCCGAAGGACGAGAATGCGTCCATCAGGCCTTCTTCAGTTGCCGAGAACGGCAGGTTACCAACATACAACTTCTTACCCATGAAACCTCCAAGGAACAGGGCACTATCTAAGCAACTCCGAAGGTCATGGGCCCTATGCCGCTCGACTCCAAAGAAGCACTAACGCGAAGTAGGTTAGCACACCGGGTCAGTGAGCGGTACCTGATTTTTTCATTCAGGAATAACCTCGGACAAAAGCTTTCCAATGCGTTGAATTAACTGATTTTTTTGGGTTTTTTTAAATGGTGCGAGCGGCAGGGATTGAACCTGCGACCCCCGCCGTGTGAAGGCGATGCTCTCCCGCTGAGCTACGCTCGCACTTTCGAGAGGCCTTGGTCATAGTCCCGCGCTTGTTGCGTTGTCAACGCTTTTGCCTCCTGCCTTGCCACCCACTACACTCGAGCCTCCATGTCCATTCAGCGAATCCCCTTCAGGCGCGCTTTTCCGTGGCTCATTGCAGATGCAGCGACAGCCATGGCCTACGACACCTGGGTCGGGCCGATCTACCTGAGTGCCTGGGCGGGAAAGATCGGAGTGCCTGCCGAACAGCTGCCGTGGCTCACGGCGCTTCCGCTCCTGGGATCCGTGGGGCAGTTGCTCGGATTCATCGCCCTCTCGAGCATCGCCAGAAAACTCCCCATCAAATGGCTTTGCATCACGGTGGCGCTGCTTGCTCGTAGCCTTTGGGCACTGGCCTTCCTCGTTCCCCTGCACGAGGTCGCCCAGGCCGTCGGAGGAATCGGCCTGATCGCCGCCCTCTCCTCGATGATCGGCCTCACCAGCACGAGCCTTTGGATGGCGTGGATGAATGGAATCGTGCCCAAGCCGTTCGATGGACGATTTTGGGGAGCTCGCGCGCGCGGATCCACATGGGGAGTCCTGCTGGCGCATGCCGCTGCGGGCTTCATCCTCTCGCGCGAGACGGCGGATCCCTTTGCGATCATCCTCGCACTTGCACTCCTCTCGGCACTGGCCTCCACCGCGACGCTGTTCTTCGTCAAGTCACCCGACTCTCCCGGGGTGAGCAGCGGAGATGCCGAGGGGATCGGCACGCTGGCCCGAAAACTCGTCGAGCCCCGGCTGCTTCGAATCCTTGCGATTGGGGCAATCTTCCAGGCAGGCATCTCGCTTGCGGGCCCCTACTTTCCCTACTACTTCACCCACGAAGTGGGCCTCTCCCCCACCGAAGTTTCGTTCTGGTACGCGATGACGCAGCTCGGGATCGCTTCGGCTGCGCTCTTCTGGGGCAGGCGCTGGGATCGCGCCTGGGGACAGGCAACGGAACTGCCCCGCATCTTTAGAACGTGTGCGGTGATCATCGCATTCTCACCGCTTCCCTACGTCATCCGTGATGCATCCATGCTGAGATGGATCGGTCCCGTGGAATACCTCATCAACGGCATCGGCTGGGCGGGGTTTTCCATCGGCCTCAATACGCTTCTTTTCAGGGCAGTCCCATCACGGGATCCCGCACTGACGGCATTGCTGTTTTCATCCCTCACCGCCGTACAGGGAGTCGCCGGTGCCATGGCCTCACTGCTCGGGGCCAGGATCGCCGTCTGGGCGGCACCCTGGGGTGGCTTTCGATTCCTCTGGGTCTTTTCCACGCTCTTTCGCGTGGTTGTGGCGCTTTGGATCGTCCCACGCCTCGGGAGGCTTCAAAGTGGATTTTCAAACTCGGGCCAATGCGCTATCCGCTCGCCCGAGGAAAACCACGCATGAGACTGCGCACTTCACTGATCGCACCCCTGCTCCTGGTCTGCGCCACGACCTCCGCCCCTGCGGCAGTGTGGCAACATGAGGACCTTTCGTTTGGCTTCGAGTCCCTCCCGAATGACCAGGGCCCGGGTACGCGCACCGTCCTCCGTGACGAGTGGATTCGGATCGATCCCTTTGAAGCCCCCGGTTTTCCGGCCACCGATCGCCAGGGACTGGTGACCCCTGAGTTTCGGGTCATCTTTGGTGAAGGAAGTGAATCCATTTTTGATGCGCTCGGCACCGATGAGGTCGCAGGACTCAGGCGCGCCGACGCCAGGAAGCACATCGAAAAGCTCAGGCGCGAAGGCCGCACCGAGGCCGATGGCGCCTTCATTGCCGGGCTCACCAACGTGCATGAAGGCCGGATCTTCATGTTCTTCAATGTCACTCGCCTCCGGAGCAGCACGGGCTACTCGCATCGGGTGCTCACCCACGAACCCCTGCACCTCGCCCGGATGCTGATCTCGAAGGGACTCAAGCCGTCCCTGGATTTCTACAAGGACGCCTACCGAAGGCTCGATGACCGCACCGAGGAACTCTTTGCCGAGACCCTCGAGCGCGGAGCTGCTATCGCGCTCGACCGCTACCGGCGGCTTCCGCGGACCCCGGGCCGCTGAGCCAGTCCCGGATCGTCCTCCCCACTTCCCGGAGCGTGCCGACTGAACCAGGCTGGAGGTGGCCGCCCCGGCTGACCTCGAACGTGACGTTTGCACTCGAGGCGGAGAGGGATCGCTCCAGTTCATCGACGCAGCTTCTTGGTACGAAGTGGTCATCGGTCGCTCGGATTGCCAGCACCTCAAGCTCCCGCGGAAGCCTGCCTGCCTCGACGGACGGATCCTCGATCCCGCTCCTCCAAAGCAGCAACGCTGCAAGCGCGCGAGAAGCGGGGCCGGCCAGTTGCGAAAAACTCCCCCAGCTTTCCCGCCAGGGACGCTCGAACTGCCACGCGATGACCTTGGGGAGATCGGCAAAACCGTGCACGATGACCAGGCGTGAGACAGCCGCACCTCGCGCAGCGGCCGCCAGCACCATCGGCGCCCCCAGGCTTGCCCCGAGTGCGATGGTCCTGCCCGAATCCAGGCGAACATCACGTTGGAGCAGATGCGAAAGCACGACGATGCCCTCGATCGTGTCTCGCACCATCTGATGGAGCCTGGGAATCCAGAAGAGGCTCTCCGGAAAGATGACCCTGCGCGGGAGATCAAAAGGATAGTCAAAGCTCGCAATCGCGAACTCATCCGACAGGCCGGTCCCTCTCACCACGGTCGAGACTTCGGCGGCTTTTTGGAAGCCCCCAAAGACCAGGAGAACGGGGACTGGAAGCCTCCTGGCTTCGGGTAGCTCGAGGGTGGCGCGGATCACGCGTCCGGAACTGAGCTTGAGATCAAGCGACTCCGAAGCCGCATGGGCTGCACCCCATCCCAAACAGGGGGACAGCACCAGGACTAACGCTGCGAGACGCCTTCGTATGCGATTTCCTTTTCCCACAACTTCTTGAAGCCCGAAGACCCGGCACGCTGGCCCAGCAGCCAGGAGGCCTTGATGTAGGCACATTCGGGAGTCATCGCCCCCGACCAAAGGCAGCCCAGCGCGAGCATCTCCTTGCCCGCCTTGTACTCGCTTCCAGTCACACCCACGCCCTCGGTGGCCACGACGACGGGAATGCGGCGCGCGCGCGCTTCCTTCAAAAATCCGATGAACTCAGGATCATGCGTGGGAGCGGTCCCAGATGGAAACGCCACCAGGACCACTCCTTCGAGCTCCGGGAGCAGCTTTTCACGCAGTGCACGTGCCGGAAGATTGGGAGTCAGCCAAAGCATGGCGACGCGGGAACTGAACGAGTCCTGGAGCAGGGGTGCTGCCGGGACTTTTTTGAATGCGCGACCATCAAACTGGATCTGCGCGCCGACACGGGCAAGCGCCGACGCCTTGGGACTATCAAAGCCCGCAAAGTCAACGGCGCTGCGTTTGCGGACCCGGTTGCCCTGGAAAAGCAGGTCGTTGAAAAAAACCGACACCTGAGAAAGTCGCCCTGGGCGACGAGTGGCGGCAATCTCCACTGCTGAAATGAGATTGCGTCTCGCATCCGTTCGCAGCGCTGCAAGTGGCCGCTGCGCACCAGTGAGGACAACGGGCTTCAGGCAGGGCCTGAGCAGGAAAGAAAGCGCACTTGCCGTAAACGCCAGCGTATCCGTCCCATGCAGGACCACCACCCCGTCGAACTTGGACCAGCGGGACCGGATATGCCGGGCCAATGCGATCCATTCGGCGGATCCCACATGGGCGCTGTCCCGATTCATCATGATCTCCACTTCACAGCGGGCCAGGCTTGCCAGCTCGGGCACCCAGTCCAGAAGCCGGCGCTTGAGGGCCGCAGGGCTGAGCTTGGGAATGGTCAGCGGCTCGGCGTCCATCCCAAAGGTTCCGCCCGTATAGAGGATCAGGATTTTGGGCAGCGTGGAGAGGGCCATGTCCATGTCTTACGATCATGCCCCCCGAAAACGCAACCCTGCGAAAGCAGGGTTGAAGTTTTGGCCGGCATCGGGGAATAACCCTGCATGACATTCACTTCCAGTTTCAAGGCGCTCCCCAAGACGGGCCTCGTGCCCTCCTCCAACACCTCCGAGATCCTGGTCGCTCCGCTCAGCGGACCGGCTGCAGGCTGGAGCCAGAAGCTTGAAAAGCTCTCTGCCTTCCCGACCAAGCTGTCGGCTGATGCCCTCGCCCACTGGAAGCGCCTCTCGGCCAAGGAGACCGCTGCGGCGCCTTTCAAGGCCCTGAGCCTTTCCTTCACCGACGGCACTTCGCTCCAAGTCGTCCTCGTCAGCCCCAAGATCTCGGCTTATGAACTCCACACGGGGCTGCGCAAGTCGGTTGAGTCCTGCTTCGGTTCCGAGCAAAACCTCGTCATCAACCTCAAGGCACTGGATGCAAAGCTCACGGCCCTGGTCACGCCCGCCCTCGCCGCGCTTTCGGTGATGGCAGGATGGAAGCCCGCCTCTTTTGGCAAGAAGGCAGAGGAAGCAGCCAAGGAAGCCGGCAAGAAGCCCTCGGCTCTCGAGATCCACTGGCTGGCCTCCCTCACTCCCAAGGCACTCGAAGCGGCCGTCCAGCAGGGCCTCGCCCTCGGACGAGCCAACAACCTGGTCCGCACTCTCGCGGACCTGCCGTCCAATGAGCTCAACCCCAGGACTTACCACGATCGCGCCAAGTCCTTTGCCAAGGAACACAAGCTTGGCTTTGATTTCTGGTCCATTGCGGATCTCGCCAAGCAAAAGGCCGGCGCCTTCCTCGCGGTGAACAGCGCCGATCCCAAGAGCCACGCAGGGATTGCGATCCTCAAGTACTCCCCTGCCCGCAAGTCCAAGAACACTCCTGTGCTGGCACTCGTCGGCAAGGGACTGTGCTTTGATACCGGCGGCTACAACGTCAAGACGGGCAGCTACATGTACGGAATGCACGGCGACATGACAGGCTCGGCCATTGCGCTTGCGATGGTGGGCTACTTTGCCGAGATGCAGGCCCCCTTCGAGGTCCACGCCTACCTTGCCCTGGCCGAAAACCTCATCTCGCCCACGGCCTACAAGCCCAATGACGTGGTGGTGGCCTGCGACGGGACTTCGATCGAAGTGGTCGACACCGATGCGGAAGGTCGCATGGTCCTTTCCGATACGCTCGCCCTGGTTCGCAGGACCAAGCCCACGCTCTGCATCGATTACGCAACGCTGACGGGCGCCGCGATCCGCTCGCTCGATACCCGTCGTTCGGCAGTCTTCTCCAATGACACGAAGCTTGCCCTCAAGGCAGTTGAAGCCGGCGAGGCCTCCGGTGAACGCACCTGGAGCTTCCCGATCGGCGGCGATTACCGCGAAGTACTCAAGTCCAAGATTGCCGACATCGTGCAGTGTGCGCCGGTCAACAATGCCGACCACATCTACGCCGCAACCTTCCTCTCCCACTTCATCGGGGACGAAACCCCGTGGGTGCACGTGGACCTGGTTGCCGCCGAGAACAAGGGTGGCCTCGGACTGGCAAGCTCCGACACCACGGGCTTTGGCGTGATGTGGACCAACGCGTTCGTGAACACCGTGATGAAAGGTGGCCGCAAGTGATCCAGCTTGATCGAAAGACCCTCAAGACCCTGACAGGAGTGTTCTGGGGAGCAGTAGTGCTCGCGTCCGTGAGCCTGGTGCTCGCCATCACGACGGGCATCATTGAGCGCAAAAATTCGGTGCGCACCCAGGACGCTGCCGATCCGCAGACGCAAATCGCCGTACCGGCCGAGTAAGCGTCAGTTCTTGGAGGTTCCGGAGGCGCCCTGGGAGACCTGCAGGGTCCTCGGGGCCGCTCCCGACTGCTCGATCCAATCCACGAGGACGTTGATGGCCTCGTTGATGAGCGGAGCTTCGGTTTCCTTGATGCGCTGGTCACGGTCCTTGCGCGTGGTGCCGCCGGACTGCTTTTGCGCGAGCTTCTTCTCGGCTTCCTTTTCCTTTTCCTTTTCCTTGGCGGACTTCTTGCGAAGTTCGCTGAGCTTCACCACTCCCCGGTTCTTGGCCGCTTCGTCGAGTTCCTTTTTGACTTCGGCGAACTTGGGATCCTTGGAGACGCGCTCCCTGGAGCGGGCGGAGAGCACGGGGATCAGCTTGGAATCGACCGAGTCCCAGCGTGCGGGACCGGACGCAGCGTTTCCTTCGGGCGAAACAAAGGGCTCCATCTGCTGTGGAGGCAGCGAGTAATCCAGCGTCTTTTCGCCCAGCTCGTCGAGTGCGTAGACGGGAGGGAGCACCACGTCGGCATTGACCCCTGAATGCTGGGTCGATTTGCCGCCCGGAATGAAGAACATCCCGGTGGTGACCTTCATTGCCCCCAGGCCCGGAGGAAGGCTCACGACCGCCTGCACGGATCCCTTGCCAAAAGTGTGGTCGGAACCCACGACAAGCGCACGCTTGTAGTCCTGGAGGGCTCCGGCAAGGATCTCGGATGCAGATGCGCTCATGCGGCTGATCAGGACGACGAGCGGACCCTTGTAGACCACGCCATCTTCGAGGTCCTCGAGCACCTGTGCGCTTCGAGAGACGTCCTTGGTGGCCACGACTCCGCCCTTGTTGATGAAGAGCCCTGAGATCTTCACGGCTTCGTCGAGCAGGCCGCCGCCGTTGCGGGTCAGGTTCAGGACGATTCCATCGACCTTCTCGCGCTTGGCCTCTTCAAGCAGTGCCCGGATGTCGGCCGAGCAGGAACGCCCACCCTTGCCGCCTCCGCCATAGAATGAGGGCAGGTCAATCACGCCGACCTTGGTCGTCTTGTCACCCTGCTTGCGGGTTTCGTAGCTGATCTTGGCCGCCTGGTCCTTGATGTCGATCTTGTCGCGGATGATGGCCACGTCGAAAGTCTCGGTCTTCTCCGCCTGGCGGAGGATCGTGAGGGTCACCTTGGTGCCCTTCTTGCCGCGGATCTTTTTAACGACATCACGCAGGTCCATGTCCATCACGCTCTCGGGCTTCTGGCCCTCTTGCGCAACGGCAATGATCTTGTCCTTGGGACGGAGCATTCCGCACTTTTCGGCACCTCCACCCGGGATCGTGTCTTCGATCACGGTGAAGCCGTCTTCGGACGAAAGCGAAGCGCCGATCCCCTCGAGCGAGAGCTGCATCTGGATCTGGAAGTCCTCGAGGTTGTCCTGCGAAAGGTAGCTTGAGTGCGGATCGAGTGCGAGGGCGAAGGCTTCCGCAAAGCCATCGATCGAGCTCTCCTTGAGTCGATCCTGCACGCGCTTGGTGGCAAGCTCATAGCGGTGGATGAGCTGTTCCTTGGCCTGAGGCAGCTTCATGTTGGTGAGCAGGTAGTTGCTCATCTGGAAATGGACCATGCCCTTCAGGATCTTTTCCTTTTCCTCGATGGTCCTGGGGAACTTGCGCTTCTCGGGATCGAGGAAGACCTCGGCGCTGTCATCGACCGCGTAGTCCTTGCCCAGGAACTTGCGGACAAACTCTTCGTTTTCCTTCACACGCCGGACCATCAGGCCATAGGCATCATCAAGGACCTTGCAGTCCCCTTTTTGGATCGAAGAAAAGATCTGGGGGAGCGACTTGCGGAGCGAAGCCACGTCCTCCTCGAGCAGGAGCATCTTGGAGGGATCCAGGCTCTTGATGATCTGCTCGACGGTATTGCCCTTGAGCTGCTCGGTGAGCGAGCGATGGCTGTAATGGCCCTTGAAGTAGGCATCCATCAGCTGCGGAAGATGGATGCACTCGAGGCCCTGTCCCCTGCCGGGCTTCGCCGCCCACGCCGTCACGCCTCCAACAAAAAGGAATGCGACCCAACCCAACCGGAACGACCTGCGTGAAATTTTCATCCTGATCATTGTGCGGACTCCGCGGGCACGGAGCAACCCGAACTCAGGCAGGCCGCCCTAAAAAATCGTCAATTCCTTGGCTTGCCCCCGGCGACCGCCGAGAGCGCTGGAAAAACACGCACTGCGTTGTCATGGAAGACCGCCCGCCAGTGCTCACGAGGAATGGCCCTCTTGAAGGCTTCCAGATACCCCGACACCGGAGTGAGCGGCCAGTCGGTCCCGAACATGAGCTTGGTGGGATCTTCGAGGTAACCAAAGATCCAGCGAAGGGGCTTCACGACATATTCATCTACCTGCGCCTGCGGGAGTCGGCTGAGATCCCCGATCAGGAGGGCCGATCCGTCGAGGTAAACATTGGGATTCTTGTAGGCCACTTCCGCTGCGGATTCGATCCACGGGTTCCCGCAGTGGGCGATCACGAAGTTGACCTTGCGATGATCGACCGACACTTCATCAATGGTGAGCGGATCGGCATACTTGAGCTTGCCATCGCGATCGAGGGTATCGCCCGTGTGGAAAACCACGGGTACGCCATGCTTTTCGGCCGCCCGGTACGCCGGAGCGTAGACCGGGTCATGGGCATAGCGCGGGATGTAGCCCAGGTAGATCTTGATGCAAGAGAACTTCCCCGATGCCAGGCCCTGCTCCAGCAGGCGCTGCTCGGCAGGGCCGAACTTTTCGCCGATCCCAAAACAATGGATCACACCGTGATTGCGGAGATCCTCGTACCCCCTCCGGCCGTTGTCCCCCGTGTGCGAGACGGCCCCCACCACGCCCGCCTCCCGCATCTCGCGCAAAAACTGCTCCCGCTGCTCAGGCTTTTCGAACCGAGTGTGGACATGCGCGTCGATGATCGAAAAGGACTCCGAAATCCGAATACCGGCGCACGAGTTGAGCAATAGGCCGGACAGCAGCACCAGGGATATTTTTCGCATTCAGGCTCCGATCTGTTTCTGATATTTAACCGGCATATGAAAAAAATCATCTCCCTGCTGCTTCTCACCCTCTCGATTTCCCTCTCTGCACTGGCCTCCGAGTCCACGCAGCAGATCACGGTCACGGGCATGACCTGCAAGAATTGCTCGGCATCGATCAAGAAGGCCCTGCTCAAGAACCCTGAAGTCAAGGAAGTCACCGTCGACGTCAAGTCGGGCAAGGTGGTCATCACCTTCAATCCCGAAAAGACCCTCACCGAGGCCCAGATCCGTGAATCCGTGAAGGGCGCAGGCTACGAAGTAAAGAGCGTCACCCCCACGACCGACACCAAGCCCAAGGGGTGAGAAGGGCTGAGCTTGTCGCTACCGGCGATTCCAGATCCATGGATGGGGCTTCTTGGGCAGGAGCGCGAGAAGCCCTATTTTCGCGCACTCGAAGCATTCATCGACTCGGAACCTCAGGAGTACCACCCACCCCGTGACCGAGTTTTCCAGGCCCTCACTGACGTCTCACCCGGGCAAGTCCGCGTGGTGATCCTGGGCCAGGATCCGTACCATGGTGCAGGACAAGCCATGGGTCGTAGCTTTGCCGTACCCAACGGGCTTCGTCCAAAGCCCCCCAGCCTGCTCAATATCCTCAAGGAAGTGCAATCAGACCTTGGGTTCCGGCTTTCCACGGAAAAACTCGAACACTCGGATCTTTCGGGCTGGGCCTCACAGGGCGTGCTGCTCCTCAATACGGTGCTGACCGTTCGCACCGGCACACCGCTTTCACACCGCAATCGCGGATGGGAGACTTTCACCGATCACGTGCTGTCCACGCTCGCACCCCTCCCCCAGCCCGTCGTCTTCATGCTCTGGGGCTCCGAGGCCCAAAAAAAGCGAAGCCTGATCCAATCCGGGCACCACCTGATCCTCGAGAGCGTCCATCCGTCGCCTCTTTCCGCCTACCGGGGCTTTCTGGGATGCCGTCATTTTTCCAAGTGCAATGAATTCCTGAGTTCCAGGGGAGCCACTCCCATCGACTGGACCCGAATCTCCGAGGCGTGCTAACCCTCGGCCATGGCCCAGAAAAACCCGCCCAAACTTTCCACTCTCGTCAATCACCCCCCGCGGGTGCAGCTCGAGGACTGGAATCTTCCCTCCGCATCCCCCATCTTCCAGGCAGCCAAGTTCAAGGTCGACTCACTCGACGGTTGGCTCCAGAGGGCCAATGAAGCCCGGGACAGCGGCAAGGATCTCTTCCTCTACTCACGCGTTTCAAATCCCACGATCCGTGAACTCGAGCTGCTTTTGGCAGGCATGCAGGGTCGCGAAGACTCGATCGTCTTTGCCTCGGGGATGGCGGCCGTCTCGGCAGTCCTCATCTCACTGCTCAATCCGGGCGATGAGGCGATCCTTTTCAAGGAGGGCTACGCTCCCTCAAGAGGGGTGGCCAAGAGCATCCTCGGTCGCTACGGGATCCGCCACCGCTTCCTCTCCATCACCGATCTCCCCGCACTTGAAGCAGCGCTCGCCCAAAAACTTCCGGGCAATGCCAAACGGGTGATCCTCTTTGAGAGCCCCACCAATCCCGTCCTCCGGGTGGCGGACATCGAACGCATCTGTTCGGCAGCAAGATCACACGGAGCGATCACGGTCCTCGACAATACGTTTGCGGGACTTCACCAGCATGGTGCCGCCCCGGTGGACCTGATCCTCCATAGCCTGACCAAGTATGCGGCAGGCCACGGAGACGTGACGGCGGGCGCGGTCATGGGTGCGCGCGCGCTCCTCAATCCGATCCGCGATACGGCGACGCTGCTCGGGGCGACACTTGATCCGCATGCAGCTTTTTTGATCCAGCGCGGACTCAAGACCTACCCTCTCCGCTACTCGGCACAGAGCCGAGGGGCACTGGAGGTGGCGAGGTTCCTTTCCAACCACCCCGAGGTCGAGCGTGTTTTTTATCCGGGTCTCGAGACCGATCCCGGATTTGCGCTCGCCAAAAAGCAAATGCAGGAGCCGGGCGGAATGCTCGCCCTTCGCCTCCGCGCGCAAACGGCCGACCAGTTCGTTTCGCGTCTCAAACTCTTTGCCTTCACCGTGAGCCTGGGCTCGACTGAGTCGCTGGCGACCCCTGTGATCCAGCTCTACGGAAATGACCTCACCGCGCAGGAGCTTGAAGACTGCGACGTGACGGACCGGACCGTCAGGCTATCGATCGGCCTCGAGGACCCGGTGGACTTGATCGCGGATATCGCGCAGGCGTTGTCCTAGCTGCTGAGCTCGGACCAGCGCATGTAAAGGCGCTCGATCTCGGCCTGCGCATCGGCCATCTCCTGCCCCAGACGAGCCAGGACGACTGCATTGGAGAGATTCTCGGGCTTCTCGCTCTCCTGGGAAATCTGTGCAAGCCGGTCTTCCGCGGCTTGGATCGCCGCTTCCATCCCGTCATATTCGCGCTGGTCTTTGTAGGACAGCTTGCGACGAGGCTGGGCCGGGGTTTGCGAACCGGATCCGGAGGCTGGCTTGGACGCCGGCTTGGCGGCTGCCTTCGCCGCTGCCGCCCGTGCGCTTTCCCACTGCGAAAGACCCTCGTAAAAGTGCCACTTCCCTTCGCCCTCGGGAGCGAGCAGCCGATCCGAGACCTGGTCGATGAAGTAACGATCGTGCGACACGAGCAGTACCGCGCCTTCGAACTCTTCGAGGCAATCCTCGAGTACAGCAAGCGTCGCCATGTCGAGGTCATTGGTCGGCTCGTCGAGCACCAGCACATTGGCGGGCTTGAGCATCAGGAGCGCCAGGAGCACCCGGCTCTGCTCTCCTCCCGAGAGTGAACCCACGCGCATCTCGACCTGGGATGGCGAAAACAAAAAGCGGTCGAGATAACTCCTGAAGTGCATGCGCCTTCCGGCATAGTCGACAAACTCGCCAACCGGGCAAACGGTACGAGCAACCGTCTTATCGGGATCCAGCTGGTCACGAATCTGGTCAAAGTACGCCACCTGCAGCATGTCCGACCTAAAGACCGTCCCTTCGCTCGCAGGCTCGTCACCCAGCAGCGTCTTGATCAGCGTCGACTTGCCGCAGCCGTTGGGGCCCAATAATCCCAGCCTGGAGCCAGGCCCGAGGATGACGTTCAGGTCCTTGAACAGGAAGCTTCCATCGCCAAATCGCTTTCCAAGCCCCTTGGCCTCGATGAGCTTTTTGGGTGAGCGTCCGGTTCCTTCAAACTCGAGCTTCGCCGTCCTGACCTGGTTGCGGACTTCGAGCCCCTTCACTTCCTCGATGAGGTTTTCGGCGCGCTGGATGCGGGCCTGCTGCTTGGTCGTACGAGCCTTGGCGCCCTGGCGGAGCCACTCCACTTCACGCCGCATGGTATTGCGGAGGATGGTCTCTCGGTTTTCCTGCGCCAGGATCAGGTCATTCCTGACTTCGAGGTAAGTGGCGTAATCGCCTTTGACACTCAGGATTCCGCCCGCATGGCGAGGATCCAGTTCAAGGATTCGGCTCGAGACCTTTTGGAGGAAGGCGCGATCGTGGGTGATCGTGAGGCAGGCAAACTGCGAACGAGCGAGGAATTTTTCGAGCCACTCGATCCCTTCGATGTCGAGGTGGTTGGTCGGTTCATCCAGCAAGAGCAGATCGGGACTGCGGATGAGCTCGCGTCCGAGCGCGACTCGTTTTTTCCAGCCACCCGAGAGCCTCGAAACCAGGTGATCGCCCCCAAAACGGTCCAGCTCCAGGCGCGAAATCCATTCGTCGACGGCAAGATGGTCCGCCCCTCCCTCGGTACAACCTTCGAGGATCGTATCGACGACGGTGGCGCCGGCCTTGAACTCGGGCACCTGCCGCAGGTATCCGACCCTGAGTCCTCGCGAAAACGAAAGAGTCCCCGAGTCAGGCGAGACCTCGCGGGCGAGCATCTTGAGGAGCGTGGACTTGCCTGCTCCATTGGGCCCGATGAGCGCGACCCGTTCCCCGCTCTCCAGCGAGAAGGTCAGGCCATTAAAAAGGCGCTTGGCACCAAAGGCATGTGCGAGAGTATGGGCTGTCACCAGAATGGCCATGAGCTAGGCTTTATGCCACACTTCCGCACATGGAAACCATTTACGACGGCCTGGCTCGGAGCTTTTGCTATCCCGACCGCTGCAGCTGCGAGGCGTTTTGGAATGGTTGGGTGCTCCAGCCCGTTTCGGTGCTCACGAGCTTTCCGGACATCTTCATCGGCATCTGGATCCTGCGCACGGCTCGTGACCTGAGGCTCAAGCTCTTCGGCTACAGCCTCATCGTGGTCGGCACGGGATCCGTCATGATCCACGCAAGCTACACTCGCATTGGCGAAATTGCCGACTTCCTGGGGATCGCCCTGGTGAGCGGCTGGTTCCTCTGCCTCCAGCTCACTGCCCGCAGGCCCGAGTTCTTTGCAAGAGCCTACTGGAGCCTGCATGCCGTGAGTCTTGCCGTCCTGCTCCTGGGCTCGGAGTGGAAATACCCGCTCGTCTACACGATCAACGCCGTCTGGATGGCCTGGCTCCTCTTTGCTCCCCTGACGCACAAGGCCCGCCTCCCTGCTCGTGGCCTGGCGCTGGGAATCGGGACGATCGCGCTGGGCTTTATCCTGTTCCAGATCGACCTGAAGCACCTCTGGTGCCCCGAAACCGTCTGGATTCAGGGACATGTGCTTTGGCACCTGCTCGGAGCCATCGGAAATGGCATCCTCTTCACCCAAGTCTTCAGACCCACGCTTGAGCCCGGAAATCCTAATACCTGATTTTTTTGGTTGATTTTTATGCGGCGCAACAGTAATTCGGCGAGCATGAAAAACTTCAAGCATTCCGCACTGGCCCTGATCGCCGTCCTGTCTGCAGCCTCGACTGCACACGCCTTCAATCTGAAGCTCACGGACTCCCACGACGCTGCCGACGCCAACTATTGCGGTGACTTCAACAAGCTCACCACCTACGAGATGACCCTGGCCGCAAGCGAGCGCCTGCCGGAGCTCGAGTGGGCTCTCCTCACCCGCGCCAACCTCGCCGCGCTGGAGCAGGAGCTCAAGGCTCGCTTCATCGTCCCCAAGAACGCCGAAAAAATGGTCATCAAAGCCATGGGCATTGGAGCCATCCGCGAGTTCGCAGGACCCTGGTCCGAGGATCGCGACGCCTGCTTTGGCCTCAACTTCCCGGAGCTTTTTTCGTTCTCCAAGCAAAACGGGAAAGTGGTTCCCCGCAATCCGGGCGCCGTGACCTATCTCAAGCTCGCCTTCGAGCAGGATGGCGGAAAGCGCACCTCCACCCCGGCGCTCGTCGTGATCGACCGCGCAGCGGGCAAGCTCTTCATCCACCAGGAATACTGAAAAAGGGATCGAGTCCTTGGACAAGGATTTCTGGATCGGGCGCTGGGAGCGCGGCGAGACAGGCTGGCATCAGTCTGAAGTCGAGCCCGGGCTGGTGACCCACTTTCCCAAGACGGGCCCGCGTCGCGTCCTCGTCCCTCTCTGCGGAAAAAGCCTCGACCTCACCTGGCTTGCCTCGCAGGGACACGAGGTGGTGGGCGCGGAGCTCAGCCGGATGGCCTGCAGGGCCTACTTCGCCGAAAACAAGCTCGCCCCAACGGAAGCCCAGGAAGGACCTTTCCACGTCTTTCGCGCCGGAGGGATCACGCTTTTGCAGGGCGATTTTTTTGGCCTGACCCCCGGGATCCTGGGCCCGATCGATGCCATCTACGACCGCGCAGCCCTGATCGCCCTGCCTCCCGAGCTTCGCAAGAACTACGCTGTACTCATCCAGAGGCTCGTGCGCACCTGTGCGCGCCCGAACTTCGTGCATCTCCAGATCGTGCTCGAGCGGAGCCCTCAAGATGACAAGGGCCCGCCGTTTTCGATTCCCGAACAGGAGCTGGAAAGTCTCTATGGGGGCTTCTATCGACGCGAAACCCTCAGCCGCGAAACGCTCGAGGGCGACACGGCATCAAAGGTCGAAGAGTGCATCTACCGGCTGACGATCTAGCTCAAAGCCTCGAGCGCACGTCGCTTCGAGGAAGAGGGCGAATCTGGAGGCAGGACGCCGGTTCTTCCCGCCCATCGGAGGCCTCAGGCAGTGTTGCACAGCCTGCCAGAAGCGCCGCAAGCAGAGCCCCCGCGACAGTCAACGTCACATTCGATTCCAGAACCATGAGATCGGCTTTCATATGGGTGCCAAACTACTGCAACCAATTGGTTCGCAAAAATAGATAAAGACAAACTTTAGATTCTCTAAAACGGAATCACTTCGGACCAATCAAAAACGACTTCATGATTGCGGATGAGACAGGGTTTGCGAACTTGCGGCTCGCCGAAACCAGGTAAATCTCTTCGGACACTCCATCGAGCTCCCCGATCTTGAAAAGGTCACGAGTCCGGATCGGCTCCTCGACTGCGGTCATGGGCATGACCACGAGTCCAAGCCCATGGATCCCCATCAACTTCTGGAGGGCCGTATCCTGCGTCTCGGCGACGACATCAACCTGCAGCCCCGAAAGTCGCAGGTAGTGCTCAAAGTCATGCCGAAGCTTGCTGTGCCCGGTGGCAAGCACGAAGGGCTGCTGATGGAGCGATCGCGGAAAATCCCGTGATAGCTTGCGGTACTTTTGAGAGCCGCAAACCACCACGGGAGCCCGACTGATCCTGCGCGAATGAAGCCCCCGCCCCTCGAGCAGCGAGGGTTCAAAATTGGAGACGATGAGGTCGATCTTGTGTCCCTGCAGCTCGCGCAGGAGCTCGTCGGGGCGTCCCTCCAGGATGGAAATCGAACAGCTCGAATGGGCCATCGCAGTCTTGGCAAGCTCCAGCGTCACATGCTTGGGCACGCTGTCGAGGGCCCCGATCGAAACATGGGTGCGCTGGCGTGCGGGCATGCCGTCCTGCACGACTTCGAGCATTTCCGAACCCATCCGGAAGATCTCGGCCGCATACTGCTGGACCATCCTCCCCGCTTCGTTAAGCTCCAGGCGCTTGTGGTGCCGCTCAAAGAGGGCAACCCCGATCGTCTCCTCGAATTGCTTGAGCTGCGCCGAAAGCGTCGGCTGCCCGAGCTTGAGCTTCTCGGCCGCAGCCGAAATGCTTCCTTCATTTGCGATCACGAAAAAGTAATAGAGGTGATGGTAGTTCAGCCACGCGTTCCTGCCTGCAATCTGGATCAGCACTCGGCGCCTCCCGGGACTTTGAATCGCTTCAAGCGAATGAATGATTAGCTTTTATCTAGTTTAACATATCACAAAAATATCCGAGTGTCCCGGTCGGCCAATTCAACCCCAACCACTCTCCCTAGGAGTACCCATGTCCAAGTCCCTCAATCATTTCAGGAGCCTCCGGCCCGTCCAGCTCTTGTGCATGCTTCTGGCCTCGAGCTCCCTCGCCTCTGCCAACACCGCAGGCACCAGCACGAAGGACCTCACCGGTCCCAAGGGAATCGGCAGCTACCTTGGCCTCAATTACTTCACCTTCTTCGACGGACCCGGCATCGGCACGGACTTTTCAAAGTCGCCCAATGCGCTGGGACGCGCCTCGGACCGCGGTTGGAGCCTGTGGACCAATCTCTCGGTGAAGGGCAAGGTCTCGAGCAACCTCGGAGTGGACCTCCAGCTCCGCCTGCAGCAGATCGTGACCAACCAATTTGAGTTCCGCTACCAGGGCGCACGACTCGGAACCTCCGGCACGCTCCTCAAGCTCGAGCGTCCGGGCTACAAGCTCGTCTGGTCAGGCGCCCTCAATTCCGACATCCCCGGCGTGGGCCAGGTCACAACCGAGCGCAAGCTGATCGTGAATCCAGGCCTGTTCTCCAACCTCACGATCCGCCCAACGGGAAGCCGGTTCTCCCTCTACGCGCTCGTATCGCCCCGCGTGTGGTTCTACTCGGATCGCGACGCCATGGACCGCCAGTCACTCGAAGGAGGAGCAGTCGCTGGCCAGAAGCCCGAGGCTGCCATCGCCATGCAGCCTTCCGTGAACTACGACATCACCGAGAAGACGGCAGTCCGCACGGGAATCGGGATCGACATCCGCAAGAATGCCAATGCCGACAGCTTTCGTCGCTGGTTCATGCCGGTCGACATGGGAGTCTCACACACCATCAACTCCATGCTGAGCATCTACCCGCATGTCCGGTTTTCGGGACCCTGGGACAATGGACTCCGCCGGGACCTTGGTGCGCGCGCCGGAACTGAGTGGACCGACACGGCAAGCGTGGGCCTCTGGCTGAACGGCACCATCCTGTAAGGCGGGATCCAACATGAGGCACATTGCGATTGCGGTTGCAGCCGCACTCACCCTCGCGGCTCTCGCGCCTGCGGCCCGCGCAGACGGACAGTCCTCGGTCTCCACCCGGAAGCTCTGGTACCAGGACCTGCGCCTGGGCTTCCTGGGCTGGAGCTACGGACCGTCGTTTGGGCAGTTCACTTCGGGCCGATCGGCAACTCCCATGGGAGATCTCGGATCGCCGGTCACCGTGGGCACGCAGTTCAACCTCAGTGCGCCGGCCGGGTTCGGGGATTTCCGCTACACGGCCGTCGAAGCCCTGACCTGGAACCCGTTTGACCCTGCCCAGGGCTCCTCGCTCATGAACGTGGGAAACCCCGCCTTCGGAGTCGCAGGCACCCATGTCGAAGGAGATCGCGCCAGCTGGTGGGCACGCTACGAAATATCCCCGGCATTGAATGAGGCCTCCCGCTCGGCAGGCCAGCAGTTCACGCTCAGGGCCATCAAGAGCCTCGGATATGCACTGGGTGCAGCCAAGCGCTGGAAGCTCGGTGCGATCGTGGTTCCCGCCTGGACAGTGGCCCGCGCGGGATCCTCACACTCGGTTTACGCGATGCCCAGCCTCAACTACACGCTCACGGACCGCCTGAGCTGGGGAATGTTCGTCGAGACCGCCTATTCCCACGCAGCGGGAACCGGGATCCTGGACTGGTCCAAGGCCATGGACCCCAATCTCGCCATCGGACCGACCTACTCATTCAAGAGCGGCTATTGGCTGCAGCCATTTGTGAATCTTTACCCGGGCGGACGAGTCAACGCCGACACGACCCACCTGGGAGTCTATTTTGGCGGAAGGGTGCTCTAGGTTCTCGCTAGGGACTTGAACCCGGAGAGCCCCTCCAACAAAAAAGGACCGGCGCCGCGAGGCACCGGTCCTTTAGTTATTTAAGATGGCTGGGGAACTAGGATTCGAACCTAGATAGCCAGAGTCAGAGTCTGGAGTCCTACCATTGGACGATTCCCCAATAGAACTGAAGGCTAGATAGCCCAGCCCAACCGGAGCGGTCAAGCGTCGGTTGCTGGGTCCGCCTCCCCCCCTGCGACCGCAGGGAAATACTGCTGCTTCTGGCCAATGACATGCCCTGCCAGCATGGGTTTGCCGAGCTCGTCGAGCTTGAAAACCGAAGGTTCCAAGTTCAGCGACTGCCTGAGCCGGTCCATCGTCTCGGGGACAAACGGATAGAGCAGGATCATCAAATTTTTGAGCACGTAGAAGCACGAAAACAGGGCGTCCTTGCGTTGCTCCTCAGGGAAGCGGTCATCATGCGGCTTGAACTGCGTGAACAGGCTGTTGATGGAGCGAGCGTAGTTCTCGATCGCTCCAAGCAGGCTTGCGTACTCCGAGCGCCCCATGGCCTTGACGTAGCGACGCACGAGCTGCAGCGTCTCGGCCTCAATCTTGGGGTTGAGCTTTCCGTCCGGAACCTTGCCTCCGAATTTTGAGTGGCAGGCGGAGATCGGTTTTTCAAACGCAGCGTTCATCGGACCTGCGAGGAATTTATTGCGCTCATCGAGTGCTGACACGTCAAAGTTCGAAGCCTTCTCAGGCAGCGTGAGCGTGGAGAGGAAGTAGCGGATCTGGTCGGCCGAGTACCCTTTCTCATCGATCAGCTGGTCGCCGGTAAAGAAATTGCCGCGCGATTTGGACATCTTTTCGCCATTCACGAGCAGGTGGTAGCAACCAAAGATATCGGTCATCTGGAGTTCACCCTCGCGGGGCAGGCGCATCGGATCGTCCTGATGTCCCAGCCACATCGCTCCCTGCATGAGCACATAAAAGAAGACATTGTCCTGGCCCAGGAACTGGTAAACGCGAGCCTTGGGATTGCACCAGAACTTCTTGTACTCATCGACACCCAGGCCCCTCTTTTGGAGAGCGACCTTGGTGAATGAAATCGGCGCGATCAGCGAGTCGGGCCAAACGTAAAGGGTCTTGCCCTTCATGTCGGGATCGAGCTCCACGGGGAGCGGAATCCCCCAGCTCACGTCACGCGTGATGGAGCGATGCCCCCACTCGTCGACATATTCGATCTTCGCGCCAAGCGCTTCGATCGCGGGGCGCGCCTTTTCCATCTCGACCTTGTTGTCGAACTGGAGCGCAATCTTCTTGTTGGGCGCGTAGCGCGGCTTGTGCTTGGGGAGCGATGCCTTGATTTCCTTGTATGCAGGCTCAAAAGAGGCATCAAACCTGAACGACGGAAGCGCCGTGCCCAGCACCTCGGCCAGCACGGGCTTGCGCCACTCGGTCTTGGTGTTGAGCCAAGAGCAGAGAACGTCAGAGACCTTCCACATGTCGAGCCACCAGTGGACGGTCTCCTTCATCACGGGGACGGCATCACTGATTGCACTCTTGGGATTGACGAGCGAGCTCGGCTCATACTGGCTCCCGCAGCGATCGCACTCGTCACTATAAGCACTCTCGTTGTCGCACTTGGCGTTCGGGCACTTGCCCTTGACGTAACGGTCAGGAAGGAAGCGCTGGAGCTTGGGATCAAACCACTGAAGGCTTGAGCGCTTCTGGAGCATGCCGTTGGCGAGGAGTTTTTTGAAAAACTCATCCGACAGGCTCTTTTGGAGCGGAAAAGTCTCCGGCGCCGAAGTGCCGGTGTAGACATCCACCCCGATGGAGTAGCGCTTGAGCGTCGCCTGCTGGCGGTCATGAATGGAGTCGATGAACTCGCGGATGGTCTTGCCGGCCTGCATGGCGGCCACCTCGCTGGTGGATCCGTGATCATCGGTGCCGTTTACAAACAGCACGTTTTCGCGGCCGATGAGCAACCCCAGCCAGCGTGAGTAAATGTCGGCAGGCACGTGCGCACCGGCGAGATGCCCCAGGTGAAGCGGCCCGTTGGCGTAAGGCATGCCGGCGGTGACGACGGCCTTTTCGGGCCGCTCAATTTGCTTGAGTACCGATGGAATATCCGTCGGCGGCCCCCGATGTTCAGACATTAGAGCGCCTCCAGCTTGGCAAGCCTTGCCGTCACATCACCCCAGGGCAGGAGCACCAG
>CAZDSX010000010.1:38639-58085 GCA_964508305.1 uncultured Bacteriovorax sp.
CCCGACATGCAGAGCGGAACCAGCTGGTCGGCAAGCTCGCGGAGCGTCTTGACCTTTTGGAGGTGGATCGCCACGAGCTTGTGGCCAAGCGCCGTATCCACGCGCGCGAGCCCCCCGTTCACAAAGAGATCTGCGTAGTCTTCGGCAATGATCTTGGCGAGGCGCTCGGGCTGGTTCTGGCGGATGTGCGCGCCATTGAGCCACTGGAGCTTTTCGACATTGAAAACGGCCGAGCTCACCTGCACGTGATCAAACGAAAAAGCCTTCACCATCTCGTCGATGGAAAAGATCTCCTGGTCGCCGTGCGACCAACCGAGGCGAGCGAGGAAATTCAGCAAGGCTTCGGGCAGATAGCCATCCGCGCGGTAAACGTTTGCGGAAACAGCACCGTGCCGCTTGGAGAGCTTCTTTTTGTCAGGTCCGAGGATCATGGGCAGATGGGCAAACTTGGGTACCGGATAGCTGAAGAACTGATACAGGTGCATCTGCTTGGGCGTGTTGTTGATGTGGTCATCGCCACGCACGATATGGGTCATGCGCGAATGCACGTCATCCACCACGACCGAAAGGTTGTAGGTTGGCGCACCGTTGGAACGAATGAGGACGAAGTCATCGAGGTCCGCATTCTCGAATTTGATCGGACCACGGATCATGTCCTGGAACTCAATCGAGCCTTCGAGAGGAATGGCTGCGCGAATGACATACGGAGCACCGGCAGGGCCGGGCTCCTTGCGCGTGCGACAGCGGCGATCATACATCGGCTTCTTGCCTGCGGCCTGAAGCTCTTCGCGCATTTTCTCGACATCGGCCTCGGTGCACCAGCACTTGTAGGCATGGCCCCTGGCAATGAGCTCTTCGGCGCGAGCGAGGTACACATCCAGCCGCTTGCTCTGGTAAATCGGCTCTTCGTCCCAGTTCAGTCCCAGCCACTTCATCGAAGCGAGGATGTCGTCCGTGAAGCGAGTCTCCGATCGCTCAAGATCCGTGTCCTCGATGCGGAGGAGGAACTGGCCCCCATGCTGGCGAGCGTACAGCCAGTTAAAGAGGGCGGTACGAACGCCTCCGATATGGAGAAATCCAGTGGGAGACGGAGCAAACCTAACCCGAACGGGCGCCTGGGATGGAGAGTGCGATGTGGATGGGGTCATGACCGCACGACTTTAGCGCGGAAGGCCCCGAATTCGCTACCGATTTGATGCTTGCTTTGCGCCGGATTCCGACTGCCCCTGCTCGGCAACCCAGGCATTCCAGTAGCTCACCAGGGCGCGCGCGTTGCGCTCATCCAACGATTTGATGCCCGGCACTGAAGGGTGACGCTGCACCTGCGCCTCGAGCTTGGGCGTAAAGCCCGCCCCCATCGTGCGCCAGGCGGCGCTGGCATCGGCATGGCACGCCAGGCAGTTCTGCATGAAGACTTTTTCGCCGCGCATGGCCGCCGGATCCGTGCGGCGCTTGAGCAGGAACCCCCCGAGCCGGTCCTGGTAGTTGGTCAGCTCGACTCGTGTGATCCCCTGAAGCCCATAAGCCCCCCAGGGGAGCTCGTCGGTGGCGGGTCGCATCTTTCCGTCGCCCGGCACCACGGAGCGAAGGCCGGAGGACTCGGACACTACGACCATGGGAACCTTGGTCACGAAGGAACGGGGGATCCAGACCTGGCGTCCACCTTCCCCCTTCAGAACCACGAGGTCGATCTGCGAGCGGTTTTCGGGAGTGAGCTTTTCCATGGCCTTTTCGAGGACCGACGAAAGCACGGCGCCTTTCCACTGCTTGCCCTTGTCCCTGGCTGTCGCCTGTTTGAATCCCCCGAGTCCTTCGCCGGGGCTCAGGCTCTGGAGCACCTGCTCGGAATCGGGCCTCTGCCAGACCACCGTGACGCCGGCATGGGCCGTTTGCGACCGGAGAAAAAAACCAAGGAGCGCACAGAGGCCGATAATCAAAGGCTTTTTTGAGCCCCAAACCTGGGCGGCCCGGGCATTGAAATGGACTGGATCAAGAAGCATGAGTCCCCATTAAGAAGCCGGTCCAAAGGCCTGTCAAGCTGTCCTAATGCTTGGGAAAAGCCTTTGGAAACCGTTTTTGGCTGTGCTAAGGATGCTGTGCATTCACAGGAACACTCAAAAGTGGGCCAACAAGCCCGCTTTTTTTTTGGCCAAAAGCCAACTTTGGATATGGAAACCACGGCGCACACCCACCCTCAGGCAAACTTCAAGAATGCCGAAGACCGCCTCCTCGCCAAGCTCAACGAGCTCGTGGCCGGGCTGGGCTATGAGATCGTGCACCTGGAGGTCCAGAACCACCGCGAAAAGATCCTTCGCCTGTTCATCGACTGGATGGACAACATGGATTCCGAAAAGACCATTGGCATTGAAGACTGCGCCAAGGTCTCCCGCACGCTCGACGAGCCGCTCGAAGGACTCGCTGAGATGGAAGCCGTGTTCAAGGGAGCGGCCTACGAGCTGGAAGTCTCCTCGCCCGGCGTGGATCGCCCGCTCAGGCGTGAACAGGACTACCAGCGCTTTTCGGGCCGCAAGGTCCGACTCAATACTTTTCGCCCCCTCAGCGGGGATGAGCTCGGGGATGCCGCTTATGCGGGACAGAACCCGAAGCAAAAAAACTTCATGGGAGAACTTCTGGGCCTGGACCCGGAGACAGGCAGCGTCCTGCTCAAGTCCAGCATCGGGGGTTCGAAGATCCGGATCCCCCTCTCCCTGGTGGCCAAGGCCAACCTCGACCCGGAATTTGATTTTGAAGGCAAGAATTCCAAAAAAGGAGTGAAAGCATGAACTCGACCGAACTGACCCGCGTGATTGAATCCGTCGGCAAGGACCGCGGCATCAAGAAGGAAATCATCATCAGCGCCCTGGAGCAGGCCATCCTCATGGCTGCCCAGAAGAAGTACGGCCCCAACGCCATCCTCGAAGCGCACTACAACACCGACAGCGGTGAGATTGACCTCTTCCTGTTCAAGAAGGTCGTCGACTCCGAACCCGAGATGCTCGAGGAGTCCGAAGAGATCAACCTGGACGAAGCCAAGAAGCTCGATCCGGACTGCAGCATCGGCGACGAGCTCGGCGTGAAGGTCGAGACCCCTGGATTCGGCCGCATCGACGCGCAGACTGCCAAGCAGGTCATCTTCCAGAAGGTCCGCGATGCCGAGCGCGAGATCATCTACAACGAATTCATCCACCGGAAGGGCGAGATCATCACCGGCATCGCCCGCCGCATGGAGCGCGGCAACCTGATCATCGACCTCGGAAAGACGGACGCCGTCCTTCCGCGCCAGGAAATCATCCCCGGCGAAATGATCAAGCCGGGCGACCGCGTCCAGGCCTACCTCTCGGACGTCGCGCACACCACCCGCGGCCCCCAGATCTACCTCTCGCGCACTTCGCCCAAGTACCTCATGAAGCTTTTCGAGTTGGAAGTTCCCGAGATGCGCGAAGGGATCATCGAGATCAAGCTCTGCGCCCGCGAGCCAGGGGCACGCGCCAAGATCGCCGTCATCTCCAAGGACCGCGACATCGATCCGGTCGGCGCCTGCGTCGGCATGAAGGGGATTCGCGTCCAGGCCGTGATCCAGGAACTGCGCGGCGAGAAGATCGACATCATTCCGTGGTCCGACAACCCAGTGGTTTTCGTCCGCTCCGCCCTCTCTCCTGCCGAGATCTCCTCGGTCAGGCTCGATGAGCGCACCAAGGCCATGGAAATCATGGTCGAGGACGACCAGCTGTCGCTCGCGATCGGCCGCCGCGGACAGAACGTCCGCCTGGCGTCGCAGCTCACGGGCTGGAAGCTCGACATCATCTCCAAGTCCAAGCTCCAGCGCCGCACTTCGGACTCGATCTTCAACCTCCAGCACATCGATGGCGTCAGCGAAACCCTCGCGCACGCCCTCTACGGCGCAGGCTTCATGAACATGAAGCAGGTGGCCGATGCATCGGCAGACCAGCTCCAGCGCGTCCCGGGCTATGAATCGGCTGATACGGCCGAGAGCCTCAAGGCCCGCGCCGCAGCCGCCTACTCCAAGCACGGAGACCTCGTGGCCCCGAGCACCGAGACCGCCGCGACCGAAGGCGGAACCGATGCCAAGTCCAAGGCCGAGGCCATGCTGCGTGAGCTCGTCCGCGAGCAGAGCAAGACTACGAACGAATAAGGTGACCGAATGACCGAGACCCAGAACACGACCCAAAAAGAACCGACCAAGGTGTACGAACTGGCCAAGGAACTTGGCCTGGATTCGATCACCCTGGTCGACAAGCTGCGGGACCTGAACATCAAGGTCAAAAACCACATGTCGGAGCTGACCGATGCCGATGTGGTGGCCGCCAAGGAAGGGCTCGCCCCCAAGAAGGCCGCCCCCGAAGCCAAGCCCAAGGCCGTCAAGGCTCGTCGCAAGACGACCGACGACGCCGCCCCGGCAGCTCCCGCCCCGGAAGCCAAGGCTGTGGCCAAGCCCGCCGCCAAGACGGTGACCCGCACCGCCGCCAAGCCCGTCACCAAGGCAGCTGCGCCAGCCGCAGCTCCGAGCGAAGACTCTCCGGCCGCCTCCAAGGCAGCCGGCTCCGCCGTCATCCGCCGCCGCGTGAAGGCCGATGGCGAAGTGGAGACCACCTCGGGTGGAGTGGTCCTCCAGCGCGCAAGCGCCCAGGCGACCGACTCCCCTGCTGATGTCACCTTCGAACAAGTGGCCGCCACGACCGAAGGAGAGGTCCAATACGCCGAGGATTCGACTGCAGCCGAAGTCGCTGCGGCCTCCGCCGAGGGAGAGGCTGAAGTGGCTGCAACTCCAGCCAGTGATGCGCCGGCCCCCGCCAAGAAGGCCCCCATCGTCCTCACTCCCCGCCCGGTTGCTCCCCGCAGGAGCATCCTGACGATCGTCGAAGCCAAGGCCCCGCCACCCAAGCCGATGATCAAGCCGGCTGCTGCCGCCCCCGGCTCTGCCGGCAAGACCGGTGCAGGTGCCACCTCCACCACGGCCAAGGATGGTTTCCGCATCATCCACATGACCAAGGAAGGCCTCGACCAGATGGCCGAGGAGGAAGCCGCCAAAAAACGTGGCGGCGGCGGTCCTCGCGAGACCAACATCCGTCCCGAAGACGTTCGCTTTGCCGACTACCGCAAAAAGGAAATGGTCTTCCTTCCCAAGAAGAAGCGCATTCCCGTTGGCAAGCAGGTCAAGCAGACCCAGATCACCCAGGCCGCCGCGCACAAGCGCGTGGTCGAGATGCATGACACGATCGCCATCCAGGACTTTGCAGCCCAGATGGGCATCAAGGGCGTGGACGTGATCCGCAAGCTCATGGGCATGGGCCAGATGGCGACCATCAACCAGGCCATCGACTTCGACACGGCGACCCTGATCGCAGCCGAGTTCCAGCACGAGGTGAAGAACATCGCCTTCAAGGAAGAGACGCTGATCGAGGCTGCAGTCGATACCGAAGCGCAGCTCCTGAACCGTCCTCCGATCGTGACCATCATGGGCCACGTCGACCACGGCAAGACCTCGCTGCTCGATGCCCTCCGCCAGGCCAACGTGGCCGCAGGCGAAGCCGGCGGCATCACCCAGCACATCGGTGCCTACACCGTTGAGCAGGATGGCAAGCTGATCACCTTCATCGATACCCCCGGCCACGAAGCGTTCACCACGATGCGTGCCCGCGGCGCCAACGTCACGGACATCGTCATCCTGGTCGTTGCTGCCGACGACGGCGTGATGCCGCAGACCCGCGAGGCGCTCAGCCACGCCAAGGCTGCTGGCGTCCCGATCATCGTTGCGGTCAACAAGATGGACAAGCCCGGAGCCAACCCCGAGCGCATCAAGCAGGCCCTGGCCGAGCTCGACCTTCTTGCCGAAGACTGGGGCGGACAGACCATGTTCGTGCCGGTCTCGGCCATCAAGAAGACCAACCTCGACAAGCTGCTCGAAAGCATCCTGCTCCAGGCTGAAGTCCTTGACCTCAAGGCCAACCCGGAAGCCCGCGCAAGCGGCACGGTGCTTGAGTCCAGGCTCGAAAAGGGCCGTGGTCCAGTCGTGAGCCTCCTCGTCCGTCGCGGAACCCTCCGCATCGGCGATGCGGTGGTCGCAGGCAATCTCTGCGGACGCGTCAAGGCGCTCATGAACCACCTCGGTGAGCAGATCAAGGAAGTGCTCCCCGGAATGGCTGCCGAAGTCCTCGGTTTCGAAGGCGTCCCGAATGCAGGCGAGAAGTTTGATTCTCCAGCATCCGATGCGGATGCCCGCGACATCGTCAAGAACCGGGTCGACCAGGCCCGCGCCAAGGCCGCAGCTCCCCTTGCTGCAAAGATGAGCCTCGAAGAGCTCTTCTCCAAGGTGCAGACCGCTGGAACCAAGGAACTGGCCGTCATCCTCAAGGCTGACGTGTTTGGATCCGTCGAAGCCGTCAAGGACAGCCTGATCAAGGCCTCCACCGAGAAGGTCAAGATCAAGGTCATCCTCGCGGCCACCGGCGGCATCACCGAGAGCGACGTGCTCCTGGCCTCAGCATCGAACGCGATCATCATCGGCTTCAACGTCCGCCCTGAAACCAAGGCGCGCCAGGTGGCCGAGTCCGAGCACATCGACGTCAAGTGCTACAACATCATCTATGAGCTCATCGATGACGTGAAGAAGGCCATGGCCGGCATGCTGGACAAGAAGAAGGTCGAGAAGTTCCTCGGCCGCGCCGAAGTCCGCCAGACCTTCACGGTCCCGAAGGTCGGCACGATTGCCGGCTCATCGGTCGTGGATGGCAAGATCCTCCGTGGCGCCAACGTCCGACTGCTCCGCGATTCGCGCGTGATCTACGAAGGCAAGATGTCCTCGCTCAAGCGCTTCAAGGACGACGCCAAGGAAGTTGCGCAGGGCTACGAGTGCGGTATCGGTCTTGAGAATTATAATGATCTCAAGCCCGGCGACCTCATCGAGGCTTACCAGATCGAGATGATCGCTCCGGAACTCACCTAACAGGAAGCAGGCAGTACCATGCAACCCGTTCGTAGAGCCCGGCTCGAAGCCGTCATCCTGGAAGAACTCGCCAAGGTCGTGCCTCGCGAGATCAAGGATCCGCGCGTCCAGTCCGTGACCTTCACCTCCTGCCAGGTCACTCCTGATGGGAGCCAGGCTACGGTGCTGGTCACCCTGCTGGGCGGGCTCGCCAACCCCGAAGCCGGCCGTACTCCCAAAGAGGAGGCCGCGCTCAAGGACTGCCTCAAGGGACTGAACTCCTCGGCTGGATACCTCAGGCGCCACATGGCCGGAGTGCTCAGCATCCGGCACATCCCGACGATCACGTTCAAGGAAGACAAGGGCTTCGAGAACACTTTCCGCGTGAACGAGCTGCTCAAGCAGCTGGCAGCGGAAAAGCCTGGCGACAAGCCGACCGAAAAAACAGACGAAAAAAAATGACCCTCGACGGCTGCCTGCTCGTCCACAAGGAGCCGGGCGTCTCCTCCTTTGGAGTCATCGAAAGGCTGCAACGCATCCTCGCGGCTGCAACCGGGCTCAAGAAGCGCGACCTCCCCAAGTTTGGCCACGGCGGCACGCTTGACCCCTTTGCCACGGGGCTTCTCATCGTTTGCTCGGGTGAGGGCACCAAGCTGTCGCGTTATTTTCTGGGTTCAAACAAGGAATACCGCGGCGTGATCCGTTTTGGTGAGACCACCATCCCGGGTGATCCCACCGACCCGGTGAGCGAACGCTCGGATCACCTCCCCTCTTCGCTCGCAGAAATCCAGGGCGTTGCCGATTCGTTCTGCGTGGCCCGCTCACACCAGGCGTATCTGCAAACCCCTCCCATGCACTCGGCAAAGAAAATCGACGGCAAGCGCCTCTATGAGCTCGCCCGCGAGGGCATCGAAGTGGAGCGCAAGGCCATCGAGTGCAGGATCGATGAGTTTGAGATTTCCCGCTACGAGCCCCCCACGGCGCAGTATCGTGTTCGCTGCTCTGCCGGAACCTTCATCCGCGTACTCGGGCAGGATCTGGGTCGAAGGCTCGGGACCGTGGCCATGCTCGACACCTTGGAGCGCTCGGGCTCCGGAAAATTCACGCTCGATCAGTGCATGACCCTGGGCGATCTGGAGGGAACTCCCTCAGCACAGTGGAGCCAACTCAAGTGCTTTGTCCCACTCGACCGGATGCTTGCGGCGTTTCCGAGACTGGAACTGGGCGTCCTTGAAGCACGTGAACTCAGACATGGGCTCGTGGTTCGGATCCAGGAGCTCGAACAGAAAACCCTCTCATTGGGGGCGACCGTCGCCGCCTTCGACCCCGAAGGCCACCTCGCAGCCGTGTTCTCAGAAGGCAGGCTTGACCGGGTTTTCCACCCGCCCGTTCAACCGCCCAGGGCGTAACGCTTGATGCCAAGCTTGGAGGCCCACTCTTCGGCCATCCTCACTCGGTAGAACATCCCCTTTTCGATCTCACGCGAGACCTCCACCGCCCCATGGGCGTGGATCATGGCGTGAAGGCGGCTTTCATCAAACGGGATGACGACTTCATAGAGTTCCAGGTTCTTCCTGAAGTGTCCCAGAACCCGGTCCCTGAGCCTGCGCACATCCTCGCGGACGAGCGCCGAAATGCGCTCGGCTCCCGGCGAAAGCACCTTGGCCTCGAGCTTTGCCGTCATGTCGGTGAGCCCGTCCATCTTGTTGAGCACGACAATCTTGGGCTTCTGTCCCACTCCAAGCTCCTCGAGGACCTTTTCGGTCACCTGCATCTGCTCCCTGGCCTGGCGCGAACTGGCGTCCACGACATGCAAAAGCAGGTCAGCCTCGTGCAGCTCCTCGAGCGTCGATCGAAAGGACGCCACCAGTCCGTGAGGCAGGTTGGAAATGAAGCCCACCGTATCAATCGCCACGACCGGAGGATGGCAATCCGGATCCAGTGCACGTACTGAGGAGTCGAGCGTGGCAAAGAGCTTGTCTTCGGCCAATACGCGGCTCTCGGTCATGGCATTCAAAAGCGTGGACTTGCCCGCGTTGGTGTAGCCCACGAGCGCGACCTTGAGGACATCCTTGCGACCCGCACGCTGGACGTTTCGTTCATTCTCGATGTCCTTGAGACGACTGCGCAGGATGGACATGCGATTTTTGACGAGGCGGCGGTCGACCTCGAGCTGCTTTTCGCCCATCCCCTTGTTGCCGATGCCGCCGCGCTGGCGCTCAAAGTGCGTCCAAAACTTGGCCAGCCGCGGGAGCAGGTACTGGAGCTTGGCCAGCTCGACCTGCGTCTTGGACTCCTTGGTGCGCGCATGGCGCGAAAAGATCTCGATGATCACGCCCTGGCGGTCGAGCACGGGCTTTCCGATGGCTTCTTCGAGGTTGCGAAGCTGGTTTGGCGAAAGGTCGACATCCAGGATCACGGCGTGCGCCGCCCTGGCCTCGAGCTGGGCCTTGATCTCATCGATCTTGCCCTTGCCGACGTAAGTCCCGGGGTGGATCGAACGCGGCTGGATCAGCATCCTGGCCACGGGCTTCGTACCCAGCGTATTGAGGAGGCGCCCGAGCTCGTCGAGCGACTCGTCATCGAGTCCCACGGAGAGGACTTCGAGGGCTTTTCCGGTCGGGGCCGGGGGGAGCAGGCTTTGCGTATTCTCAAGCATCGGGAGGCAATGAACTATCCCGGCTTGGGCCTAGTGACAAGGCCGCCCAAGCCCCCCTATAGTGATGGCATGCATCACGCCATCGTCAACCTCCAGGGCACCCTCATGCTCGCCGCCGAGGCCCGTGTCTCGGTTTTTGATCGAAGCTACCTTTATGGGGACAGCCTCTATGAGGTCGTCAGGAGCTATGGCGGAAGATTCATTGACTCCCAGATGAAGGGCCACATGGACCGTCTTTGGCAGTCGGCCAAGCTCTGCCACATGACGATCAGCCAGACCCCGGAAGAACTCGTACAGGCCTGCGAAGACGCACTCGCCTTCTTTAAAAAGCAGGCCTTTGCCACCCAGGAAGTCTACTGTCGCCTGGTGCTCTCGCGCGGCACGGGCCGGATCGGTTTTGGGCTCAAGTCGCTTCTCACTCCGACCCAGTACGCGATCATCGTCCAGCCCGTCGAGTCTCCCAGTGCCGACGCCCACGCCAAGGGAATGAAGCTCCAGATCGTCAGCCGGTTCCGAAACCATCCCAACGCGCTCGACCCTGCGATGAAATCCGGCAACTACCTCAACAACCTGCTCGCTTACCTCGAGGCAGCAGCCGACGGATTTGACGATGCCCTGCTCTGTGACGCCGATGGCTTCATGACCGAGGGCACGACCTTCAATATTTTTTATGTCCGCCGGGGAATCCTCTGCACGCCTCCGCTTCCAGTGGGAATTCTCGATGGCATCACCCGCCGCACGGTCATCCGCCTCGCGGGTGAGATGGGAATCGAAGTGCGCGAGATCGACTTCAAAAAGGAACGCCTCTACGAAGCCGACGAGGTGTTTGCAACGGGGACGGTGAAGGAAATCATGGCCGTGACCCAGGTCGATCGGCACAAGTTCTCCAAGGGACGTCCGGGTCCCATCACCCTCAAACTGCAGGAAGCCTTCCGGAGCGAAGTGGGAGGTTTTGCGTGAGCGCATCCACTGATCCCCGCAACTGGAGCCGGCTTGGCATGGAGCTCAAGCCCTCCATGGAGCTGGCGGCCAAGGCCGCGGGCAAGGTGCTCCTCAAGTACTTTGGCAAGACTTTCGAAGTCCGCGAGAAGCTGCAAGCAGGCCTCGTCACCAATGCAGACCTCGAGGCCGAAGCGGCCGTGATCAAGATCCTTCGCAAGGCGCGCCCTGACTTTGGCTTCCTCGCAGAGGAGTCCGGACAGACGGCTGCGACCAAGCGCAAGAAGGGCGAGAACCCGGATTCGCCTCCCGATGGCCGATGGATCATCGATCCGCTCGATGGCACCACGAACTTCGTGCACGGGTTTCCGATGTTCTGCGTGTCGATTGCAGCCGAGTGGCGCGGCCAGATCGTGGCGGGCGTGATCCACCACCCCGTCCTCAATGAGACGACCTGGGCAGTCCGGGGCAAGGGCTGCTGGGTCGGCAAAAAGCAGGTCCACGTTTCCAAAACTTCCAAACTCAAGGACTCGCTCCTCACCACGGGCTTCACCTACCGGAAGCGCGACCTGCATCTGGAAATGGGCCCTTTCGAGCGCCTGAGTGGGATCGCGCGCGCGATCCGGCGGCCGGGCAGTGCCGCACTCGACCTCGCCTACACGGCGCGTGGAGTTTTTGACGGCTTCTGGGAACGGAACCTCGCCCCTTGGGATGTGGCAGCAGGACTGTTGCTGGTTGAAGAAGCCGGCGGAAAAGTGACGGACTTTTCTGGCGGCGAGTTCAAGATCGACGGACGCGAGATCCTCGCCACGAACACCAAACTCCACGAGCTGATCCAAAAAACGATCGAGCCCGAGAGCTGCCCCATTTGACACCCCTTGGCCCGGTCCCTACACTTGAAGCCTGATGAGTTCACCAGTGACTTCGTGGGTCCACCTCTTCTCGAAGTTCTCGTCCGAAGCGCTGCTCTTCGAGGCCTTCCTCGTTTGCGCGGGAATCGCCCTTTATGCGGCGTGGTACATCTTCAAAAAACGCCGTGAGCTCGCAGCTGAAGAGCAGATTCCGGGAAGCGTCGTCAAAGTCTACCTGAACGAGCTGATCACCGAAGCCGAGCAGATGCGCGGCCAGCTCTATGCGCTCCTCAAGGCATCGGGCGGTAAGATTCCGGAAGGCTTCCACCTCCCCTCGCATGGCGCAGAATCCCACGCGGCCGTGCAGGCTGCCGCACAGGCGGCAGCTCACTCGGCCCATGTCGAAACTTCGGCAAGCTCATCACCCAACCCCGAACTTCTCGCCAAGGTCGTGATGCTCGAAGCCCGGATGAAGGAACAGGCCCAGGCGATGGAAACGCTGGTATCCGAGAAGGTCCGCATCGAGCGTGACCTGGAACTGGCCAAAAGCAGCGCTTCCCGCGGTGTCACCGGAGCATCCTCTTCGGACGAATCTGCGGAACTTCGTCGGAAAATCCAAGCGCTCGAGGCCAAACTTTCGGAATACAGCGTGATCGAGGACGACCTCGCGAGCCTGAAGCGCCTGCAGCAGGAGAACTCTGCCCTCAAACAACAGCTCTCACAAAAACCCGAACCGGCTCCGGCCCCAGCACCCGCGCCGGTGGTGGCCGCCGCGCCGGCGCCCGAGCCCTCCCCAGCCCCGGCACCGGAACCTGCACCAGCGCCCCAGATCGCAGAGATCGCCCCCACCCCGGAACTCTCTCCCGAGGCCGAACTCGTTGCTGCTCCCGTGCCAGAACCCGTTGTCGAGGGTTCCTCCGAAATCTCCCTGCCCTCTCTGGAACCCCAGGTCTCCAGCGCCCAGTTCGATGCCCTGACCGAGCAGGTGGACCAGAGCCTCAAGGCGGAAGCCAAAGATCCGGTTGCCCCCGCGCCGGCTGAAGCGGCACCCGCCGCAGCTTCACCCGCTCCGGCAGCACCGGCAGAAGAACCCAAGAAGTCCGAGGCCGACCTGCTGGCGGAATTCGAGAAAATGATCAATGGCTAAGCCCTTCGTCTCCTATCTTTTGGCCTCATCCTTTGGAATTGCTCTGGCTTCTCCATCCGCCCATGCCTCGGTGATCCACCAGATCGAGCAGCAACAAAGCACTGACTTCTCCTCGCTCATGAAGAAGTGGGAGGACCCGGCGCAGTCCCCTCGTTTCGCCGAACTCAGCCGAATTGCCACGGATCGCACGCACCCGGAGCGCACCCGCTACATCGCGCTCATGGGAGCAGCCCAGACGGCGCGTGCGGCACGAAATCCAAGGCCGCTCGAATCCCTCCTGATTTCACTCCAGTCCGATCCGAGCTGGGTGATCCGTTCGGCAGTACTCAGGCTCGCTGCCGATCCCGCCCACCCTCCCGTGGACGCCCAGGTGCGTACGATCGCCCTCAAGATGCTCAAGGATCCGGCGCTGGTCATCCGCACCCAGGCGGTGGCTGCAATTGAATCCCTGCGGCCGGCCGGCGCGGAACAGGCGCTCGCAGAAGCAGCACTGGATGCCCGGAACCACCACGGGGGCAAGGCCCTCTGGGTCCCGCAAAAGGCCCTGCAGGCATTGATCCGCCTTGAAGCGGGCCCGCAGGCCTGGAGTCTCCTCCCCCTTCTCGACAGGAAGCAGGACCCCGCCCTCATCCGCCTGACCCTGGATACCCTCTCCAAGCTCAGGCCCGACGAAGCGCGCCTCATCTCATCGAAGCTCCCGGGCAACGCTTCGCTCTCCGCCCTCTCCTCGGCTTGGCGCCAGGCCAGCGAACGCTACACGCAGTAAGCGCGGCGATCCGACCCTAGCTTGGCACTCAGTCAAAAGACTGGTTTTCTTGAATCGCTTTTTCCGTCTTTTCCTTCTCGATCTCGGCCAGACGGGTACGAACGGTGATGATTCGTTCGATTCGATAGAGGAGCGTGTTTTCTTCGATCCCGTCGGTCTCCACCGGACGCCAGCCTTCGAGCACATCGCGCTGGACCATCTGTTCGCGAAGGACCGTGAGCTTGACCGAGGGCGCACCCGCGTAGAAGCCCTGGTTGAGGTTGATCTTGAAGCGGAACTGGGCCTTCAAGTAGACATCCGACCCACCGAAGGAATCCACGAGGTTCCTGGCGCTCGTATTGTCCATCCAGCGCGTCTGGACAAAGCCCGCCTCCCGGTTGCTGACATCCAATCGAAAGGACTTGAGCGCTTCAAGCACCGCCTGCCAGGCCAGGTTGCTGTCTGCGAGGAAAATCCGGGTGTAGTTCTGCTCCATCGTGGCCCCGACACTCCTCCGATAGGCCGTCATGCAGCCGGAGGCCAGCGGCAGGATCAGGCAGGTCAGTGCGAGGGCGGCTCGAAGCATGCCTTGATGTTACCCCGGGGTCCGTGCGAAACCCAAGTACAGCATGAATCCGCTGGAAACATTCCTGAAGGTGCTCGACCTCGAAGCCGAGGCCATCCACCAGGCCTCGGCCCGGTTCTCGGCAGTTGCGCCGGGCCAGGCCCATCCCGTGTCTGCAGCCCTCACCGCCATCGCAGAATGCCTCGATCGGGGCGGACGTGTCGTCGTCACGGGAGTGGGAAAGTCCGGCAAAATAGCCCAGAAAATCTCCGCCACCCTCTCCAGCACGGGGACTCCTTCGCTCTACCTCCATCCCACCGAAGGCCTTCACGGGGATCTGGGGATGATCACGGCAGCGGATCTGGTCCTGGCCCTCAGCCACACGGGCAACACGGACGAACTCCTTCGGCTCCTGCCTGCGATCCGCTCGATGGGAGTCAAGATCATCGGACTGGGCGGAAACTCACAGTCCCAGCTCGGCCAGACAGCCGACATCTGGCTCGACTCAGCGGTTGCGCAGGAAGCCTGCCCGCACAACCTCGCTCCAACCTCGAGCACGACCCTTGCCCTGGCCATCGGCGACGCCCTGGCCGTGTCACTCATGCAGATGCGGGGTTTCGATGCGCGCTCCTTTGCCAAGAACCATCCGGGCGGCTCGCTGGGCCGCAGGCTCAACCTCAAGGTTTCGGACGTGCTCCACGATGTCTCGCAGGTCCCGGTCCTCGGCCCGGATGCCACCGTGGAGGAAGTGCTCGATGCCTCGAGCCGTCGAAATCTTGGCGCTGTTTTGATCACCGATTCGCAGCAGCGACTGCTCGGCATCATCACTGACGGCGACCTGCGCCGCGCACTCAGGCACCGCGAAAAGTTCTTCACCCTCCGCGCAAACGAGCTCATGACTTCGAGCCCGGTTTGCATTTCGCCCGATGCGCTGGCCTATGAGGCCCTCGAGAAGATGGAAAATCGCCCGAGCCAGATCAAGGAACTCCCGGTTGTCGACAGTTCCAATCGGGTGATCGGCCTCGTGCGGATCCACGACCTGCTTAAGTTCTTCTGAAATTTCCATTGCTTCGGTTGAGCGGGCTGCCTTACCCTTCTCCCCACAACAGGAGAATTCACCACATGATCACAGGGAAGAAATACCTCTCTTACACCCTGGCCACCTCGATCCTCACCGTGCTGTCGTTTGCGATCATCACGGCCTGCTCGGATCGCCAGGCAAAGGCCAAGGCCAACATCATCACCAAGCCCGCAACCAAGCCGGGCGTCGTTGCCAAGATCGGCGGCGAGGAAATCACCGAAGAACAGCTCATCGGCGAAGACAAGATGGACTTCTTCGAGCTCAAGAAGCGCGAATATGAGCTTAAGATGGACCGCGTGAACCGCCTGATCACCGAAAAGATGATCGGCGCCGAGGCCAAAAAGGCCAACATGTCGCTCGAAGACTACGTCAACAAGAGCGTGATCAAGGGTGAAGTCAAGATCTCCGACGCCGAGATCAAGAAGTTCATCGCCGACAAGAAGATCCCTGAATCGCAGGTCAACGACCAGATCAAGGAACGCATCAAGGCGTTCATGGCCAACGAAAAGCGCCAGAACACGATCCAGGCCTACATTGCCAAGCTGACCAAGTCGAACCCGGTCGAAGTCTACTTCGAGAAGCCCAAGATGGACGTCAAGGTGGAGGCAGGCAACGCCCCCATGCTCGGAAAGAAGAGCGCGAAGATCCAGATCGTCGAGTTCTCGGACTTCCAGTGCCCCTTCTGCTCGCGCGCAGCCGAAACGGTCCACGAAGTGAAGAAGAAGTATGGCGACAAGGTTGCCATCTCCTTCAAGCACTTCCCGCTCCCGATGCACAAGGATGCCCGTCCGGCATCTGAAGCTTCCATGTGCGTGAACGAACAGAGCACGGACAAGTTCTGGAAGTACCATGACCTGCTCTTCAAGCAGCAGGACAAGATGGACGCTGGAACCCTCGAAGCCCACGCCAAGACCGTTGGCGCGGACCTGACCAAGTTCAAGGCCTGCCTCGAGTCCAAGAAGTACGCACAGCTGGTGGCCGACGACATGGCCTACGGCGAGAAGGTCGGAGTGCGCTCCACCCCGACGTTCTTCGTGAACGGCCAGATCATCAACGGCGCCGTTCCGCTCGAGCAGTTCGCCGAGATCATTGACGACGAGCTCGGCAACTAAGCAGGTTCGATACGTTAAAATTGAAAGGGCTCCCGGGGAAACCCGGGAGCCCTTTTGATTTTCAAAGTCGGGACCAGGCGGCTCTTACTTTCGAATCAGGGAGCACACCTTCATTACCTTGATCTCCTCGTTGTCGGTCACATTCATGCGGCGGAGCACCGCCTCGGCCGCAGCCTCGGCATCGAGGCCTTCGGCTGCCTGGACCATCGTGACTTCGGAGTAAAAGCGGCGAAGACCGCGGAGACTCGTATCAGGCCAGCTGTTGATGATATCAGCCGCGGCCTTGGGATCGAGTTCCTTGCCCACCGAGGAGATCATCATGTGCATGGTATCGGTGAGGGCCGATACCTGCTGGCCGCGAAAGCGCTCGGCCTGCACGGCGGACATGAATTCGTTGACGCGCTTGGGGTCGGCCATGCCCTTGTCGAGCAGGATCTCCATGCGCTTGAGGAAGCTCACCACGCTTTTGCGGGCTTCCTTGTCGGTTCCGGCAGCCTCGGTGAGTCGCTCCCGGATCAGCTTGCGGTAACCCAGGAACTCCTTGCGGCGGAGCAGGCACTCCTCGCAGTTGGCGAGCTTCACTGCGCGGTTGCTGGCGACTTCAAGCAGGTACTTGACCTCGTCGTCGGTGATCTCGGTGATTTCACGCGACAGGATCTTCACGAGACGTTCGTCTTCGTGGATCTCCGAAGGCTTCATGGTGGAGAGTCCGTTCCTGATGCGCGCTGCGAGAGCGGCACCATCGGTTCCCTCTTTCGAAAGGTACTTGGCCAGCCACTCGGTCCCGTCCTCGGAGGACTCCGCCAGAAGCTTGCGCATGACCGTGGGAACGCCCCCAGCGGGCGCCCTCTGCACTCCCCTGCCGGAGTAGGCGGCAAAGCCCTCCTCGCCGGTTCGGAGCGTGGAGCACCCCGGGGCGATCAACGAAACGGTTGCGAGCAGTGCGGCCAGGCCGAGTTCAATTCGGAAGTTCTTCACGTCGAAACAATCTCCTTAAGGGGCGCTTTTTGCCTACTTGCAGACGCAAAGAGGCAAAAGATGCCGATGGCTTCTCTTCCAGCTTTTCGGCATCAGTCCGGAGAAACTAAAGTTCTTTTGGAATTTCGAAGACTTCGTCGGGAAAGCCTTTTTTTTCGAGGACCTTGCGCGTTGGAACGGCGCTTGCTGCGAGAGATCGTTGGGCATGGCCAGCGTGTCAGGGACGACCAATACGCCTGCGACGTACATCCGGGATCTCCAGGAAGATCTCGAGGAAGAAATCCAAAACGCCCGTCAAAAAACTGACGAACAACAAACCCTCTCCGACAAGCGCGCAAAAGAGCAGGCCTCCAAGCTCGAAAAGGCCGTCGCCTCCGCCACCGATCGCATGCGCAAGGACCACGAACAGTCTTTTATCCGCGAGCGTGAAAACCAGCGCACTGAGCTCAATCGACTCAAGGCCGCCACCTACGATCGCCAGGCCAAACACGTCCAGGCGGACACCATGGTGCAAAGTACGGCCATGGACCAGGTCGAGCGCGCCGAAGCGCAGATGAAGGAGGCCCGGAAGATTGACCGCGAGGCCACTGAGGCCCAGATCCATCGGGCCAACCTGATGGCGCGCGACCGGTCGGAACACGACGCCGAAGTCCTGCGCGAGGCCCACCAGCGCGAAGTCTCCAACCTCTCCGAGAAGCTTGATTACGCGACCCAGGAATACAACCGGGATCTTTCTCTTCAGCGCAAGCGAGACGCCGAAAAGGCGGAGTCCTCACAACAAAAGAGCAATGAGCGCCTCGACGAACTGGCGCGCGCAAACGCCGAACGGATGCGCCAGCTCCACTCCGAGCACAAACAGGAAGAAAACCGTATCCAAGGCGAATACAACAAGGACAAGGCTCGCCTTCAAGATGCGCGAGAACAGGAGCGCGAATCCTTCCATTCCTCAGTGACCCGCCAGAAGCAGGACCTGGATGCCGCCTTCCAAAAGACGACGGACACCCGCAGCAAGGCTTACGAAGACTCGCTCAAGAGCCAAAAGGCCTACTCCCAGCAGCAGATCGGCGAACTGGAGACTGAGCTCCAGTACCGCAAGACTTCGGCAGACCCCAAGTCGATGTCGCCCCAGGCAGAGCACACGCTGCGTGAACGGCTTGGCCAGGAGTTCGACCAGCAGACCCGCGCTCGCGAAGCCATCCACCAAAAGGCTTATACGGACCTCATGAACCAGGGTCGCGATCAGTACCGTGCCCTCGCCTCGCAAAATGAACGCGAGAGGATCAAATCCACCCAGGAACTCGCCAAGACTGAAACCGAAGGTCGCACTGCCCTCACCCAGCAGGTCATGGACGCTGACTTCCAGCGCGAGCAGCTCATCCGTTCCAAGGACTCACAGCAGGACCAATCCAACCAAAAGCTCCACCGGCATTACTCCAGCCAGCTCGAAGACCAGCGCCGCCAGTACGAAGAAATCCTCGAGTCTTTCCAAAATGACGCGGCCGCTAAGAGTCAGACTCAACGCCAGGAGTCCGAATTCGCCCTACGGATGGAGCGCAGGACTTCCGCCGCACGCCAAAATGAGCTAATCCGAGAGTACGAAAAACGCCTCTCGGACCAAAAAGATCAGTTTTCCGACGAGCTGAAGTCCCAAAAGCTCACCTCGGAAAAAGCCATTCGTGACCTGGAGACCAAGCATCGCCAGGATCAGGAAGAGCAGGCCCGCCTCGGTAACCACGAGGTGGCCCAACTCGAGCAGCAGTACCAGGAGCGGGAACGCGTTTCGGCCAGGAACTACCAAGAACAGATCGAGAAACTGAAACGCTCCAATGCCCTACTCCAGTCCAAGAAAAGTTAAGATCGTCTGCACGCTCGGCCCCTCTTCATCCTCAATCGAACAGCTCACTGAACTGATCCGTGCAGGAATGGATGTGGCCCGCCTGAACTTCAGCCACGGCTCGCACGAATTCCACAAGGGATTGGTGGCCAACATCCGCCAGGCAGCAGCCAACGTCGGAAAAACCGTGGCCATCATGCAGGACCTGCAGGGCCCCAAGATCCGTCTGGGCAAGCTCCCAGCCGAAGGCGTGATGCTCGAAAAGGGCCAGAAGTACTGCCTCCACCCCGAAGGTTCAAAGCCACAGTCCCTGCAGGCAGGCGAGCTCGCCCTCCCAATCGGAGCCGAGATCGCTGCCGCCGTTGCAGCAGACGTTCGTCCGGGCGCTCGCATCCTGTTTGATGATGGCGAGGTCGCCACCCAGGCGCTCAGCGTTTCGGGTCCTGAGATCCATGTCGTGGTCGAAGTGGGCGGCAAGCTCACCAGCAACAAGGGCATGAACCTTCCGGGCACGCCGCTCTCGATCCCCTGCCTCACGGACAAGGACCGCGAGGATCTCAAGTTCGGTGTCGAACAAAAAGTCGACGCCATT
>CAZDSX010000011.1:0-5729 GCA_964508305.1 uncultured Bacteriovorax sp.
GGTTGAGGTTATAAAACCCACCCAGCCCCACACTCAGCCAGGGAGTCGCGTGGTAGCGAAGCATTGCTGGAATCTGCAGATAGGACCAATAGAGCTTTGAGGCCCCAGTCCCGGTCAGGTCAAACGTGATGGACTCCTTGAGCGAATTGACCCCGAGCTCAAACCCCAGCCTGCCGTGACGAAGCTCCAAAGCAGCGCCGCCTCCGATTGAAAACTGAGGCGACCAGGCAGTAAACGAGGGAGTCACCGGTGCGAGCTCGTTTTGAACTCGAGTGGCGGCAGCCATCAGCTTGAAGGTCACTGCAGAAGCAGAATTTGCGGAAAGCAGCGCTAGAAACGCTGCAGCCATTGCTGAACGGGTCGAATTTTTCATACACGAAATCGTAGACCCAAAAATCGTGAGACACCAGAAACTCTTTGCAGCAGCGCTGCTCTTCCAGAGCCAGCAGATCCCCTCGGCCCACACCGTCGAGGAGGCGCACCGGTATTTTCCGCTGAGGCGCGATGCGGTTCTCGCTGCAACCCTGAGCCATCCGCTCGGAGAGTTCGATCGTGCAAATGGAAGAAAGCTCACGATCGTATCGATGGCGAGGCTTGAGCGCGGAAGCTTTGACCAGATCGTCGAGGTCAATCTTCGACTCCTCGATCCAAAGCTCAAGCCCTTCGGTGAACCCGGCACCGACTTCCATGCACTTGGGCCGATCTGCGAGCGGACGGGAGATTATGACTTTGCCCTCCTCGGGCTCACGCTCCTCACTGCACGCTACTGGGACCAGCCTGGGCGCCTTTGGCCAACGACGCGCGACCGAATCCTGGATGAGCTGCTCACAGAACGCGGCGGTACGGTCGAAAAGTCCCGTCGGCTCGGACTCTGTGGATGGTGGCCGGAGACCGAGAACCACATCCTTTTGACCGAAATCTCCCAGTACATCACCAATCAGTTGCTGCAAAAAAGGCTCGCCCAGCGAAGTGAGTACGATCCCCGCTTCGATAATCGCCGTAACGGCATGGACGAGTTTTTTCTACGCCACCTCCAGCGCTTCCTGATCGAGGACTTCGACGAGTTCAACTCAAGGCCCTATCAAAAGCTCACGACTTGGGCACTCACAGCCCTGTACGAGCACGCTCAAAACCCGCGGGTCAAGCTCGCCTCCCAAATGGTGCTCGACTACCTCGCCGCCAAATACGCAGCCTCGAGCAAGTCGGGTCGCAGGAGCGTGCCGTTTAGAAGGCAGCCGCAGTACCGGTTTGAGCCAGATCTGGTGCGTACTGACTCCGAAAATCTTCGCTTTGCGCTGTATGCAGGAAATCTGGATCACTTTGACGAGGCCCTTTTGCGCGCGCCGCTTGAGGCCTATCCCCAGGTCCTGCAGTCGCTGGCTTCCTACCGGGTGCCTGACCTGATCCTCGACCTCGTGCTCCGGGACGAGGCCCAGGGGCGCGAGTTCTGGCAGGGGTTCCATCACTCCGCCTGGGAGGTTTATGCCGGAAGCCCGAGCTTCCTACTGAGTGGCGGTGGCAGGCACGTCAACGCGTTTGATGGAGCCACGGGAAGCCTCACCGCCTGGGCAGTACCCACGGTTTTGATCCCGGCATCAGGTGGCACCTCCCGCGATCAAATGATCCGATTTGAAGGAAGCACAACCGAAGCCTTCAAGAACAACCTCTGCGTGGCCCCCGGATTTGCGTGCGGAACCGGGCTCAGGATTCCTCCTGAGATCCTTCGTACTTGTAGTTTTCGCCCCATGCAAGACACGCAATGGACGTTCCTCGATCTCACCTCACCCGGATGCTCAAGCCGATGGGGCTTTTATGTCGCCATCCATGAAGCTGGGTTTTTGGAAGCCGCAGAGACCCACGGTCGGAGCTTTGATGAGTTCATGCAGTCCGTGCTCGAGAGCAACTCTGCACGATCCTTCTCGCGCCGCGGGATCAACCGGTACCGAAGCTCCCGAGGGATCGAAATCGAGTTCGTCCCTGACCCCTTTGGTTTTGGAAACTGGGGAATCCTCAGATACGGCGATCGCCGCATCGAGATGGATGACACGCAGTGGCCTCTGGCGTGGGGAGATTTGATGGAAGCCCACGGAGATGGCCGCGTCTGGATCCGAAACCCCTACCTGGGGACTGAGCTCGAGCTCGATTACCGCGACCCTCTCCATCCGCGCCGAAACTGAACTTCTTAGAGCGGCAGCGACACTCCGAGCACCAGGTTGCGCGAGCTGATCTTGGTCCCAGCGGCAGTCTCAAACGAGATGTCTGAGTAATCGACAACTACTGAGTAATTTCGAGAACGAATGGGCTTGCGAGCCCAGGAAGCACCCAGGGCAAACTCGCGGTCGGTCAGCGAAAACCCAAAGAGCGGCGCAAACTTGAAATACCCAACCAGTGAATTGCGCGCATCCAGGCGGTGGGTTGCCTCGGGATAAATCTGCAAGCCCATGAGGTTCTTGAATCCGAAGCTTGAGTTGCTCGAGACTGTGGAAGTGTAAAACCCCCCGGCAAACACGGAAACCGTAGTGAGCGCGGATGATTTGTAGCCACGCGACCAGACAGCTCGGCCTGCCCTGAGGTTCACTCCCACCTGGCTCAACGAAACACCATCGATCGATGTGCTGAGAGGCAGGACAGTGCCGTAAATATTGGCGCCCGATGACCACCCCTCCCGCGGAAGCTTTCTTCTGTAATCCACTTTGGCACCGATGGCCATCTGCGAGAGTGAGGGCTTGCCCGTCTGCGAGTAACTGAGCGACGCAAGCGAAAGGCCGCCGGACCAGTTCTGCTTTTTTTCAGCCGGGGGCTGAAGCGACTGGATAAAGGAAGCCCAGTCCTTGGCTACGACCTGGACCTCCTCCTGCTTGACCGTGCCATCGACCGAAATCACCGTTAGAGCAAAAGGGGTCACCGGTCCGCGGGCATCCACGGGCACCTTGAAGCTCAGGGTCTTGGGATCCACCGGCACGGGCTCATAGCCCGAGAGAATGGAAGTATCGGCACTCGAGATGGAACCTTCGACGGGCACCGATACGCGGAAGGTCCCCGGCGCACCCTCCGCCACCGTCGGCTCCACGGGGCCGGTCCGAAGGGTGACCTCCGAGAGTTCAACCCCATCCAGAAGGCCTGCCAGCTGGCTGGGCTTGGCCGCACGCCCTGCCACCTGCTTGAGCGCCACTCCCCCGCGGATCACTTCGAAAGGCGCAATCGCAGACCAGCCTTGGAGAGGAACCAGTGCAAGCCATCCCGCAATGAGAAGGAGGAAGCCTCGATTCATGGCTGCCTCCGGTATTGCATCACGACCGGAAGGCTAACCAGCCGGGGAAAACGCGCCAACAAGGCATCAAGGGTCCGCTGAAGCTCTTTCTCGCGCCCCAGGACTCTCAGGCACCGAAGCTCCAGGAACCAGCTCGGAAGAAAATCCGGATCCCGCGTGCGCTCGGCCTGGAACACTTCCAGAGCCTCGGCCGTGCGACCCGCTTCGAGCAGGGCCCTGCCGCTCAAAGTCGCCTGCTCCACCGGCGTCCGGGCCTGGGCCGCAAGCTCCGCGCGAACCGCGGGATCACTGACTGCAGGGGAAGATGCTATGGCCTCGGCCGGAACCATGATCTCGGTCCTGCTCCCACGGGTGCGGACTTCGATCTCTGGAGCCTGCTGCGGCTGGGTCACCTTCGGCAACTGAGCAGAAGGCACGCCGGATTTTTTGAGCCAGAATTCGCCCAGGAAACGCCTGGCCTCTTCCCCGGTACGCAGGGGTTTTTCGGGAAGCCTCAGCCTTTGCCCGACCCTCAACCCATCCGGACTTTTGAGCCCGTTGAGCCGCGCAATCTCACGCCAACGCTCGGCCGAGCCATAGAGCATGAGTGCAATCTCCGAGAGGGTCGGAACGGAACGATCCACTTGATGAAAATAGCTTGGCCCGGATTTTTGGGCATGAACAGGCAGTGGCTGCAGGGCGCAAAAAGCCGCCACCAGTCCGCAAAGACTCAGGAATTTTTGGGGCTTTTGCACTCCCTGATTGTATCCAAGTCGGGAGCGTCGTCTAGCCCCAAGCGAGACCCCATGCTAGCCTGTTGGCAGTGGAAAAAACTCAGACCAGCCTTCTCATCACCCGTAATCCCTCGAACGGAGAAACCCTCGCCTCGCTCGAGAGTACTCCGCTCGAATCCCTTTCCTCGATCTTTGCCAGGGCCCGAGGCGCCCAGGCAGAATGGGCCAGGCTCTCCGTAGCCCAGCGTGCAGCCAAGCTGCGGGATCTCCGCGAGGTCCTCTTGGACGCCAAGCAGGAGATCGCGACACTGATCTCGCGTGAGAACGGAAAGCCCATCTTCGAGGCCCTGGCCAATGAGATCTTTCCGGCCCTCGATCTCCTGACTTACTACGCAAACCACGCTCCAAAGATCCTCAAGGGACGCAGGATCCCGATGGGCCTCATGAAGCATCGCCGCTCGCGCCTCGAGTACCATCCCCTCGGTGTGGTGGCCGTGATCTCGCCCTGGAACTACCCTTTCCTGCTCCCCATCGGGGAGATCGCACCGATCCTTGCCGCCGGAAACGCCGTGATCTTCAAGCCAAGCGAAGTGACCCCGCTTGTTGGGCTCAAGATCCAGGAGCTCGTCGACCGCGCGGGATTCCCCAAGGGCCTCGTCCAGACCCTGGTGGGCGATGGAAAAGTGGGGGCGGCCATCATTGCCGAGAGGCCCGCAAAGATCTTTTTTACCGGAAGCGTCGCAACCGGAAAAAAGATCATGGCGCAGGCATCGGCTGACCTGACTCCGGTCAACCTGGAGCTGGGCGGAAAAGACGCGCTGATCGTGCTCGAGGATGCCGATCTGGACTATGCCACCTCGGCTGCCCTCTGGGGCGGCTACTCCAACTCCGGTCAGGTTTGCGCAAGCATCGAGCGCATCCTTGTGCAGGAGTCCATTGCGGAGCCTTTCAAGAAGGAGCTGATCCGGAAGATCTCCCTCCTGAGGGCGGGTGACCCGCTTTCGCCCACAACGGACCTCGGCGCCATCACCTTTGAAAAACAGAAAGACATCTACGCTTCGCAGCTCGATGAGGCTCGTGCCCAGTCCCAGGTTTTCCTGGCAGGCGGAAGCTTTTCTCCCGATCGTACCCGACTTGCCCCCACTCTCGTGACAGGCTCTGGAATCGAAGCCCTACAAGTCTACGAAGAGGAAACCTTTGGTCCGGTGGTGGCGCTCTCAACATTCAAGACCGACAGCGAAGCAGTGGCCAAGTCCAACTCCTCCAAGTACGGACTCCTCGGTGCTGTGATCACGCGCGACGTGTCGCGCGCCAGGCGCCTTGCCTCGCAGCTCGAGGTGGGCACGGTCACCATCAACGAAGTGCTCTACACAGCGGGAATTGGGGAGACCCCCTGGGGTGGAATCAAGCACAGCGGAATGGGTCGCAGCCACGGCGAGCACGGCCTGCTCGAAGCCGTGCATGTGAGGCACATCCACGAACCCAGGCTGCCTGGCGTGTGGTTCAAGTCGCCTTGGTGGTTCCCCTATTCGAACTTCAAGCTGGAGCTGTTCATGGCTGCGGCGGAACTCTATCGAAAAGGCTGGATCGCCAAGCTTCGCGCCATCCCCGGGGCGTTGGGGCGGGCGCTGGTCTGGCTCGCTCGAGACCACAAGCAAATCTAGCCAAGTCGATCGAGACTCTTATACGATCTCCCCATGGCTCACCGGCTCATCACGTGGATTGCGCCCGCAGTTGCGCTCCTC
>CAZDSX010000011.1:5829-28617 GCA_964508305.1 uncultured Bacteriovorax sp.
GCCCTCAAGCCCACCGCCCTCGAATTGCTCGGCCCCGGAGGCTCGGTCGTTCGATGGCCAGACAAGCTCCTCATCAGTGAGATCTCAGCCACCGAGCCCGGCAAGGTCCGCCTCAAGGGGCAGTACGAGGAGAAGTCGATCGCCGGGATGGAGTTGTCCCTCAATGGTCAAAAGATCGAGCGGGATGCGCAGGGTCGTTTTGAGATCAGTGTCCCCCTGCAGGGTAACGTCACCGCAGTCCCCTTTAAATTCATTGATCGGTTTGGAAAGGTGGTCCCCCTCGATATCGAGATCCACGCAGCCTTTCCGGCTCCCGAGCCCAAACCGGAGGCGAAGCCCGTTCCAGAGGCGCCCCCCCCACGCAAGCGGCTCAACTTCCTCGCAGGCTTTGGAACCACGATCCTTCAATACTCGGAGCAAGGCCTGATCGATTACTCAGGGGTGCTCCTCACCCTCAAAGGTTCCACGACCTATGTCATCCAGGAGGGCATCTGGGATGCGGGGCTGACGGGCTTTGCGACCCTGGTCCCCCTCTCCGAGACTCCCGCTGGATCGGGTGTGAGATTTCTCGGGGTCAACTTCCGCGTCGGGCGTACCTGGCTGCTCTCCCAGCGCCTCAAGTTGGGCGTGCACTCAGGAGCATACTGGACCACGATGCTTGTTTCGGGCGCGGCGTTTGGATTCCAAAATCAGATGGGTCCCCAGGTCTTTCCCACCATCCGCTATCTTTTGGCCAACCAGGCGGCGGTACGAGGCTACTTCAAGTTCGCTGCCATTGGAGCGGGAGCGGGCCTGGAGAGTCCTTCGAACAATGAGTTGGCCTTGGGCGGAAGCTACGACTTCAAGGCCAAGGGCCACTGGCAATCCGTCTCCCTGGACCTGGCCAGGCTCGCGGTGATCGTCGAAGGCGTCCAGATCACCAGCACTTCGGGCTCGCTGGGCTGGTCGCTTTCGTTCTGATCCCCACAACGGTTCAGCTTGGAATGCCTGCAGCAAAGCTCTGGCGGCGCCAGATCCAGCCATCGACGAGGTAGTGCCACACTGAGGGGGCGCCCACGAGTGCCCCAACCAAAGAGGCAGCAGGACCCTGGCCCACCAGATTTCCAAATACATCCCCCTCGAGGACAGCATGGAAAATCCCACCCAGCGCAACCGTGAGCAGGACGGCTGCGATCGCCGGCAGAGGTCCAATCGTTCCCATTCCGCGAACCGAGAGGGTTCGGGACATCAGGGCAATGTAGGCCACACCATGCATCGCCAGCAGCGGCAACAGCACTTGCGCCGGACTTTTGGACCAAAAAAAGCAGGCGGATTGCAACAGCGCGGGCAATCCCACCGACAAGACCCGGTTGATCTCCCGGGCGCCCCGCTGCCATCGACGGACCTCAAAGCTGATCCAACCGAGCACCGCCAACCCGGTCAATCCGCACACGAGGCGGTAGAGTCCCGGATGGGGAAACAACTGGGCAGAACCCGGCTCGAAAAAGGGTATTACCGCACCGGGCTTGAAATGGAATGCGACGATGGGAAGGATCAGGAGAAGATACAGCCAGTTGTCCGAGGATGGGACTCGCACCTGATTGAGAGCTTGATACCACCGGCTGAATCCGTAAATCTGTCTCACATGGTGGAAAGCGGTGAAGTACAGGAGCATGCTCCAAAAGTACGGAGTTGCCGTCCTGAGCCAGGCCCAACAAAGCACCAGAACTCCAACAAAGAGCGCCCAATGGGCCCTCGAATGGGCGCGCCACAGCGTCGTGTAAACGTGCCCGCCATCAATGAAGGACTGGATCACCACTCCGGCGACGATCGTCCCCGCCCACTGCTCTGGAAAACAGGCCAGCAAGACCAGAACCAGCCATCCCGCCCCATGCAGGAAGGCGAGGTCTGAATGAAGGCTCCCCAGGATCCAAGATTGGCCGGACTTGAGCATCGGTTAGAGACTAAGGCAGGGATCCACGGGCTGCAACCCAGGCCGCTCCTGCTGGCGATGCTCTGGCTCTGGATCCTGCTTGCCGCGCATCCGTGGGGAGCCTTCAAACCGATGGGTGATCGGCTTTGGTCCGGGCTCTCGAAGCTTGGGCTCGACATCTCACTTACGCCACTCACCGCCGACATGACCCTGATGGGTGGTTGGAAGGGTGGAGCCTTTTATCCCCGCAAGGCGCGGCTGTGGATCCGGCAGGGCAGTGGCAATGAAGTCCGATGGCTGGAGACAGCGTGGCCAGACATCGACTTTTATGGAGTGCGCATCCCCTTGCTGCTCCTGATTGAACTTGTGCAGGAGGGGTCTCCTACGGGAGCCCATGTCCGCGGGATCTGCATCCAGCTCCAGCGCACCTGGCAAGGGGCCAATGCATTCAAGCTCACACTGGATCCGGTGAGTCCGGGAGACTCACGACTGGGGCTGGGCACGGAATGGGAGTGCCCCTGACCATGGAAATCCTCTGGATGCGCAGGATTCTGGCACTCCATCAGCTCGTTTATCTGGGCCACTTTTGGGCCGACGTGCCCCTCTGGTTTTCCGCAGGACCCGCGGCAGACCGGATGGTGGACCCCCGGTTCCTTTTTCCGCCCGTAGTCTCACCCTTGCACTGGCTGGAGCATCCCGCATGGGCCTGGCTGGCCTGGGCTGGGGCGATGGCGGGATGGGCGTTCCTGGCTGCGGGCAAGCTTTCCAAAACCGGCCAGCTCGTTCTCCTCGCCCTCCAGCTCTCTCTTCACCACGCCAACCCGCTCATCATTCATGAGCCCCAGCAGATCGCAAACTTTCTGCTGGTGGTGAGCCTGATCTGGCCATCCCGGCCGGACCATCCCCAGGTTCCGGGGCTGCGCAGGATCATGGTCATGATCCTTTGCTCTTATTACCTGGTTGCCGGCCTCAAGAAACTACCGGATCCGAGATGGTGGGAGGGAGACGCCCTCCGGCTGCTGCTCGGATGGGGTCCGCTGGCGCGCCAGAACGCATGGGTGGCCCGCCTATTGGAGCTGCCCGGGTTCCTCAAACTGGGCACATGGAGCACCCTGCTTTTTGAGCTTTCTTTCCCCCTCATCGCCCTCACCCGGTGGAGGCAGGTCCTGATCCCGGTTGCTCTGCTCTTCCACGCCCTGATTGCCTCGACACTCGAAGTAGGCACCTTCGGCCTGATCATGGCTGCCTTCCTGTGCTTTCTGTGTCCGCCCCGGCCCCTCAGTAATCGTCTCAGTTAGTCCACTTTAGGGTCGCGTGGGTGACGCATCTGGGCTAAAGCCTTTGCACCATGAATCCCGCACAGCTCAGAAACCTCTGCATCATCGCCCACGTCGACCACGGCAAAACCACGCTGGTGGACCACCTGCTCAAGCAGGCCGGGACCTTCCAAGCCCACGAAACCATGAGCGATCGCGTGATGGACTCGATGGACCTCGAGCGCGAGCGCGGGATCACGATCATGGCCAAGAACACGGCCGTTCGTTACAAGGGCCACAAGATCAACATCGTCGATACGCCGGGCCACGCCGACTTTGGTGGCGAAGTGGAGCGCATCCTTGGAATGTGCGACGGCGCGATCCTGCTCGTCGACGCCGCAGAAGGCCCCCTGCCCCAGACCCGCTTCGTCCTCCACAAAGCACTCCAGCAGGGGCATCAAGTCATCCTCTGCATCAACAAGGTCGACCGCCCCGAGTGCGCCGACGGACTTCGCATTCAAGAGGTGGTCAACCAGACTTTTGATCTTTTTGTCGAGCTCGGTGCCAACGACAAGCAGCTCGACTTTCCGATCGTTTACGCTGCCGCCCGTAACGGCTGGTGCACGCCGGATTTCGACGCTATCCGCCCGCTGCTCGACGGTACGGCCAAGAGCACGCTTGAGCCCCTCTTCGAAACGATGCTCAAGCACATCCCACCGCCCCGCATTCCTGAGTCCGAAAACCAGGACTACACAGGCTTCCAGATGCTGGTGTCCAACCTCTCCTACTCCGATTACGTCGGCCGTCTTGCGATCGGCCGCGTGATGTCAGGCAAGGTCAAGAAGAACCAGCGCATCATTCGCAGGGGCGTGAACGCAGCAGGCGCTGCCATCAACGAAAGCTTCAACGTCCAGCACCTCGCGGCCTTTGAAGGACTCAAGCAGGTCGAAACCTCGGAAGGTTTTGCCGGCGACATCATCGTGCTTGCAGGCTCCGAAAATGTCGAAATCGGCGACACCATCGTCGGCTCCGAGGAAGGCAAGCCCCTTCCGCGCATCGTGGTCGAAAAGCCCACCTTGGGCATGGTTTTCTCGGTCAACACCTCGCCCCTTTCGGGCCAGGAAGGTGAAGCCATCCAGTCTCGCAAGCTCCGCGAGCGCCTGCTCCGCGAAGTGCGCCACAATGTGGCGCTTCGGTTTGAGGACGGTGCCACCCCCGACCAGTTCCGCGTGCTGGGACGTGGTGAGCTCCAGTTTGCGATCCTGATCGAACAGATGCGCCGCGAAGGCTTTGAGTTCATGGTCGGAAAGCCGCAGGTCCTCTACCAGACCAGTGAGGACGGCTCGAGGCTTGAGCCGATGGAGCGCGCCGTGCTCGACATGCCGGAAACGGCCGCAAGCGAAGTGACCCAGCTCTTCCAGCAGCGCAAGGGGATCCTCACCAAGTACGAACCGCAGGGCGTGGCCCGCGTGCGGCTCGAGATCGACATCCCGACCCGCGGCCTGCTCGGCATGCGCTCCAAGTACCTCACCGCCACCCGCGGTGCGGGCCTGATGAGCACGATTCTTTTGGGTTACGACCAGCACAAGGGCGAGATCGCCCACCGAACTGTTGGATCGCTGATCTCGGACCGCGCCGGTGACACCGTCGAATACGGCCTCCTCGGTCTCGAAGACCGCGGGATCTTGTTCCTGGGCCCCGGCGTCCCCGTCTACGAAGGGATGATCATCGGCGAGCACAGCAAGGACAATGACCTGAACGTCAATCCCTGCCGCGAGAAGAAGCTCACCAACATCCGTTCGGCAGGCGCAGAGTTCCTGGTCACCCTCGCCGGGATCCGCAAGATGTCGCTTGAGCAGTGCCTCGAGTGGATCGACGAGGACGAGTGGATCGAAGTCACGCCCAAGTCCATCCGCCTCCGCAAGAAGGTGCTGCCGCAGAACCTGCGCAGCGTGAAGCGCTCCGAACGCATCACCTGAGGGATCCGTTCCCTTTTGGTTGAGTAGCGCGTCATTATCCTTGGCTTGGTCCGCCTGACGCGGCGCTAAACCAAAAGGGAACGGATCCCCCTGTGCCCCCCTGCGCCTATGCCGTCAGCAGGATGGCTACGCCGACCACGGCCACGATGACGCCCAATACCTTGGCCGCTGAAAGCGGCTCGGACCGGCGCATCCACGCAAGGGGCACTGCAATCACGGGCGCAAGCGAGCTCATCACTGAAGCTGTGGCAAGCGTGGTGTGAGTGAGCCCATAGACATAGAGCGCCGAGCCACCAAAGGCTTCGAAGGCAAAGATCACCAGATTGGGCCTGAGCGTGGCGTAAGGGATGCCGATCCGCGCCTTGCGCCTCAGGACACTGGCTGCCAAAGAACAGAGCACCAGGGCAATCGACATCCGGATCGTGTTGCCCACCCAGGGCGAGAGTCCCGCTCCTCCGGCCGAGACAGCCCAGCTGTTCAGAGCCCAGAACCCTGACGTCAGCAGACCAAAGGCCACTCCTCTGGCGTACCCCTGCGAGGCCCCCTGGGAGCGCGAGACCCGATAACCTGAGAGAATGACCGTGAGCGTACCCGCAAGTGCGAGAGCGATACCAACTAACTGCCGCACACCCAGCTCTTCATCCCTGAAGATCCATCCTGCCATTGAGGTCCATACGGGATAGCTACTGGCAATGGCCAGCGCACCGGGCACACCCAGGGCACGGGTACTCCAGAGAAAGCAGGCATCGCCCAGGAAGTAGCTCGAGACCATACTGAGGAACATCCAGCTCAGGTGACTCCCGCCAACGAGGGACCATCCGGCCGAACCATCAACCCAGAGACTGAGCGGAAAAAAAAGCAGCAGGGCCACGAGGGCCCTGCTGCCATTGACTTCAAACGGAGAGTGCTTGGCGGAGAGTGACGGATATACCGTCGTCCCTACCGCCCAGGTAACCGAAGATCCGAGCGCTGCAAGCGCTCCGATCACAGCCCAACCTGGACGAGCACCTGATCCAGCTGCGCGCAGGTCGTCGCATCATACAAAGATGCGCAGGCCTTGCGAGCACCCTGACCGAACGCTGCGAAATCCGAGGTCGCAGTCAGGTAGTGCACGAGCGTGGCGTAGAAGATCTTCTCGGCCACTTCACGTCCCAGGGCCTTGACGGCCAGATAGCCGGTGTGACCCAGGAGCGTTGCGTTCATATGCACGCCGCAGTTGTCGTTCTGGCGACCGCAGGTCTCACCGTCAAACTTGAAGATCTCGCTGTAGTGAGCCGGAGCCGACTTGCGGATCGGGTTGCCATCGGCATCCTTCCAGCGATAGGTCGTCTTGTGCGGATCGAACAGGTTACGAAGGCCGTTCTCGCCTTCGGTCGGATCAACGAAAAGCTCGCGACCCATGACCCAGTCTTTCTGGCCTTCGATGGTTTCGCCAAAGAAGTCGGCGAAGCCTTCGTTCATGGCACCGGACTCGCTCTGGTATTCGAGGTCTGCCGTCTTGCTGACCACGCCATGGGTCATCTCGTGACCGGCGACATCGAGCGAAAGGGTGAGGTTACGGAACTTCTTACCGTCACCATCGCCATAAGCCATGATCTCGTTCTGGGAATCCCAGAAGGCGTTGGTCCACTTGTCACCAATGTGCACCACGTTGACCACGGGTGCGCCCTGGCCATCGAAGCTGTCACGCTTGTGGGATGACCAGTAGTAGTTGAGCACCTGCTGGGAGTTTGCAAACGCCTGCACGGCCTGGTCATCGGCCTGCGGCTCATTGACCCCTGCCTTGATCACGAGCTGACAGCGCTTGTGGTTGACCGAGATCGGAGCGCGTCCGCCGAGCGCATCAGCGATCGGAGAAAGCGTCTGGCACTGCTTGGTGGTCTTGTACACGTCGACAGGAGCGATCTCCCAATGCGTGGAGACGGAAGCCATCACGCGGCCCGTGTGGGCATCCACGTCGACGATGCGGCCTTCGACTTCGCCTTCACCTGCAATCTCAACGCGATAGGCAAGCTGGGCGGAGTTCTTGGACCACTGAGGGATGATGATGAGCTTGGGCTTGGCCGAAAACTGCTGGCCGGGCGCCTCGCTCGAGGCGATCGAAAGAGCTTCAGACTCGGTGATCGCAGGACGGGTGTCGAGATTGAACTGGGCAACCCGATGGGTCCAGTCGATCGACTCGATGGAGTCCACGAGACCATTGGCGCCTTCCGCGTTCTTGCCGGAATGGATGTGCTTAAGCGACTGGCTCCCAAGGACCTGGATGCCCTCAAAGGTGTGTTGGAAGCGCGCCGTGGTGATTTCGTCGGAGCGGACTGCACCGGCGGGAATCATCGAAAATGCGCCTGCTGCTTCCCGACCCAGATCGGTCAATGCCTGACGGATCGCAGAAAGCTGAGGAATGCCCTGAAATACACGCGAAGGAGAAGCCGGAAAACCGGATGCGCCTGCAGATGCAGAAAATACGACCGCCCCCAAGACGGCCACTCCTGCCTTCGAAATAATGCTCTTGTTCATAGGTCCCACCCCCATTGAGCTGTCCGGTATATGAGTCGCGACAGGGGGTGGCAACAGATTTCGACAGAATTCTGACGATTGTGTTAGCAATTCCGGAATGTTGCGACGCGTTAGGCTTCGAATCCGCGGATTCGATAGAGCCCCTTGGCCGCAGGCGCTGCGTGATCCGAACTCACGGTTTCGACAAAAACATGCATCGCTTCGGGAAACAGGTCGTAGATGGCCACGAGATTCGCCGGCTCGTTCTCGAAGGAAGCGATCAGCTCCCCATTACGTCGGATGAAGTCAGCAGCACCCTTTTTATGGTCCAGATCCGGAAGTCCGTAGGCGGGCTTGAGCAGGAGGTGCGTGTTGCCGGTATCCCAGGGGAAGCCATCGCGTACCAGGTTGTCCACGGTCCCCTTGCCCATTCCGGGAGCGTCGCGACCCGTGAGGTAAACAATGAGGGCCCCGAGCTCGTGAACTTCACGAACGAAGTGCGCGGCACCCGGATAAGCCTTGTCGTGCTGGAGATACTCATCCGTGAAGAAACGATCCTGCCAGAAAGCCTTGGCGCTTCGCTCGGCACGGGCCACCTCGGCATCGTGGAGCGATAGGCCGATCGCGCCGAACGTATCCTTGAGGGAATAGCCCACATGCTCGTTCTCGAGCCGTTGCAGCTCGCGGGCGACCTTTGGAAACTCAGAGGCTTCAGGAGTCTTGAGCCACTCCATGAGGATGTAGTGAGTTCGCGGACCCACCTCGTAAAGCGTCGAATCGAGATCGAGCAGGACGACAGGCTTTTTTCCGTGGGAACGGACCTCGGTCACCCGACGCGCGACCTCGCGCAGGACTTCCCTTTCGGTCAAGTCATGGAACTCGCTCGCGCTCTTCCAATCAGAACGAATCAGCACGTCAACCCCGCTCCCGAATCCATCTTGTGCTGGGTCACGGCCGAGCCGGAGACCTGCGCCGAAGCCTTTGGCACATTGCCCTCATCCACGAGGATCACGCGCGGCTTGAACGTCACGAGTTCCTTTTCGTCCAGGCTCACGTAGCTGGCAATGATGACCTTGTGGCCGGGCTGCGCCAGATGTGCAGCAGCTCCGTTGATGCAGATGACTCCAGAGCCCGAAGGCCCCGGGATGGCGTAGGTGGCAAACCGACTGCCGTTGTCGATGTTGTAAACTTCGATTCGCTCGTGGTGCAGGATGTCCGCAGCCTGGAGCAAGTCGATGTCAATCGTCACCGACCCCTCATAATGGAGGTCGGCCTGGGTGACAGTGGCCCGATGAATTTTGGACTTCAGCAGTGTTCTCTGCATCGACGGGGGTTTAGCCCTTGATGCGCAGAGTGTCAAAAGAAAGGTATCGGGGAGGAGACCCAAGCCCCCACCCCGACCCCTTCACTGAAAACGCTCTAAGTCACTGTTAAGTAGAGCTTTTCTGGTCAGCCTTCTGGCTGGCAGCCTGATCGGCCTTCTGGGAGGCCTTCTGCTCGGCCTTCTGGTTGGCAGCCTGCTCGGCCTTCTGGGATGCCTTTTGGTCAGCCTTCTGGTTGGCAGCCTGCTCAGCCTTCTGGGAGGCCTTCTGCTCGCCCTTCTGGTTGGCAGCCTGCGTACCCTTCTGGTCCGACTTGGGCAGGGTCGTGGAAGTCGGCGTCGGCGAAGCATCCACCGCCATGGCGCTCACGCCCATACCACCCGAGGTGGCGACGCTGAGGACCACTGCCGTACCCACTCCCACGAGTGAAAGCAGCGAGAAACCAAGTGCGGATTTGTTGTTCTTGTTTTGACGAGTCATGACGAATTCCTCCGTGAATGCATTCAAGTGTTGATCGCCCGGTCCGCTGGGCGGCAGTGGGTTTTGCAACCGAGGTGCCACTAAGAAAAGCTCTGGGGAACAGGGGTTGCAGCTCGCTTGTACGATGACCCGACCGCTCGTAGTGCTCTCCAACCGTGAACCTTATCGCCACGATCACACCGGATCGATCACCACCACTCGATCCGTCAGTGGAGTGGTGACCGCACTCGAACCCGTTCTCCTCCGTCGAGGCGGACTCTGGATCGCACAGGGCGGAGGCAGCGCAGATGCGGAAGTGGTGAACGAGCGACAGGAAATCGCCATCCCAGGGTGCCGCTCGTTCTATAGGCTCAGACGGGTTTTTCTAAGCCAGAACGAGATCGCCGGGCACACCGACGGCTTTGCGAACCGGACGCTCTGGCCGCTCTGCCACCTGATCGACCTGCCACCCGTGTATGAGCCGGCGCACTGGGCGATCTACCAGAGGGTCAACGAGATCTTTGCATCCTCCATACTGGAGGACGAGCTTGCGCAAGAGCCCATGATCCTTGTCCAGGATTTCCACCTGGCACTCGTGCCGGCACTAATTCGGGCGCGGCAACCGCAGGCAAGGATCGCAGCTTGCTGGCATGTACCCTGGCCCGAGCCCAACCGACTGGAGCGCTGCCCCTGGAGCGCCGAACTCATCCACGGACTGCTGGGCGCCCAGGTCATCGCAGTCCACTCGGGCGAGGATGCTCGGCGACTCCTCGAAAGCGCGGCTCGGAGCGTGAGGTGTCGCATTGACTGGGCACAGGGACTGATCGAGCACGACGAAGGAAACACGCGCATCCGCGCGATACCGGCAGGAATCGAACCCGAGCCCACCGAACTCCTTCCATTTGAAAACAGGCGCGAATTCTGGAAATCCGAGCTCGGCATCGACTCCGAGCAAGTGGGCATTGCCGTGGACCGAGTGGACTTCACCAAGGGACTCCTTGAGCGCATGGAGGCACTCGACCTGCTGCTGCAACGTCGACCCTCGCTCAAGGGACGAGTGACCTTGGTCCAAGTTGCCCCACCCTGCCGCGGAGGACTCGAGGAATACAGGAAGCTTGAGGGTCTCGCGGCAGAACGCGCACGCGCACTCAATGCCCGGCACGAGGCCCGAAATCCGGCGGTGATCTGGATCGCACAAGCCGAGCCCTGGTCGCGACTTGCGGGCTTTTACCAGATGGCCGACCACTGCCTGGCCACACCGATCCACGACGGAATGAATCTGGTCGCCAAGGAGTACATCTGGTGCCAGCACCACGGCTCGGGAGAACTCATCCTCAGCAGATTTGCCGGGGCAAGCAGGCAGCTTCCGGAGGCGCGCCTGATCAATCCCCACGACCGTGCGGGTTTTGCGTCCGCCTGGGAGCAGGCACTGGAGGCGCCCATCGAAGAGCGAAGGGAGCGCATGTCACGAATGAGGCCCCGGATTCTCTCAGACACTTCGAGCCGATGGGCTGACTCGGTGATGCAGGAGCTCGAGCGCTCGTGCTAAGACCCGCGCATGGGTTCGGATTCATCCATCTCAGAGGCGGTCACTTCGTGTGAGGAATGCCCACGCCTGCGCAGGCATTGCCAGAAGGTGGCCCGCGAAAAGCGCAAGGCCTATGCAGGGGACACCTACTGGGGACGCCCCGTTCCATCCTTCGGAGATGCCCACGCACGCCTGATCATCGTCGGACTTGCACCGGGAGCCCACGGCGCAAATCGTACCGGGCGCATCTTTACGGGCGACCGCTCGGGCGACTGGCTCTACCGCGCACTCCATAAGGCGGGATTTGCAAACCAGGCTGAATCCGTCTCGCGTGATGACGGCCTGAAGCTCCACGGTTGCAGGGTCACCTGCGTCGTCAAATGCGCCCCACCGGACAACAAGCCCTCACCCGCCGAAGTGCGACGCTGCACGGAGCTCCACTTCAAACGGGAAATCGAGGCTCACCCGGAGGCCAGGGTCTTTGTGGCACTGGGAAAGCTCGCCTGGGACGTCCTCAGTCGAGAGTTCGGCACCAAGGCCCCTTTCAAGCACGGAGCGAGAATGGAGCTTGGCAACGGCCGGATCCTTCTCGGGTGCTACCATCCGAGCCAACAGAACACCTTCACCGGGCGACTCACTGAGCCGATGCTGGACTCGGTATTTGCGGAGGCGAGACGAATCGCGGTGAGCGATAGGTAGCGCGACTGCGACGATTCGAGCCGAAAGCCGACAGGGGGATCGTGAGGGAGACAGACGCGATCGCCCCACCCATTGCGGTGGCGACGAAATCCTGGAAATCCACCGTATGCCCGGGAGTCCTGCGATCGTAGATGTATTCCTTGGCAAGACCGGCCGCCATGGACGCTCCCAGTCCAATTCCAACCGACTGCCAGGCATTGAGCCTGAGACCATAATACGACACCAGGGAGGTGGTCGAAGAAATCAGGCTCCCGGCCACTGCGTGCATGAGCTTGTCGGGAGCTCCGTACACGGCATTGGATGCCTTCATGGAGGCCAGAACCCCCACTCCCATCGAGATCCCCATGACAGCCGGACGAACCAGCGCATTGGCCCTGTAGACTTCAAGCCCCTGCAGCCTGGGCACCGGACCGCGAAACTGGGGCGGTTCCAAATGGAGAACAAAACGCTCGAGCCGGAACCCCGAATCGAATGGATTTCGCGAGGCGCACTCGTAGGTGTGCCTGAGGAGCGAGCCCGCGGGACCAGGGACCAGCTCCGTTCTCACCGAGAACACCGAGGCGACCGAGAGGCAGGAACTCCTGAACTGCATCCTGATTCCCGATGGAGTGACGGGAATCTCTGGATCATCCGAGTCTAGAAGACTTCCATCCGAAAGCTCGGCCTCGGCAGCGTCCAGGGCGCCCAGGAAGTCAGCCACCGCATCCGCTTCTGCCGCTTTCGCCGGCGAAACACTCGCCGCAAGCGCCAATGAGGCGAAGAACAAAAGTGCAGTTTGGAAGCGATGGCTGATCATCCGGAACACCTGCCTGCCTGACCCTTACTCGGCCTTGGGCGAAATCGAGAAGCTCATCTGGGGCTGGCTGCGCGAGGCAGTCAGAGTGAGCCGCGTGGTTTCGTCGAGGGAGATGGACTGGATGCCGGCATCACGAAGCACGCCTCCCACGGCACTCTCGTCGTCGGCGCGGCGGACTTCGCCGTTTTCCACGAGCTGCTGGATCTCCTCGAACACCTTCTCACTCACCAAAGGGAACTGGCCGCTGCGAATGGCGATTGCGCCGATCACTTCATTGGAGACCACCACGCTGTTGCGGACGACCTTGCAATCGTAGGAATCCGTCGGGGTCCAGAGGCTCGCCGCATCTTCCTTGCCCACTTCCACCTGGCAGTTTCCAAGGAGGCTCGGGCTGTAGACGAGCTTGAGGCGGACGCGGGGAAGCTTCTTGATCGAGCCCTCCGAGGAATGGAAGGCAATCTGGGTCGAGAATTCACGCTTGAGCAGCGGATCGGCGTGGGCCGAGCTGGACAGCGCAGTGGCCGCAAGCGAAGCAATCATGGCAAGGACAGACAGGCGAAGGGACTGAACTGAGAGGGACATGGGCGTTCTCCTTTTGTGTTAAAAGTTGAGCGCTTCTATCAGGTATTATCCCAGACTGTCAAATGTTCATGAAATCATTAACTTTTTGAGCCTACTTATTGAGCTGCTCGAAGATATCGAGAATTCGGCTTCGCTCCACACTGAGGTTCCACGAGCCCTGTCCGCGCCACTTCCAAAGCAGGAACCCCATCTTCTCGAACGTGGTCTCCGGGGCCTTCCCGCGATCGAGCAGGTAGGTGAAAAGAGCCTGCAGATCCTTGCGACTCATCGAGGGATCATTGGCCAGTGACTTGAGGATGGTCTCGAAGCGCACGAACGCCTGGAGCGCCTCATCGGTCTCCAACCGACCCGAACGGTCCTCGTCAAAGAGCAGGTACACGGACTCGATGTAATGCGGCAGCACCGAGACGGTATCCGTATCCAGGATCTCCATGTACTCGGGAAATGGACGTCCCGCCTTGGCGATCCGGATCAACGCTTCCAGGATCTGGGTCCTGTTCTCGGCCTTGAGCCCGTTCAGGTAGGCGACAAATCCAGGCAGATGCCTGAAGTACTCTCCGTATTCGGCAAAAACCCTCTCGAAGAAGCAGCGCTTTTCGACCAGCTTGGTGCCGAAAATTCCTCCCGGGATATTCGCGCAGCGCCCAACCAGCAGCTTGTGGAGATCCGAGCTCGCGTCCTTTCCGGACATCAGGAACGCGAGGAGCTGAACCGCCTCATGGAGATCCAGTAGGGCATCACCATTGCCGGCGTAAGTGAAGAGGTTGCCATCACGGAAGCGCGAACCCCCGCCTGCGCCTGAATTGGGATCCAGAAACTGGAGATCCACGCCCACGTCCCGGATGTCATCGTAAAGCTGGTCGAGCTCGCTCGACACCAGCGCATCCATGTTGCCAAGTGCCCGGCGGATGGAGTCGTTCTTCTTCTCGCGGTAACCCTGCTGGCCCAGGACGAAACCCACCGAAAGCCAGTTGATATTGGCCAGCGAATTGAAAGTGTGCCGGTTCTGGGGATTGAGTGCATCGATCTCGAGCTTGACTCCGGCCTGCCCCTGCAGCGGCCGGGCACCCGAAATCACGGAACGGAACGCCTGCACGGCAGCCTGCGTGCGGGGCGAGAGCTCCTCGGGCCTCGAAACACCCATGGCTTTCTCGATCGAAACCACTTCGATCTCCTGCCAGGAGTACCGGGGACGATTCGATGAATCGTTGCAGTCAAAACGCCCAAGCTCGGCGTAAACGCCCTCGATGAACTGCTGGTTGTCCGACCAGTCGAGGAACGCGCGACGCGCGCGCTCAAGACCCAGGAGCGTGATACCCTCGGCCTCGCGGCCAAGGAAACCCTCATTCAGGCCCGAGAGAAGACGGCGGAACACCGGGCGCATCACGCGCTTGGCCGTGATGGGACGAACGAGGCCCAGATCGCCCGGAGCGAGCGAGTCGATCACTCGATCCAGCTCGATGAAGGGGATCATCTCGAGCGTGCCGTGGTAACGGATCGAGTTCTCAAGCAGGGCAAAGATGCCCATGGCCGCGTCAGTCAGCTTCTGCCGACCTTCGCCGCAGCCCGTGTTGATCGGGTAGTTGCCATCTGCGTCCGGCATGAGGGGATTGGACTTGACGTACACGCCGAACAACTTGACCAAGGTGACCAGGAAGCGCGGCCACTCTTCCGGCCTGAACTGGTCCTGCGAGGTGCCGAGGAGCACGGGCTTGACGGCGCGAACCAGGTTGATGCGTGCCACGAACTTGCGGAGCGTCTCACCGGGGAATACGCGCTCGAACTCACGAAGTAGCCCTTCGAGGCGCGAGGTGGGATAGTCGGCCGCGGTCTGGGAGAGCAGCGCGCCGAAATCCGCCATGCTCTGCGAGAGCGCCCTCAGCACGTCATCCTGCTTCTCACGGGGAAGCGCGCCCAGGGTCTCCAGCGTCAGCGGGCGAAAGGGCGCCAGCTTGAGCAGCTGCTCGCGAATGCCCCAAATGATCCGGCGAAGGCTGCGGAGTTCATCCGCGGTCAGCAGGTCTCCCCTTCCGCCGACGATGCTGCGCTTGAACTCCATGGTCTCCAGCATGAGGGCATTCGAGATCTTGTCTTCGCCGATGAAGTACTTTTCGAGGAAGTTGCGAAGTTCCTGGGGCTGGTAGTTCCCCGGCGTATTGGTCTTGGTGCGATCCAGGAAGAGCTGGATCGAATCATCGGCACACTGGAACATGATCTCGATGTCCGAGGGATCCGTCTTCCCATCGAGGTACTTGCCGATGCGCTCGCCTGCGTTGTTCAGGCAGGCCGTCTGGCCGCCCTTGACCTGCAGGGGCGTGCGCGGTGCCAGCCACTCATTGAGCCCGAACTTGGCGCAGCCTCCTGAAAGGAGCGCGAGCATCATCACAAATGCCGGGACAACGTTTCGATTAGAAGACATAGGCCAGTCCCCCACTAAAACGATCGTTGGTGCGGTTGTTTGCGATGAAGTCTGAGCCCGGCTCCTTTGAGTAGAGAATGTCGGCGGCCACCGTCCAGCGCCACTGCGGGCTCGCCATGTACTCGAGGCTGTGGGTGTAGACCTGTCCGGAATGCTCCAGATCCACCAGGGCCTGCGTCTTGAACCTCACGCGGTTGCCCCACTGTCCCCAGAGCGGGGTCTCGGCGGCAAGGCGGATGGCCGCACGCTGCGGGTAACGAAGCGCAAAGGCGGTTCCATCTGAAACGGCGAGCGGGCCGCGGTCAGCCGCATTGCCACCCCAGACCTTGAGGGCGGATGCAAAAAGCTTGGCCACATTACCGCGACGCCCGGAGGGACGAATCTCGATCGTGGGGCTCAATGCCCAGGCCGAATCCACCTCCTGGGTGTTCCAGCTGCGGGGAGTCTCGTCACGGACGGGGACCTCGCGAAGGACCGAGACTCCTGCACTCAGGTGCTTGGAGTTGTAGCTCAGGTCCCCGGTGGCAGCGTGGTGCATCAGCACACGAGGATAGACTTCGGCATCGGCCACCTGGAAGCTCAGGTTGTAGAGCGCGCTGTAGGCCAGAAGCAGCTGGTTCATCGGCTTGTAGGAGTAAGCTCCCGAGAACGAAAAACCGTTTGCCACATCTCCCGCCCTTGCCGTGACGCCAAGGCTCGGCTTGAGCAGCAGGTCCGTGACTGACGGACGCTGCAGCAGATATTGAATGGAGGTGGGCTGGTTCTCGAACACCACTTCGCTGATCGGGGCATGGAAGAAGGGATCCACCGAGCCGATCTTGCCGTTCTCAAAACTCACCGGAAGACCGCGATCCGGGATGAACATGGGTGAAGTGAAGAAGCTGATCGTGCCACCGCTCCAACGGTAGTCGGCAAAAAGCCCCGTCAGTCCCACCGTTTCCGGGTGAAGGTAATCGTACACGAAGCGGGGCTGGAAGATCCCGAGCTGCCAGCCTTGATCGAGGATCGACCAGTTCTTGCGCACTCTACCGATCTGGATGGACCACAAGCCCAACCCGCGGGCCGACCCGACATAGAGTTCAGGCAACTCCACGGCACTGCAATCCGGGCACTGGATTCCAAGAGCGGCCTGGTAGCGGACCCCAAGCTCGATCTCGCGCCCGCGATGCGCCGCCGAACCTTCGAGCTCCAAGAGCGAAAAGCTGCTCTGCTGCAGGGCGCCTGGGTTGGTCAGGTAGGAAGTGGATGCAACACCAACCGAGCCACGTGAGCCCAGATCCACGTTCTCCGGGGCAAACGCCTCCGAAAAACTTTGGGGCACCCAATTGGCGGACGCAGTGGTGCTGAGCCACAGACCAAAAAGCGCAAAGGTGGAGGTACGAACCTTCGACATCCGGCCAAGGTCATACCCGACCGGCCCACCTCTAAGCAAGACAACTTTACTCAACTATTGCTGTTTTATAGCTAACTGCCCGATTTAGCTGGCTTTAGAGACAAAGTGAGCTTCATCTCGGCCACAGGATCATTGGGGTTTTCATCCGGACCCTTGGGCCTAGGAACCCGGGCGGTGATGTAAACCGCCATCTCCTGCCGCTCATTGCCCGATAGCACTCGCTCCACAAAAGCCCGGATCTCGGGACCCTGGGTACACCGAAATTCCACATCGCCGGTTGGGCGCCTCAGAAATTTGGCCTCGAAATCCTTGAACACGAGGCTCACCTTCCTCCCGCTCTTCTCAATGAGGCGATAGGCCATGAGTCCTCCCGCGCAATCCGCTCCGATGCACAGTGCGCCAAAGTACATGCTGCCCAAGTGATTCCGGGTCCGGCGACTCAGTGCGATCTCCACAGCACAGGCCTCATCCGAGAGCTCAGTGACTTTTGGGAGACAGGCGTAAAGCAGGGGGATCTTGGTTGCCCCGAAAGCTCGAATCAGGAAGGTTTCTTTCCAAAGCAGACGTGAAAAAAGGCCCATGCCCCCAGTGTATCAGAAAAAAGTCCTGCAAAATTGAGGGAACATGGCTATAGAACCTTCCTCAGGAGAAATTTCATGACTCAGAACACTGCAACTGCCACCTCTTCAAAGGCCAAGCTCTCGCGCGCGACCCTTCGCGCCCAGGGCCGCAAGAAGCGCAAGGCCAAGCTCGCTGCCGACAAGGAGTTCGCAAAGACCTTCTTCGCAGCCAAGTCCAAGCGCGCAAACGACAAGAAGGCCGCCTTCCGCAAGAAGAAGGCCCGCAAGAAGTAATCTTGGGCTCAAATCGTTCTGACGATTCCAGTGGAGGGGTGGGGATTTTCCCCCACCCCTCCTTGCTTTTGAAGGACCGCGATCCCGATGGGATCATCGGCGTTTCTCCTGGATCAGGCCCTGAGGCAGACACACTCCTCGCTCCCGAAATCCTGATCGAGGCCTATTCCAAGGGCATCTTCCCGTGGCCAGTCCAGACTCCCGATGGAGTGGTCACGGCCTGGTTCTTTCCACCCCGGCGCGCCGTCCTCGAATTTGATCGACTGCACCTGCCCCGCAGCCTGCTCGCCTTGATGCGCAAGCAGCCGTTCACATTTGCATTCAACTCCGACTTTGAGGGCGTGATCCGCAAGTGCGCCGAAATCCCCCGCAAGGGACAGGATGGGACCTGGATCACGGAACCCATGATCCAGGCCTACTGCCGGCTGCATTCACTGGGAAGGGCCTGGTCCGTCGAGGCACACGATGCTTCGGGCAACCGGGTCGCTGGAATTTACGGGGTCCGGTCCGAGCGGTACTTTTCAGCCGAGAGCATGTTCCACACCGTCACGGGAGCATCCAAACTTGCCCTCCTGGAACTCATCCGGAGGCTCAAGCTCCACGGCGATACGTTTGTCGACATCCAGATGCTGACTCCCCACCTCGAGCGGCTGGGCGCCCACGAAATCCCGAGGCGCGAGTTCGTCAGGAAACTGGGCTGGGTTTAGCCGGATCGTGTGCCTTTGCGGCCGAGCACTTGAACTCAAATTCCTCTTCGACTCCCGGTTTGGAGGCGGGCTTGAGCGTGATCTCGACGATCCCGCCTGATTCGAGTTCTCCAAACAGAACTTCATCGGCAAGCCTGCGCTTGATCCTGTCCTGGATCAGCCTCGCCAGCGGGCGAGCACCCAGACGGGCGTCGTAGCCTTTTTTTGCCAGCCACTTGCGCACTTCGACGGAGACCCTGAGATCCACACCCTTGGCCAGGAGCTGGGTCTCGAGTTCGGTCAGCGCCTTGCCGACCACCTGCTCGAGCACCTGGTCGGAGAGCGGATTGAAAAACACGGTCGCATCCAGGCGATTGCGAAACTCCGGCGTGAAAGTGCGCTCAAGCTCCCTCTGGGCTCCAACATTGACCGGGCCTGCACTCACCAGCCCCAGCGGTGAACGCTCCAGCTCACGTGAGCCGACATTGCTCGTCATGATCAGGATCGCGTTTCGAAAATCCGCTTTGCGCCCGTTGTTGTCGGTGAGGGTCCCGTGGTCCATCACCTGGAGCAGGATGTTCCAGATGTCGGGATGGGCCTTTTCGATCTCATCGAGCAACACGACTGAATGCGGATTCTTGATCAACGCTTCCGTGAGCAGACCCGCCTGGTCAAACCCCACATACCCGGGGGGCGCGCCGATCAGTCGCGAGACCGTGTGCTTTTCGCCGTACTCGCTCATGTCAAAGCGCGTGAAATGGATCCCGAGCGCCTGGGCAAGCTGCTTGGAGAGCTCGGTTTTTCCCACTCCTGTGGGACCGCAAAATAGGAATGAACCAACGGGCTTTTCAACCGAGCGGAGGCCTGAGCGAGACATCCGGATGGCGGCAGTGAGAGCGGTGATCGCCTCATCCTGCCCATAGATCATGAGCTTGAGGTCACGTTCTAGGTTCTTGAGCCGATCCTTTTGCGAGCGCGAAACGGTCTTTTCGGGGATGCGTGCAAGTTTTGCGATCACGGCCTCAATCATGGATGCATCCACCCGGGCAACGCCTTGGATGCGCGCACGTGCCCCCGCTTCGTCGATCAAGTCAATGGCCTTGTCCGGCAGGAACCGATCCGTCAGGTGCCTCACCGCAAGCTCAACCGCCGACTGGATGGCGTCAGGAGTGAACTCCACTCCATGGTGCTTTTCGAACTCAGGCTTGAGGCCCTTGAGGATCTGGATGGCCTCGTCCTGGGTGGGTTCGGGGACATCGATCTTTTGGAACCTGCGAGCCAGGGCAGGATCCTTTTCGATGCTGGTTCGATACTCACTATACGTAGTGGAGCCGATGCAGCGGAGATCGCCACGCGCCAGCGCAGGTTTGAGCAGGTTTGCGGCATCCATCACGCCGCCGCTCACCTGGCCTGCACCCACGATCATGTGGATCTCGTCGATCACAAGGATGGGCATGACGCCTTTTTTGGCCTTCTGCTCGAGTGCCTGGAGGACCCGCTTGATCCGCTGCTCGAAATCCCCGCGGTACTTGGTGCCCGCGATGAGCGAACCCAGATCCAGGAGATAAAGCTGAGCATTTGAGAGGATCTCGGGAACTTCGCCCTCAACGATCTTGCGCGCAAGTCCCTCGGCAAGCGCTGTCTTGCCGACACCGGCCTCCCCTACCAGGAGCGGGTTGTTCTTGCGACGCCTGCAAAGGGTCTGGATCATCCGCTCGATTTCTGCCGCGCGACCCACGAGGGGATCGATTCTTCCCTCACGTGCACGCGCGTTGAGATCCGTCGTGTACTGCTGGAGAGGATCCTTCTCAGCCTTGCCTTCGCCTTTGGAAGGCGCCGCACCCTCGCGGGCGTAGTCCACGTCAGACTCCTCGCCTTCCAGGATTCCCGGCCTTTTCGTGGCTCCATGGCTCAGGAAGTAGACCACATCGAGTCGTTCCAGACCCATTCCCTCGAGCAATGCCCTGGAGAACGAATCCTCAGCTTGGAAAAGCGCTACCAGCACATCCTCGGGCTGGACTTCCTGTTTGCCAGAGGACTGCACCTGGACGATCGCGCGCTGGATCAGGCGCTCCACGGCGGGCGTGGCCATGGGGCCGGGCTCTCCGGACTGGTAGCCCCCCTGGACCTTGGGCACTTCGCGGCCGAGGTGGAACTCCAGTGACTCTTGGAGGGTGGGCGTGTCCGCTCCGCATTCGGTGAGCGTCTCCTGGACCCTGGGGTCCTGGAGGATCGCCCAAAACAGGTGCTCCACCGTCAGGAACTCATGTTGTTCCCTGAGAGCAAACTCGATGGCCTTTTGGATCAGCTTTTCGGTCGATTTTGCGATCATGCTCAGGCTCCTTTTAGAGCGGTTCTGCGCTGGCAGTCAGTGGAAAACCCTTGGAACGGGCAAGCGAGATGACCTGCGCCACCTTGGCCTCGGCGATCTCGGGAGTATAAATGCCAGCCTGCGCCTTGCCCTTGGTGTGGATCACGATGGTGAGATCTACGGCCTGCTTCTCCGACTTTCCAAAGAAGCGCCTGAGCACCTCAACGACGAAATCCATGGTCGTATAATCGTCATTGTGCAGGAGGACCGCCATGCGTGGCGGTTCTTTGACGGACGGAGCCGCATCAGCGGCCTCAGGCAGGGCAAGGCCCCCGCCTGAGTCTTCGTCGTCTTCGCCGTTGCTCGATGGATTTTGCTGCGCCCGAATCACGAGTTCTCTCTCCCTTTTTGAGTATAGCACGCTACAATCCCGGGATGACCGAAGTGATTTTTAGCCGCGATACGCTCAAGGCACAGCTTGAGCGGGCGAGATTCGAACGCGCCATCGAAGTGGCCGAGAGCATGGCCGAGCATCGTGCCCTGCTGACGACCATGGAAATGGCGCGCCTCAACAACATCCTCACCGGACGGCAGCCCACCGACGAGCCCTGGCGCCAGGGCCCCGCATCGCTCAAGCTCCGCTCTGGACGCGAAGTGCAGTTTGCCGTGATGGCTGATCCCAAGATCAACCTTCGCGAGAAGCTGCACCTGGCGACTGAAGTGGCCGAGGCAGGCGACGTCCTGACTGCGGTGGTGAACCTCTACTCCAACATGATCCTTTCGCATTACTTCAGCGACGCCAACCGGCGCACGGCTGCGATCGCAGCGCACTACTTCCTGCAACGCTACGGCCTGCCGCTTTCGGGGCTTGCCATCCACGAGATGGGCCTGGGGGACCTCCGCGAAGATGGCCGCATCGAAGCCCTGCGCTCGGCGCTTGAGAGCATGCTCAAGGTTTCGCGTTAGGAATTGAGTAAAAACTAACGCATCAGTCGCAGTGCGACTTTTTGAGGAGAGTAAAAACTAACGCATCAGTCGCACTGCGACTAATGCGTTAGTTTTTTATACTTGATGCGATGCGGATTGAGCGCCTCGGCTCCGAGCCTGCGCTTCTTGTCTTCTTCGTAGTCCTGGTAGTTGCCTTCGAAGAACACCACCTGGCTATCGCCTTCAAACGCCATGATGTGGGTGCAGATGCGGTTCAGAAACCAGCGATCGTGGCTGATGACCATCGCGCAGCCGGCAAATCCCTGGATCGCGTCTTCGAGCGCACGGAGCGTGTTGACGTCGAGGTCGTTGGTCGGCTCGTCGAGCATGAGCACGTTGCCGCCACTCTTGAGGAGCTTGGCCATGTGGACACGGTTGCGCTCGCCGCCTGAGAGGACTCCGACTTTCTTTTGCTGGTCGCCGCCGGTGAAGTTGAACCACGAACAATAAGCTCGCGAGTTGACTTCGCGATTGCCCAGCATCACGACTTCGTTCTTTCCGTCTGAGATTTCTTCCCAAACAGTCAGCTCCGGATTGAGGGAATCGCGGGACTGATCCACGTAGGCGACCTTGACCGTCTCGCCGACCTTGATCGTGCCCGAATCCGGCTTTTCCTGGCCGGTGAGCATCCTAAAGAGGGTCGTCTTGCCGGCGCCGTTGGCACCGACGATCCCGACGACGCTTCCAGGTCGAATGTTGAAGGAGAGGTTTTCGAAGAGGACCTTGTCGCCAAAGCTCTTGGAGATCTTGTCGGCTTCGAAGACCACATTGCCGAGCCTGGGGCCTGGCGGAATGTAGATTTCCATTTCCTGCAGCTTCTCGGGCCTGTCCTCGGAAAGCATCTTTTCGTAGGCCTGCACGCGCGCCTTGCTCTTGGCCTGGCGGGCCTTGGGGTTCATCTGGATCCACTCAAGCTCGCGTTCAAGCGTCTTCATGCGCTTGTTCTCGGTCTTTTCTTCGAGCCTCAGTCGCTCCTGCTTCTGGGCAAGCCAAGACGAGTAGTTGCCTTCCCAGGGAATCCCGTGGCCGCGGTCGAGCTCCAGGATCCAGCCGGCAATGTTGTCGAGGAAGTAGCGATCGTGGGTCACCGCGATCACGGTGCCTGCATA
>CAZDSX010000011.1:28627-57098 GCA_964508305.1 uncultured Bacteriovorax sp.
AGGAAGCGCTCGAGCCAGGCCACGGACTCTGCGTCCAGGTGGTTGGTCGGTTCGTCGAGCAGAAGCACATCGGGCTTTTGGAGCAGCAGCCGGCACAGGGCCACACGCCTGCGCTCACCGCCGGAGAGATTCTTGACCGAAGCTTCGCCAGGAGGAAGCCGGAGGGCATCCATCGCGATATCCAGCGTTCGATCGAGATCCCAGCCATTGGCGTGCTCGATTTTTTCCTGGAGATCAGCCTGCTCAGCCAGCAGCTTCTCCATGTTGTCGGGATCGAGATCCGGATCGGCAAACGCCAGCCCAATCTCTTCGAAGCGCTTGAGCCACTTGGGAAGGTTCCCCATGCCGTCCATGACGTTTTCTTTGACCGTCTTGGATTCGTCGAGCCTGGGCTCCTGATGGAGGTAACCAAACGTCACGCCTTCGGTCGGAATCACCTGGCCGTTCACGTTCTTTTCTTCACCGGCGATGATCTTCATGAGCGTCGACTTGCCGGCTCCGTTGAGACCCAGCACGCCGATCTTGGCGCCGTAATAGAACGACAGATAAATGTCGCGGAGGACCGCCTTGTTGGGAGGATAGATCTTGCTGACGCCGACCATCGAGAACGCAAACTTTTGAGCCATGGTCAGGAGTTTTGCCTGAGATTCCGCCCTTCCGCAACGGGACAAACGCCGGTAGTCTGGAGCCATGTTCCCTGCCGATACCAAGATCCTCGTCGTCGATGACATGCTCACCATGCGCAAGCTCGTGATCCGAGCCCTCAAGGACCTGGGATTCACCAACATCTCGGATGCGGACGACGGCGAAACCGCCTGGCCGGTTCTCGAAACGGCCGCCAAAGGGGGAATCCCCTTCCAGCTCGTGATCAGTGACTGGAACATGCCCAAGCTGCCCGGAATCGAGCTTCTCAAGAAGGTCCGGGGAAGCGACCTGACCAAGGGCCTGCCCTTTGTCTTCATCACTGCAGAGGCCGAGATGAACCAAGTGATGGAAGCGATCAAGTCCGGGGCGAGCAACTACATCACCAAGCCCTTCACACCGGCGACCCTCAAGGACAAGTTGACCGCAGTTTATGCGGCGACCTCCAAAAAAGCCTAGCGCCTACAATCGGGATTGCGACCAGCTTCGCGGGCTGCAGCAAATACAGGCTGCACGCGAGACTGCTCACGCCTGAGCTCGTCGATTCGGCTCGAATGGGAAGGATGGGTGGAAAGAAACTCAGGCGGACCGCCGTTGGAGGCCTTTGCCATGTTCTTCCAGAGCTCGATGGATTCGACGGGATCAAAACCCGCACGGGCCATCATTTCGAGACCGATTCGATCGGATTCGCTTTCCTGAGTGCGGCTGTGCGGCAGCAGCACTCCAAATTGCACGCCGAGACCCAATAGCGCATAGATCTCCTGCCGGCCCGAGCGGGACTTCATGGCCTCACCCAGAATGGCAAGCCCCCCCTGGGCCACCAAACCCTCACTGACCCGCTCGTTTCCATGGCGGGCCGTCACGTGACCGATCTCGTGCCCAATGACCGCGGCAAGCTGTCCCGGGGTGACGGCGACCTTGAGGAGGCCCGAGTGCACTCCGATCTTTCCGCCGGGCAGCGCAAAGGCGTTCGCTGAATCGTCGTTGAACACCACGATCTCCCAGCGGTCAGCCGGGATGGTACTCCCCGAGAAGGCAAGTAGCGGCTTGGAAACACACTGGACGTAGGCGTTGAGCGTGGAGTCACGCGAGACCGGCTGGCTTCGCTTGAGATCCGCGAACGACTGCGCACCCAGCGCGTCCATCTGCGAATCAGGAAGCAGGATCAGCTGCTTGCGACCGAGCGGCGAAGTGGCACAGGAAAGAGCCACGAGCCCAAGTACAAAAGTCGCCAGGCTGCGCAGAGGCATCGTGATCAGATCGAGACGACTTCGCGAACTTCGGGCAGGGCTTCCTGGAGACGCTTTTCGATCCCCATCTTGAGCGTGGCGGTTGAGCTTGGGCATCCTGCACAGGATCCCTGCAAGTAAACGTACACGACACCGTCCTCGAACTTCTCGAAAGTGATGTCGCCGCCGTCCATGGCCACGGCCGGACGGATTTCGTTGTCCAGGATCTCGCGGATCTTGAGCTCGATCGCCGTACCGCCCCCCTTATGTCCGGAAGCGGACGACAGGGTGGACTCACCCGTGACGACGGGCAGGTTCTCGGTCAGGTGCTGCTCGAGCACGGTGGAAGTGTTCTTGTGGACGACGTCCCAGTCGCCTTCTTCGGTCTTGGTCACGGTCACGAAGTCACGGCCAATCATGACGCCTGAGATGCCGGGGATTTCGAACAGGCGGGCGGCCAGCGGAGAGTCGGCTTCAGCCTGGGTGCGGGTGATGAAGTTCCGGGCACCGGCCTGCAGCAGGGTGCGGTTGACCGAGTACTTGAGCGTGTTGGGGTTCGGAGTGAATTCGAGGTTGATGTAGACGCCTGCGCTCGTGGACATGAGGTGCTCCCGTGGATTGCTTCCGTTGGAAATTTGACTGAATCCAACCCTAGCACACCCCCGAAATGCCCGCTAGACTCGAGCCCCAGATGAAGCGCCCGCAAGTGATTCCCCCAGTTTTCCGCCAAGCATTCCGATTGATGCTCCTCCTCGCCGTCCACGCCGCCTCGGCCAGGGCCGCAACCTGGCCCGATAAGTGGGGAGTCCGGGGAATTGAAGAGGGAGCCGTTCGATTCACTGTCCCGGACGGAGCGCTTGCACCCAGCCCCCTCAAGCTCTCAGCACTGGGCATCAAGGACTCGCAGCTCGTCGGAGCCCTGGACTCGGGTGAGAAGTCCCCGCCCTACCTGATCCTGACCGGGTCCAACCAGACTTCCGCCGAAAAGGCGCTCTTTTTGGTCCGGGCTGACGGCCTGATCAAGCCCCAGCGGGTCACTTATCCAGGCAGGCTACTCGACCCCAAGACCCGGGAGCTCGTCTACGAATCCCGCGTATTTTATGGACGCTGCCTGATGAACCAGAAGTACGACGCACTCATCGCCTACCAGCGCGAGCACATGGACCGGAAGCGGGGCCTCCAGAGCAGCGTCTACATCGCCGAAGCGGCACCCTCGATGCTCGACGAGCGGCTGCTGGAGCGGGGCCTGCCTTCGCTCAAAATGATCCAGATGCGCATCAAGTCCAAGCAGTGCATCGAGATCTCGGGTCGCCACCGGCCGTTCGACGCCCAGTTCTTCAGCCTCCGCTCGCGCCGCGGCACCGAGGTGCAGGACAACGACGAGGATGACGAGGACGAAAAGGAAAAGGGCGACAAGGCCAAGGACAAGGAGTCCCTGAAGAAGGCCGAGTTCGAGACCGACTGAAGCGTCCGGCGTCCTCGCATCCCATTTGCAAACCAAAAGGGGAATGGACCCCGGCTTTCGACTTTGGACCGACGCCATCGAGCCCCGCTCGCTTGACTTCGATCCGCGATACACTTGTGATCTGGACAATTCCTCGCCAGAACTCCGCTGGGAGGGGACCCCCCGCGATGCTGACTCACTGGTCCTGACGCTCAGGGACCTGGACGCCAGGGGCCGGGAAGGCGCGGAGTATTTCCACTGGGTGGTCTACCGGGTCTCCCCTCACTTCAGGCACCTGCCGGCCGGAATTCCGCCCCAGGAGATGCTACCGAACGGCATACGACAGGGACTCAATTCAGCGGGAAAACTCGGCTACTCAGGACCCTGTCCGCCGCATGGGGACCCTTCCCACCGCTATGTGTTTGAGTTGCTGGCCCTGCGAGGCCCGGCACTGCAGACCGAACGCAGGATCTCAGGCCCAGGCCTCCTGGCGGCAGTCCACTCCCAGATCATCGGCCGGGCGGTTTGCCAGGGCAACTACCGGCGGGCGCTCCAGAAGCCTGCCTGAAACCCACAGGGATGCGATGCGGTTGGGGGTTGCGGGGCCGGCGCCCGCTCTGTAGAAGTGCGCCATGGCCACGAAAAAGACCGCAGCAAAATCCATCACCATGAAGAACGAACGCCCTGATGGGCGCAAGATCATCGCCGATGCACGGCTCGAGCGCTTCCCCAACCGCACGAAGCACCGCCGATACACGGTTGAATTTGCCTGCCCTGAGTTCACCTGCGTGTGCCCCGCATCGGGGTTTCCGGACTTTGCCACCGTGCACATCAAGTATGTGCCCAGGGACTGGTGCGTGGAACTCAAGAGCCTCAAGCTCTACATCAACCAGTTCCGCGATCGCGGAATCTTCCACGAAGACGTGGCCAACGTCATCCTCGATGACCTGGTCAAGCTCCTGGACCCATGGGAAATGGAAGTCGTGGGCGACTTTGCAGTGCGCGGGAACATCAAGACGATCGTTCGGGCAAACCACCAGAGGAACTGACCTAGGTCAGTACGACGACGTTCTGGGCCTGCAGGCCCTTTTCGCCCTCATACACGTCGAACTCCACCGCATCCCCTTCCTTGAGGGTCTTGCGCGAGTCACGTGAAGCGTCTGCTGAGATTGCCGAGTAGTGGACGAAGATCTCGTCGGACTTGCTCGTAGACTGGCCTGCGCTTCCGTTCTTGATGATGAACCCGAAGCCCTTGGTGTCGTTGAACCACTTGACCTTGCCGAAAGCCATCCTTGGCCCCCCGTTCATCTACAAGTGTGCAGATTCCGGGCGAAAGTGTCAAAGTCTCGATGTCAAGATTCGGTCAGGCTGGACGCGATCGGACGAGAAGTCGAAAAGGATCTCGTTTTGGCCCAGATAGCCAAGCACCCTGCGGATCTCGCGCCGCTGGGCGACGGGACTTTTTTCGAGCCGCACCTGCTCGGAGGACAGATCCAGCACCGCGGCCTCAATCTTGGCGAGCCGCGCCTGTTTGGCAGAAAGCAGACGGGAGATCTTGAACCACTGGATGAACCCCGGCCCCCCGGTCCAACGATTGAAGGCCCCGGTCAGGATGAGGAACCAGATGGCGAAACAGGCCGCCCAGAAGCGGCTCGGCTTTGAGGTCTTTTGGTAACTGCGCAAGACGGACTGCAAAAGCTTTTCGGACATCCTGTCCTCCGGTCTCTGCCGCTCAGCCGCGGGTGAAGGCCGCCCTTCCTGGGAACTTTGCCTTCGATCCCAGCGCCTCCTCGATCCGGAGGAGCTGGTTGTACTTGGCAAGACGGTCCGTGCGCGAGGCCGACCCCGTCTTGATCTGTCCGCAGTCAGTCCCCACGGCCAGATCGGCGATGAAGGCATCCTCGGTTTCGCCGCTTCGGTGCGAAGCGATCGCGGCGTAACGGGAGGATGATGCGAGCTTCATCGTCTCCAACGTCTCCGTCACGGTCCCGATCTGGTTGAGCTTGATCAGGATCGTGTTGCCCACTCCCCTTTCGATCCCCTTCTTGAGGACCACGGGATTGGTCACGAAGAGGTCATCCCCCACGACCTGGCACTTCGAGGCGATCCGCTTGGTGAGCTCCGCCCATCCGTCCCAGTCATGCTCAGAAAGACCGTCTTCAATGGAAAGGATAGGATACTTGTCCACCCACTGGCTATAGATCTCGATCATTTCGCTCGATTTTTTTCGAGCACCTTCGAAATCATAAATCCCCTTCTCGGGAGAGAACTCGCTCGCGGCGCAATCGAGTGCCAAGAAAATGTCTTTTCCAGGCTGATAACCTGCTTCGCGAATCGCCTGCATGATGAGTTCGATGACTTGCTGATGGGGGTTTGCGCCCGGGATGGCGGGAGCAAATCCACCTTCGTCACCGACTCCTGTCGAGAGACCCTTGCCGTGCAGGATCTTCTTGAGGCGATGGAACACTTCGCACCCTGCTCGAAGGGCTTCGCTGAACTTTGGGAACCCCGCGGGCACGATCATGAACTCCTGGATCGCAAGGCCGTTGTCGGCATGCTTGCCGCCATTGAGGATGTTCATGAGTGGCACCGGTAGCGTCACTCCCTGCCCTCCAAAATCCTTCTGGATCTGCTGCCAGAGCGGAAGTCCGGCAAGATCGGCACGCAGGCGCATCGCGGCCATGCTGACTGCTAGGATGGCGTTGGCTCCGAACTTGGACTTGTTGTCCGTACCATCGAGCGCGATCAGCGCCTGATCGAGCTGCTTCTGGGAATCCCAAGTCTTGCCCACGACTGCGGCTGCGATCGGTCCGCGGGCATTCTCGACGGCCTTGAGGACCCCCTTGCCGCCGAAGCGCTTGGCATCTCCGTCACGAAGCTCAAGGGCCTCACCCTCACCCGTGGATGCACCCGAGGGCACCATTGCACGGGCGGATCTGCCTCCCGCATACAGCTCCACCTCGACGGTGGGAAAACCACGGGAATCCAGGACTTCACGAGCCAGCAATTTTTCGATTTTCATGCGGGTGGGATTGTTCCACAGCCGCAGGGTTGCCTCAACGACTTTTGCGGATCTGATCGAGCGCATCCATCGCGGCAAGCTTGTAGGCCTCCGCGAAGGTCGGGTAGTTGAAGACCGAATTGATGAAGTAATACAGGTCGCCGCCAAACTGCATCACGGCCTGCCCGATGTGGATCAAGTTTGCCGCACTGTCCCCGACAATGTGCACACCCAGGATCTTGAGGGTCTTTCGATCATAGATCACCTTGAGCAGCCCCCAGCGATCGCCCACGATCTGGCCGCGGCTGACCTCGCGATAGTGCGCGCGCCCCACGACGATCTCGAGATTCTTGTCTGCGCGACAATCCTCCTCGGTCCGTCCCACCATCGACATCTCGGGAATCGTGTAGATCCCATACGGATAAATCTCCGGCATGCGGTAGAGCTCGCGCGAATCCTCGACGCGGAACGCGTGGCACGCCGCAATCCGTCCCTGCTCCATGCTCGTCGAGGCCAGAGCCGGAGAACCGATCACATCACCCACTGCGTAAACATGCGGAAGCGACGTCCTGAAATGCTCGTCCACCTTGAGGAGCCCGCGCTCGTCCGGCTGGATGCCGACTGATTCAAGGCCCATGTCCTGGGTATTGCCATGGCGACCCAGCGCCACCATCACGATGTCTGCAGTCACCTTTCGACCGTTCGCCAGGTGGACGCGAGTCTTGGCTGCCCGGGCGGATCGGCCGGAGGATTTTTCAGGACGATCAATCCGGGTGGCCTCGGTCTCAAGCAGGATTTCCATTTTCTGCTGCTCGAACCAGCCCTGGAGCTGGGCGACGATCTCACGATCCACTGACGCCAGGATCTCATTGCGTCGATCCACGAGGGTGACGCGGGTGCCGGCGGTTGAAAAAATGCTCGCGTACTCGCACCCAATGATCCCGGCACCCAGAACCACCATGCTGCGCGGGATCTTCTTGAGCGAAAGGATCGTATTGCTGTCGTGGACCGTCTTGCCGTCGACCGTGAGGAACGACGGGGCAACCGGACGTGCTCCGGTGGCGATGATGATGAAAGAACCGGTGAGCTTCTTGTTTCCCTGGTGAGAGCGCACCTCAATGTCATTGGGGCCGATGAATCGTGCACGACCCTGGTAGACCTTGACCCCGGCCTCGTCGAGCTGCTCGGCAATCACGACCGTCTCATTGGCGACCACTCGCTCCTTGCGCTTGAGGAGCTTGCCCATGTCCGGGAGTCCAGGCTTGCGGGCCGCACCGCCCACATGCTCTGACTCTTTCCCGAAGGTCCCGCGAGAACTCAATGACCAACGGTAAACCGACTCACGGAAGGATTTGGAAGGCATCGTCCCCCAGTGCAGGCAACCTCCGCCCACACCGCCGGAATCCTCCACGATCGCCACGCGCTTTCCGGAACGTGCGCCCTGGAGCGCAGCCTTTTGCCCGGCAGGACCGGAACCAATGACAATCAGATCGTAAAGGGAGGTCGCGTGCATGTGGGGCGAGGTTTATGCCACATCCCGACTTTTCTCAATCCTATCGCGGGCCCAGTCGGGGGTCTGGAACGATTCCTTGGGAAAGGGAAGCTTGTTGAGCTCGATCTCATCATAGAAGCTGGGGAGCACTCCCGTGGGAACCATCTCGCCCAGGATCTTGCCCTCGGGCGTCCGCCCGGTCTGGATGAAGCTGAAGATATCCCGGATCCGATAGCGCCCATGCTCGTCAACGTCAGGCACGACTTCGGAGATATTGGTGATCTTGCGCGAACCATCATTCATGCGTTTGATCTGCACGACGATGTGGATCGCTGCCGCGATCTGCCTGCGAATCGCCATCACTGGAACATTCGAGTCACCCATCATCGCGAGGGTTTCGAGCCTCACGAGCGCATCGTAGGGGGTATTGGCGTGGGTCGTACCCATCGAACCTCCGTGCCCCGTGTTCATGGCAGTGATCAGGTCCAATGACTCCGGGCCGCGGACTTCGCCCACGATGATCCGATCGGGCCTGAGTCGCAGGGCCGACTTGATCAGGTCTCGAATCGTGACCGCCCCCTTGCCCATGGGATCCGGCGCCTTGGTTTCAAAGAATACGCAGTGATCTGCGGAGATCTTGAGCTCGGAGGCGTCTTCGATCACCAGCAGTCGCTGGGTCTTGGGGATGCGCGAACCCAGGACATTCAGTAGGGTCGTCTTGCCTGAACCGGTGCCGCCTGAAACGATCGTGTTCTTGCCAAGGTAGACGCAAAGATCCAGGAACCTTGCCGCATCCCGGGTAATGCTGCCCCGCTGGACATATTCAGGGAAGGTCGGAACCGTCTTGCTGAACTTGCGGATCGAGAGGGTCGTGCCCTTGCGCGAGCAGGGAGGAAAAACGGCATGGATACGACTCCCGTCCGGAAGTCGCGCGTCCAGCGTGGGGTTTTCTTCGTCGATGCGCCTACCCACGAACTGCGCAATATTGCGGACCGCCGCCTGGAGCGCCTGCTCATCGTGGAACTTGAGTTCCGTGCGCTCCAGCAATCCCTTGCGTTCAATGAAGATCTCATTGTGCCCGTTGACGAGCACTTCGCTCACCGAGTCGTCGGCGAGCATGTCCTTCACGGGAGCCAGGAAGGTGGCTACTGAATCTTCGAAAATCCCCATCTCAACCGCCGTCAGCCCTTTCGAACTCTCTGACCACGACAAAGCCTTCGGCACCGTTGATCGGACAGTAAAACCGGAAGCGACCGGGCTGGTTCGGCGTGAAGCTCACCTCTTCGATCTTCTGGCTCTTGATCTGCTTTCTGACTGCAAAAGAGTCCATGAGCATGCAGAGCGAATTTTTGGAGGCGCCGGTCACGAACATGCGAACCGGCACATCACGCGTGACAAACACAGTACGCGGGAAAAAGCCCAGGTCCCCGGCAATGATGGCGACTTCCTGCACTCCTCCGCGTCGAAGGCTGCCCAGTGGCGCCGATTTACCGATGCTCGAAGATCCTTCGGGAGAAGCCTGCTGGTGGGTGATCTGGTCGCGTCCGCGAAGCTCCTCGTCTTCGCCCCCGGCAGTTGCAGATGCGGGTCCGCGCTGGACACCCGAGAACTCGGAAGCACCGAATCGCGAGATGGGAAAGGACTCATCCGGGTTGAGGACCCCGGTGGCCTGAGCCACTGGAGCAAACAGGGACATCCCAAGCAGACCAAGCAGGTACCAGTTTGAAGTTTTCATCGGCGTTCTCCGTACTTCGTATCGGACAACCCCCCCGAGGCCTTGAGGACACAGGGGGATGAAACACTCCCCGCGCGGGGTTATAATGTCGCCATGCTCCCAAGAAGGCTGCCCATGCTGCTGGGAACCCTCGCCATGCCTGCTCTCACGCTTCTGGGCTGGCATTGGGGCGGAGCGTGGCAGTGGCTGGGAGCGGCCTACCCGCTGGTGATCCATCCCGTCCTTGACCCATTTTCAGGCCAGGTGGCCGGCGCCTCCGGACAAAAATCCTCTGCAGCCGACGACGGGATTCTCTGGTTGAGTGTGCCGGTCCAGTTCGTCATTTTAATGACGGCCCTCCTTCGCATGGAGGACGGCCAGTTTTGGGCTTCGGCCGTTTGCTGCGGCATGAGTGCAGGCGTCTACGGCGTGACTTCTGCCCATGAGCTGATCCATCGTTCAAAGCGTTGGGAGCGGAATCTGGGCCTTGCGCAGCTCCTGTTCTGCGGTTTCGCGCACTTCAGGATTGAGCACCTGTATGTCCATCATCGCCTTGCCGCCACACGGCTTGATCCGGCGACTGCACGAAGGGGCGAGTCACTCTATGCGTACTGGCTGCGCGCCCTGCCCATGGGCTGGTGGAAGTGCTGGAGCGCCGACCGACGCATGCTCCGAGACCAGGCCATCCAGCTCCTTGTCTGGATCGCAGTGGGAGCAGCCTTCGGTCCATCTGGTCTACTGCTTTTTGGAGTGCAGAGCCTCGTTGCCATGCTCCTTCTTTCGACGGTGGATTACCTGGAACATTACGGACTCGAGCGCAGGGAGATCGCTCCAGGCAAGTACGAGCCCTTCGGAGCCGGGCACGCATGGGAGGCCCGGGAGCGCTTGAGCAACTTGACGCTCTTCAACCTGGGACTCCACCCCTCCCACCACATGGAAGCCAGCATTCCCTACCCGGAGCTCAAGACAATCCCTTCTTCTCCCCGACTCCCGTTTGGCTACAGCGCCGCACTGCTTGCAGCACTGGTCCCGCCACTTTGGAAAAAAATCATCCACCCCCTGCTCGATCGGCACTAGACTCGAGACATGTTCCGATACCGCTGGTCCATCGTCTTTGCCGCAGCAAGCGCCATTTACGCACTGACTTCAGCCCCTTCGATCACGGGCGGTGACGCGGGCGAGCTGCTCACTGCGTCCTGGGGACTCGGAGTTGCCCATCCACCCGGTTATCCGCTCTGGTCGATGCTGGGCTTCCTGTTCGCCAAGCTCCTTCCCGTGGGGGAAGTTGCCTGGCGCTACAACTGGCTGAGCGGGCTCTGCAATGCGGGCGCGGCCGTGATCCTCGGACGGCTGGTCGAAAAGATCACCCGGGAGTTCTGGCCGGGACTCTTCACGGCATCGCTGCTCTGCTTTTCGCCGCTCCTGTGGCGCTACAGCATCGTGACCGAGGTGTTCGGACTCAACCAGCTCCTGGTCGCAGCCTGGCTTGCGCTCCTGTGGGATCATCTCGGAACACCCACTGTTCGAAGCTGGGCATTGCTCTGCCTTTTTGCCGGACTCGGGGTTTCGCACCACCACACCTCTGCGATGGTCACGGCTCCGCTGCTCCTCGTCCTCCTCTGGCGGGAGCGCGCCCTGGTCACGAGCCGCCTTGCGCACGCCCTGCTCTGGGGTTTTGTCGGGCTCCTTCCGTATGGCTACCTGATCTGGGCGGCTCAATCCGTGCCCCGCATGGCGTGGGGAGACACCAGCACATTTTCAGGAATGGTGTTTCACTTCCTGAGACGCGAATACGGAACCTTCCAGCTTGGCAACGAGCTCACCGGCCACGCCAATGAGGTATTGCTCCGCCTGGGATACTTCCTCAAGGACTTGCCTGCGAACTCCCTCGGTGGAATCGGCGCCTGGCTGGGCTTCCTCGCATTCAGGCAGGCGCTCAGGCAGAAGCCCGAGCAATACCGCCAGTTCGTGCTGCTTTCAGGCATCGGATGCGCAAGCTACCTGCTGATCTTTTGCTACCTGGCAAACCTTTCGCTCGACAAGCCGCTCGGCGAACTCGTGCAGGCCCGTTTCTGGCTCCTGGGTCTGCTGTTCACCTCGCTCTGGGCAGGCCTCGGCGCAGCCCTGATCCGCAAGCAGGTACTGAAGCGAAACCTGGCGCTTGCGGCCCTGGTCATCCTCATCCCGGCAGGCATCACGCTGGAAAACCAGCGAAGCACGACCCAGTTCAGGGACTACGCAAGGACCCTGCTGGAATCCCTGCCCAAGGATTCCATCCTCTTCTTTGAAGGGGACCATGCTTACGGCGCCCTCTACTATGTCCAGCAGGTCATGGGGATCCGTCCCGACATCCAGATCCTGCACCTCAACTTCCTGTCACGCCCCTGGAGCCGGCGCTGGGCTGCAGCCAACTACCCGAGCGTGACGATCCCACTCAAGGGCATCGGACTCTACGGAGCCCCCGGATTCCAGATCAGGGATCTGGTGGAAGCCAACCGCAGGCCCGGCCGAGAGATCTTCGTGCTGAATGGAATCCGCGCCTGGGAAAAGTCCCTGGAAGGCGTCTACACGCGTGCACCCTGGGGGATGGCCGAATGGATTATTCCGCAGACCCTGCCGCCCCAGGAGGCGTTCGGCATCTGGAAGAAAGCCTCGGATGAATTCTTCAAGGCGTTTGCCGCTCCCTGGAAGCCCGGCTGGCCGCTCGGTGATGAAAAGGGACAACACTGGGAGAATATCGTTGCAGGAGAGTACCTCGATGCCCGCCACAATTTTGCAGTGGCCCTGGCAAACCAGGTCCAGTCGGGCCAGGCGGATCTTGGCCTTTCGCGGGAGGCGCTCGCGCACTTGGAGTACATGAAGCCTGTTTATCCGGCTGCGCATCCGGCTTTTTGGAAGAACTACGGGCTGGTCCTCCACCAGCTCATGCAGCTGGACCCCTCGCTCAAGCCCAAGGTCGTGGATGCCTGGAGCCTCTACCTCCGGAACAAGACGGCTCCCGATCCGCAAGAGCCCGCCCTCCGAGGCATCATCTCAGGACTGGAAAGGGAACTGGGGCGCTAGGTCCGGCGCCCAGATCAGCGCCCGAATCCGAGCCGGAAGCCCGCCACTCCGACCACTTCCGAGAACTTGGCCGTACCGGACCCGGATGGATCCATGTCCCGAAGTCCCAGGAGGTATCGGATATCGGTGATCCAGCCGATGCCTGGCATGATCTCGAAATCGTATACCGCGTTGACAAGGGCGCCGTAACCCTTGGATTCAAATCCCTCGCTCGCGAAAGTCTGCGCCCCTCCGGCCGCACCTACTTCATAGTAACCGCCCAATCCGAGGAAGAACTGTGGAGTGACCAGAAACTTGAAAACCAGCGGGACATGCCAGGCGCTCATCTCGGTGGAGGTAGTGGCCAGTGTTACGGCCGAAGTGACCTCGTACTTGCGAGGCAACGAAAGGATCCCGAACTCCAGCTTGAAGCCCTTGACCATGGGCCAGTCAAAAAGGAGCCCGTAGCCCACCGAGACCTTGGGGGAGACGGTCCCACGCGAGGGTGAAAACTCAGGGGTCGAATAAGTACCCACCCCCACCAGATGCACGTCCAGATCTGCGCGGGCGGAAGTGACAGGCAGGAAAAGCATCCCTGCGAGGCCCAGTGATAAAATCGTCTTCTTCATACCCTTGATATTGGGGCAGCCCGGGAGGATTGTCATCTGGCTCGCGTGAAACAGCTCAGGATCCTCCATATCGACGATCACCTGGTGGCCGTGCAGAAGCCTGCCGGCATGCACGTGCATCCTCCGGAGGATCCCACCCACCGGGTGCCTGATCTGGAAGTCTGCCTCAAGGTCGTCTCCCGGCAGCTTGGCAGGCATCTCTATCCGGTGCACCGCCTGGATCGAGCCACCTCGGGGGTTCTCGTATTTGCCCTGACCCAGCAGGCAGCGTCCTTTCTCTCCATGCAGCTTCGGGAACGTACGGTCCAAAAAACTTACATCGCACTGGCCAGAGGATGGATCAGGGAGGAACAGCTGACACTGGATCGGGAGCTCAAGGATTCCGGGCCTTCCACTACGCTCGTCACCCGACTCGCACGGATTGAATTTCCCTGGCCCAACTCCCGGCATGACACCACGCGAGCGACGTTGCTCGAAGCGAGACCACTGACCGGACGCATGCACCAGATCCGCAGGCATCTGGCCGGCGCAGGGCATCCCCTCATCGGAGACACGCGTTATGGTGACGGCGAGCAAAACCGACTTTATCGCACCTGGCTGGGCATGACGCCCCAGCACGAACCAGGGACGCCTTCAGCGCCGCTTTGGCTCCACGCGCTTGGGATCCGCTTTATCGATCCCGCCTCCAGTGACGAGCCCCGGACCCTCTCCCTGCGGGCGTCCTTCCCGTCGCACTGGCATCGCATCTTTGATCGAGCCGGCATCTGCCCCTGGTTTTGCACCACGACGCCACCTCCTCAGCAGGTATCCGAGCAGGACTGAGCCCAGGACGATCAGCGACACCGACAGGGAACCCCGGGAGGGTCCCGCATCCCCCATCTTCCCGGCGATCAAAAACCAACCGAGCAGGATGGCACCGATGATCGGCGCGAGCCTCCGGTCTGCCGCCGCGGAATGAGGAACGAGGACCAGGAGCAGGACCAGGGTTCCGGAGAGCAGCAGAGCGAGCACGCCGGTGCGATCGTCCACCAGGCGAAAGAACATGAGCTCCAGCACGCCCACGCTGACACCCCAAAAAACCGAGGTCCTCCAGGGAATTCGGTCTTCCACGGGCGACTCCCTCGGCGTGAGCGGAAAAGCCAGTGCGGCCACGGGTTCAATCGCCAGGTGAAGAAAGGCAATCTGGACCGGACCCAGCCATGAATGCTCGGAACGCGGTACGAAAAGCGGCAGGAGCGTGAAGATCACCAGTGGGATGTGGGCCGCAAGCAGGAACACGAGGACGGAGTGAAGCTGGGTCGAAAGCCCACGCGCAATCCGCATGGCGCTGCCGAGATCAAACAGGTCGTCCTCGAGCAAGAGGACCGAGGCCGCCTCGCGGGCAACATCAGTCCCCTGCCGGGCCATGGCGATTCCAACGTGCGAGGCCTTGAGTGCAGGAGCATCGTTGACGCCGTCTCCGACCATTCCGACACGATGCCCCTCGGACATCCATCGATCGATGTGCTCTTTCTTTTCGATGGGAGTGATCCGCCAAAGGACCTGGTCTCCCGGCCCGAATCCTAGCGCTCGACCCACTGCTTGCGCCGTCTCGGGGTGGTCTCCGGTGATCAGCCGAAGGTGCACACCCATGCGATGGAGCTGCCCGACAAAACCCTTGGACTCAGGCCTCAGTGGATCTTCAAAGGCAATCCAGCCACATAAGCGCCACTCCACAGAGGGGGCCTGCTCGACCGGCTCCAGCAGGGATCGGCCATCGCGCAATCGATCGCCCCACGCCAGCGCAAGGACCCGGTATCCCTTGGATGCAAGTCCGGCAGTGGCGGCCAAAAGTTCGGCTCCTTCATCACGACGCACCCACTGCGCCACGTCTTCGGGCGCTCCCTTGGCAAAGTACTCAAGCCCATCGAACCTGAAGCAATGGGCGATCACCCGGAGCCCACGCTGCATCGGGTATTCGCGGATGTGCACGCCGGCTGGCCACTCGCCACTGGCCTGTTCGAGCCTCGATTGCAGTGCCCGGTCGATGGGATCCGTGCCCGGATCAAACGCTCCGGAATGCCAGCAAACGCGGGCGATGCTGGAGCGGGACGGCGGGCGCGAGGGTGGCCCGCCCCGAGGCACCTCGGCACTCACCCAGCGAATTCCGTGCGTGGTGAGCGTCCCTGTCTTGTCGAGCGCCAGAAGCGTGAGCCGTCCAAGCTCCTCGGCGCTGCTCAGGTCACGCACGAGCACCCTGCCACGGGCCATGCGCACGGCCGCCATCGACGTAAAGAGGGCGAGAATGGCCGGAAGCTCATTGGGGAGGAACGCAAGGGCGACCGAGATCCCGAGCAGCGCCGAACCGCCCTTCCAGGCCAGCAGTCCGCCAAGCACCAGCGCAAAGACGCTGGCACGCCGGGTCCAGCGCCGAATGGAGAGGGTGAGCTTGGAGGGCGGCCGGCGCGAGCCCGCCACGACTTTGCGGATTCCCTGCCACCGTCCCTCGCTCCAGCTGCGCAGGACTCGCCCGGTGGCACTGCCCTTGATCAGGAGCGAGCCGGCCTGGAGCTCATCGCCCTCAAAGCGCTCCTGCATGGCCGACTCCCCGGACAGGAAAGACTCATCGACCCCAAGATTTCGAGCGGTCAAAACTTCCACATCGAGCGGGACCCGCTCCCCTTCATCGAGCCGAACCAGTGTCCCGGGCGCAACCTGCTCGCTCCGACACCACTGCTCGCGACCCTCCCGCAGCACCCTGACCCAGGGATGCAGGAAGTCCATCAGTGCGCGGACTGAGCGATCCCCACGCCATGCCTGGACCACGGAGATGACCACCATGAAGACCCAGAAGCTCGAGAGCCAAAGGGCATCGAGGCGATCCCCCTTCCAGAAATAGAAAAGGACCCCTGCCAGCATGAACAGGCTGGAGGGGTCCACGAGAGGCCTGAGGTACTCAGGCAACTTTTTCTTCCTTCTTCTTTCCGGGCAGCAGCTTGTCAAAGATGCTCGAATGCCCGCTCTGGATGGGCACGAGCCTCTTCTGCGCGGTCTCGCCCTTGGGGATCGCGATGCGCAGGACGCCGTCGGTCAGGTGGGCCTGGACCTGGTCCGGCTTGACTGCCTGGGGCAGGCTGAAGCTCCTCATGAAACTCCCGGAATAGCGCTCACGACTCACGCTCTCACCCTCCGTGCGGCTCCGCTCGCCTTCGCGCTCCCTGGAGACAATCAGCTGGTGGTCACGCACTTCGATCTTGAGGTCATCCTTGGCGACACCGGGCAGATCGAAGCTCACCATGTAGTGGGTGTCCGTCTGGTCGATGTCACAGGCGGGGCGCCAGCCCGACAAGGCGGAACCAAACTCCAGCTCATCCGAGATGGGACTGGCCAACGAACTCTCACGCACGAAATTTTCAAGCATTCGGCTCAAACGGTTCACCTCGCGCCAGGGATTGATGAACAACGATGTACGATTGGGCATGGTCAATTCTCCTTTTTTATAAAAAGGGCTGCAATCGCCGTGCAGATCCGCCGGACATGCCGCTCAAGCTGCAGACTTGATCTTTCGGCTGGCAGCCTCGCGGCGATCATAATGGATGATCCAGACCGGGCAGGTGGCCTCGCGTGCCACCATGCGGGTCACGCTCCCCAGCACCAGCGCACTCCAACGCCCCGAACGACTGGCCATTGCGATCCAATCACACTTTGCACGCTTGGCGGCCCTGAGCACGGCATCGGAGGGACGAAGCGCGCGCGTCTCGAGCTCCAGCGTGCACGGCACGCCGGCACGGTTGGCACGCGCAGCAAACCTTTCGAGCTCGACCTTGCGCGTGGCAGCTGCCTCCTCGCTCCAGTAGATGGCGGCGGCAGCCGTCGCTCCAAGATCGAAGGCTCCGGGCCCGTAAGCGGCACTTGAGGCAAACGGAAGGGCATGAAACAGGTGCAAGGCTGCACCCAGCCGCCGAGCCCAGGAGAGCCCCTCCTTGAAAACCGCCTCGCAGGCATCCTCTCCGCCACTCGACAGATCGAGGGCCAGGAGGATCTTCCTCGGCCTCAGTCGTGCCCCAGATTTGGGGCGCTGCCCTGCAATCGAGGGAATGACCAGAACCGGAATCCTGGAGCGAAGCAGCAGCGTTTCGGCGAATCCGCCAAGCCCCCTCGAAGCGGGCCGACGCCTTGCACCCCCTCCCTGCAGAACGATCAAGTCTGCCGATTGCTCCCGCGCATAGTCGATCAGGCCGCCCACCGCTTCGGAGCGAGAGTGATAGGCCTCCGACAGCACGCGCGGGGGCAGAAGATGGGGAATCTTGAGTGGGGAAACCAACTCCTGGATCCGTGCCTCCGTTTCCAAAATAAGCTGCATGAGCCAGCCCGCCTGGACCTCGGGAGCGATTCCGAATGCCCCTCCACCCAGGACATGCACCGGCTGGATGCCCGACTTGAGTGTCGACGCAAGCCCCCTCAGCCATGCAGAGGACTCGCGGAGGGTCGAAGCCTTGTCGTTCGGATCCATCAACCAGAGGATTTTACGCACACCCCTGTGGGCTGCGAATCCCGGGCCTAGCGAACGGCCTGGCCGAGCACCAGCTTGGAGATGAATCCGGTCCGATGCTCCACGGCTGCCATTCCCGCCTGCTCAAAGAGGCGCTCCAGCGGCTCTCCGATGTAGTTGCGATAGAATGGCTCATGGAAGTCGCGCGGGAATTGCTCAAGGATCGGCAGGAACTCCGGAATATCGTGCTCCTGAAGGCTGTCCACTCCGATCACCCAGCCGCCCGGCCTCGCCACGCGCCTGCTTTCGGCAAGCACCGCCTTGCGGACTTCGAGCGGCAACTCATGGAAGAGATAGACCGAGACCACGGCATCAAAGTGTCCGTCGGAAAACGGAAGGGATTCCCCGGCAGCTTCCACAAAATCGACCCTCTCAAACTCTGCGAGGCCCGATCGGGCCCGCTTGAGGTAGACCTCGCTCAGATCGCTCACCGTGAGCTGCGCGCGCGGGTAGAGCTGCTTGATCATTCGGCTCGTGCAGCCCGTGCCGGCTGCAACCTCAAGGATCTTGAATCCCTTCCCACCGTCGGTATCCGCCGGCCTGCCGAGTTTCTCCACCAGGGCCTGCAGGGCGAGCCTGCGCATCATGTCGCCCGTCCCGACAAAGAGAACCTCCACCTGGTGTTCATAGAGTTCTGCCGAGCGATCCGAGAGGTAGCCATCCTCCTGGAAGTGGAAATTGCGCTGGTAGTACCGCGGCTTGTCCGAGACTTTCTCGCGTGCCTTGGCACTGAAAACCGCAGTGCGACCGAGCCTCTTCTGCCGGATGAGCCTCAATCCATCGACCAACATCCGGGCCGTGGTCATCGAGTGCGACAAAGGATTGCCGGGCGCGAGCAGGCCCATCGGAAACGTCCCGTCTGCAAAGTAATTCGAATCCTGCCTGAGCAGTGAGAACGCCTCGGAGATCAGCTTCTTTTGGAGCCCGCGGTCGCGCGTACGCGACGGAAATCCGCCCTTCACGGCGACACTGGTCAGAGCCTGGAGGGCTCGGGCTTGGGCGAGAAAATAAGCACTCCTTCCCAGACCAATTCCCCGGGCACCCGCACCCCTGACGACCTGCTTGAGTCCATCCCATCTTGCTCGCATATGAACCGATCATAACCCGGCATCTTCCGGAACGGGAGCAGCTCAAAAGACTCGAACTTTCCCGTACTTAGTCTATACTTCAAGCATGTCCTTCGCGCGTCTCAAGCTTGCACAGGCACTCTCTCTGGCCGTGCTCGCCTGCGCGCTGCCTGAAGGTCTCCAAGCGGCGGACCCGATCTCGGTTTCTGCACCTCCGAACGCCGTATCCAACTCCCGTGCAATCCGGATCGAGGACGAAGCCCAGCTTCTTTTTCCGTCCCGGCAGAACGGCTCCAAGGGCCCCATCCCCCAGCTGGTTTTTTCCAAAAAACCTCCTCGCGTTGAAATGCAGCTTTCGTGGAGCGCCCGCAATGGCATGCACGTCAAGGCATCCTTCCGGGCGCGTTTCCGTAATCCGGGCCATACACTCCTTGGAGGACCCAACTTCGAGCGAATCCGCATGGACCGCGACGGCATCTTCACGATCAACGCGACCATCCTGAACTCCAAGCAGAAGTATCCGTTCGCAATGGTCAGGCCGGACGGAAAAATCATCCGCGAGTGGATCGTCATCTCGGTTCCGCACTATGACTATTTCGTCCAGACGGGGCAGAAAAATCCCCGGAAGTTCTTCATGAGCCTCGGGCTCGGATTCTCCTCCATCGGATTCAATGAAACCAACACCGAGGTGGTTTCCAAGTTCTCCTCCATCGTCGTGACGCCAAAGCTCTCGATCAACTACCTGCTACCCTCGCCTTTTTGGTCCCTGGGCTTTACAGGCTATGTCACCGGCCTGCAGCTGCGCGCCAGCCTGCCCACGACCATGCGCTTCCTTGGATTGAACCTGCGGGCGGGCTACCGGCTCCCGGTGATTCGGGAGCCCTGGCAGCTGACGCTCATGGCGGGCTACTATTACACGACGGTCATCGGAAAACCGTGCGTAGGTGAAAACTGCATCGGCTACAAGGGCGTGGGAGGCCCGCAATTTTACCCCACGGTCCGAAGGGCATTTTCGTCCGGAGATTTTGCAACGGGCTACTTCAAGTTCTCGCCGATCGCAAATGCGGTGAACATCCTGGACTTCAGCAATCGCGAGTTGGGACTCGGCGTCGCCTACACATTCGCGGGCAGCTCTCCCAATCCGTGGTCGGTATACCTTGATGCCTCGCAAATCCAGCTGGACCTCCCCAACATCGAATACCAGGCCAACACGAGCTCGATCACGCTTGGCACGAGCTATGGCTTCTAGTGCAGGCTGGCTAGTCCTCGGCGACCAGCTTTTTTCGCCGGATCGATTCAAGGGGGCCGCACCCGCGATCGGCTCGGTTTTCATGGCCGAGGATCATGGCCTTTGCACCCACTACCGATACCACCAGCAAAAGCTCGTGCTCTTCCTGTCGGCGATGAGGCACCAGGCTGCCGAGTTCAGGGCTGCAGGGTTCGACGTGCATTACCGCGAGCTCCCTCGGACGGGGCCGGATCCAGCCTACCTGGCCAAGCTTGAGCAATGGCTTGGATCCAAAAAAATCTCGGAGCTCCATTCCTTCGAAGTCAGCGACCGCTTTTTTGAGCTCGAGCTCGGAAAGCGCCTGGAGGCCCTTGGAGTCGCCTGGACACGGCATCCCACGCCCGGATTCCTCACCCCGCGCTCGGAGTTCGAGGCCTATCTCCGCTCGACCAAGAAGCCCTTCATGAAGACTTTCTACGAGCGCCAGCGCAGGCGGCTCGAGATCCTCATGGACCCGGACGGCGATCCCGAGGGCGGACAGTTCAGTTTTGATGAGGATAACCGGGAGTCGCTGCCCGATGACGTTAAAATCCCTAAAAGGCATTTTGCAGATCCCGATCCGGTGACCCTTGAGGTCATCCGGCTCGTGGCCTCGCGCTTTTCGGATCATCCGGGAAAGGCCTCAGAGTTTGCACTCCCCACCACGCGCGCGGGTGCGCGCGAATGGCTTGCAGAATTCATCGCGCACAGGCTTCGCGAGTTTGGGCCCTATGAGGACGCGCTGAGCTCGCGGGATCCATTTCTATTTCATTCGCTCCTCACTCCCTTCCTGAACACGGGCCTTTTGGAGCCGGGCGAAGTCGTTACGGCAGTCCTCGCAGCATGGAAGAAGCGGAAGCTTCCCCTCAATTCCATCGAGGGATTTATCCGGCAGGTGATCGGCTGGCGGGAGTTTATCTTTGGAATCGACCGCAACTTTGGCCAAAAGCAGTGGGAGACCAACCACTGGGACCACCATCGGCTCCTGACCGACCACTGGTATGACGGAACCACCGGGCTTCCCCCCCTGGACGAAGTGATCCGCAAGCTCAACCGCCACGCCTATAGCCATCACATCGAGCGCCTGATGATCACGGGCAACCTCATGCTTACTTGCGAGATCCATCCACACGAAGCCTACCGCTGGTTCATGGAACTCCACATCGACTCGGCCGACTGGGTGATGGGCCCCAACGTCTTTGGGATGGGGATCGTGAGTGATGGCGGAGTCTTTGCGACCAAGCCTTACCTCTGCGGCTCCAATTACTGGCTCAAGATGGGCGATTACGCCAAGGGCGAGTGGTGCGATGTGGCCGACGGCTTGTACTGGGGCTTTATTGCCAGGCACCAAAAAGCCTTCATCAAGAATCCTCGCATGGCCACCATTGCCCGGTCGCTCGACCGCATGGGCTCGGAACGCCGTGAAAAGATCCTGCGCGCGGCCGAAGACTTCAAGACGCGCGTCACTCGCCCCGGAGTCAAACGCTGATGCGAATCGGCGTGAGCAAGCCTGATTCCGGCGAGCCCACCAAACTCAAGGGCCGAGGGCCGGATCTTTCGTGGCTTCGGGAGTTCCCGGTCTCAGAGTGGGATCTTCACGCCCTTCTGCCACTTCGAGCACCCACGAGGCGAGCCATGCGGCGTGCGCTCGAGGCCAGCTCTCACCAAATCGTGGTTTCGATGCCGCTTCCCGAAAGCATGGATGCCATGGAACGAGTCACGATCGCCTCCGAGATTCTCTCAGAGCTTCAGGGTCTGGCCCTGATGGTCCGACCTTCGAGGCGAGTCTGGAACACGCCCGAGCTTTTCAAGCTCTGCCGGGAGAATCTCGCCCCCACGCTCGAGCTCTGGATCGATCCCGGACAAGTGTTTCCAAAGGCCTCGGACCGGCCGGCACTCATCAACACCCATTGGGTGGCTGACCCGCTCTGGCATTCCCCCTCGCACTGGCGCACCAGCCGAATCCACAAGCTTCACGGCTGGCACGAGGCTCGCTGGATCCGCTATTACGGTGAGCTTCAGCTCAAGCAGGCACTCACCCGCTCAAGGCGCGCACGCGTGCTTTTGCTCGGTCACTCCAAGCGCGAGGAAGAGGCTTATCGCCTCAAATCCTTTTTGAAAGGATGACCTTGGCTCCCGGGCTCGATCCTTCGAGCAGGGCTTCAAATCCCGCCTGACGGAGCCAGGCCTTGAGCCCCGTGCTGTCACCTTGCTCATGCATCAGCATGAAGGGCGCCCCCTTGGGGAGCCCCTGAAACACGGCCGCGAACACGCGCTGCACGGCCTCGCCGGGCATCTGAAGCGGCAAACCCTGGATCCAGGCCCCGGACCAGGACTCCCGCTTGGGACTCAGAAACTCGAGCCTCGAGGAGGGGTCAGGCTGCTCAAGCGACATACCCAGGCCTGCCATTGCATGGGTGATCTCGCCGGGCGCGCGAGCGTAGACCGGGCGGTCAGCTTCCCGCTGTGATGCCATCCAAAGTTCGTAAAATTGCCTGAGAAGTTCACCCACACAAAGGATGCTGCATTGGAGCGCCCCCTGTCGTAAACAAGAACCCGCATGAAAACCGTCGTCATCGGCATGTCCGGAGGGGTGGACTCCTCGGTCGCGGCCCTACTCCTAAAGGAGCAGGGCTACCGCGTGATCGGGCTTTTCATGAAGAACTGGGAAGAAAAGGACGAGTTCGGCCAGTGCACCTCGGCCCAGGATTACGAGGACGTCGCCCGAGTCTGCGACACGATCGGTATTCCCTACTACGCAGTCGAGTTCGTGCAGGAGTACTGGGACCATGTGTTTGCCGAGTTCCTCAGGGCCTACCAGGCGGGCTACACGCCAAACCCCGACATCCTTTGCAACCGCGAGATCAAGTTCAACCTGTTCTTTAAAAAGGCCCTCGAGATGGGCGCCGATTTCCTCGCCACGGGCCACTATTGCAGCACAACGACGCGCGACGGATCTGCGAAGCTTTTAAAGGCCGTCGACCAGAACAAAGACCAGACCTACTTTGTCTACACGATCCAGAAAGACACTCTCTCCAAGGTGCTCTTTCCGATCGGACACCTTCCCAAACCCGAGGTCCGCGCCATCGCCGAGCGCGCTGGACTCCCGACTGCCGCAAAAAAAGACAGCACGGGAATTTGCTTTATTGGTGAACGAAACTTCCGGAAGTTCCTCGCCCAGTATGTGCCCTCCAAGCCGGGAGCGATCACCACGCTCGCAGGCGAGAAAGTCGGCCAACACACCGGGGTGGCCTACTACACGCTGGGCCAGCGCAAAGGCCTTGGATTGGGCGGTGAGGGAGAAGCGTGGTTTGTCGTGGGCAAGGATGCCGCCTCCAACACGCTTCATGTTGAACGCGGTGTTCGGCACCCCGCCCTTTACGCCGATGAGCTCACGGCAGGGGAACTCTCGTTTGTAGAAGGTCGGATCCCCAGTCTCCCCCTTCGCTGCACGGCCAAGGCCCGCTATCGCCAACCGGAACAGGCCTGCACGATCGAAGCAGGCTCAAGCCCGGACAAACTCCGAGTCGTCTTTGATATCCCCCAGCGCGCCCTTACTCCGGGGCAGTCGGTCGTCTTTTATTCGGGAGACGAGTGCCTGGGCGGAGGCGTGATCGAGCAGGTGGGCGCAAGCTACTACGCTCAAGGCAAGGCGCTGCCAGCGCTGGTGGATGTAGCCGAGTGATGAACGCGATGAAGCGGATCGCAGTCGTGGGCTCCGGCCCCTCAGGCCTGATGGCAGCGCACACGGCAGTCCTGCGTGGCCACTCGGTCACGGTCTTTGAACGCCGGCCCGGGCTCGGGCGTAAACTCCTGATTGCAGGAAGCTCGGGACTCAATATCTCCCACGACGCCACAATCGAGGATTTTTTGCAGTTTTATCGAGACAGAGATCCGGCCTGCGACCCGAGGCTCTTGTCGTCCGTGCGCGATTTTCCTGCGGAAAGCTGGGTGGAATTCATTCGCGAGCTCGGGCACGAAGTTTTTGTAGGCACCTCACGGCGCTGGTTTGTGCGCGAGATGAAGGCCTCCGGTCTTTTGGCAAGCTGGACAGCCAAACTCCGGGAACTCGGCGTCAAATTTGAGACCGCGCACGAACTCACGGGTCTGAACCCCCTCGCCTCGGGCGGAGTTGAGCTTCAGTTTCGAGATGCGCACTCGCAGTTTGATCGCTGCATCCTCGCACTGGGTGGCGGAAGCTGGGAGGACTCCCCACCCCTTTGGCCGGAGCTCCTGCGCGCGCACGGAGTCGAAGTACGCCCGTTTGAGTCCTCCAACGTGGGCTACGAGCTCGATTTTCCGAAGGAGCTCCTGGCCGAGGCCGAGGGCAAACCCATCAAGAACTGCACGCTCACTTCCAAGCTTGGCACCAAGCAGGGTGAGCTTGTGATCACGCGCTATGGACTCGAAGGAACGCCCATGTACTTTGTGGGCACGGCGGGGCCCGCCACGCTTTGCCTTCGGCCCGACCTTTCGCTCAATGACTGGATGAGCCTGCTTCGTAAACCCACCTCCGAAAATCTCTCGCCGATGCGAAAGCTTAAAAAGGTTGGCGGACTCTCCGAGGGGGCTTTCTCGCTCGTTTACCACCTTACACCGGCTTCGATCCGCGACAACCTGACCCAGCTTGGGCTCCGAGTCCACGCCTTCCCCCTGGATCTCAAGCGCCCCCGCCCTCTCGAAGAAGCCATCTCGAGCCGCGGTGGAATCTGCTGGAATGAACTCGATTCCTCCCTGATGCTGAAAAAGATCCCGGGAGTGTATGCCTGCGGCGAAATGATCGATTGGGATGCCCCGACCGGGGGCTTCCTGATCCAGGCGGCAGTAGCCCTGGGTAGAAAGGCAGGAACTCTTTGAAGTCCGGAAAGGCAGCTCCCCTTTTCATCACGATTCCACACGCAGGCGAGTGGATCCCGCCCGAGACGCCGTGGCTGGAGAAGCTTTCGCGCGAAGTGCTCCTGCTCGACATCGATCGCTTCGTTGACGAGCTGTACGCGCCTGCAATCGCCGAGCTTGGGCTTCCGTTTGTAACGACCCAGGTCCATCGCTACGCCGCAGATCTCAATCGCTATCCGGATGACATCGATGCCTCGAGCGTCGAAGGCGCGCTGCTGCCTGCAGGCAAGCACGCCAAGGGCTTTCATTGGGTCAAGAGCACGCAGGGCCACCTGACGACCCCGTCCCCGATGCCGCGTGCGGTCCATGAACAAATCGTTGCCCGCTACCACGACTCATTCCATGAGCAGATTGCTTCGGTGATCGCGCGCCTTCGCAGTGGGGCCCCGGAGATCTACCACCTCGACTGCCACAGCATGCCGAGTTACGGCACCGAGGCGCACGAGGACGCAGGCTCACGTCGTCCCGAGATCGTGCTTTCGGACTTCGAGGGCCGCTCGACCAAGCCCGAGTTCCTAGGTCGCCTGCACGAGCTCTTTCAGTCCGAAGGATTTGAAGTGCGGATCAACTGGCCCTACAAGGGCGGACGGATCACCCAGCGCTACGGCAAACCCGAAACCGGGCATCACACCGTCCAGATCGAAATCAACCGCGCGATTTACATGGATGAGCGGACTCGTGAGCGAAAGCCCGGCTCATTTGAAGCGCTCCAAGGCAAGCTCACGCGGATCTTGTCCCAGCTCTGATCACAGGTATGATCAGAGGTACGAAAAAAACCTGGCAACTACACGAGCCGAAGCCGTGGGCCCGCGGACTTCGAGCTTGAGCCCCTCGCGGCCCAGGACTTTTTCAGCCGCCCAGTAGCCTGCCGCACAGGCACTCTCCATGGACGACGGCAGTCCGGTCCGGATCCAATCCCCGGCCAGCACGATCCCCGTGTTTTCCCATCCGGGCGGGACTGGGAGCGGACGGAGCGCCTCGGTGCCGGGCCTAGGGCAGTGGATTGCCATGGGGACGCGGTTGACTTGAGCGTGCAAAAGCCTTGCTCCGCGAGCCGAGGGCAAATTTTCTTCGAGCTCGCGCCGCGTCTCGGCCACCACCTCGGCGTCCGAAAGAGCCCCCACGCGGTTGGAATAAATGATGTTGCTCGTGATGATGGAGCCACGCCCTTCGGAGCCCGACCTAAAGCGGGTCAGGTCATAAAAATCGCAGTTCAGATCCATTGCCCGATGCACTCGAGCCCAAAATGGACGCTCTGAAACCACACGATCAAACCAGAGGTAGGTAGAAACGTAGGGACATTCTTCAAAGCGCGAAAGGCCTAGAGCACCTACCCGCTCCTGAGGCAGGATTCCGCGCAGCTCCTGAGGTGCAAGCGCGAGGATGATCGGGCGATCCTCGATCCTCTCCCCGCCTTCGAGCTCAAGTGTGGAGGAGCCGGCCGCACCCGGCACCACCCGCACAACTCGAGCCCCCAAACGGACCTCCCCACCGGCGCGCTCGATGATGGCACGTGCCTGTTCGGTGAAGAGTTCACCGAGTCCCACCTTGGCAAGACCGGGCTGGAGATCCCGCGTACCCGAAAAATAACGCACCACACGCAGGAACGCCGCAGCCGACGCTTCCTCGAGCGGCACATTGAGGAGGGACATCGAAAAAAAGTCCCACATAAGCGTACGCATCGCGGAGGACGAACCATAGCGATCCACGAGCTCACGGGCAGTGATCGAATCGAACTTAAGAATTTCGGTTTCTGACAGGCCAATCGAAAGTGCGATGAGCTTTCGAATGGACAGCAGATCCCAAAGACCGATCTTGGGATGTTTAAGGAGCGTCGGAAGCATGTGGAACGGCGCAAAGAGGGGCGCTTCCCGAAAGGCGTCGAGCCTCTCCCCATCCATCTGATGGATGATCCCGTCTGACTGCCAATGAATCAATCCATCGGTGCCCAGTCTCCGCAGGAAGGCCAGCATGTTGGAATAAACCGAAAGCAGGATGTGCGGCCCCGGATCGAGCGAATCGCCCATCACCGGATCCTTCCAGCTCCGCGCGCGTCCGCCGAGGTCAGACGAACCCTCCAGGACGGTACAGCGCACGCCTTGATCCGATAGCGCAACGGCAGCCGTCAGGCCGGCAAGTCCGCCACCCACGATCACGCATTCAGGTGCAGGCTTCACAGATCGGCCCTAGGAGGGGCTTAGTTCGTCTGCGACATCTTGGACTTTACGAAGCGCACGACTGGGCCGACCACGGGAAGTCCTTCATAGATGAACTCCCCCATATCAAAGTAGTCACGGTGATAGATGGCCTGCCCGGTCTTGGCATCAAAGCGGATGTGCGAGTTTCCAACCACGCGCACTTCCTCACCGCCGCGGAGCTTCTTGTGCCGTAGGATCATCGTCCAAAAGGCGACCTTCTCTTCCCCCTGCTCGGTCTTGGTGCTCACCTCGCCCGAAAACTCAAAACGGATGGAGATCACGTTCGCATAGAGATTTTCGTAATACTTGCGAACCGCCGCCCGGCCCTTGAGGTCCACGACTGGGTCCAGGAAGTGGGTATCCTCGGCGTAAAAGCGATCCACCAGCTCCATCGTGTCCTTGTTGAGGCCGTTGAAGATCTCCTCGACCGTTGGAACCGTCCCGCTCGCTGCCATTGCCTTTCCTCCCCCGACCATGCCCAGAGCCAGGCCAAGAGCCAGTCCAATCGAAAGACCGACCATTACGCCCAGCAAACGATTCTTGAAGTTTTTCATGCTTCCAGTGTTCCACCTCTCGTCGGGCTGCTCAAGGACTGATAGCGTCTGGGAGTGCTGAACGGACGACTCACGTTGATTTGTCTAGGTCTTTTCGCAGCAGCAGGGAATGCCTCTGCCGCAATGCGCATCCTCGCCCTCGGCGACTCGCTCACCGAGGGGTACGGTGTGGCCCTGACCCAGGCCTATCCAGCACTCCTCGAAAGGGCCCTATCGGATCTCCCGGACACACGAGTCATCAATGCAGGGATCGGTGGATCCACCTCTGCCAGCGCAACTTCTCGCATCCGCTGGCACCTCCGCGCCAGGCCTGATCTCGTGATCCTTGCACTGGGCGCCAATGACATGTTGAGGGGCCTGCCGGTAAAAAATTGTGAGTCCAACCTCAGGCAGGCTCTCGAGCTTCTTCGTCACAATCAGATTCCTGTCATTCTGGCCGGAATGAAGGCTCCGCCCAACTACGGCACTGCCTACCAGCGCGAGTTTGATGGGATCTTTCCGCGCCTCGCCCAGGAATATGGCGTACCACTCATCCCCTTCCTCCTGGAAGGAGTCGGCGGAAAACGCGAGCTCAACCAGGAGGATGGCATCCACCCGAACGAAAAAGGCCACGCCGCGATCGCCCGGCTCGTCGAGCCCTATGTGAGGAAGGCCCTTCGGGCCCACTAAATTGATATGCAGATGACTCCATTCCCTCTTGAGATCCGAAACCTTTCCCACTCCTTCGAGCAGCAGGAGCGCGGCCGTCTGGAGGTCCTGCGCGAT
>CAZDSX010000012.1:0-11132 GCA_964508305.1 uncultured Bacteriovorax sp.
AGTTCTACGAGACCAATAAGGTCCTCTTCAGCACCGACCAGGTCCGTGCCCAGCACATCCTCGTCCAGACCGACGCTGATGCCCGCGAAGTCATCAAGAAGGCAAAGGTCGCGGGCGCCGACTTCCAGAAGCTTGCTGAAGAGCTTTCACGCGATCCTTCTGCCAAGAACAACCGCGGTGAGCTGGGTTACTTCACTCGTGACCAGCTGGCCGAGGAGTTCACCAAGGCGGCATTTGCCGGCAGCGTCGGAGAGATCATCGGCCCGGTCAAGACCACCTATGGCTACCATGTCATCCGCGTGATGGATAAGAAGGCCGGCCGCAGCCAGAACTACGACGAAGTCGAGCTCAAGGTCCGCGGCATGCTCCGCCAGAAGCTCGTGGGTGAGTACGTTGCCAAGCTGCGCGAGCAGGCTCAGGTCACCGTGGACGAGAAGGCCATCGAGAAATTCTAAGCTAAGTCCTAAGGGCAGTTTTGAGCAGACTACTTGGGCCTGATCGCGGTGGTCGGGCTGCTCCCTCCACTTGTCCTGCCTGAGGGGGATGCCACGCCGTCGCAGAGATCGGGCGTGGGCCTGCAGTAGGGCTCAAAGTAAATCCCCCAGCGATTGGAATACTTGGCGTTCTCCTCCTTGGAGAGAAGGTCGAAGCCGGTCCGTGGCGAGTTTGAGAAGTCCTTCTTGATTTCAGGAATATCCGGATCCTTCAGGGTGTTTGCCCGGGCTTGATCGTACCAATCATTCCATTGGTCCATCTGCTCGCTGAGTTCCAGCGGTGCCGCAGTCACGGGCAATGCGGTCCTGTCGGCGGGGATCACTTTTGCAAGTTCGATCCCGACGGGCCTGGCTGTCGGAGCAGATCCCAGGTAACTTGCCTTCCCGCCGACGATGCTCGTCCTTGTTCCAGCCGGCGCAATATAGGACAAGCATCGGCCATTCAGGAAGAACCCTCGGCCCCTGCAGGGCATGGTGCAGCTCGTGCTTTTTGCCGAGGTATTCTCCACGCAGCCCGACTTAGGATCGGCGCGCTCCGCATCACTGCACGGCTTGAAAGTCCGGATCCACTTGAAAACCGTCGCGTTGTCATCACTGTTCATGACTACAGTCGAGGCCACCGGGAACATGCTGGGCGCCTGTTCCATGTACCTCAGGACCTCGCCAGCGTAGTCTTTCTGGCCCCAGTTTCCTGGTGAGCGAATGTCGACCAGGAGTTGCCCCACCTCGGGGCGTTCGGCGGCGGTGAAGGCGAGCACACGCATCCGGCTCGCACTCGCGAAGTTGTCATTGGAGAGGCTGTTCGGGCTCGCAAAGAGACCCACGACAGGAACGCCGGAGGCCAGCCCCTTGAAAAGCGGATGCTTGGGGGATTTTTGAGATGGCTCTGAAAAGCGCGAATCCAGCGCCACGGTATCGAGTTTTCGGACCGTGGATGGAAAGTAGTGGTGGCAACCCCTGGTCCTGAATGGGTTGGTTTCCCGCCCTTCAACATAGGGGTATTGGAACTTCTTGCCGATCCAGGCGCTGCGGTCGAGGCACCCCTGTCCGGTCATCCTTTCCTGGTCATCCACTACGATACTCACGTTGGTGTTATCTGCACCACCTGACTTCATGGAGGTCTGCAGAAGGATGTACTGTTCCATGGGGGGCATTTCATCGGAACCCGGAAACTTAAGCCTTCGCATCCTGCTGAAGCCCCCGTCTGCCCGATAGGGGTCCTTGCCGGCACCAGCATGCCCGATCAAGGGATCAACCCAATCGTTGACGTAGGGAATGCCGGCCGCAAAGGAATTCATCATCATGCGTGCGCCAACGGATGAGAAGTCACTCGTGAAGACGTTGTATCGCGAGTGGTATAGGTCATTTGCCTGTCCCCTCGCCGAGGCGTCACTTGGAGTGCTGTTCAGTTGGAGACCCAGTGCTGCATGGCGCTGGCTGACGGTGCGACCGTAGTTTCCTACCAGGCGACCCTTCTCATTGTAGCTTCCCAGGTAAAAGCCCACCGTTGCATTTCGCCTCCAGCTGCTTTCCCATTGCCAGATCTCTGGAACGTCCATCTCCCAGTTGTAGGCCTTCTTGGATGAAGCCCGTAGCCCTGTAAGTGGATCCACGAAGGTGAAAGGCCTCTCTTCCGGCGTGATGAGCGGGAGGAGATCGTTGCTGCTGCGCAGGTCAAAGCCCCAGTCTGAGCTTGGGCTTTGGCGCCGGGCCGGCGCAGGCGTGACCAGCTCGGAGTCACCCCCCCAGATGGGCTGGTAAGGCGAGTATTTCGGGACGCAAAGCGGGTCTATCCGCGCCTCGCGCGGACTCTTGTCAAAACCATAGCCGGGGTTGCACACCGTCGGCATGGTCCAGAATGCGGCATTGACTCCTGCGCCGTACTTGGGCTTCGCGCCCCCGGGCAGCTTCAGGCAGGCTTCGTAACGAAACTCCGGATTCTCACGCGGGCCATCGTAATGGGACTTGGCGTAACCGTGCCAGCGCTTGCCGATCCCATTCTCGTTCAGGGGAGGGGCCTTCACCGCGGGAGTGGATCGGTAGGGTGCGATGCTGGGGAGGAACCTCTTTTCCTTCGGGGCCATGGCCACCGCTGCGATGGTATCCGGTGACTCAGGCCAAAATTGAGAGGTGAGAAGGGATGTGGCAAAGGGACAGGTCCGGTGGGCCAGGCCATTCAACAGGTCGCGTACTGAATCGGTGTTGGGCTTCCAGGTATAATAATCCGCAGCCTGGTTGCATTGCTTTATATCAGCAAGCTGGCTGAGCATCAGCCAGTAGGAGAAGTAGGCCTGACGGGAAACAACGGACATGAAGTCGGGCTTTGTTACCGGAGGCTTTGGGTTTCCACGATCGTCGCGGTCGATCACTTCGTAAACACGGGCACGGTACTCTTCCTTCCATGCCACTCCCCAGTCATCGGCAGCCTGGTTGATTGCAGTGAAGTCACATCGACCTTTGAACTTGAAGAAGTTGTTGAGGCCGGCCGTAGCCTTGATCTCATCCTTCCACATGTCCACGACCGTATTGATCTCGTCCTTCGAGACGATATCCGTTTCAGATAGGGTGCCGGAGGATCCGCCCAGGTAATTTTTTGCACCATCGGTAAGTGCATAGTATGGGGCACGGGCGGGCCTCGAGGCTCGAAGTCCAAATAAACGAAAATCCATCAGTAGCCAGCCACTACGATCCAATGCGTAATCGCCGCACGAGTAGATGGGCATCCGACTCCATCCCTCCCGGTGCCACCGTGTATTTTGGATGCCCAGTCTTGTTGCCTCTGCCTCACTCTGGACCAGTGGCTGGAAAAGCCTGCGCAGGTAGAGCTCCTGGTTTTTGACCTCGACTGCGTCCGGGCTGTCAGCGGAGAGAGACTGGGGATCCAGGACCGTGTCGCTGATGGTCCAGTTGCATCGGTCCAGTCCGTCGAGCCTGCCCTCGAGGGAGTTGTCGTTGAAACAGGCAAAAAACCCGGGGTTGTTCGTTCCAGACTTGGACCAGTCGCAGCGCGACTTGAATTCGGCCCTCTTGCAATCGTTGGATGGGTCCGGGCGAAAGTTGGATTCCCAATCCAGTCTCCAGAGTGCGGGCCTCGAGGGGTTGAATGTGAGCGATCGATCGACATTGAGGTCAAAGGATCGATCCAGTCCCGAGGGCCCGGCCCTGAGTCCTCCGGTCGATGCCATGGCTGAGGGCCAGGTGCCTTGCAGAAGCCCGGTCAGGGCCACCCAAGCAGCAGATCTCATGAAGCGAGCAGGCAACATCGACACGGGCAACCCCCAGGACTCCACAGTGGAAGGGACGTTCTTTGAGTTTAGCCCAGTGTAATCGGTCAACAATGTGTCCTGATGGACACGTTCGAGCCTGGGGGCGTTAGGAATAGTCCTTCGCCGTAATCCCGTACTTCTCGAGCTTGCGGAGCAGGGTCTTCTTGGGAATGTTGGCGTGGAGCGCCGTCTGGTTGATCCGGCCCTTGAAGGTCTTGAGCGCCGAAATCAGGAACTGGCGCTCGAACTCCTCCTTGTTGGCCTGGAAGTCGAGCCGATTGATATCGAGGCGGAAGCCCGTCTCGATCGAAAGCCCCTTGTCGAGCACGACAAGATCTTCGCCGCCGTCCGCGATCTCGTCCTCAGAATCCTCTTCCAGTTCAGCCTCCTGGGACTTCAGGCCGGTGAGGCTTGCCGGCAGGCTCGAGGGTCGGATCTCGTCCGAGGACTCGATCACGAAGGCATGCTCCATCACGTTCTCAAGCTCCCGGATGTTGCCCGGCCAGGAGTGGGCCCGCAGCAGGTCCATGGCCTCTTCTGAGATGCCCTGGATGTCCTTGCGGTGCTGCTGGTTGAATTTGTCCATGAAGTAGCGCACCAGGTGGTCGATGTCGTTCTTGCGCTGGCGCAGGGGAGGAAGCTGAACGGGAAGCACGTTCAGGCGGTAGAACAGGTCCTCACGGAACTGGCCGTTGCGGATCATCTCCTCGAGGTTGCGGTTGGTCGCCGCTACGATGCGGACGTCGACTTCGACCTCGCGATTGGCTCCTACTGGAGTGAAGCGCTTGGTCTGCAGTGCGCGCAGGAGCTTGACCTGCATGCCGGCAGAGATGTCGCCGATTTCGTCCAAAAACAGGGTGCCACCGTCTGCATACTGGAACTTGCCGATCTTGCGCTGGTCGGCTCCCGTGAAGGCGCCCTTTTCGTGGCCAAAGAATTCGCTTTCGATCAGGTTCTCGGGGATGGCCGAGCAGTTGACCGTGACGAAACGGTTGTCCTTGCGGGGGCTGTTGTAGTGCAGTGCCTGCGCCACGAGCTCCTTGCCCGTGCCGCTCTCGCCGCGGATCAGCACCGCAGTCTCAACCTGCGAGAGCTTGTCGATGACACCAAAGATGCGCTTCATCTCGTTGCTCTGGCCCACGAACTCCGTGCCGTTGGGCATCTTGAAGACGGGAGCGGCAAGCGAGACGTTTCGCACGAGATTGTGCGCCTTGAGCGCCTTGTCGACCATGTAGACCAGGTTGTCGGCCTTGATCGGCTTTTCGAGGTAGTTGTAGGCGCCTTGTCGGGTGGCCTCGACGGCATCGCGGACATTGGCAAACGCCGTGAGCATGATCGCAATGATCGAAGGGTCATGTGCCTTGATTTCCTTGAGCGCCTCGAGCCCGGTCATCTTGGGCATATGTACGTCAAGAAGCACGAGGTTGTACTTGCCCGCGCGCACGCGATTGACGGCTTCCTCGCCGTTGGTGGCCTGGTCGACCTGGTAGTTGCTCTCCGAGAGTGCGGAGGCAACCGAGAGGCGAAGATCTGCATCGTCATCGACAACGAGCACGCGGAACATCATGGGGACTCTCCTTGATTGGAAGCTTTCGGCTTGAGCAGTCGGGCTGCAATGCCCCGGCGCAGGCCCGGGGTGGGCACGACCGGACGGGCTGCCTCGGCCGGGCTGACAGGAAGGCGGATCGTGAAGGTGCTGCCGTGTCCGGGGGTGCTCGAGACCGAAATCGTGCCGGAGTGTGCCTCGACGAAGTAGCGGCAGAGATAAAGGCCCAGGCCCGAGCCCGCCACATGCGAGGTGGCAGAGCGCTTGGCGCGGTAGAACTTTTGGAACAAGTTTTCCTGCTCCTCATCGGACAGGCCGATTCCCTGGTCCTGGATCGAAAGCTCGACGAACTCCCCGAGGTCACGCGTCTGGACCCGGATGGTCGACCCCTCAGGCGAATACTTGAGGGCGTTATCGATCAGGTTGTGAAGGACTTTTTGGATCAGTGATCCGTCCATGCGGATCGGGAAGAGCGGCTCCAGATCGCACTCGATGGTCGAAAAGCGGGCGCGGGCAGGTGCCTTGAAGGATTCGACGGCCCTTTCAACGAGCTGGTTGAGGTCCTTGGACTCGAGCCGGGGCTTGAGCTCTGCACTCTCGATCTTGGCGAGCTCGAGGATGGAGGAGATGAAGCGGTTGAGCTCATCCGTGGACTCGATGATGTGGGAAAGGGTCTCGCGATCGCGTTCGACCAGCCGTTCAGCGGCCTTGCGGAGGAGCACTTCGGCAAGGCCCTGGATCCTGGCTACCGGGGTCTTCAGGTCGTGCGTGACCAGCGAAAGGAAGTTGGTCTTGAGCTCCTCGACCTTCATGAGGATTTCGGTTTTTCGCTGGAGGTGGGAGCGCTGGCGGTGTTCCTGGAGCAGGCGGTAGGGCACCGAAAGGTAGTAGGCCGAAAAGATCGCCAGCAGCGGATGGGCCATGGGAAGCCAGACGCCCGGGGTCAGCTGGAAAAGAGCATAGGAGATGAACATGAAGCCAGCACCCACGGCAGCGGTTCCGACGAGTCCCCCGAGGGGGCTCCGGCTCATGACCAGCGCGACGACGAGCATGGATGCGAGCACTGAGAGGACGATCCTCCAGGCCTGCTCGGAGGATCCAGTACTCCGCAGGAGTCCATCGTTGGAGAGGATCGAGTCGAGGATTGCCGCATGGAGCGCGAGCTTGGGGCTTGCCCATGCATCGTGGGAAAACGGAGTCATCACGAAGTCGCTGGGCTCCTCATGCAGCGCCGTGCCCACGAGCACGATCTTGCCGGCCAGTGTCTCGGGAGCGACGGCCCCGTTCAGGACGCTTTGCAGGGGAATGCGCAGGTAGGCCGTACCCGGATCGCCCCGGTATCTGAAATGGAAATAACGTGCGCGGATCTCCGGGACTTCGAAGCTTCCCCGGACGGGCTCGCCACTGGAGCGCAGGCCCGCAGTCTCGGCCAGCACGATTGGAAAGGAAGCCTGGCCTTCAAGCGATAGGAGTGCCCGGCGCGAAACCTTGTCGCCGGAAAATTCCGCTCCATCCTTGTGGATCACGGCAAGCCCGTGAGGGAGCGTGCTGATCGGGTAGGGAGGAAGCAGCTCGCCCGTCACATCATAGGGGGTGCCGAGCACGACAGGTGTCCCTGAAGCCTGGAGGCGGGATGCAGACTCAACGAACTTTCGAAGGGCGGCAGGGCGCTCAGACTCGGGTTCAAGCGAAGCTGAGCGCGCGAGGTTCACCAGGTAACCCACGGCCCTGGGGCGCGCGGCGGCGAGCCGATCCAGGAGCAGGGCGTGGCTCTTCACCGGAAGCGGGGAGAGCTCCGATTGGTCCTTGAGGGTCGAGTCATCCACGCTGAGCAGGACGATCTGGGGATTGGGCCGGGCATGCAGGCCTGCCGTGGTCTGGAGGTCGTAAAGGGATGCCTCGAATGAGCGAAACTCAAAGCGTGTGAGGACGGCCGTGATTGCCATGGCGGCAACGACGGAAAGGAGGGGTGAAAGCAGTGGCTGCTCCCACCTTCGCAATCTAGAAAACGCGGACAGATTCATCCGCGGAGCAGTAGAGCAATGCCCGAGCCAGTCTCTGTCCCTGTAAATTCAGTGGGTTGCCTGGGAGTCTCCGGAGTCCGGGTGTCGAACTTCTAGACACCCGTAAAGGCTTTCCCGGATCAAAGAGGGCGTTCGGAAGTCAGCGTGAATTCGATGCGGCGGTTCTTGCGGCGTCCCTCGGAAGTGGAGTTTCCGGTGTAGGGGCGGCGTGCGCCGCTGCCGACGGGGATCACCCGCTCTTCAGGGATGTAGTCCTTTTGGACGAGGAATTTCATCACCTGGACGGCGCGAGTGAGTGAGAATTCAAATTGGTTCCCGAGCTTGGAAGCAGTCTCAGCTCGCTCGTCCGTGTGGCCTTCGATCCGCACATATCCCTTGTAAGTGCTGACGATCCGGCCGAGGCGGGCCAGGTGCTTTTCGGCTCCAGGCTTGAGGGTCGTCTGCCCCGGGTTGAAGAGCAGGTCTTCGGGTACTGAAAAACGGAGCGTATCGATGCTCACGTCCATTCCGTAGAGCTGGTCTTCCATTACCTGCTGGGCGAGATCTCCGAGTTCCTGGTGCGCCATCTGCTGCTGCTGCACTGGACGCATGGGCTTCTCGACCATCTCATCCGGAGTCTGTCCGTCGAGCCCCTTGAGGAGGGCTTCTCCGGAACCCTGGGCTTCACCCAGCGGCCTCGCCTCCTCGGACTGCGGATCACGTCCGGCATTGTAGGGCGTGTTGGGATGGTTGAAGTAATGCGCGATCGCCGCCTTGGTTTCCTCGTCCGCACCGAGGAGCCACATCACCATGAAGAAGCACATCATCGCGGTCACGAAGTCGGCGTATGCGACCTTCCAGGCCCCGCCGTGGTGGCCACCGTGGCCGCCACCTTTCTTCTTCTTGATGACGATGACTGGTGCGTCTGCCATGGTTCCTCAGCTCACCCTTATGCCGCGGCCTTGCCTGCACCCGAGGTTGCCTTGTCGACTTCCTCGAAAGTGGGACGGAACTCCGCCGGAATCGTGCGACGAGCGAACTCGACGCAGACTTTGGGAGAGCAGTTCTTGGCATAGGCCAGCAGTGCAGCCTTGAGGACGCCGAAGAGCTTTCCGCCGTCCTGGTTATTGAGGTCCATCTTGGCAGCGAGCGGCTGCATGAATCCGTAGGAGATCAAGATGCCGATGAAGGTTCCGACGAGGGCGGCGGCAACCGAGTTACCGACGGCCTCCTTACCTTCAGAAAGTTTACCCATCGTGTGAACGACGCCGAGAACGGCGGCCACGATTCCGAGACCCGGCATGGCGTCACCGACTCGATTGACCACCGAGACGGGGCGGCCTTCTTCTTCGTGGACGACGGCAATGTCCGCGTCCATGAGCTCTTCGAGGTCGTAGGGGCTCATGGGCGAGCTGATCTGCACCTTGAGGGTGTCGCAGATGAACTCCAGTGCATGGTGGTTGTGCAGGATGCCCGGATACTTCTTGAAGATTTCGGAGGCTTCAGGCTTTTCCACGTGCGGTTCGAGCGAGAGCGGGTTGGCCTTCGCGGTCTTGCACAGTTCGAACAGGAGCATGAGCGCTTCCAGGTAGATCTTTTTGGAGACCGGGGGACCCTTGAGGGTGCCCAGCACCTGGTGGATCATGGCCTTGATCGTCGAGGGATTGGCCGATGTCAGCAGGCCGCCGATTCCGGCGCCACCGATGATGATGAATTCGGAAGGCTGCCAAAGGACGTTGAGGTGACCGCCACCCACGACCGCGTAGCCGCCGAACACGCAGAGAACAACTGTTAATGCGCCGACAATGACGAGCATGGTTACCCGTACCTCTCACCGGCGTATCGCCCTCCTGCGGCGAAATCCTGAGGAAATTAACAGTAATCGTCCATTTTTCTGACACCCGGGCCTAAATTAAAGTTTTTAGGCAGGTCTGCCGAGACGCTCTACTTGGTCGTGAGCTCCCGGACGGACTCCGGGTACTGGGGGGAGCATCCCTCTTCGCCGAGGTCCCTGCCCGAGATGACCCTTTCGTCACTGACTTGCTCCGCGGGGCAGCTCGATGCGGCCCGCCGACCGGACTTGCGGTCGATGCGCGCCTCGACCAAGTGGGGGCTTGCAGGGAAGGGTTCCGGCGCCTCGCCTTCGTGGGCGGCCTTCATGAAAGATACCCAGATCGGAAGGGCTGCAGTGGCACCCGTGAGTTTGGGAAGCTTTTGCGTCTCGGGAGGGACGCTGTCCCAACCCACCCAGACGACCGTGGTCAGCTTGGGCGTGAAACCCGCAAACCAGCTGTCGCGGTGCTGGCTGGTCGTACCGGTCTTGCCGGCCGAGGGCCTGTTCCATCCCAGTGCCCTTGCAGGTGACCCCGTGCCATCTTCAAAGACCGTGGTCATGAGGTCGATCAGGGCATCCACCGGAGCCGGCTCGGCCACCCACTGGGGATTTTGCACATAGCGCGCAACCATGGTTCCGTCATCCAGGGTGACTGCCCGCAGAACGGTGAGTTCATCAGCCTGTCCGTGGTTGGCGATCGCCGAGTAGAGCTTGAGGAGCTCGACCGGAGTAAGCTCGGGAGTGCCGAGCGTGATCGATGGAACTTCCGGAAGGTCGCCCTCCACGCCCAGTGCCCGTGCGGTGTTGATGATCTCGCGGAGGCCCACTTCCTGGGACAGACGGGCAGCTGCGGTATTGATCGAGTGCGCCAGCGCCCGGCGCATCGGGACCCATCCCTCGAATCCGGGTTCATAGTTCTTGGGCGACCAGGTGGGCTGCTTCTTGTCGTAGGTCAGGCTGTAGGGAGCGTCCTCGATGGGATAGGCCGGCGTGAAGGGGACACCACGCGAGTCCTTGCCTTTCTGGAGGGCCGCAAGGAAAACGACGGGTTTGAAGGTGGATCCGACCTGCCGCTTCATGTTGAGGATTCGGTTGAAGGTGGATTGCGCGTAGCTGCGGCCACCGACCAGCGCGCGGATATAGCCCGTGCCATGCTCGACGGATGCCAGCGCTCCTTCGAGTCGGAGGGCCTCCTCGGGGGAGGGAGAAGGGCTCGACCCCGGCATGGGTTTTTTGCGGGCCCGGGCTGCCGCCTTGAGGGCGGCCTGAAGCGCTGCTTCGCGGGCCGCGGCGAGATTTTTTTCCTGCTGTCCCACGCCATCGGCAACCGCACGCTGGGCGGCGAGGTTCATCTCGGGGAGCAGGGTCGTGTAGATGCGGAGTCCTGCCGCGGGCAGGTCCTCATCCGTGTAGCGGTCCGAGAGCTTCTTGAGGATTTCTGCCTTCACGAAGTCGACAAAATAGGGGGCCTTGTTGTTCGAAGCCGACTGCGGTGGAGCAAAGCGCAGCTTCTCTCGAAGGGCATCCTTCATTTCCTCTTCCGCGATGTGTCCCGTCTCGACCATCTTTTTCAGGACAAGCTTCTGCCTCTCCACTGCGCGATCCAGGTAGCGGTAGGGCGAGTAGTAACCGGGACCTCGGATCAGGCCCGCCATGACGGCTGCCTCGTGGAGTTCAATTTCTGAGAGGCGTTTTCCAAAGAAGTACTTGGCTCCCTCTGCCACTCCGTGGATCTCGAGGCTGCCGATCTGGCCCAGGTAGACTTCATTGAGGTAGCGCTCGAGGATTTCCTGCTTGGAGTAGCGGATCTCGAGGAGCACGGACAGGAGCGCCTCGTTGATCTTTCGAACGAGGTTCTTGTCGTGACGCTCCATGAGGTTCTTGACGAGCTGCTGGGTGATCGTGCTGCCGCCCTGGGCAAAGCGGAGCTGCTTGAGGTTGACGAAGATGGCGCGCGCCAGTCCCCGCCAGTCCAGTCCCATGTGCTCC
>CAZDSX010000012.1:11142-18510 GCA_964508305.1 uncultured Bacteriovorax sp.
AAGGATGGCCTGCCAGATCGGGGCAGGGATCTCGCTGAGCGGAACCCATTCACGGACCTGCTTGTTCTCGGCGGTGCCCAGCGAGCCCACCGGTTCCGGCTCGAGGTAGAGGTCGGCAATTTCCTGCCCGTTGGAATGGATGGAGACGAGCTCGTCTTTTGCACCCGGTCCGTCGAACTCGAGAGTGATGCGTGCGGAGTTCTTGGCTGCGGCAAAAGTCGGATGGCTGTCAGGAATCAGGAACTCCGGGTAACGGATCGGATGGAGCTGGAAGGAGAGTGTTGGTCCCGAGGCACCCCCCGAGCCTTTTTGAGAAACCTGGGGTTGGTAGGCCAGTGCCTTGAGTCTTGCATCCACCCAGGCTCGAGGCGCTCCAGGAGCCACGCGTGAGACATCCGAGAAGATGCGCGTCGGGATGAACTCCTGCTTGGTGAGGAAGCTCTGGTCGAGCTGCCTGTACAATGAGGTCAGGTATCCGCCCGCCAGCAGGAAGGGTACTGAACAAACCAGGATGAAACGGGCAATGCGCTGCATGCGGCGGGGAAACTCCTTGACGGAGAAAATAGCCCTCCATAGAACCAAAGATCAATCGCAGGAGAGGGAGATCTCATGAAAAAGATTGGGAAATGGTCCGTTCTCGGAGTTGCAGTCGGAACCCTGTTTGTAACGCAGGCCGGCGCAATGGACTTCGACTGGAGTGGGGACTTCCGCGTGGAGAACCACTGGGTGAAGAACTACTCCCTCAGCGAATCGAATTCTGGAACTGGCGGCTATCGCATCACTCGCGGACCTGCCGATCCAGCGCAGTTCCAGACCCTCTTCATGCGCCTCAAGCCCAAGGTTCTGGTCAACGACAACGTCACCATCCGCTCCGAGCTCTGGTTCGGCTCTCCTTCCGGTGGCTTCTTTGGCGACTCGGGCGGCACGGTGGGGGCTGCCCGCCACCTGACGACGTATGACTCGACCTTTTCGGCGGGCGGGACCCTGAGCGCCCAGCGTTTCTGGATGGAGGCGCTCACCGACGTAGGGAACCTCCAGGTGGGGCGCGCACCACTGGATTGGGGCATGGGCCTGGTTTGGAACGCAGGTGACGGTCCCTGGAGCCGTTATGCCTCGACGGGCGATGTGGTCCGGATGGTCTCCAAGTTTGGCGCCTTCTCCTTCACGCCTGCCACCGTTAAATACACCCTGGGTGATCGTCTCGGGGGTTCGACCGGTGTCTCGGACTACGCTCTTGCACTCAAATACGAGAATGCCGACGAAGGGTTCGAGGGTGGGGCAAACTTCATCCGCCGTCTGGGCGGCTCCGGCAACAGTGTTTATACCGGCACCCTGGGTGGCTCCGGTGGTTTTAACTACACGACCTGGGATATCTTCACGCGCAAGAAGCTCGGTCGCTTTGACTTTGCATTCGAGGCTCCGATCATCACGGGGACCATGGGTGGCGCCCAGTACAGCAGCTACGCGCTGGCCGGCGAGGGCAAGGCATCGCTGGGTGAAAACTGGCAGTTCTCCCTCAAGGCTGGAAAGGTACCCGGACAGCCAGCCGGGGCGACCGACCGCTACAAGGCGGTCTACCTGAATCCGAACTACCGAGTCGGCATGATCCTCTTTGGTTACGGTCTCCAGAACCTCGGCGTGGCCAATGTGTCCCAGGATGCCTTCTATTCGCCGGTCACCAACGCCAACTACCTCAACGTCGGCGGCCAGTACGTGAGCGGTAAGTGGACGTTCCGCGGAAACTGGCTCATGGCGAGTGCGGCGGAGACGGCAGGAGCCGGCGGTTCCTACTTTGATCAATGGACCCGTCAAACTCAGGCGACCAACACCGCCACCACTGCTCAGGAAAGCTCTTACGGCTGGGAGATGGACGTCGGTGCATCCCTTCAGTGGGATGACAACGTTGAGTTTAAGGCTGACGCAGGACTCTTTGCTCCTGGCGGGTTCTACAAGTTTTCTGCGAACCCCACGGAGTACCAGACCGGCAACGTGATCGCGTTGACGATGGGAGTGGGCGCTCGCTTCTAGGTCCCACGGACCTATTGGACCACGAATTCCGTGAAGTAGACGTCGGTGACCAGTGCCTCTTTGGCGAGCTGGTTGGCGAGTTCGCGCAGCTGCGTGCGCAGCAGGTACCGCCCCTGGACTGAGGTGAGATCCTGATAATCGCGCTTTCCGACCATGGAGATCATCTTGTCCTGGAGCAGGGGGCGGATGGTCTCGAGCTTGGAGGCTGCACCGGCATCCACCGTGCTGATGGCAAAAGCCAGGGTGGCGTAATGGACCTTCCTGTCCCCGCCGCTGCCCGGCTCCGAGGCGGCAAGATTGATCGTCACGGGCTGGAAGGCCAGCGATCCCGGCGGACCCATGGGCTTGGGCTTCTCGAGCTTCTTGCGAAGCTTCTCGGATTCCGCCGCTTCTGTGATGGGCGGGCGCTTGAAGCTCATCTTTTGGAAGAGCATGGCCACCGCGCCGGCGGCAGCCAGCGTGTTCACGGCAAGCAGGATCACGATGAGTGGAGGCTTGGCCTTGGGAGCGGCGGGGGCCGCGGCCTGGCCTTCCTCTTTTTTCTCAGACATGCCCCAAGTGTAACTGGCAGCGCGTCAAGACGGCAAAAACAAAACTAGAGCTTCACGGCCTCGTAAGGCAGGCCGAGATCATCAGCCACCTGCTTGTAGGCCACCTTGCCGTTCAAAATATTGACGCCCTTGAGGAGCGCCTCGTCCTTGGAGACGGCCTGCTTCCAGCCGTGGTTGGCCAGCATGAGCGCGTACTTGAGCGTCACATTGGTGAGCGCGTAAGTCGAAGTCCTCGGCACTGCGCCCGGCATGTTCGGTACGGCGTAGTGGATCACGCCGTCGACCGTGTAGGTCGGATGTTCGTGGCTCGTCGGACGGCAGGTCTCCACTGATCCGCCCTGGTCGACTGCGACGTCGATGATGACCGATCCAGGCTGCATGCGGGAGACCATGTCGCGGGTCACGAGCTTGGGAGCCTTGGCTCCCGGGACCAGTACTGCGCCGATCACGAGATCAGCCGAAGTGACGGCCTTTTCGATCTGTTCACTGTTGGAATAGAGGGTCGTGATTTCGTTTCCGAAGACATCCGAGAGGTAGTCGAGGCGGTGCACGTTGGTGTCGAGGATCGTCACCTTGGCGCCGAGACCCACGGCCATCTTGGCCGAGTTGATTCCGACCACACCGCCGCCGAGTACGACGACGCTCGCACGATCGACTCCGGTGACGCCGCCCAGGAGCATGCCCTTGCCGCCATGGTCGTGCTGCAAATAGGTCGCGCCGATCTGGGTCGCCATGCGGCCTGCGACGGCAGACATGGGTGCCAGTATGGGAAGCGATCCGTCGGCGGGCTGGATGGTTTCATAGGCAATGCCGACGATCTTGCGCTCCATCAGCGCCTTGGTCAGGCGCTCGTCGGCAGCAAGGTGAAGGTAGGTATAGAGGATCTGGTTTTCGCGAAGGAGTGGGTACTCCTCGGGAAGCGGCTCCTTGACCTTCACGATCATGTCGGACTTTTCGTAGATGTCTTTGGCGGTTTCGATGATCGTCGCGCCGGCCTTGCGGTAGTCGTCATCGGTGATTCCGACGCCTGCACCGGCGTTGTGCTGGATGAGGACCTTGTGGCCCGCCTGGGTCAGTGCACGCACGCCTGCGACGACCATTCCAACGCGGTTTTCCTTGTTTTTGATTTCCTTTGGTACGCCAACGATCATGCATGCCTCCAACGGATCTTGAGTCCGTCGTGGGCCAGGGTGACTTGGGTGGGACCTTTGAATTCCCGCCCGAGTTTCCTGACCCAGGGTTGATAGTCAAAGTCGTGGCCGAGATGCGTCAGAATGGCTTTCTTCGGGCGCAGCAGCCGGACTGTTTCCATCGCCTGATCGAGGTTAAAGTGCGTCCCGTGCTTTTCGAGCCTCAAGCAGTCGAGGATCAGAACGGAAAGCCCTTTGAGCCGATCAAGTGATGTGGACGGTATATAGCTACAATCCGTGACGTAGGCAACGGAGTCGACCCGGAAGCCCAGGCACTCCTGCGAGCCGTGGCTGACGGGGACGGGCGTGATTGGAACGCCTGCAATATCGAGGGTTTCTGTGCTGCCATCGATCAGGTGGGGGATGAGCTGGGGGATTCCGCCCCCTTCGACAACACCTGTCGGCTTGAAGATGTAGGGAAAACGCGTGGTCAGCTCATCGAGCGTCCACTCATTGCCATGAATGGGCAGGTCGCTTTTTTGGAGGAAGTTGTAGGTTCGAAGCTCGTCAATTCCGCCCACATGGTCGGCATGGGGGTGTGTGTAGAGCACGGCGTCCACATGGAAGATCTTGTGCCGCAGGGCCTGCTCGCGCAGGTCGGTGGCCGTGTCGATGAGGATGCTCTTGCCACGAGTTTGGAGCCAGACGGAAGCGCGAAGCCTTCGGTTCCTGGTGTCCCGGGATTTGCAGACCTTGCACTTGCATCCCACGATCGGCACCCCGGTTGAAGTGCCGCAGCCCAGAATGGTGAGGGTGCTGGTGATCGAAGATGTGCCCATGGCATTCTCATACCCCAATACCCATGGCACCGAAACTGGGGTAAATCCCTGCCATGGGCGTTTCAGGGAAGGTCCTCGTCACCGGAGCAAGCGGATTTGTCGGGAGCCACGTCACGCGTCTGCTCGTGGAGCGCGGCTGTGAGGTGAGGGTCCTCCTTCGTGGATCCTCATCCCGCGAGTGGCTCAAGGGTCTTCCGTTGGAAGTCTCCGAGGGAAGCCTTGCAGATGCAGCAAGCCTCGAGCGGGCCGTCGACGGCGTGGAGGGCGTGGTGCATGTCGCCGGCGTGGTCACTGCGCCCAATCGCGATGCTTTTTTTGAGCACAACTCCCAGGGAACCCGCAGGCTGGTCGAAGCCTGCCTGCGTAGTGCTCCCCGTCTGCGTCGTTTTGTGCTGCTCTCGAGCCTCGCCGCGGGGGGCCCCTGCCTCACGGGCGGAGTGCGTACCGAGCAGGACGAGGACCGGCCCGTTTCGAGCTACGGAGAAAGCAAGCGGGCTGGAGAGCAGGCCTTGCTTGAGCAACGTGACAGGATCTCCTCGGTGATCCTTCGTCCGCCGATGGTCTACGGTCCCCGGGACCGCGGAGTGCTTGCCATCGCGCAGGTGGCTGCCAAGGGGCTCATGCCCCTTTTGCCGAGTGTTCCGCCGCAGGAGGGTCCAAAGCGCTATAGCCAGATCTTTGGTGAGGATCTCGCCCGAGGGATCGTTGAGGCGACCCTGTCCTCGAGGCAGTTCACCTCCGGCTCGATCTACCACATGGCCTCCCATCAGATCGTGACTGAGGCCGAGATCTACGCTGCCTTTGCGAAGGCATTGGGCAAGAGGCTGATTGGGTTTTCGATTCCCGCCTGGGGAGTGCGAGGAATGGCCGCAGGCTCGGATCTCGCGGGACGTTTGCTGGGCAGGTCCTTTCCGCTGAACTCAGACAAGGTGCCCGAGCTGCTTGCGCCGGCGTGGACGTGCAGTGCACAAAAGTTCGAGAAGGATTTTGGATTCACGGCCGCCACCCCTTTCGAGGACGGGATCAGGCTGACGGCGGATTGGTATCGGAAGCAGGGCTGGCTTTAGAGAGATGTTCCATCCGGCAGATGCCCTCGAAGTGGGCGCCGGGTTCAATCTCGATGCTGGGGCACTCGATGTCACCCACCATCCGTGCGCTGGGCTTAAGAATCACCCGAGTCCTGGCGGAAACTTCACCGCGAACAAAGCCTTCGATCCAGATGGAGTCTGCTTCGATGGTGCCCTCCACCAGCGACTGATCTCCGAGGACGATCAGGCTTCCGGGAAGGCCCTTGAGCTTGCCCTTGACGGTCCCGTGGATGCGGGCCACAGAAGCCAAGGCGAGAGTCCCCTCAAAGGTAGTGCCCTCGGAAACCAAGGTGATCTCCGACTCGCGAAGCTCAGGAGTTTTCTGGATCGGCAGCACGTGTGCTTCCTCCCATGGATGGGACATTGAATGTTTCGTGGATGAGGATCTTGTTTTCCTTATCAATGGCGTCCGTACCGATCAGCATCACTTCAACCGTGCTGATGGGGGAGTCCACCGAGGGAAACACCACGTTGGTCGGTCGCATTTTGGTGACCGAGAAGTACTCGCCCTGTTCCGGATTGATGAGTGAGGGGCTTCCAATCGGAGAGAGGACTCCACTGGGGTAGCCGATCAGGGATTCAGGGCCACGTGCAATGACGACGATGCGGCCCTGCTGTCCCTTGCCCTCGGGGCCGATGTAGCGGACCTGGAAGTTGAGCTTGAGCTTGCGACCCTGCCAAAGGATCTGAGGAGGAGTGATTTCCACCGGGACCGAAGGACGAGCCACCCAGGGGATCTCGCCTTTGACCGAAGGGGGAAAGGCCGTGAAGTGCAGCGCGGGCTGGCCATCGGTGGCTCCGCCCTTGGATGTAAACAGATTGAACTGAGGCAGGCTTGGGGTGGCGGTGACCGTGACGGTGACTGCGGGGGCGGGCTGCACGGGCTGTGCAGTGACCGGGGCCGGCTCCTGCTCGGCCGGTTCGGCCGGGGCAGCCGGAGCCGGCTGCTTGGATGCCTGGACGAGTTGGGCCTCCAGACCTTGAATCTGCTGTTCGAGTTCTTTGAGCCGCTCGGGCTGGGCTTGGTGGCTTTGACGCCAAATATTGAGGGCAACCCCCAAGGACAGGGAGGTCGCGAGAATGGAGCCTCCAATGATCCAGCCCAGCTGCGAAAACCAGCGGACGGGGATTTCGAAGTTCCGGGAGGCGAGGCCGTCCTGAAAAACCAAAATCTGCAATGATTTCTTGAGTGTGTATTGGTTTTTCTGGGTTGGGTCCACGTGTTTAGTCCGTATTAACCGGTTGAGGGTAACGAGTGTGTAAAGGGGTGTCAACTTTCAGGCCGATTCTGCCGAAAAGCTTCTGGGATGAAACTGATCTTACTCCACCCACGCGTCCAATCCGGTGATCCAGTGCTTCAGTCACTGCAGTCCCGTGGCGTGGTTGTGCTCACTGCGGCAGAGCCTTCGCAGGCCATGCAGATGTTGAAGCTGCATGGTGCAGGAGTGGATGCAGTCGTCATTCACCGAGAGGGCGCTGGGCCGGGCTCACCGGGCGGCATGCTGTTCTTGACCATGCTTCGCCAGGATCGCAGCTGGGACAACCTGGCCATTCTCCTGACTTCCGACGTCTGGAAGGATGAAGAGTTTTTTAAGCACCAGCAGTCCCCCGAGGGAGTGAACGCCTATCTGGGTTGGGACTCCTGTGAGGCGGAGCTTTATTCAGTCCTGACTCAAGTCCTGGGTGTCGATCCGGCAGCGCCTTCGCTTGAAGTGGCGCCTTCGCTTGAAGT
>CAZDSX010000012.1:18610-21895 GCA_964508305.1 uncultured Bacteriovorax sp.
CGCCTTCGCTTGAAGTCACGCCTTCGCTTGAAGTCACGCCTTCGCTTGAAGTCACGCCTTCGCTTGAAGTGGCGCCTTCGCTTGAAGTGGCGCCTTCGCTTGAAGTCGCGTCTACGCTTGAAGTCGCGTCTACGCTTGAAGTCGCGTCTACGCTTGAAGCGTCGCCCCTGACTTCTCCGACGTTTTCAGGAGAGCAGTCGGGGGACCGGAATCGGATCAGTTTTGGTGGCATTACATTGGAAGTGGATCCCGAGTTCACTGCTGAAAAGCAGGTGTCGGAACCCTCGCTCTCGACCAAGGTGCTTACGGCTGAAGACTTGGCCTCGCTTGAGATGTCTTCCGTGCCGATCGAGGGATTGGCGGCGGCGGAGCTGCCTGTGGAGCCGTCGCTGGCCATGCCGTCCCTCTCACCGGCCTCCGAACCTGTGCAGATGCCGGACGCGGTAGATACGGCAGCAGTAGATACTGCAGCGGCACGTGAGCTTCCCTACCTTTTTGGAAAACAGCCCGGTGTCGCCGAAATCGTTCCTCCTCCGGTGGATGATGCAGTCGTGCCCGGCGGTGCAGCACAGTCCCCCGATGTCGAGACACTCAAGTACTACCTGCAGCGCCGTGAGGTGGACGTTTCCAAGCTCTCGATCCAGCTTCGTGAAGCGCGTGAACGCCTGCGTCGAATGGAAGACGACCTGAAGACCAGTCGCTCCCTGATGGATGAGCAGGCATCCCGCCTCGAGGCCGCACACAAGCGCGAACAGGAGCTCGAGCGTGAGAAGGCGGTCCTGCTGGACGGCGTGCAGGCGGAGATCGACCAGCTCAAGTTCGATACCAAGGCCAAAAACGACAAGATTCGCCTCCTGCAGTCCCAGCTCCGAAAGCAGGAACAGGAGATGGAACGGCTCAAGGAGCGCGTGAAGGCCGACATCCATTCCATCAAGAGGGGTGCGCTGGAGGCCGAGAACCAGCTGGAGATGTATCGGCGGGACACCGAGGCAGTCCTGGCGTCGCGCGAGGCGGCAATCGTGGAGCTCAAGCGGAAGCTTGACCTCACGGAGTTCAACCTTGACGTGACGCATGACAAGCTCGGTCGAGAACGCGAGCGCTCGGAAGACCTCAAGGCCAAGCTGCTCCGGGCTTCGCAGGCGGTGAAAGTGGCAGGCGGCTTGCTGGATCCACCCGAGCCGGGTGCCGACGAGATGTCCGAGGCTGCCGGCAGCCTGAATGCCCGCACTTCACAAAAAGCCTCTTGATACGACCCTGGTGGTCAGCGATTTCCATCTCGGCACGGGCCCCGGCCTGGCGGGCGGCTATAGGAACCTCCTTGAGGACTTTTTCTTTGACGAGGAGTTCTCGGCGTTCCTGGATTTCCACTGTTCGGATGAATTCGCACACTGTTCCGTCGAATTGGTCCTCAATGGAGACATCCTCAATCTGATCCAGGTGGATGACCTGGGTGTGCATTCCCACCTTCACACCGAGAGGGGTACCTGCCGGGCCCTTCGGAGGATCTTCGACGGGCATCCGGATTTCTTCGACGCTCTTTCTCGCTTTGCGCGCTTCCCGCGCCGCAGGCTGTCCTATGTCATCGGCAACCATGATGCCGCCATGCTCTGGCCGGCAGCCCAGGCGCTTTTTGAGAAGCGGGTGGGGGCTGCTGTGCAGTTCCATCCGGTCTCCTATCGCCTTCAAGGGGTCCACATCGAGCACGGGCAGCAGCACGAGGAGCTGGCACGGCTGGACATGGATCGCCCATTCCTGACCGACGGTCTTCCGGAGCCGGTCCTGAACCTGCCTTGGGGTTCGCTTTTTGTATCGGTGCTGCTCTCGCGCATCAAGCGTGAGCGATCCCACGTGGACAAGGTCAAGCCATTCCCCGAATTCCTCCGGCACGGTCTCCTGCACGACACTTGGTGGACCTTGAGTACGCTGGTGCGGCTGGGCTGGTTTGTCTGGGAGACCGTCCTGCTCAAGTCCTCCTACCGGCTGGGGTCGGGAGTGGAGACGACCTGGTCCATGATCCGGGGACTCTCGGTTTATCCCGACTTTGATCATGCGGCCCGGGCGATCCTGGATGGAGATCCGGAGATCGATGCGGTGGTCTTTGGACATTCGCATGTCCTGCGAAATCGACGCTTTGCTGATGGAAAGCTCTACATCAACGAGGGTTCCTGGAACGAGGCAACCCATTTGGAGCTCGGCGACTATGGCAAGCAGGTCCGCCTGACCTACGCCCAGATAGCCCAGGGGCGGGTGACCCTGAGGCAGTGGAGGGGGTATTGGCGCCCTGAGTTCGAGTTGAGGAGTCCCGCAATGTAATCCGGACTCTTGTGATCGGGATTAGAACCTCCGAACTTCGGAGGAGTTCCTTGACCCGGGAGCCTCAAGTTTTCTACGCTGAAATCCCAAGAAGAGGTGACTGCACATGCAGGTCGCGACCATCATTCCTGCCCGGTACGCCGCGCAGCGCCTTCCTGGGAAACCCCTCGCCGATATCCTCGGAAAACCGATGATCCAGCATGTCTACGAGCGTGCTGCACGAGCACGTGGGGTGACGCTGACGGGCGTAGCCACCGACGATGAACGCATTGCGAATGCTGTCCGCGCCTTCGGTGGAAAAGTTTGGATGACTTCGCCCGATCTCCAGAGCGGGACCGACCGCGTTGCAGCAGTCGCGAGGCAGCATCCCGAGATCGATGTTTTTGTGAATGTCCAGGGTGACGAACCGCTCATGGATCCGCGCGCGATCGAGGCGGGCGTAGAGCTGGTGGCTTCCGGGCGTTTTGAGATGTCGACCGTGATGACTCCCATGCGGGACGTTGCAGATCTTTCCAATGCCGCGGTCGTGAAGGTCATTCCCGATGACCATGGCCGCGCGATCTACTTCTCGCGTCACCCCATTCCCTACAGCCGCAAGGGCGCACCCGACGCAGGCGAATCCTTTGTCTGTCGCAGGCATGTGGGACTCTATGTCTATCGCCGCGAGACGCTGCTGCGCTTCAGTGCCCTTCCTGCCTGCGCCATGGAACGCGCCGAAAGCCTTGAGCAGCTCAGGGCGCTACAGGCCGGTATTCCGATCGGGATTGCCGAAGTGGATTTCACCTCCATTGGCGTCGATACGCCCGAGGAGCTCGAGAAAGTTCGTTCCATCCTGCGCAAGGGAGGCGCTTAAGCCATGGCCAAGCAGAAGAAGTTCATTTTCGTCACCGGCGGCGTTCTTTCCAGCATCGGAAAGGGGATTGCCTCGGCATCGATCGGGATGCTGATGGAGGCTCGGGGGATCAAGGTCAC
>CAZDSX010000012.1:21905-54303 GCA_964508305.1 uncultured Bacteriovorax sp.
CCGTACCTCAACGTGGACCCGGGCACGATGAGCCCGTTCCAGCATGGCGAAGTCTTCGTGCTCGATGATGGAGCCGAGACTGACCTGGACCTTGGCCACTACTCGCGCTTCGTCCAAAACGCAGTCTTCTCACGGAAGAACAGCTTCACCACGGGGCGCATCTACGACACGGTCATCCGCCGCGAGCGCGCGGGGGGCTACCTCGGCAAGACCGTGCAGGTCATTCCGCACATCACCGACGAGATCAAGCGGCACATCGACGAGGCTACGGCCGATGCCGATCTTGCGATCGTCGAAGTCGGTGGAACGGTGGGGGATATCGAGAGCCTTCCGTTCCTGGAGGCAATCCGCCAGCTTCGTGTGGAGCGCGGGGCCGAGAACGTGCTCTTCGTTCACCTGACACTCGTGCCGTACATTGCTGCAGCCGGTGAGCTCAAGACCAAGCCCACGCAGCACAGCGTGAAGGAACTGCGCGAAATCGGTATCCAGCCCGATCTCCTGCTCTGCCGCACGGATCGCAAGCTTCCCAAGGATGTCCGAGAAAAGATCGGTCTTTTCTGCAATCTGCCTGGAGACCAGGTTTTCAGCGCAATCGACGTTTCTTCGATCTACGAAGTCCCGGTTTATTTTGCCGAAGAGTCACTCGACGAGAAGGTCGTCGAAAAGCTCGGCATCTGGACAAGCAAGCCCGATCTCTCCAAGTGGTCCTCGATGGTCGAAAGAATCCGAAAGCCCAAGGGCGAAGTGACGATCGGAATCGTCGGCAAGTACACGGACTGGCGCGATAGCTACAAGTCGCTTGGCGAATCGCTCGTCCATGGCGGCGTCGCAAACGACGTCAAAGTGAACATGCTCTACATCGACTCCGAGGAGCTCGAGAAGGGCGTTGGGCGCGAACTCCTCGATACGGTCGATGGCGTGCTGGTTCCAGGCGGCTTTGGTGAGCGCGGGATCGAAGGAAAGATCCTGGCAGTCGAGTACGCCCGCACCCAAAAGATCCCGTACTTTGGAATCTGCCTGGGCATGCAGCTCGCAGTGATCGAGTTTGCCCGGAACATGGCGGGTCTCAAGCAGGCCAACTCGGCAGAGTTCAAGCCCGAAGGCACGCAGAATGTGATCGCTCTCATGGAGGCCCAGAAGGGCGTCAAGGACATGGGTGGCACGATGAGGCTTGGGGCCTACAAGTGCGAGATCCTGCCCAAGTTCAATGGCGGGCCGACCAAGGCTTACACGGCCTACAAAAAGGAACAGATCAGCGAGCGCCATCGCCATCGCTTTGAAGTGAATCCCCAGTTTCGCGCCCAGATCGAAGAGGCGGGCCTGCTCGTTTCCGGCCACCATGTGCACAAGGAAACGGGCCAGGATCTCGTCGAGATGGTCGAGCTCCCGGGGCATCCGTGGTTCCTGGGCTGCCAGTTCCACCCTGAGTTCCTGAGCAAGCCCATGGCTCCGCACCCGCTTTTTGCCGCCTTCATCAAGGCCGCCAAGGACGTGGGGCGCAAGGGCCAGGCCAAGCTCCTTTGATGGTCAGCTGAACTTGCGTCAGGCTTTTGACGGGTCCATCGAGACTTAGGCCCGGGCAGTCCTTTCCCGATAAGACGGTTGTGAAGGGTCCTGAGCTATCGATCGTCATCCCTGCATTCAATGAGGCGGGAAACCTGCGCGAGCTGGTTCCGGCGCTGGGAGCGTTCCTGGCTGCCGAACCCTCCATCCGCGGGTCTCATGAGATCTGCATCATCGATGACGGCAGCTCAGACGAGACCGTCGAGCTGATGCGTGAGCTTCATGCACGGGACCCTCGGGTGAGGTACCTTTCGTTTTCGCGCAACTTCGGGCAGGTGACTGCATTGGTCGCCGGGCTCCACTTTGCCCGTGGTCGTGGCGTGATCACGATGGATGCTGATTTCCAGCACCCGATCTCCTTCCTCCCGCGACTGATCGGCGAGTGGCGTGCCGGCCACCAGATCGTCAACACCCTCCGCCTGAACCAGAACGGATTTTTTTCACGGATGTTCTACCGGGTTTATAGGATCTGGACCGGCATCCGAATCGAACCCGGATTTGCCGACTTCAGGCTCTTTGATCGGCGTGTGGTGGACGCGATCAAACGCCATGCGGCGGAGGAGATTTTCCTGCGCGGTCTCGTACCCGAGCTGGGCTTCCGCCAGGTGACTTTGCCTTACTCCTGCGAGAGCCGTCGATTTGGAACCACCAAGTACACATTGGCCAAGAACCTCAGGCTTGCAGTCCGCGGATTGATGAGCCAGGCCAAGGTGGGATTCTCCCTCCCGTTCTACTTGTCGGTTGCGAGCCTCGGGCTTGGCTTCCTGACTCCCAAGGCCGCGATCGCAGTTGGCAGTTCATTCGTGCTGCTCGTGCTCGGAATTTTTGGTGTCTACCTCCGGAGGATGTACCTCAGGCTCGCCGTCAAGGCGCCAGCCTACATCGTGGGTGAGACGAGCGATGACGCTGCTTCAGTGTCGGAGCTGCAGTCCCGTGCCGGCTGAATCCCTGGGTTGATCCAATGAGGCGCCCCTCCCAACAGCAATGGTTCGTGGGCTTCCTGCTCCTGGTCTTGGTGCTGTTCATCGGATCGTTCCTGAAGCTCTCTTTTTGGACCACCCCCGAGCCAGCAAGTGGCGGAGATACGGGATCCCATTTTTTTCCACTCGAGGTCCTCGTCCGCACGGGCAGCCTCCGGAACTGGAATCCAGGCAACCTCATGGGCGAGCCGCAGCTGGTGCACTACTTTCCGTTCGTCTTCTGGTTCATGGCAGCCCTCGCCAAGGTGATGCCCGTCGGGATGGCCTTCAACTGGGGACAGCTGCTGGGTCTGTTCTTCCTGCCGCTGGCCGTATTCCAGGGCCTGAGGTGGCTGGGCTACCGGCCCATGCGGTCCTTTTTTTGCGCACTCATGTCGCTCGTGTTTTTCTTCAATGAATCCTACTCGGCATGGGGCGGGAACTTTGCCTCGACGCTGGCAGGCCAGTTCTCGCACCTTTATGCGCTTGGTTTCCTGTTCCTGGTGGCGGGTTCGCTTCGACGAGAGCTGAAGGCGGGGCGTGCGCCCATTGCCTCCACCCTGCTCATGTCCTGCCTGATGCTTTGCCACTCCTATGTATTCATCGGGGTGCCCGCGTTTTTTGCCTCGATCCACCTGTCGCTCCCGGGTGTTCCCCTTCGAAAAAAGCTGCTGCACTTCGGTGGCGCATCACTGGCGACTGCCTTGCTCACGGCCTTCTGGTGGCTGCCCATGATCGAGAACAGTCCGTGGCAAACGGCATACGGGAGTGCCTGGCTTCCCAATGTCCGCTTCATGGAATACCTGCCCTGGGTATTCTGGCCCTACCTTTTGAGCCTCGCACTGATTCCTTTTGCAGGAAGGCTATCGCTGCGCCTCGGGCGTGCCTGGCGACTTCGCGGCCTGCGATTTGAACTGCTCTTCTGGGGAATTCCATCGGCCTTCTACCTGGCGATGGTTTTTGTATTTCCCAAGGTCGGCCTGGTGGACATCCGGGCCATTCCCCAGATCCAGCTCTTTGCGATGGTCATGGTGGGATTGTGGCTGAGCCAGATCGTCCATTCTCTCGGAGGAGTGCGTCGAGTCTTGGGAGGCCTCGCGGTGGTGGCCGTGGTGCTGCTCCAGATCCAGCTCACGACTCGAAAGGTCCCGAGCTGGCTGAAATGGAACTACGAGGGCTGGAATTCGAAGACCCTGGCGCCCGCTGCCCGGCAGCTTTACTCGCAATTGCGGGGCAACTTCGACCAGCCCCGCGTCGTTTATGAACATAGCGGCATCAACAATGGTGCCGGAACTCCACGAGTCTTTGAAATGCTGCCCCACTTCACGGGCCGGGCGACGCTGGAGAGTTTGTACATGCAGGCCACGATCCTCGCCCCCTACGCGTATTACATGCAGGCGCTGGTGAGTGATGCTCCAAGCTGTCCGTTCCCCAACTTCCCTTGTCCGCGGGCCAATCTCAAACGGGCGCTGGAGCTGTTTCCATTGCTGGGTGCGCGTGACCTGATCCTGGTGACCGAAAAGGTCAAGTCGCAGACGGGCGCTCTTGCAAGTCAGTTGGAAGCCCGTCTTTCGAGCGGACCTTGGACACTTTATGGCTACCGTCCTGCAGCGGAGGAGGACACCAGCTACGTGATGGGACTCACGGAGCCGCCCGAGGTCCTGCGGGCCGATCGATCCGTGGATTTCAAGGCACGCTTTTTCAACTGGTTTGAGTCCTACCGGCCCGGTCAGGAGCGCTGGTTGGTTCGGCCCGGCGTGGACTCGGGCCTCGACCTTGAGGCGATCACGCCCGACCAGTGGGCCCTGCCGAGGGACTGCCGCCCCGAGCTCCGGGTTGCCCTGAACGAACTCCGGCTCCGGACCTCGTGTCCGGGTCACGCGCACATCCTCAAGTTTGCCTACAATCCGGGCCTGGTCTCGCTCTCGGGTGAGCCGCTTTTCCTGGCAAGCCCCGGCTACATCGGGGTGATCCCTTCCTCCAATGAGCTCGTCATCCGATTTGGCGGGAAGACCAGCTGGCGCTGGGCTGACCGGATCTCGGCAGCCTGCGCCATGGTTTTCGTCCTTTTTGCGGTTTTGCTTGGGTTTCGGCGCACCGGCCGATTGACTCGGGCGCCCTAGAAGTGAAAAAGTGCGGGCATGTCCGAACTGAACAGACGTCCAATGACCCTGATTGCAGGTCCCTGCGTGATCGAAGATGCGGGACTCGTCCTCGAAGTTGCCCAGGAGCTCAAGAGACAGCTCGAAGGCCTTCCGATCAAGCTCACCTTCAAGGCCTCGTTCGACAAGGCCAACCGCTCCTCCATCGACGGCTTCCGTGGTCCTGGAATGGCAGAGGGTCTGAAGATCCTTTCCAAGGTTCGCGAAAAGACCGGGCTTCCACTCCTCACCGACCTCCACACGCCAGAACAGGCGAGGCCCGTTGCCGAAGTCGTGGACTTCCTCCAGGTCCCGGCGTTTTTGTGTCGCCAGACGGACCTTGTGGTGGCGGCTGCTGAAAGTGCGCTGGCGCTGGGGCGCAGGCTCAACATCAAGAAGGGACAATTCCTTGCTCCCTGGGATGCAAAAAACATCGTCGAGAAGGTGCGTGCCGTTGAGGCGCGTGATGGCAGGAAGTTCGCGGATGACGGATTCTTCATCACCGAGCGCGGCGTGACATTTGGTTACAATACGCTGGTCGTTGACATGAGTGGCTTCCAGTGCATCCAGCGCTTCGGCGTGCCGGTGATCTACGATGCCACGCACTCGATCCAGATGCCGGGTGCGGGCACTGGCGGCAAGAGCACCGGCGGCAAGCGCGAGTACCTCGAGACGCTTGCTCGTGCGGCGATGGCGGCTGGGGCTGATGGCCTCTTCATGGAATGTCATCCGCGTCCCAGTGAAGCCAAGAGCGACGGACCCAATGCGTTTTACCTCGAGCATGTCGGCACTTTTGTCCGCCAGTTGCTCGCAATCCGTGAGCTCGTGGCCTCGCAGCCCAAGCTCCTCCCGGAGGCTCGCGCTTAAGATGACCACCCATTCGGCTTCCATTTCGGGAAAGCTCCTCGAAACCAAGGATATCCAGGACCGCCTCAAGAGGATCCGGATCCTCATCCTCGACGTCGACGGCGTCATGACCGATGGTCGTGTGTTTTGGCTGGAGGGGCATGGCTGGACCCGTCAGTTCCACGTGCAGGACGGCTACGGGATGAAGCTCCTCATGAAGGGTGGGATCCAGGTGGCGGTGATCAGCGGTGGCGAGAGCGAGGATGTGCGCACGCGCATGAAGTTCCTCAAGATCGAGCATGTGTTCCTCGGTGATGAAGACAAGGTCAAGGCACTCGACAAGATCATTGCTGCGACCGGAATTCCTGCCGACCAGATGGCATTCATGGGCGATGACCTCTTTGATATCCCGGTGCTTGAGCGCGTGGGCTTCAGTGCGACCGTTCCCCATGCCGTCGAGCCGGTGAAGCGCAAGGTGCACTACGTGACCCAGGCATTGGGTGGGTTTGGTGCCGTACGCGAGATCGCCGATGCGATCCGCAAGGCCCAGGGCATCGGCCCCTACATCGACTAGTCCGGGTGATGATCAAACGGAACGCGCGTCTCGGTAAGGCCCTCAAGATCTCGCGTTGGCGCAAGTCGGCGCTCGCGATGTGGCGTACCGCCTACGATCCTTCGATCTATACCTGGGCCGAGTACGACATGGCTCCCGTGCAGGCCTACATGGATCGGGTTGCGCGCGAGACCGGCCTCAAGATCACGGTGACCCACTTTGTTTCCAAGGCCGTGGCCGAGATGCTCAGGCGTCATCCGGGGCTCAATGTCGTCAGGCGTGGCGGGAAAATCTATCCCCGCGAGACCATCGATCTCTCTTACACGGTGGCCTCCGATACGACAGGGGAGGATCTCGGGGCTGCGATCGTCTATGACGCGGGAACCAAATCCATGGCGGATATTGCGCAAGAGCTGCAGCCCGTAGTCCGCGAGGTCCGTCAGTTCACCGATCCCAAGCACAGGATGTACAAGAGGATCCTGTCCTGGCTGCCGCATTGGGTTCGCTGCCTGGTGCTCGATCTCACGACCTGGGTCCTGCATGACCTCAACTTGTGGAGTCCTCTCTTTGGGCTTCCCAGGGATGCGTTTGGATGCGCACTGATCACCAATATCGGCAGCCTGGGCCTGGAGCAGGGGTTTGCAGCCCTCGTGCCTGCCATGCGCATGCCGATGGTCATCGCCATCGGAGCCGCTCAGGACAAGGCAGTGATCCGGGATGGAAAAGTGGAGGCAGCCAGGGTCATCGGGCTTTACTTCACGGTCGACCACCGAGTGGTGGACGCCGTCCCGGCAGGCCACATGTCGAAGACCCTGAAAAAGATTTTTGCCGACCCCGAGCGCGAGCTCGAGGCCGGCAAAAGCTGATTTCGCGATCGCGTCCTGATCTTAGAGCTTGGAGAGTCCTGCTGCCGAGATCTTCTGGACGGCGCTCAGGCTTTCCTTGGAGAGCACTCCGGTGCTGAGTTCCTTCCAGTCGCGCGAGACGGACTCCACGAGCTGCTCGGTGGACATGTCCGGATTCTTCTCGGCTGCCTTGAGTCCGCGCACGATGGTCTCTTCGCGGAGGGCGTTGATCTCGGCGCGCTCACGCTCGAATGCCGAGTGCTCTTCGCTTGAGAGACCCATCTCGCGTGCCTTCTCGTCCGAGAGGCTTCCAAACTCCATGCGCGCGTTGGCTGCGTCTTCTCCATCGAGCATGATCATGCCGCTTGCGAGCGTGAAGATGGTGGCGACTTCAAGGAAGAACGCCTTTACCGGGCGACCTTCCTTTTGGGCTTCACGGAAGCTCTTGGCCACCTGTGCGCCGGCGTAAGTGGTGCCTGCACCCGCTGCGAGGAACACGAATCCGATGCCGAGCGGCATGGCCAGCAGGCCGAGTACTGCATGCGCCCGGGGGGTCGGCATCGAGGTCGAGACGACCGAGCTCATGAGGGCGAGGGCGAGGAGGCGGGACTTGATGGACTGCTTCTTCATGGGGGTTCTCCTTTTTTGAGGGACTAGGGTTTTGGGTTTCGAAGGACGATGTTGCGGGTGACGCCGATGGGCTTGCCGTTGGCGTCGGCAAAAAATTTCCAGCCCGGTGTGAGGATCTCCCACTGGCCAAGGTCGATCTCGGTCAGCGGAGTCGTGTAGCTCTCGCCCGAGGTCAGGATGAAGCGCGTGGCAATGAGCGGGATCCTGATCTCGATGCTCTGGGTCTCGTCTTCGCGTGCATTGCGCACGGCGGGCAGCGTGGCGAGCAGGTCTGCTGCGGTTTCGATCCGGACAGCCGGCATGACCGAGGCGCGCTCGGTGTGGGGATCGAATGCCCGGACCTTGCGGACCAGGTTGACCACTTCTCCATCGGATCCTGGCCTCTCGCGCGCATTGACGGAGGTGGCAGCGATGTCCTTTGAAGAAGTCCTCTTGAGGGACTCTTCAAGTGCTCGAGTGAGGTCGATCTTTTCGTCGAAGTCGATCACGCGCGGATCTGAGTCAATGATCCCATGCGACTGGCAGGAGATGAGGGCAATCCTGCGTGCCGAAGAGTGGGGTGCGAGCGTGGAAAAAACTGGAGCGACTTCAAATCCCTGGGCGTCGATGATCTTTCCGACCGTTCCGTGGGAGATCCAGAACACAGCAAGGGTGCGAGAATCCAGGAGCACGCGGGCCAGGTCATGCTGGTTGGCCAGGTGGGCGACCCGGGCACGGGCTTCGGGGACTTCGTTTTTTGCCCACTCCTGAAAGAGCTCTTCGGCGCGGGCCAGTGCCTGGTGGTTTCGTCCGGTGAAAAGGTTGATGCGCGGATCGAGTACATCCAGCGAGGTCATGAGCCACACGCGAGGCGAGGTGTCCGTGTCGCCGAGCTCGTCGTTGACCGAGGTCAGTTCCGTGAAAGTGGGGGCGAGGTCCTTGTAGTTCGAAACGAGGCAGTGCCTGCGCGGCTCCTCGCGGCAGTCGATTGTGAGGTGGGCTGCCGGGCGATGGCGGTCCGTTCCTGCAATGGAAGCTTCGATGTCCCAGCCCGTGCGGGTCACGCCCTCTGGAGCTGCGGGTTCGGCGTCTTTGGAGGCTTCGTCTGCCGGACGAAAGGCAAAGCCCTGGTAATGGATTCGGATCTTGCGGGCAGAAAGCTTGGCTGCCTCGCTCTCAGGATTGAGGAGCGGGGAGAGTTCCTCTTCGCTCCCCTTCATGAGGGCATTGGCCACGCGCTCGGCAGTTTCCTGGGGCGAAGTGGGGGTGTCGCAGGCCGAAAGCGCAAGGCCGAGCACCGCGAGGGCCGCGGCTCGGAGCGAGAGCTTGGAGAAGAGGGCTTCCGGCTTCGTCATTCGGCCGGGAGGTATAGTTCACAATACCTGACCAGTCAACTCAGGTTTTGTGGATCCGAGAATACTTATACAATACAATGACTTAGTGGACCCTTGCCAAGGCGTAGACGACTTCAAAGGCGATCAGGCCGATGATGATGACCACCATGATGAGGCTGCGCTGGGTGTTGATCTCGCCTTGGAGGAGCTCGGAAACCTGGGCCAGGATGTCCATCTTTCGGCTGATGCTGCCTTGCCAGTCGGCCACCCTGAAGCGGCGAAGGGCTCCTCTAAAGATGCGTGCCACGTAGAAGTCGCCCACCACCTTGAGGGAGTTTTCCACCCGCCCCAGGAACTCGGAGAACTCGATGTATCGGGAACTGGCTTCATGCGAGAGCTTCCAGAAGGGGAGCCTGCTGCGCTTTTTACGCTGGGCCTCGATGGAGTCGTAGAGCACGCCCAGTCGCTGGTCGAGAAGGTCGTCGTAATACCGCATCTCCAAGAGATGCGTCACGGCGAACTCAAGCACGTCCGGGATGTCGCGCTGGCCGCTGGGTTCCCAGACGAGCGCGCTGTTCCAGTCAATCACCGTGAGGTCGTTCTCTCGGTACTGGTAGGTGTTGTCGAGGATGGATTCGCGGTTGGCGGCCGAGAGGCTTCGATCCGTCTCGGCCAGGAGGAGCGCCGGGATGTCGGCCTGTGCGAGGAGCTCCGCGCCGGTGGAAACGCCATCGAGTGCCTCAAAGAAATAGATGGTGTAGTCCTCGAGGCCAGCCCAGTCGCCGGGACTCTGGAGCGCGGCGGACATGGCACGCGAAAGCTCCTCGGCACGCTTGCGTGCACAGGCGTCCACTTCGTTGCTGAGTTCGATGGCGGAGGCCTGGCTGAGGAGCTGCTCCCAGTTCGTTCCTTCTGCAACTGGGAGCTGAAAAACGATCGAAACCACGCCGTAATCCCAGACTTTTGCGTGGGTATCGGCGACATATTCGCGTGATCCGATGAGGATCGGAGTTTCGCCAAGGTGGACGTGTACCGGCGCATTGCGGATGACGATGGCCTGTCCGGGGACTCGCTTGAGTCGGAGCCGTTCCTGGATGCCCGGGCTCGACGTGAGCAGTGTCTCGACCTTGGCGAGGTCGATCTCCTCGGCCACGTCAAAGACACGGTAGAGGAGGATCGCGCCCTTCTTGATCCGGACCGAGTTGCTCATGGGGCCTTCTTCCTGACATGGCCCGGACAGGAGCCGGGCTTGGGACCAATCCTGGGGAACTGGCGGCACACTTCGGGCCGCTTTTCGTACACCGTGCAGAGCCGGTCAGCACCCAGGTAGATGCAGTCGCGTGATGGCTTTTGCGCCAGGATGAAAATCTGGGTTGCCGCCCGGAAGCTTTGGATGATGCCCTCGGACTGGAGCCTGCGGCCCAGTTTGTTCAAGGAGGCGGCCGCCTCGTCTTCGCTGGCGTGCCCCAGACGGATCAAATCGTGAACGCTCATCTCCACGGGAAAGGTGCAGCACCCTGACCAGCAGCCCTTGCAGTCGCCCGTCTTGTAACGGCGCCAGAGTTCCAGGCGGTCGATTTGGTCCAAACGTGCCGAAGTGCTCATAAATGGAGTGCGTTAAGTTAGACAAACCTTCGATTTCAGGGCCTTTCCAGTATACCTCAACTCTATCTCGGACTCTAAAGGTCCGATACAATAGGGTTGATCTCGGACTCTGACTGTCGTAATTAACGCCCAGCCCATAAACAGGAGAAGTTTCGCCATGCTGCGGCTCAATCGAACAACCGAATACGGAATCTTTGCGCTGCGTCATCTTGACCAGAAGGGGTTGGGAGAATCCGCTTCGGCGCGCGAGATTGCAGACCAGTTCGGGCTTCCCTTCGACATCACGGCCAAGACCCTGCAGCGCCTCAAGGACGCAGGGCTGATCGCTTCGGCCCAGGGTTCGCGCGGAGGCTACAAGCTCCAGCGTTCGCTCGATGAGGTGAACCTCGCCGAGTTCCTCGACATGATGGAAGGCCCGCAGACGGTCGTTGCCTGTGCCGAACGTGAGGCGCACGATCCCAGCCCTGCTTGTGAGTACAGCGAACGCTGCCAGATCAGCGGCGTGCTCAAGGTCCTCAACACCCGCCTCAAGGCTGTGCTTGCGACGGTCAAGCTTTCCGAGTTTTCAGCGGCAGAGATGCCCGCGGTGGCCATTCAAAAAAGTTCCCTTTCACATGCGGAGGTTCGCGCATGAGCTCTTCAGCCAATCCCACCCTCAAGCTTCCCATCTTCCTCGACTACCATTCGACGACTCCCGTCGACCCGATGGTCGTAGAGACGATGGTTCCCTACTTTACGACCGTGTTTGGCAACGCGGCCTCGCGAAACCATGAGTTCGGCTGGACGGCCGAGGCCGCAGTCGAAAAGGCCCGCGCCCAGGTCGCCTCGCTCATCGGGGCAAGCGACAAGGAATTTTTTAATGATACGGCGACCACCGAGAGCAACAATCTTGCGATCCAGGGCGTGGCCGAGATGTACAAGGAAAAGGGCCGGCACATCATCACCAGCCCCATCGAACACAAGGCCGTGCTGGATACCTGCCAGTACCTCGAGAGCAAGGGCTACGAGATCACGATCCTTCCAGTCGACAAGGCCGGCATGGTCACGCTCGATGCCGTAAAGTCCGCCCTGCGCCCCGATACGATCCTCGTGTCAGTGATGTTTGCCAACAACGAGATCGGGACGATCAATCCGATTCCGGCCATTGCCAAGCTCTGCAAGGAACATGGGGTGATCTTCCATACTGACGCCGTCCAGGCTTGCGGCAAGATCCCGGTCGATGTCGAGAAGATGGGAATCGATCTCCTCTCGCTCACGGCCCATAAGATGTACGGACCCAAGGGAGTTGCAGCCCTCTATGTCCGCCGCAAGGGGCCTCGCGTGAGGCTTGCGCCGCTCGTGCATGGTGGCGGCCATGAGCGCGGCATGCGCTCAGGCACGCTCAATGTTCCCGGTATTGTCGGATTTGGAAAGGCAGCCGAACTCGCAAAGGCCCGCCTTGAAGCGGATTACGCCAAACTCAAGGGCCTCCGTGATCGCCTTTGGAATAAGATCCAGGCTGGCCTCGATGAAGTCCACCTCAACGGGCACCCGACCGAGCGCCTGCCCCACAACCTCAACGTGAGCTTTGCCTATGTCGAAGGCGAGTCGCTCATGATGGGGATGAAGGAGCTCGCCGTCTCGAGCGGCTCGGCCTGCACTTCGGCATCGCTCGAGCCTTCGTACGTGCTCAAGAGCATCGGGGTAGGCGAGGAGCTTGCGCACTCGAGCATCCGCTTCAGCGTCGGTCGCACCACGACCGAAGCCGAGATCGACTACGCGGCCGAAAAGGTCATCGCGACGGTCAAGAAGCTCAGGGATCTTTCGCCCCTCTATGAAATGGTCAAAGAGGGAATCGACCTCAAGTCCGTCGTCTGGACAGGACACCACTAAGCAGGAATTGGAGAAACGACATGGCCTACACCAATAAAGTCATCGATCACTACGAAAACCCCCGCAATGTGGGTTCGCTCGACAAGAACTCCAAGCAGGTCGGAACGGGCCTCGTTGGCGCGCCCGAGTGCGGCGACGTGATGAAACTCCAGATCGAAGTGGATGCCCAGACCCGGGTCATCACTGACGCAAAGTTCAAGACCTTTGGCTGCGGAAGCGCGATCGCAAGCTCCTCGCTTGCCACCGAGTGGGTCAAGGGAAAGACCATCGAACAGGCGCTCGAGATCAAGAACACCCAGATCGTCGAAGAGCTCTCGCTTCCTCCAATCAAGATCCACTGCTCGGTGCTCGCAGAAGACGCCATCAAGGCCGCGATCAACGACTATATCCAGAAAAACGGCTCCAATGGGGGAGAGCAGAAATGAACACTGCAAACGACAATACCCAGGCCAATTCCAACCAGGCACCCCAGGCGGGCCAGCCTGCTGCCAAGACGATCACCTGCACGCCCAAGGCGATTGCAGAAGTGAGGCGCCTGATTGCGGCTGATCCAACCACGATCGGAAGCCACCTCCGTGTGATGGTCGTGGGCGGCGGTTGCTCGGGCATGAGCTACAAGCTTGGATTTGAAAAGACCGAGATCGGCACGAACGACAAGGTCTTTGAATTCGACGGCATCAAGGTCGTCTGCGACGGCAAGTCGTTCCTTTACCTTGCCGGAACGGAGCTCGACTTCAGTGACGGGCTCAATGGCACCGGATTCACCTTCAATAATCCGAATGCCAAGCGCACCTGTGGCTGCGGCTCCAGCTTCTCCGCATAACTGCGCCTTTTGCAGTGCCCGCATGGAAGGGGGGCTGGCTCCCCACCTCTGCTCGGCCTGCAATTCCCCGCAGCCCAGGCTCGCGGGAGAAACGTACTTTAGCGCACTTTCGGCCCCGATCCGGTTTGGGCAGGACCAGTCTTCGATCCAGCGACGGTTCTATGAGCTCTCGCGGGCCCTGCATCCTGATCGCTTCGCTCGCTCCGCTCCCGAAGTGAGGCAGGCGTCGCTGTCCCGGATGAGCTTCCTCAATGAGGCCTTCGACTTCCTTAAAAAAAGGGAAGAGATCCGCGAGTACCTCTTTTCGAGCTTCGGAGTGAGCTGCGGCGGAGGCGGGGGCCTTTGGATGATGGAGCTCTCCGAGCGCTGGTTTGAGATCCAAGAACTCCAAGAGCCGGATATCGGGCAGGCGGTTGCAGACTTCGAGGTCGAGCTCCTGCACAAGCAGTCGTTCTTGTCGGACAAGATTTTGGCACTCGAGTCACGCTTCGATGACCTCCCGGTCGGTGCGCCGGAGCAGAAAAAAGTCCTCGAGGAGATCCAATCCCTGGGGCTTTCGCAAAACACACTTAAATCCATGATCCGGGATGTCCAGCGCTTGAAGGCGCGGACAGGGTTGGGCTAAATACGCGGCATGTCCAAGGGAGCTCCTTCCAGCACCGACCTCATTGTCGGTATCGACCTCGGAACCACCCATAGCCTCGTGGCCTGGGTGCGCGATGGCGTGCCTGAGATCCTGAGGACGCGCGAAGGAGAGCGGCTCCTGCCCTCCGTCGTCTCGGTGAGCCCGGAGACGGGGGAGACGCTCCTCGGTTACCGCGCCCGGCACCGCAAGGTGGTGGACGCTTCGACCACTGCATTTTCCGTCAAGCGCCTGCTGGGCCGCTCCTTCGAGGACCTCAAGGATCGTGCGTCTGAGTTTCCCTACGAGATCGTGCCTCCGGAGGCGGGTGATGCATCCGGACTGGTGCGGATCCGATTGGGGGACCGGACTTTTTCAGCCATCGAGATTTCGGCACTCATCCTCAAGGAACTCAGGCTCTCTGCAGAGGCAGCTCTCGGTCGCCCGGTATCCAAGGCCGTGATCACGGTGCCAGCCTACTTCAATGATTCGCAGAGGCAGGCCACGCGCGCAGCCGGCAGGCTCGCCGGCTGGGAAGTGCTCCGAATCGTGAATGAACCCACGGCCGCCTCGCTTGCCTACGGGCTGGATCGGAAAAAGAGCGGACTGATTGCCGTTTATGACTTGGGCGGAGGGACGTTTGATCTTTCGATCCTCCGCCTTGAAGACGGTGTTTTTGAAGTCCTGGCCACGCAAGGCGACACCCAGCTCGGGGGCGATGATTTGGATCATGCAGTGGTCGCCTGGTTCAAGGCCGAGCATGGACTGGGGGATCTCGAAGGAGAAGACCGTGCGGCCCTGATTGAGGCCGCCGAGAAGGCAAAAAAGCAGCTCGCCGCTCCGGGCACGGAGTCTGCCGAGGTTGAACTGGTGCTGGCCGGCAGGGCTCTCAGAAGCGTGCTCACGCTTCAAAAGTTTGAATCGCTCGTAGCCCCCGTGCTGGAGCGCACCCGTAAACCCTGCGAAGCCGCCCTCAGAGACGCAGGCCTCAAGCTCACGGACCTCTCGGATGTCGTCCTTGTCGGCGGTCCGACCCGGCTTGCGTGCGTGCAGCGGATGGCAGAGAGCATTTTTGCTCGAAAGCCCAACACGAGCCTCCATCCGGACGAGGTCGTGGCCCTGGGGGCTGCGATCCAGGCCGACATCCTTGCTGGAAATAATCCCGACCTGCTTTTGCTCGACGTAGTCCCTCTCTCCTTGGGCATCGAGACTTACGGCGGAGTCATGTCCGCGCTCATCCCCCGCAACACCCGGATCCCGGCTGTCGCCCGTGAGCGCTTCACTACTTTTGTCGACAACCAGACGGCAGTCGATGTTCACGTCTTGCAGGGCGAGCGCGAGCAGGTGGCGCTCAATCGCTCGCTGGCGCGATTCAAGCTTCGAGGAGTCCGGCCCGCCCCCGCAGGCACGCCTCGAATCGAGGTTTCGTTCCTCGTGGACGCGGACGGGATCCTCCAGGTGAGCGCCAAGGATCTGGAGACCCAAAAAGAGCAAGCCATCGAAGTGAAGCCTTCGTTTGGACTCACGGATGCCGAAGTCGAGCGAATGCTTGTGGCGGGCCAGGAGCACAAGGACGAGGACAAGTCCTTCAAGCGCCTGGTCGAAGCCCGCAACGAGGCAGAACCCGTGCTTCGTGCCACTGAGCGCCAGCTGGGTGATGCCGATCGACTGGTGGGAAGCGAGCAGGCCGGGCTCATCCGCGCATGCGCCTCCGAGCTCAGGCAGGCCCTCTCCGGTACCGATGCGGTCCAAATCAAGCAGGGCAAGGAGCGCCTGAACCAGCTCACCCAGAAGCTTGCCGAAAAAATCATTGCCGAAACGGTGCAGAAAGTCCGAGATTCAAAACCATGAGCAAGACCTGCAAAGTGACCTTCCTTCCCGACAACAAGACTGTGGAAGCTGCGGTGGGCGATACCCTCCTGGAGGTTGCACTCAACCACGATATTCCGCTTCAGCACGCCTGTGGCGGCTACTGTGCCTGCACCACCTGCCAGGTCGAAGTGAGGGCAGGGGCCCAGAATCTCTCCGCCATGGAAGATGAGGAGCAGGATCGCCTCTCGCGCGAGAGTGGAATCAATCCCGAGACCCGCCTGGGCTGCCAGTCCAAGGTGATGGGGGATCTCACCGTTGAGCGGGTCAACCTGTGACTTACCGCATTACCTTTCTATCGGGCTCCAGTGGTGACCGACAGGTGGTCGAGGCCCAGCCGGGCTCAGGCGAGAGTCTCCTCGACATTGCTTTGGCGGCCGGGATCGAAATCGACCATGCCTGCGGTGGGGTTTGCGCTTGTTCCACCTGCCACATTAAACTGAAGGGCGGTTCCAACAGCTGCAGTGAGAGCACGGAGCAGGAAGAAGACCAGCTCGACAAGGCCCCCGGCGTGTCGGGGCAGTCGAGGCTCGCCTGCCAGTGCATCCCGAGCGGCAAGGAAGACCTCGTCGTGGAAATTCCGGTCTGGAACCGGAACCGCGTCCGCGAAGGAAACTAAGGCCCGCGCAAAGGAAGCGGGCGCCTAATGTCGTCCGAATGATGTCGCCCGAATCCCATCCCGAAGCTGAGCTCCGTTACCATGTGATCCCTTCGCCGCTGGGAATCGACTGGACGAGCCCGCGTTCGCTCTTCCTCACGACGGTCAAGAACCAGATCCATCGCCGCTTCAAGCGCAACCATCCGATCGGACATGTGAATATCGAGTTGCGCTACCGCGATCCCGCGACCGGAGAGCGCAAGGTCTTCGTGACCGGCATGACGTCGATGGGCCAGGCCGAGCAGTTTGAGTTGATCCTGCTCAAGGGCTACGGAATGGGAGTCTTGTTCCATGACTTCAAGGGTCGACTCGAATCGACCGAGGAATTCCTCGAGCAGGTTCCTGATCGGCGGCAAAAGGGGCAGCTTGCTTCGTTGCACATCGGGATCTCTTCCAAGGCCTGCGCGCGGCTCCTCCAGTTTGAGCGCGAATACCGCGCGAAGGGTTGCGGCGAACACTATGGCCTTCCCAATCGCCCGCGGGCTGCCGAAGGGAGTGGGTGTTCGGCCTTTGGTGTTGCGTTCCTGGAGCTTGCTGGACTGATGACCGCCGAGATGAAGCAGAGCTGGTCTCGCCTGCTTCGTATCCCCGATTCGCACCTGGGCGGACTGGATACAGGCCGCAAGGTCTCCGTGTTCAAGCTTGCGACCACGATCCCCGATCGCTGGTCGACTGCCGAGGAGCCCTCACGCGAGCTTTTCTTTTATGATCCGGATTTGATGTACGCATGGATGATGGAACGCTTCAACGGATCTGATCCTGCGTACAAGCGCGATAGAGATGGAAAAATCAGCATCCTCAAGTGGGATGCGAGTCATGTTCCGGTGCCCGATGAAGGGCTCTGGCTGGAGGCTTGAGATGATGAAGCGTTGGATGGCGGTTGCCCTGGTTTCCATGGCAGCCCTGGTTGCCGGTTCAAGCGGTTTTGCGTCCGAAAAGATTTTCAGATTCAGGCTCTCTGGCGACCCAGAGACGCTGGACTGGAATCGTGCCCACACGACCGAGGAGACCTACATCCTCCTCAATCTCATGGAAGGGCTCCTGGAGATCGATTCCAAGAACAAGCTCCAGAACCGCCTGGCCGAAAAGTACGTGATCAGCCCGGACGGAAAGACCTACACCTTCACGCTTCGTCCCAATGTCCTTTGGCAGGATGGCGTCCCACTCAAGGCCGCTGATTTTGTCACGAGCTGGAAGCGCCTGATCTCGCCATTTACGGCAGCTTCGTATGCCTACCTACTTTTTGATGTGGAGGGGGCCAAGGACTTCTATGACGGGAAGCTCAAGGATTTTTCGAAGGTGGGCATCAAGGCGCTCGATGATCGCCGGATTGAAGTGAAGCTCACGCGTCCGCTCTCATACTGGATCTACCTGCCTTCCTTCTGGCCCCTCTTCCCGCTGCGGCAGGACGTGCTCGACAAGCACGGCAACAGCTGGGCCTCGCCCGGCAAGATGGTCACGCTTGGGCCATTCATGCTTGAGTCGCGCGAGCTTGGATCCAAAGTGGTGATGGTTCCCAATCCCCGTTACTGGGGAAAAAAGCCGGGCATCACACGGGCAGAAGCCCTGGTCATCCAGGAAGACAGCACGGCTGTGACCCTTTTTGAGTCAGGCAGGCTCGACCTGCTCAAGGACATCCCGCCCATGGACTTCAAGCGGTTCCAGGGAAAGCCTGAGCTCCGCTTCTTCCCCTATATCTCGACGCATTACCTTGGTTTTGGGTTTTCGAAATATCCGTCCAACCTTCTTTCCGTCCGCCGGGCCATCGCACTTGCGATCAATCGGCAGGAGGTCGTTTCGGCCATGGGAGGGAAGCTCACGCCGGCTACTTCCTTCATTCCTCCTGCAGTGGATGGGCATCGCAGCAAGGGTGGAATGGAGTTCGACCCCATCCGCGCCAGGAGCCTCCTGAGGATGGCCGGCGTGGATGCCTCGAGCCTGGCGATCGAGATGCTCGTCCAGACCAGTGATAAAAGCCGCATGATCGGTGAGATCGTGCAGGCGCAGCTTAAAAAGAACCTGGGAGTCACGGTCGTGATCCAGGCCTATGAGCACAAGGCTTTCCGTGAGCAGCTCCAGCTGCAAGCTTACCCCATGTTCCAGCTCCAATGGTCAGCCGACTACCCGGACGCGGAAAACTTCCTCAGCGTGTTGCTTCCCGACTCCGGCAACAATCGCACGGGATGGATCAATGGAAGTTATGCAAGGCTGGTTGCGGACGGAAAGGCGGAGATGAGCCTCAAGCTCCGCAATAAAAAATACTCCGATGCCGATGAGCTGCTCGTCGACAAGGAAGTCGTGATCATCCCGCTGTATTACAGCACCCTGGCCTCTCTCGTAAGCAAGAGGTCGGTGGGAATCGAGCTCAGTCCGCTGAACTACCTGTTCCTTCGCGACGCTTCGGTCAAGTGATCCCGAAGCCAGTCGCCCAGGTATTGGGTGGCGAGCAGGGTCAGGAACAGCACGGTCGCAGGCAGGAAGAGTAGATGCGGGTGGCTGCGAAGCACGCGTGTGCCCTCGGAAGCGAGTGTTCCCCAGCTTGCAAATGGTGGCTGCAGTCCCAATCCCAGAAAGGACAGGAAGCTCTCGGACATGATGTTGCTCGGGACTTGAGCAGTGGCCGAGATGATGATCGGGCCCCAAAGGTTGGGAAGGATGTGCCTGAAAAGGATGGCCATGGGTCTCACTCCGAGTGATCGGGCGGACTCCACGTAGGAAAAATTCCTCGCCTGCAGCACCTGGGCTCTCACCAGTCGCGCATGTTGCACCCAGGCCACTATGCCGATCGAGAGCAGGATCCCCGCAGTACCTCGCCCGAGCAGCAGGGAGAGCAGGATGGCAAGCAGCAACGACGGAAAGATCGCGAAGAAATCCGTCACGGAAGTGAGCAGGCGATCGATCCAGCTTCCGTAAAAGCCGGCGAGGGCACCTGTCACCGTGCCGATGAGCATCGCAAAGACCGTGCTGGCAAGTCCGATCGTGAGTGAGAGTCTCGAGCCCTGGATCACTCGTGCCAGCAGGTCCCTCCCCAGGGCATCCGTCCCAAACCAGTGATCAGTCGACGGCAGCTCGAGCTTGCGTGTGATGTCCTGGGCGTCAGGGGCATAGGGCACGATCCAATCTCCCATCAGTGCAATGACACTGATTGCGATGAGAAACGAGATGAAGAACACCATCCAAGGGTCCCGGGAGGGGCGATTCCTGCTCATGGCTCCTCACCCTGATCGCGAAGCCGTGGATCCGCCCAGCTGAGCAAGAGGTCGCCCAGCAGCGTGAATGACGTCAGGAAAAGGCCGAAGGTCAGCGTGGTTCCCATGATCAGGCCATAGTCCCGGTTGATCACGCTTGAGACGAAGGATCTTCCAAGTCCGGGAATCTGGAAGACCGTCTCCACCAGGAAGGATCCGGTCAGCAGATGGGCTGCCATCGGGGGAAGGAGTCCCAGCACGGGGATCCACGCATTTCGGAGTGCGTGCTTCCAGAGGATCGAGTCCTCGCTGAGACCTTTGGCACGCGCCGTGCGGATGTAGTCATTTTCCAGGGAATCCAAAAGGCTTCCACGGACCTGCCGGACGAGCAGTGCCATGGGGCGCAGCGAGAGGGTGATCGCGGGCAGGATCCAGTACTCGGGTCCATTCCAGAGCGACTCCCAGAGTCCCGGTGGAAGCCATCCCAGCTGGAGCGAGAAGATCCAGACCAGAAGGCTTGCCACCAAAAAGCCCGGGAGGCTCACGCTCGAAAGCACGCAGAGCCTCACGGCCCGGTCGATCCAACTGCCGCGATTTTTTGCTGCGATCGCACCCAGTGGGATCGCGGCCCCCATGGCGAGGAGGAGCGCTGCAGTACCCAGACCGATGGAAGTGGGCAGTGCAGAGCCGATGATCTCGGTCACGGATTGGTCTGTATACTGGAAGGAGTACCCGAGATCCCCGGAGGCCAGCTGACCCAGCCATCTCCAGTATTGCAGGTGGACGGGTGCATCGAGGCCGAATCGCGCATCGATCTGAGCCTGCACCTCGCGGGGGAGCACGCGCTCGCCATCGAAGGGTCCGCCCGGCGCGAAGCGAATCAGGAAAAAAACCGCCGTGAGCAGCGCGAACATGAGTGCAGCCGACTGGAGTATCCTCGAAAAGACCTGCCGGAGGCTTGATCCGCTCATCGAGCGTCCCCGGGGAACTGTACCCAGCCTGATTCCACGGGAAAGCCGCGGGGCGCGCGCTCGCAGAGCTCCTGGTGGCTCAGCAGTGCCGTGTATGCGCAGAGAAAAGAGTCAAAGGCGGTGAGGCTCTGGGAGAGCTTCTTGAGGTCGCGGTCGTAGATGAAAATGCCGCGCTTTTGCATGAGGCTCTCGAGGAAGTTCATGCGAGCATGTGCGCCCTCCTCCAGCTTTCGATAGCGCGACAGGAGCCTGCGTTCCATGCCGAGCGCCGTGCAGAGCCGCAGTGCAGTGAGCTTGGGCCAGGTCTCCACGAGCTTGGCGGCGGGAAGGTGCCTCTTGAGGTAATGCATGCGGGCCGTGAGAGGCGCGCGATTTCCACCCAGGGCCTCGTCGATGTCGAATTGCAGGGGCTTGGGGTATTGCGCGAGGATCTCGTGCCTGATCCAGAGCTCAATCGGGCGCTGCGTGTACGGCGTGAAGCGGAAGCCCGACTTGCGTTTTGCAAAACGATCCATCCACTGGACGGACTTTGACCGGCACTCCGTCTTGCAGGCCTTGAGCGAGCATCCCATGCATGCGGGCAGCGTCAGCGGGACATTGACTCCCATGAGCGCCATTCCGGGGCTGATCTCATCGATGAGCTCAAGGAGCGCCTGGTCACCTGTCTGTTCGTCGTGGGCTGCGATCCGGTCATGGATGTCGAGCAGGAAGACCTTTTGTTCCTTGGGGTAGAACTCCAGGATCGAAATGGCAGTCTTGTGGTTGCGCGCGCCTGAAAGCTCGAGTCCCAGGAAGCGTTGCGCGCTCAGCACCGGACCTTGACCTCCAACCCCTTGGGCACGGCCTTGAAGGGGAGGGGGCGAATTCCGAGGGCCTCGACCGAGGCCTTGATCTGCTCCCGTGCCCGTGTGCCACTTGGAGTGTCGGAAGATTCCGGAAGGTAAACGAAGAAGCAACCGCCACCACCCGCTCCGCAGACTTTGCCTGCAGAGGCGCCGAGCTTCATGGCGGACTCAAATGCACGGTCCATGGTGTCGGTCGTGATGCCGGGAGCCAGCGTCCGACGTGCGCGCCACTCTGAAGCAATCGCGGATCCGACCGACTCCCAGTCCTGTCGGGTGAGTGCTCCGTGGAGGTCATGGGTAGCACGGTGGATGGCGGCAAACTTGTCGTGGGTTGCCTGGTCCTTGTCGATGAACGACTTGAAGAGCGCCCAGTTGTTGATCCCTGAGTTGCGCGACTGGCCCGAGTAAAAGAGGAGCAGGCGCTTTTCGAGTTCCTTGAGCGTGGCTTCTGGAAGGGACTCGCGGTGGTGCGCTCCGGCGCCCCAGTGGAGTGCCTGCAGCCCGCCAAACATGGCGCCGTAATAATCCTGCACTCCGGCTGGGACCTTGATCACGGTGGTTTCGATATCACGCACGACTTCAATGAAGTGTTCACCTTCGACTGCCGTCTCCGGGACTTCGCCGTCACGCGCCCAGGCCGAAAGAGCGCCGACGATCGAAACCGAAAGGGTGGAGCTTCCGCCCAATCCCGCTCCGGCCGGACTCTTTGCCGAGGTCGTCAGGGTCACCGTACCTTGCGGCGGAGTGGCCTTTTTGCGGGCAAAATACCGGAGCAGCTTGGCGTGGAGTTCAAGCTGCGGAGGGACGTTGAGCGGCTGGTCCGACAGCAACAGCTCCCAGGGGAGCTTCTGTTCGGTCTTCTGGTCTTCGGTGCGGAGGACTGCGCATGCCGACCCGCTCTTGACCGCCTCGAGGCGAGTGCTGGCCCAGAGATCAATCCCAAGGTTGATCGTGAGCGGGGATTCAAAAAACAGGTAAAGCGGCCAGAGATCGAGGGTCCCGCCCGCGAGGTCGACTCGCGTGGGCGCTTTCGAATCAATGATCATGTTCGAGGTAGCCGATGTAGGGGAGGCCACGGTGCTTGCCTTCGTGGTCGATGCCGTAGCCGACGACGTACTCGCGGCCGATCTTGAAGCCCCAGTAATCGGGAGGATTGACCTTGAGGCGCTCTTCCTTGACGAGAAGGGCGCAGCTCTTGACCGAAGCCGGGCGTCGGGCGCGCAGCAGGCTCATGATGTAGTTGAGCGTGAGGCCGGAGTGCACGACATCCTCGATGACGAGCACATTCTTGCCTTCAAGCGGTTCATTGATGTCGAGCGTGAGCTTGACCTCGCCGGAGCCAGAGCCGGTCGAGGCGCCACGGCTTCCGTAGTTGGAGACACCGAGGAACTCAGTGGTCAGCGGGAGGTCGAGTGCACGGACGAGGTCCGTGAAGAAGATGAAGCTTCCCTTGAGGACGCAGATCGCAGTGATTTCCTTGCCCTGGTAATCCTGGCGGATCTCACGGGCGAGTTCCTCGATGCGGGCCTTGAGTCGGATGTCAGGGATCAGGATCCTGGGCTGCTTGGACGAGAAGTCTTCGGGACGGGACACGGATTAGTTCCTCAGCGTGGAAGTGGGTGTGCTCTTCTGTTCAGCCGACTTTTCCTGCTGGGACGTCAGTCCGGGATGCTGTCCGTGGCTCTCGGGTTCGTGGCAGAACCGGCAACGAGCTTCGTACATTTCCTTGGCGCCGACGGCGACAGTGGAGTCGTTGTCCAAGTTTCCCACAGTCCGCTGGGTCCGGCTAGCCTGAGCACCACAAACCACGCAAATGGCCGACAGCTTGGTCACGCTCTCGGCGATGGCAAGCAGCCTCGGCATCGGGCCGAAAGGCTGACCTTTGAAGTCCATGTCGAGGCCGGCGCAGATCACGCGCATGCCGCGGTAGGCGAGCTTGTTGGCCACTTCGACGATGCCTTCGTCAAAAAACTGGGCTTCGTCGATTCCGACCACGCGGGTGTTGTCGTCCACCAGGTCGAGGATCTGGCGGGAGTGGTCGACCGGGATCGAGGCGATGCGGTTGGCGTCGTGGCTCTGGACGTGGTCCTTGGAGTAGCGGTCGTCAATGCGGGGCTTGAAGACCTGGACCTTCTGTCGCCCGATCATGGCCCGCTTGCAGCGTCGGACCAGCTCCTCGGTCTTTCCGCTGAACATGCTGCCACAGACCACTTCGATGAACCCATGCAGTGCGCGATGAAACATGCTCCATCCCTATCACCGGTCACCGAGACGGCAAGCTTTTTGGTCAACCAGCGCACAGCCCAGGTACTGCCGGATTCGCGGATGCCCACCCAGGATCCGCTCAATGCGCACTCGGGCCGAGGGATGCCACGCTGAGTCATTTTTTTCCCCAGCAAGATCAGGAGCTTCACAAAGATCCCGAACTGAGTTGCCCACGGCAGCCCAGCGCTGGGGCTCGGGGTAGTCCGACCCCCAATCCTCGAGGGCCTGGGCGAGGAGCTCGGTTGCAAGCCAATCGGCAAAGGTTTCCGAGAGCTGGTCGTGGAGGATGCATTCGCGTCTTTGGTCGCCGAGCTCCACGAGACCCTGATCCAGGAGGCAGGCGCTCAGGCGTTCGAGAGCAGGTGGTGTCCATCCCGAAGTGCGCAGCGTGCAGGGGTCGATCGAGTGGGCCAGCTCGTGGGCCAGCGTGAAGGCGAGGTTGAAGCGCGAGCTGGTGCCGAGCACGAACGGACCGCCGAGCCGAATCCTCCTGAAGGATTTTCCTCCACGGATTCCCTGCTCGAAAAAAGCGCCATGCTCCAGCAGAAGCTCGGGCTCGCCCGGAAACCCCCGTCTCGGGTCTGGAAATTCAAGCTTCGTGGACTGGATTCGCCCGAGGAGCTCATTGCGGTCCCTGAGGCTCAAGTATCCCTCCGAGTGCTGCTGGGAGATCCATCCCAGCAGTCTTTTTCGGACCCAGCGTTCCACTTCCAGGATGCGGCGAATGCGTTCGGTTGAATAGACCCGTGAAATCCAATCCGGGCGCTCCTGGATCAGCAGCTGGACTTCGAGTTCAGCATCCTCTTCGCTGAGGACTTCTCCCGTGGGATCGGGCTCGGCATCTTCCCCGCAAAACCGCTTCTCAAAAGATTTGCAGGCGCTGGCGCCAGCGCTGGATGGCGAGGAGGAGGGAGTCCTTCGGGCAGATGGAGTGAACTCCGAGGAGTTGGGAAACAGGAAAACGGCACCCGCCGCCAGGCAGGTCCAGACCGTGAGGAACCGGTGAGGGGACCGTGATTGCGAATCCACTACTGCAACTCGCCCTTCCGACCTAGAACATCGCGAGAAAGGCCTTCATGGCCAGCCACCCGATCAAACCCAGGCCTGCTAATAGGATCCCAAGAAACAGGAGCTGGGGGAATAGGGCGATCAGTACAGCTCTTAAGTTGCTGATTTTATAGGTTTGTCTGACTCCCACAATCGTCGTGACGACGATCATGGCCTGCCCAACAAAGGGTCCGAGGACCGGGATCAGGCTCCAGAGGATGGCCGTTCGTGAAAAGCAGGCAATTCGAATGCTGCCCCTCCAGGTGACCGGGCGCTGGGGGTCGAGGGGGACAAGAAGCCGTGAGGCCACGAACAAAAAGAAGGTGGCCCACGCAAGAATTCCCAGTGTCTTGAAGGGACTGAGCAGCACGGAAGAGGCGCCCCAGAACCACGGCAGGAGTTGCGCCTTGAGTTGGGCGAGGTGCTCCCATGCCTCCTGGCTGACCGACTCCCTCCCGTCCGGGCTCCCGAACTCGTGGGCGTCGTTCATGAGAAGAAACAGCTCGGAGAAATTGTTCCGGACTGTCTTGAGCAGGGTCTCTCCCCAGCCAAACGATGCGGCTGCGGCAATCCAGTGGGTTGCGATGGCAAAGAGGATCGGGAGCTTGATTCCACCCTGGGGATTGGTTCGCTCAAAGAACTTGCCCGGGTTGAAGAGCAGTTCAAACGAAACCCGGAAGAACCTCTCGAGCAGACGAAGGGTGCTCATCGCTTGGCCGGACCCCAGGGGATCACCCCTGCGAGGTCGTTTTCCAGCTCCAGAGCAAGGTCGTTGTGTTCCCTCATGTCCCGCGCCATGGGCTGGGCGCCTTGTTTCCAGAAGGAGATCTCCCGGATCACCTTGCCTTCAGCATCCAGCATCTTGAAGCGGACGGCGGACTCGGGCGTATTCGGTGACGGCCTTGCATTCACGATCCGGTTTCCAGAGAGCTTTTCGAGCAGAGTGGGAATGGATGATGCCAGGGTCGATTCCGAGCCTGAGTCACTCTTCCAGTTTGCGCCGGATGCATCGGATGAGAAGGACTCGTTCCAGCCCTTGGACTCAAGCACCAGCTTGCGGGCGTTGAAGCGTTCGATGGATCCGAGGAGTTTGGAGATTCGAAGGTCCTTCAGTGATTTTGCGAGCCGGGTTTCTGCGCCGGAATCCAGCCTCAGCACGGGATCCTGGCTTGGGGATAACCCCATGAGCAGGAAGTCCTGTCCCTGTTTCTTCTTGAATACCTTGAGTTCGAAGGAGCTTGTTCCGTCGGAGAGTTCGACGCTGAGGCTGTTCGTCGCACCTTGCAGGAGCTTTCGGCCTTCCGAGGAGTCCTTGTTGTCGGCCAGGTAATCCTCGCCGGAGAGGAACACGATCGACGAGATCCAGCTGTTGATGTTTTCGATGTCGCCCGGGATATCCTTGAATGTGCTGCCTTTTGCTTCGCGACCCGAAAGTGTCCAGTCGGTTCCCTGATCCGAAGCTTTGCGTGTGGCGGTGATGGATTCGGATCCGCGCGAGAGCTTCACGCGGGTGATGGCTCCTGCATCGAGTGGAACCATCCTTTTTTCGCGCCAGTGGCCGGGGGGCTTGTTGAAGGTCGATCCCGTACCCGGTGCCACGAGCAGGACGCGATCTTCAACCAACGCGTAGCGGGCGTTACCCATGGGATGCAGATCACCCAGCGTCAGTCGCCTGGTTTCCTTGCCAGGGTTGAAAACCACTTCGATCCAGGGAGCACGCTCGAGCTGCGAAGCCTCAAGTCCATACTGGCGCAGCATCGCGGGACGCTGCTCGGGGGGCTCGTCGGACAGGTTGATCGTCCGTTCTGGTGCAAGGTTGTTCAGGCTCGAGAGCAGCGACTGCATGGCCGAGTCATCTCCGCGAGCCTTGAGGGGCTGGACGAGTTCCCACCGTCCTCGCGCTCCGGCCTTGCAGAGTCCCTGCGCCACATCCAGGCAATTGAGCTGGATGTCAGCTTCCCCCGGCCTGTGGATCACGATGGAGTCCACCTGCCGATCCGTGAGGGCAAAAACCTTGTTCGAGTTTTCCTCGCGCCGCTCGGACTCGGGCTTGCGCCTGAACTCGAACCAGAATGCTGCAGAACTCAGCAGGAAGAGCACCACTGCAAGGAGCAGGGGGCCGCGCCAGCGATTTTCCATCGACTCCCTGGATGAGCCCATCGTTACAGCCTCCTGCGCCGGACCCAGAAGGCCACGCCGGCAGCTCCCACTCCGAGCGGCATCACGACCACGCTCAGGAGGAAAACCATGAGGCCCTCCTTCTGGCTCATCTCGATTTTTCCACCATCCTGCTCCTTGGGGCGGATCGAGATGCTCGTGTCATCCTCGAGGACCCAGGCGGCAGCGTTGAGGAACAAGTCGGAGTTGTTGAGCATCCTCGAGAAAGTGTTGTTGGCAAATGATGAGGAACCGAAGACGACGCTCCGGGATTTCTTTTGTCCAGTGCCAGGGCGCTCCACGGCGATGGCCGGGTTGAGGGCACCCATGGTGTCCTGTCCGGCAGTGAACTGGGCCTTTCCAGCCAGCAGCTCCTTGAGGTTGGACTCAGCCCAGGCCTTGCTCGAAGTCGTGAGGAGGGCTGTGGGGGCTGCGGCCTCGGCACCTTGCGGGAGCTTGACCACCGGACGGGCAAAGGGAAGGGCCACGCCCGTGGTGAGCTCGCGGGTGACGGCCTGTTCGCGTGAGAACTGGTTCACGATCAGGACCGAGGAGTCGAGCTCCATGGCGCGGATGGCAGGATCAACGAGCAGCGCACGCTCGAGCTTCACGCCCAGGCCCGCGAGGATCGTGTTGAGGTCCTGGGCCGAGTCGGTGCCTTCGAAGGCGAGGTCCATGCCGACCAAGAGGTTCCCTCCGGCCTTGGAGTAGGCTGAAACCAGCGCAGACTCCTGCGCGAAGAACGCCTTGGTAGGACCCCAGATGGCAACGGCGGTGCAGCTCTCCGGGATCTTGGCCGTGGCTACAAGGTTGAGTTCCACGACGTCGAAGGCCTGGCCGTTGAGTTCCTTGCGCATGCCGGCAAATCCATCAGGGTCGTTGCTCGTGAAGGACTTTTCGCCGTGCCCGGTCAGGACGCAGAGCTGGGGGTTGCGCTCCTTGAGTACTTTGAGGAGGCCGTTGGTGATTTTTTCTTCGGTGATCTCATCCACCTGGGTATCGCGTTCGCCCATGATGAGCTGGAGAGTCCCGTACTTCTTGATTCCGGCCTGCTTGGTCCGGATCGGCTCCTTGTCGGGATCGACATATTCGAGGGTGAACTTGGAGGGGTTAAGGCTCCGGTAGTTCTCGAGGAAGGGACGGAACTGCTCGCGCTGGGGGACCTTGGCAAAGTAAACGGCCCTGACCGGAGCGCTGAGCCCGCCAACGACCTTCCGAGTCTGCTCGGAGAGCGTGTGGACCTTGTTGCGGGTCAGGTCGAGCTTGGCCTGGTTGCGTGCACCCAGGAAGTTCACCACGCCAATGATTGCCGTGACGAGGACGGTCGTCACCAGGGAGTGCGATCCGTAGGTGAAAGCACGACTGCTGGTCCAGCTGGAATTCTTCTTTTCAGTGCTCATTTTAAACTTCTCCTGGCGCCAACGGCCTAGCGCCAACGAAATGAGTCCAGCACTCGATGGGTCAGGAAGATCCCGACCGAGATGAAGGACAGGTAAAAGATCACGTCCGAGCTGTTGATCAGGCCCTGGGTGAAGGAATTGTAGTGGTTGATGAGCGAGAGGTAATTGAGCACCTCACCCGTAACGGAGTCCACTGACTGTGCGGCCCAGTTGATGATCCAGAACAGGAGGCTTCCGCCAAAGGTCAGTGCCCCTGCCACGAGCTGGTTGTCGGTCATGGCCGAAAACAGCAGGCCCATGGAGAGGTAGCAGCTGATCATCAGGAGGGTGCCGATGTAGGAGCCGATGATGGGGCCGATCTCGGGATTTCCGAACACGAACAGCACGGCGGGATAGACCGTGGTCAGTGCCAGGATCACCAGCACGAGCATCACGGAGGAGAGGAATTTTCCGAGGATGAACTCCAGCATCGTAATGGGCGATGTGAAGATCAGAGGGAGCGTCTCATTTTTTCGCTCCTCGGCCACTAGCCTCATCGTGATCATGGGGAAGAGGAACAGGAAGATCGTATTGATCGAGCCAAAGAGCGGCTGGATCACTCCCTCGGTCAGGGAGATCTGCTTGCCCATGTTGAACTGCTGGTAGGTCATCGCACGTTGGATGAACGAGACCAGGATGTTCTGGAACATGAATCCAGAGATCAGGAGCAGGAGCGCAATGACGATGTACGCCACGGGGGATGCAAAGTAGGAACGGAAGTCCCGCTTGGCGATGGTCCAGATGTTGTTCATGGGGTCTCCTCCGCCGAGGTTTCGCGGGTCGTGAGCTGGAGGAAGACTTCCTCGAGGCTCAGGGTCTCGGGACTGAATTCAAGCAGGCCCATCTTGCGGCCCACGGTCGTCTCGGCGATGCGTTCTCGAAGATCGGAGGCATCAGGATCGAGTTCGAGCTGGATGCGTCCCCCCTCGGCAGCCATGACGGACTTGATCCCCGGGATGCTTCGAAGGGCGTCGATTCCATCCTGTGAGGGGTTGCGGACGAGGAGGCCAAACGTGCGGCCCTGCTGGAGCTGGGCGGTGAGTCGGGCAAGGGTGTCCTGCGCGGCGATCCGGCCCTTGTTGATCACGATCACCCGGTCGCAGGTGGCCTGCACTTCGGGAAGGATGTGGGTGCTCAGGATGACCGTGTGGTCGCCCCCGAGCTCCTTGATGAGCTTTCGGATCTCGATGATCTGCTTGGGGTCGAGCCCCACGGTCGGTTCGTCGAGGATCAATACTTGGGGATTGTGCACGAGCGCCTGCGCGATGCCCACGCGCTGGCGATACCCCTTGGAGAGATTGCCAATGAGGCGGTGGGCGACATCGGTGAGGTAGGTTCGCTCCAGGGCTCGGTCCACGGACGCGCGCACCTGGTCCGAGGGGACCTGGTGGAGGCGTGCAGCAAACTCGAGGAACTCGCGCACGGGCATCTCCCGGTAGACGGGTGGCGTCTCGGGAAGGAAACCCACATTGCGCTTTACGTCCATGGGGGATTCGAACACATCGAAGCCGGCGACCGATGCAGTGCCCTCGGTGGCGGGCATGTACCCGGTGAGGATCTTCATCGTCGTGCTCTTGCCGGCGCCGTTTGGCCCGAGGAAGCCCACGATTTCGCCTTTGGCGACTTCAAAGCTCAGGTTTTCCACGGCCGTGCGGCCGGCGTATCGCTTGGTGAGGTTCTGTACACGGATCATGATTTCTTCTCTTGCGACTTTTTAATGGGAACGGTGTCCGAGTTGTCAAGGCTTGGACCGAAGCGGATAGGCTGTCAGCACCCCGTCGTCGGTACCCACCACGATGACACCCGAGCGATCGGAGAGTCCGCGCGCGTAAAGGTAGGCGCCGTCCTCGCTCACCAGCGGGATATCCATGGCTAGGGTTCCGTCCCGGCGCAGCGCCACCACGTGGCTGTGCCTCGTTCGGTCGGTGACTTCTTCAAATCCCATGTAGGTGGTCTCGCCCGATAAATCGATGCGCTGGTTGTAGTCGGCGTATCGCGGGGAGACGTAGTTCCAAAGCGGGGAGAACGAAGGCGGGCTGCCCGGCGTCCAAAGCGAGACGGACTGGCCACGCGGACCATTGCCGTAGACTGCGGTGGTTTTTCCGTCTGCAGAGAGCTCGATCTGCTGGTGCGGCGAGTCCAGCGGTGTCTGCCAGGTCAGCTTTCCCGAGCCGTTCATCCCGACGAGGCGTTGCCCCGTGCCATTGACATTGACCAGCGCGGACCATTCGAGCGTGTTGGAGTCGGAGTTTGCCTCCGCCACGGAGAGGTCCACGATCTCCCCTTCGACCTGCCGCTCGGCGAGCTTCTTGAACTGGCGATCCAGGATCCAGATCCTTCCTTTGACGAGTCCGAGGACGATCCGGGACTCGTCCCTGGGGATCTTGAGGATCAGTAGATCCAGCGGAACCTTGAACTTGAACTTCTCGGCTCCTTTGAAGTCAAAGACTGAAAATGCAACTCCGGGCACCGCATCGTCGTCATGGAAGCAGAGGATCTGCTGGCTCTTTTCCAGGATGATGGGGCGGCACATTCCTGAATCGGCCACGCTCCACATTTTTTCGCCCGTCTTGGGATCGATGCGGATCAGCTCGTCCTCGTAATTTCCAACGACCAGGAGGTCGGCTTTGGGAGAAAGGGTCTGGGCGCGCACGGGAGAGGTCAGCTGCACGGACCAGAGGATCTTGCCCGAGCTGTTGCGGAGGCTCATGCGGGTGTTGCCCGGCCCCTGCCCCTCGAGGACCTGGGTGGTCAGCACGTGGCCGCTTTCGGAGGACACCGCAAGATCAGTGAGCTTTCCCTCCAGCTTCTCGGACCAAAGCTGCTTGGGGCTCGATGTCGACCCCTGCTGCTTGAAGGGGAGTTCGTGGGTGTCGGGGATGGAGACGCGGCCCGTGGAGCAGCCTCCCGAGCAGGCGATTCCGCACACGATCCCGGGGATGAGGAGAAGAAGGGGTTTCGAGACCATTCGTTTGAACATGAGTCCCTCGATGTTACAGTAGTTCTCCAAGCAGGATCAACGCATGCGTCTCGCCGTTCTCTCTCGGAATCGAAATCTCCACAGCATCCGGCGCCTCCTCCAGGAGGCCAGCCAGCTCGGCGTCCAGCTGGACACGATCAATCCGCTCGAGTGTCAAATCGTCGTCGATGGAAGGCAGAGTCGAATCCTGGTCGGAAGCCAGGTTCTTCCTGCGTATGATGCCGTGCTTCCGAGGATTGGGGCTTCGATCACGAGCTACGGCCTGGCCGTCGTCCAGCACTTCGAGGCCATGGGTACGCGCACGATCAATACGGCCGAAGCCATCGCCCAGTCGCGCGACAAGTTCCGCGCCCTCCAGCTCATGAACGAGGCCGGAATCCACGTGCCGCTGACGATCCTGAGTCGATCACCCCGCAGCCTCAAGGCAATTCCCAAGCTCTCGGGCGGGATGCCCGTGATCCTCAAGCTCCTCAAGGGCACGCAGGGAGTGGGGGTGATGCTCCTCCATACGCAGGCCTCCTTCCAATCGGTGGTCGAGACCCTCTGGGAGTTTGGCGAGGACGTTTTCGTGCAGGAGTTCCTCAAGGAGGCTGCCGGAAAGGACTACCGTGTGTTCGTGGTCGGGGACCAGGTCGTCGCCGCCATGCTCAGGACGGCTGCAGCGGGTGAGTTCCGCTCCAACATCCATCGCGGCGGTGAAGGCACGCTCGTCAAGCTCCCGGCCAGCTATCGTCGTGCCGCCATTCGTGCAGCCCAGGTCATGGGCCTTGAAGTCGCAGGCGTGGACCTGATGGAGAGCAAGTCCGGGCCCGTGGTGCTCGAAGTGAACAGTTCGCCCGGATTTGAAGGTATCGAGCGAGCCACGGGGCTCAACATTGCAGGCCGGATCATATCCCACATGATCAAGCTCGCCAAAAAAGCCAAGAGGCCCGGCAAGCGGGCCCCTCGCAAAAAACGTCGCTGAAGAGGTTCGGAGATCAGCCTGCCACGCGCTGGTACTGCCTGCGTGCGCGCCGCTTGCGCGCCTTGGGCTGGCCCTTGGTGAATTCACCGATCGAGAGGCATCCGTAGATCTTCTTGGTGAGCATGAGGGCCCAGGAGACGGCGGGGTTGATGTTGCCGCCCGAGATGCCGGCGAAGATGAAGACGAGGATGGTGATGGAGGCGCCGAAGACGAGCGACACCTCCAGCTGGCGCGCGGTCGTGA
>CAZDSX010000012.1:54313-56516 GCA_964508305.1 uncultured Bacteriovorax sp.
TCCTCGACGATTGCCGGTTCGAGGGATTTGGGGATCGAGATGCTCTTGCGGCGCAAAAATGACAGGTACTCGTTGATGATGTTGCCGATAAATGCCTTGCGGTCGGATTCGGCATCCTGAAAATTATACAGATGCTGCTCGAAGATCACGTATAGCGGGTCAAGGGCCTGTGCGGTTTGGGCAGCTTTGGTCTTCATTAATCGATCTCGCCTTCAAAGGGCGGATCGGAAGGGAACGGGTCGAGCTTGAGCACCAAGAAGGGCTCCCAGCAGTCTTCAAAAGAGTCCGGTCATCAGCTGGCCAAATCGAAGGATTTCCTCAAGTTCAGGGAGTCGCTCGTATCGGCCAAGCGCATCCTGATCTCGACCCACCAGCTGCCTGACGGAGACGGCCTGGGGGCCGAGACCGCGCTCTTCCATTACCTCAAGCGCGCCCGCAAGGCCTGCCGGGTCTACAATCCCGATCCCGTGCCCAAGCGCTACAAGTTCCTCGATCCCAAGGGTCAGATCCTGCTCGGCCCAGGCCAGGTCGAGCTTTGGGATACCTGTGACCTGTGGATCATCCTGGACACCAACGATCCGCGCCGTCTCGGAAAGCTCTGGCAGGAGATGTCGCTCAGGGCCAAGAAGATCGTCTTCCTGGATCACCATCCCGATATCGTGGGAGCGGGTGGGGATATTGCCTATCCCCCGCATGCTTCGGTACTCTCGGATGTCGGTTCGAGCAGCATCGGCGAGATGCTCCACCATGTCTTTGCGGAACTCGATCTGACCAAGATCAACAAGGATATCGCGCTTGGGCTGTATGTCTCGATCATGACGGACACCAACTCGTTCAGGTATGCGCGCACGACGCCGCAGGCCCATGTGATCGCCGCCGAGATGATCGAGGCAGGGGTCAATCCCGAGGAAATCTACCAGAACATCTATTCATCCAAGGAAGTCTCCCACCTTCAGCTCCTGGGCAACATGCTCCAGAACGTCAAGGTGAGCCACGGCGGCAAGGTGGCCTGGCTGGAGATGGCGCTGGACCTTCGCAAGAAGCACCAGGCCTCTGCGGATGATACGCAGTCCTTCCTGAATCTCCTGCTGCTTCTCAAGGATGCCGAAGTGGTCTGCCTTTTCCGGGAGGAAGACGACAGCCAGATCCGCGTGTCGATCAAGTCCAAGGGACGGGTCGTGATCAACAAGGTCGCCATGGAGCTCGGCGGAGGGGGACATGACTACTCCGCCGGCCTTGCCCTCTCGGCACCGATCGAAAAGACGGTCGAAGCCGTGATCAAGCGGCTCGAGACGCTCGTCGGGCACTACGAGAAATTCGGGAAGTAGGAGCTCCCCCGGGCCGGCGGCCTCAGGAAGCCTTCTTGATGCCGCCCTTGTGCTTGTGGATGTGGTCGCGGACCACTTCCTTGTGCTTGCGGACCTGGCGTTCGATCTTGTCGATCGCAAAGTCGATGGCACCAAAGAAGTTTGGGGCCTGGCCTTCGCCAAAATAGTCCATGTGGTTGCCGACGACATGGACATGGGCGATGGCGGTCTGCCGCTCAAATGCGATGTTCCAGCTGACGGAGATGCGGCCGTCGAAGAACTTGTTCAGGCGGGCGGACTTTTCCTCGAGGTAGTTCTTGAGGATGTCGGTCGGTTCCACATGCTTGAAGCTCGTCTTCAGATTCATCGCAGCTCTCCTTCGTTTAAGGCTTGTTGGGTCAAATGATCTTCTTGCGCTTGCCTGAGGAAAGGATTCCCAACATGTCGCGGTACTTTGCGACGGTGCGTCGGGCAATATCGATGTTCTCGTTCCGGAGAAGCTCCACGATCTTTTGGTCGGACAGCGGATTCTTGCCGTCTTCCTTTTGGACCATTTGCCGGATCTTCTCCTTCACTGCCTCACTGGCAAGAGCATCAGACCCATCGGCTGCGCTGATGCTGGAGTTGAAGAAATATTTGAGCTCGAAGATGCCCACGGGAGTGTGGACATACTTGTTGGTCGTGACGCGCGAGATCGTGGATTCGTGCATCCCGATGTCGTTTGCCACGTCCTTGAGGATCATGGGCTTGAGGTGCTGGACGCCTTTTTCGAAGAAGTCGCGCTGCCGCTTCACGATCGCGTCCGTGACCTTGTAGATCGTCTTCTGGCGATTGTGGATCGAACGGATGAGCCACACTGCGCTGCGCAGCTTGTCCTGCACGTATTCCTTGGTGGT
>CAZDSX010000013.1:0-56027 GCA_964508305.1 uncultured Bacteriovorax sp.
TATATGATGTCAGGAATGGACTTTCAGTCACTTGGCCTCCCCGAAGACCTGACCATGACCGTTGCGGAGCTTGGGTTCAAGAGCCCAACGCCGGTCCAGGCGCAAGCCATTCCCGCCCTGCTCAAGGGGCGAGATGTCATCGGCCAGTCCCAGACCGGAAGCGGCAAGACTGCAGCCTTCACGCTACCCGCGCTGGCGAGGCTCCACCTCAAGACCCGTCAGATCCAGGTCATGGTCCTTTGCCCGACGCGCGAGCTTTGTACCCAAGTCGCCCGCGAGATCCGCAAGCTCGGGCGAAGGTGCCCGGGCCTTCAAGTTGTGATCCTCTCGGGTGGAACTCCCATCGGCCCGCAACTCGGCGCCCTCGAAAAAGGCGTGCACGTGGTCGTGGGCACTCCGGGCCGGGTGCTGGATCACTTGATTCGCAAGTCGCTGGATCTCACTTCGATTCGGACGGTCGTCCTCGATGAGGCGGACCGAATGCTCGAGATGGGTTTTCAGGAGGACATGGAGAAAATTTTAAAGAAGGCCCCAAAAGACCGGCAGACGGTGCTTTTTTCGGCGACCTTCCCCAAGCAGATCGAATCCATGAGCAGCCAGTACCAGCGGAGTGCCATGCGGATCACGGTCGCAGCCGAGACCCGTACCGTGGAGTCGATCCGTCAGGTGGTCTATGAGGCCGTGCCCGAGGAGCGATTCAAGGCGCTACTCTGGATCCTGGAGCAAAACCAACCTGAGACGGCGATCATTTTTTGTAACTACAAAACCAGTGTCGTCGATGTGGCCCGCGGCCTGATTGATGCGGGAGTCAGCGCGGGGGCGCTTCACGGGGATCTCGAACAGTTTGATCGCGACCGTGTGATGGCCAAGTTCAGGAATCACAGCGTGCGTATCCTCGTGGCTACTGACGTGGCAGCCCGCGGGATTGACGTCGAGAACCTGGATCTTGTCGTCAATTACGAGCTTCCAGCCCAGCCGGAAGTCTATGTCCACCGGGTGGGACGCACGGGGAGGGCTGGCCAGAAGGGACGAGCCGTCTCTCTTTACTCGTCCCGCGAGAGGCCCAAGCTCCAGATGATCGAGCAATACGCCAAGGTCAAACTCCAGGCCAAGGAGCTCCCCTCGATGAAGCAGCTGGATTTGGATGGGCTCCAAGACCGCGTACAAAAGCGCCTCGATGAAGCCGTCGATGGCGCAGCCCAGATGCGGACCTTGATGATCTCGGCGGGTCGCAAGGACAAGATGCGCCCAGGCGACATCCTGGGCGCGCTCACGGGCGAGGCCGGGGGGCTTGCGGCTGCCGATATCGGCAAGATCGAGATCCATGATCGGCTGAGCTATGTCGCGATCTCGGAGCGGGTCTTTGAAAAGGCCCTGTGGAGCCTGCGCAACGGCCGGATCAAGGGCCGCAAGTGCAAGGTGGATCCGGTCAAATAGAATAACGACGCCCTGCATAAATAAAACGTACAGTTTTAGTAAACTATGCTACCGGGCTGGATATGAAAAATTTCCCCCAGAATTTTAACGACTTAAACTTAAGCGCCCCTGTCCTTCAGGCCATCACGGAGCTGGGCTTCGAAAAGCCAAGCCAGATCCAGGCCGAGGCGCTCCCGATTCTGCTGGGGCAACCCACTGATTTTATTGGGCTTGCCGCCACGGGTACGGGCAAGACGGCAGCCTTTGCGCTCCCGCTGCTCGAAAGGCTCGATCCGACCAATAAGTCGGTCCAGGCGCTGGTCCTTTGCCCCACCCGCGAGCTTGCGATCCAGGTCGCAGGCCAGATCGAGCTCATGGGCAAGCACCTCAAGATCAAGGCCCTCCCGGTTTACGGGGGTGCTGGCTACGGCGACCAGATCTTTGGCCTCAAGCGCGGGGCCCAGGTCGTGGTCGGAACCCCGGGACGCCTCGTTGACCACCTCTCGCGCGGGACGCTTTCGCTGGATGGTGTTGCGACGGTCGTGCTCGACGAAGCCGACGAGATGATCTCGATGGGCTTTAAAGAGGACCTCACTTCGATCCTGAGTGCCGTGCCCGAAGGCCAGGCCAATATCTGGCTCTTTTCGGCAACGATGAGCCCGGAAGTCCGCAACGTGGCTGACGAGTACCTGCGCGATCCGGCCCAGGTGCAGGTCAATCGCACGGAAATGCTGCCTGCCAACATCGAGCAGATCTTTTACGTGACCCAGGAGTCCAACAAGCCCGAAGTCCTCTGCAAGCTGATCGATGCAGCTGACGATTTTTACGGGCTCGTGTTCTTCCAGACCAAGGCGCTCCTGATGGATGTCGCCCAGTTCTTGAACCAGAGCGGCTATGCCGTGGACTGCCTGCATGGCGACATGGACCAGACTGCTCGTGAGCGCACGATGAAGGCGTTCCGCGAACGCAAGGTCACGATGCTCCTTTGCACGGACGTGGCCTCGCGTGGTCTTGACGTCAAGGACGTCACCCACGTCATCAACTATTCGATTCCTCGCGAGCTCGACAACTACGTCCACCGCATTGGACGTACCGCCCGTAGCGGCAAATCAGGCTATGCCATGAGCCTGGTGACTGGAAGCCATCGCGGACTGATCTCGCGCATCGAGCGCATGACCAAGAGCCGCATGACGGAAGGCAAGATCCCGACCCGTCGCGAGATTGCCGCAAAGAAGATCGGACGCGTACTCACGGCCTTCAATAACGAGAGCAACTACGCACGTGCCGTCGAGCTCATGGGCCTGGATTGGCGTGACGCCATTTCGGACCTGGCTCCGGATGAGATTGCAGGGCGCTTCCTAACTCTTATGTTCCCCGATCTTTTTGTGGATCGTGGAAGCGATCGCGGAAACGAGCGGGCGCAGGAACGTCCGGTGCAGCCACGGGGCGAAGTCCTCAAGGCCGGTGACCGCCGTGAAAGCCAGCGGCCAAAGAGGTACGAAGACCGTCGTGGTGATCGCCGTGATGACAGGCGGGATCCGCGTGGACCGAAGCCGGCCTATGGTCGCGATAGCGATGATCGGCGCACCGGCGGTTTCTCCGGGAACAAGAAGAAGTCCTTCTACTTGAATCGGCAGTAAACCCTGCGGCCGAACCGCTCACGTACCGCACTCCACGCAGGGTTTTCACGTCCTCTGGCCGCGTCCTGGAGGGTTTGCGCGAGCGTGTCCGGGTTGAATCGCTCCGCCGACGGTCCGAGATCGGCCTCCGGGTGATCCCGCACGACCACGAGCTGCCGCTGCCACGGAAAGAGCTGTCGATAGTTGGGCCGGGAGCTTGGAAGCCTGCCCTCATCACTGAGTGCGGGAAGGTAGTATCCGTCTCCTTCGTCCTCGTTATGGAGGACCACACAGTGGCGGTCCATGGCCGTGGCCAGGTGCATGAGTCCTGAGTCGGGCCCGAGGAATGCGTCCACGACGCTCAAGGCTTCGATCGTCCTCGGTAGTGAGGCCGGAAAAAGCTGGTGTCGATGCGCCGGGATCCATTGATCCCGATAGTGACCCACCTGGACGATGAAGAAGTCGCGCTTGAGCTTTTGATAGACCCGCCACCATTCGATGTGGTTCAGCAGCTTTCGATTGGTGCGGCCCGATGAATGGATGGCGAGGAGAGGGCGTCCTTGCAACGGCAGAGAGGCCCTCCATTCTCTTGCGCGTTCCTTTTGTTCCGCACTGAGATAAAGCTCGGGCTTCTCCGGGTAAGAAAGAAAGATCCCAAAAGTGCGCAGGCGGCGCTGGACCTGGTTTCCCCAGCCGAATTCCCGCCAGGCGCCAATGGGATCGCGGCCTGGAAGGGTCGTGATGGAATCGACATGCGGATGGTTTGCAAACAGGACCTTCGAGAAGTCGCTCTCGCAGACATAGACTTTGCAGCCCGGAAAACACTCCTTGAGCAGGCGCGGAATGGGCGTATAGGAGAGAAGCTCACCCAGGGCTGACCTGGGCTGTCCCAGGTAGAATCCTTCCCGCAGGGCCAGTTCAAGCTCCTGCGAGGTGAGCATCTTGTCGAACTGATCGCCGTAGGTCTCGCCGTAGGCAAGGATCTGGCGGTCAAAGTCGGTGATCCCGTAGAAGGAGAGCAGCCGATCGATCACGGATCACCGTACCCGTTTGACCAGGCCCATCCCGATGCACTCGACATCGATGTGGTCATCACTGAGCATACGCAGCGGAATGGCATTTACGTCCTCGGCTCGCACCTTGCGGAACCGCGGATTGAGGGTGCCTCCACGTGCGCCCGGGTCGGCATTGGGATCCCATTGGAACTCCGGTCGAACGAGAGTTCCGCGGGCAAACATGATCCCTGGAATGGGTGCGGCGAGTTGGTTGCTCGGGTCGTGGTCCAGCATCAGTCCATGGCCGAACTCATGGGCAGCGGTGGTCGAGCGGCCGATGTCATCGCTGGTGTAGAACACGCCGTACTGGCTGCCGAGGTCGGTGTAGTAGCTGCGGTCGCCCGGGGTCCTGAGATTTCTGAGTTCAATGAAATTGTAGGCGCAGGAGGCGTCGCTCCCGGGGCGGGGGCTCATGCCCTCGCGGGCATCATGCTCGGAGACATCAAACAGGATCTTGTAGCCGGCAGCAGTCACCGCGGGCTCTGACCACATGGTTTGGATCTCCTGCGTGGCGAGATCGGCAAGCCCTGGCGTATAGGCCTCGCCCGAATAAACCATGCGTCCCTTGATGGTGATCGTTCTTGCCGCCTTGTCGCGGATGGCAAGGGCCGAGGCATGTGCGCTGGGAAGGAAGGCAGAGGTGAGGGTGCAGGCGATGGCGGTCTTGGCGACCAGGCTCAATTTCATGTGCATCAACAGAGCAGGACCCATGCCTGCGGGGACCCGGGCGAGACACCGCTAAATCGCAGCTGGGGCCCGTTTGCGGGCCTGAACTGTCCAAACTTTTGGCACCCCAAATGAGGCTGGTCGATGGTGCCTCATTCGATGCAAAATCAGGGGATGACCTCAGACCCGAACCAGGAAAGCACCGAGCCCCAGAACCATCCCAAAACCCGGCGTCGGATGAGCCCGCTGGGTCTGACCCTCACGCTCTCGATTGCGTTCTTTTTTGTCTTCGTCCTGGCCACGGGCTACCTCGTGCGCAAGGATCTGGGGGGTGGCGCCAAGGGCGCTGCGGGAAAAAAGATCTTTGCGGGTGGCAGGCAAAAGGTCGGAGTGCTCGAGATCAGTGGTGTGATCCGCGAGGGCCCGGCCAAGCGCTGGCTCAAGACGCTCAAGGGCTTTGAGAAGGACGAGAACGTCAAAGCCATCGTGATCCGGGTCAATTCGCCGGGAGGCGCGGTCGCTCCCTCGCAGGAACTCTACAACGAGATCGGCAAGGTTGCCGCCAAGAAGCCGGTCGTGACTTCGATGGCGAGTGTCGCGGCCAGTGGTGGGTACTATGTGGCCGTTGCCACCCCGATGGTGTTTGCCAATCCCGGCACGATCACCGGTTCGATCGGCGTGATCATGGAGTTTGCCAACCTCGAAAAGCTCTACGACTGGGCCAAGGTCCAGCGCTTCTCGATCAAGACGGGCAAGTTCAAGGACGCAGGAGCGGAGTACCGGACCATGGCTCCTGAAGAGCGCCAGCTCCTCCAGGGCATGATCGACTCGACTTTGGTGGACTTCAAGGCGGCCGTCGCCAAGGGGCGCAAGATGAGCCTGACTGAGGTGGATGCAGTGGCCGATGGAAGGATCTTCTCCGGCTCCCAGGCCCTTGCAGCCAGGCTCGTGGACCGCCTGGGGGGCTTGCAGGAGGCCATCGACGAAGCCGCAAAGCAGGGCAAGATCGAAGGCGAGCCGAAGGTGGTGTATGAAGAAAAGAAAAAGCGCGGTCTCATTGAGTACCTGATCGAAGAGGGCAGTGATCGTGACCGCGACGAGGATAGTCGCTCTTCGCTGGCAGGCGGCGAGGGCTTCAAAAGTGCAATCGCCGAGCTCGCTCGCGATGTCCTCGGAATCCCCAAGGCCAAGGTTGCGCTTGAACCGGGTGTTTACTGGCTCCTTCCTTGGGGCTATTGATCCCGGATGAACCTCGATTACCGTCAGGCGGCACTCTCCACGCTCACTCGCGTCCTCTCGGATGGCGTTTTTTTGGATGATGCCCTGATCCGTGTGGAAGCCCCGCTTCGAGGCTGGGTCCACGAAGCAGTGGCGGGTACCCTTCGATGGAAAGGGCGTGTGGACTGGGTCGTTGACCAGCTCGCGTTCAAGAAAAAGCCTACCGGTGCGATCCGCAAGGTCCTCGAGATTGCCATTTACCAGTTGCTCAACCAGCCGCAGATCCAGCCCGCTTGGATCGTCTCGGAGTCCGTGGCGCTGGTCCGAAAGCGCGAGGGCGAGGCGGCCTCACGTTTCGTGAATGCACTTCTCAGAAAAGTTTCGGACACATTGGATTCTCCCGGCTCTTGGAGATCGCTTCCGTTTCCGGAAGGTGCAGGACTCGAAGAGCAGGCCCGTTGGGCAAGCCTTCCTGCCTGGCTTTGGAAGCGCGTCGTCCGTGAACGCGGGATGGACTGGGCCCGCGCGTACGCCGAGGCGGGCCTGGATCGGCCGGTGACCTGGGTGAGGGCACGGTCCCAGCCGGAGAAGTCCGAGCGCGGTCCGCTTGCGGACTCTTACCGGCTCCAGGAGTGGTGGCCAGTGCACCAGTCTCCCGCTTATGCCGCTGGCGAAATCTTCGTTCAGGACATCTCGAGTCAAAAGTTGATCCACGAGTTCACCGGGCACGCCGTGAGACTTGGCCTGGATCCATCCCAGTCGCGCGTGCTCGATCTATGCGCCGCTCCCGGAGGCAAGAGTGCCGGACTTTCCTGGGATGGTTGGAAAGTGATCGCCACGGATCGCGAACCAGGGTCTCCGCGTTTTGAGCTCCTCAAGGGAACTGCAGCGCGCATCCGTTCAAACACTCCCATCCAGGTCGTCACCAAGGATGTTCTTCGAGGACTCGCGCCCTTGGACGCGGCATGGGTCGATGCCCCCTGCACGGGCACCGGTCTGCTGAGGCGGCATCCCGAAGTGCGCTGGCTCAAGGATGAAAAAGCGTTGGCCGAACTCCAGGCCCAGCAGCGTGCGCTCACCGAAGAGGCGGCTGCAATGGTGCGACCCGGTGGCCTCCTGATGCTGACCGTCTGCTCAGTGCTGCGCGAAGAGCTCCAGCCGCCCGTCAAGGGTTTCCAAGTGATCCAGGAATGGTTGCTTGCGCCTCAGGATCCGCCGGCCGGTGACGGCTTTGGAGCCTTGCTCTTGCGGAAGGAAGGATCATAGGTGATCGATCCCAGGTCCATCACTCCGACGCCAAGCACTGCGGGCGGATTGACGTAGTTTTTCACGCGAAGCTGCTTGAGTCCGAATCCTACCGGAATCAGGGTCGGTGATTCGACGAGCACTTTGCGAGTCCGCTCGATGAAGCGGGAGAGCCGTGCGGGGTCTTGAATGGCAAGGCGACCCCAGTCCTTCCAGCCACCCTGCGGATCCAGCGAGCCCAGCATGGCAGCCATGTCGCCGTTCAAAACCGGAAAACGAAGCAACGTCCAGTCAGGAGTGCCGTTGGATTTTTCGGCAGCCTTGACGCGCACGCCGAGGGCAAGTCCGATGCTGGTCCTGAGGTGCGCGGCGAGTGCATCATCTCGCTTGGAATGTTTGAGCGAGAACTCCTTGCCGGCGGGCTTCCAAAGTGAGCGTGCGAGCGAAGGCTGGTCCTCGAGGGCGAGCTGCTCGGGGTGCAGCCCCTGGGGGTAAGGACCCATGGATTGCAGCTTCCAGGTTTCAGCTGGAATCCAATCCAATGCAGGCCGAATTCCTGGCGCCCCCTTCCGGTCGAGTGCAGCCGAGACGGCCAGCATGGCCTGCCGTGAACGGACGCGATCGGAGCTGGGCACCAATACCAGAAGTTCCGCCTGGTCGATGGAAATGAGTTTGCCCATGCGCGTGGGGATTTCAGGGGTCAGGGCGACATCGATGTGCCCCCGATCAAAGAGGCTTGCCGCCTGCGAAGCGGCGGGAGTGTGCCAGAGTTCGAGGCGGGGAAGTCCCGCCGAATCCGTGTGGCGTGGGTTGGGAATCATCATTGTGCGCAGACCGGGGCGGGACTCGGTGAGGATCATCCTTCCGAGGAAGGCCATTTTTTCGGGTTCGAACCCATATCCCTTGCTGTTGGCCAGCGCGAGATCCCCGCGTGCAGGCATGAGTCGAGTGTCGAGCCAGCGGAGCGGAAAAAGAGGGTCGGGCTGGAGCAGTTTGACCTCGATGACCCGATCCGATTTGGCCTGGATGGCTGGAGTCACGCCGGGCTGGCGTGAGTGGTAGCCGATCACTCCTTCGATGTTGAGGGCAGAGGCCGGAAGGGTGCTCGTGGTCGGATCGACTGCGCGGAGCACGCCATCCACGACGTGCTGGGCGGTGAGCGGGGCGCCGTCACTCCAGACCACGCCGCGCCGGAGCTTGAAACTCCAAGTCCTTGCGTCGGTGCTGCTGGATTCAGAGTCAGCCAGATCGGCTTCGAGGCTTCCGTCCACACCGACGCGGTAAAGTCCGCGATGGACGGTCCTGAGTACTTCAGCCGGGATCTGTCCGGAGTCCTGGTTCCAATCCCAGCTCGCTCCCCAGGCGTCGGTCTGGATTCGCACCCGGCCACCGGAAGGCGGGAGGTCGGGCATTTTTTCACGGACTTTTGCCGGAGCGCCCTTGTTGGGGCGCTTGGCGGGAGGCTTGCGGGCCGCGAGGGCATCCGGTGAGAGGAACAACAGCAGGCCTGCGGCGATCGCAGTGCCAAAGGCGATGGGGCGCATGTGCAAAAAGCTACGCGAACTGGAGCCAGAACGCTCCCAGTTTTGAAAAAATTCAGGTTTACGGCGCTGGCCCGCAATGGAACCTCGCCGGGGAGCTGGCACATGGGCTGCACTGATGTGGACATGCGTCAGGCTGCTGTGGTGTGGGGCTGCACGTAAGCGGAATCTAGGGGAGCAGACCTGAACGTCCCAAATCCTACCTTCAGGCTAACGCCTGTCTTTCTTTGCCTGCCATTTGCGGCCGGTTCCCTTCGGGGGGCCGGCCGAATCCTTTTGGGGCTGGGCCAGTGCAAAGCCTCCGCGCAGCGCCAGCGGTCCGCGGAGCTTGGCGAGCGGGATCTTGAGCGAGACCTTCTGGACATGGTCGGGCTGGCAGGCCAGCGCCTCGATCGTCACGCGCTCCGTCCTTCCCGAGTAGCGGTTGAGCGAGTCACTGACGAGGAGCTGCGCGCCCTTGGACGGAAGCACGTCCCCTGGCTTGGTGAAGCCCGAGTCGGCAAGCCACAGGTAGGAAAGCTTGAGCCACTGGCGTTCGGAGCCGAGGCCCTTGGAGAACTTGGCAAACCATTCTCCCGGAACTTCGGCCGGAAATGAGAAGTGGCACCAGTCGCCGCCGCCCGAAAGCGGGCATCGCTCGCGATGCGGGCACGGACCCACGGGGCTCACCGGAAGTTCTTCGAGCAGCAGATCGCGGAGCTGGCTCAGCGCCTGCGAAGTATTCTTGGCTGCAGGCTCGATCGCGAGGACGCCTGCGCGCGGTGATTTTTCGAGGAGTGCGGCGATCCCTTCGGGCTGCTGGTCCTTGCCCTCGTTGAGGACATGGCCAAGCAGGTAAAGGTCTGCGTTGTCCGTCGAGCGGGCGTGCTTTTTGGCCCAGTCCTGCCACCGCGAGTTCTCGGTTTCGACCCGGACCTTCCCGCGCATCTTCGGAAAGCCCTCGCCCAGGATCGTGAGGAGCTCCGCCCCCTCCTTGAGGATGGTGGTCTGGGAGTCCACTCCGATGAAATGGAACTCCGGGATCTGCCCGTTTTCCATCGTGAGTTCTTCGGCGTGCTCGAGCACCCAGAGCAGGAAGCCGATCGAAGCGGTGAACGGGCCCGCCCCCAGGTCGGCCACCTGCACTGCGCCTTTTTGCGCAGCAGCACGGATTGCGGGGATCAGGAAGCGGTTGTGTCGTTCAAAAACCGCCACGAACTTGGCGGCCTGAAGGGGCAGGAAGTAGAGGAGATAACCCGAGCGGAAGCGAGGGTGTTCAAAGTAGCGCTGCAATGCGCGCCCACGGTCCTGGGTGAAGATCTCCGACAACTCATCGATCCCCTTGAAAAAGAACAGGGCATCGGGCTGGGAGAAGGGTTTTCCCTTCCAGCCTTCCTTGGGGCTGTAGCGGTCCTTCACCCATTGCGTCAGGCGCTGGTCCATGAACCACTTCCAGGCCTTGGGGAAGGCCACGGGAGTCGGAAACTCCACCGGGAGCTGGGCTGGAAACAGCGCTTTGGACATAGGACTGACATGCTACACTTAAAGTCAGGATGAAGGGAACGCAGATTCAGTTCAGCAAGAGCGCGTGGCGGGAGGCTTCACACAAGCCTTGGCAGTTTTTTTGTCCCTTCTGCGGGATCACCCGCAGGCTCCGCATGAATCCTCGCCCCCAGCCCCGTCACTTCGTGCAGGTGGGCGTGACTTCCGCTTTCCTGACGGCGCTGGCCTGGCCCCTCTTCGGGGTCAAGGGACTCGTGGTTTTTTTGCCCCTGTGGATCGGGTTCGAAGTCCTGTACCGGATGAGGGTGAGGGCGGAAATGTCCTGCAATCAGTGCGGCTTTGACCCGTTTTTATTCCTCACCGACGAGTCCAGGGCCAAGGGCGAGATGGCAGCCTTCTGGGGCCGTAAAACGCAGGGCAGCGGGCAAAAAACAGCCCAAAATCCGGCCCAAAATCTCACCGGATCCGAACAAGATTCTGGCGTTCCTGCCGACCTTTAGCTAAGCCTTTGGGCATGTCAGTCAACAAAGTCATCCTGCTCGGCCGCCTCGGCCAGAACCCCGAAATTCGCCACACTCCCTCAGGAGCCTCAGTCGCCAACTTCAGCCTCGCCACCAACGAAAGTTGGACGGACAAGAACGGGCAGAAGCAGGAAAAGACCGAATGGCACCGGATCGTCGTGTGGGGCAAGCTCGCCGAACTCTGCGGCCAGTACCTCACCAAGGGTCGCCAGGCCTTCATCGAGGGCAAGCTCCAGACCCGCCAGTGGCAGGACAAGGACGGACAGACCAAGTACACGACCGAGATCCTCGCCCAGACCGTCCAGTTCATCGGAGCCGGAACGGGTCAGGGCGCCGGACAGGGCCAGGGTCAGGGCGGTTTTAACAACAACGAGCCGACCACCATGGAAACCGGTCGCGCCGAGCCGTCCTTCACTGAAGACGACATTCCGTTCTGAGTGCCATGCGGGCACTGATCGTCATCCCGACTTACAACGAGATCGAGAACCTCCGGCCTCTGGTCGAGACGGTACTCAAGGGCACGCCTGCCACCTTGGAGATTTTGGTCGTCGATGACGGCTCTCCAGATGGGACCGGTGCGCTTGCCGACACGTTGGCCTCGGCTGACCCCCGGGTGCATGTCCTTCATCGCGCAAAAAAGATGGGGCTCGGAACGGCCTATGTTGCGGGCTTCAGGTGGGGGCTCGAGAAGGGCTTTGATGCCATCATCGAGATGGATGCCGACTTCTCGCACGACCCCAGGTACCTGCCGACCATGCTCGAACGGCTGGCCAACTATGACTTCGTCATCGGTTCGCGCTACGTACCCGGCGGCGGTACGGTCAACTGGGGAGTCGGCCGCAAGATCCTGAGCCGGGGCGGAAGTCTTTATTCCCGCCTGATCCTCGGCGCCCCGATCCGGGATTTCACGGGTGGCTTCAATGGCTGGCACCGTCGTGTCCTCGAGGCCGTCGAGCTGGGATCCCTCCGTTCGGATGGGTATTCATTCCAAATTGAGCTCAAGTATCGGGCGTTCAGGCGCGGCTTCCGTTACACCGAATTCCCGATCATTTTTGAAGACCGAAAGGTCGGCAAGTCCAAGATGAATCGCCGCATCGTGATCGAGGCGCTCGGTCGGGTGTGGAGCTTCCGCTTTCGCTCCGGCTTTGGACGCCCGGAACTTGACCGTAAGTCCCTCTCCTGACTAAACTTTCGGCCATGCGCCGATCGATTGCGTACACCCTTGCTGCAGTGATTTTTCCTGTCACCGCGCTCGCCTCGAACGCCGTCACCACGGCACTGCTCGTGGACAAGAAGACCAATACGCTCCAAGTGGCGGAGTACCGCGATGGCGGGTTCCGGACCGTCAAGACGTTCCACGTCACTCTCGGCAAGGTCAAGGGTGACAAGGAAAACGAAGGGGACCTCAAGACCCCCGAAGGCATCTACACCTTCAAGAGCTACCTGACTCCTCCGTCGCTCAAGCCCAAGTTCGGCAAGATGGCCTTCTACATCGATTACCCCAACACCTATGACCAGATGGCGGGTCGCACGGGGTATGACATCATGCTGCATGCGACGGACATGCCCGAGCGACTCAAGCAGAATTACGACAGCGAAGGCTGCATCGTGCTCGAGAACAAGCAGATCGAGGAGGTGAAGCCCTTCATCCGCCTCGGACTCACGCCGATCCTCGTGTTTCCGGAGTTGGGCGAGCAGTACCTCAAGCCCGGACAAGACCCCAAGCTCAAGGCTTTTTTCGAAAGCTGGATCAGCGCCTGGGAAAGCAAGGACATCAATCGCTACATCTCGCACTACCACTCGGACTTTTCGGCCCAGGGCAAGAACAAGTCCCAGTGGAGGAGCTACAAGTCGGGTCTCAACTCGCGCTACAGCTCGATCAAGATCGGACCCGAGGACGTCCGCTATTACCAGCACCCCAAGTACACGATGGTGACCTTCAGCCAGAACTACCACTCCAAGCTCAAGGGTGGAGGCGTGGGTCACCGCTCGCGCGGCACGAAGATCCTCTATGTCGCCGAGGAAGCGGGCGAGCCCAAGATCGTCGCGGAGACTTACACCACGCTCATGTGGTGAAGTTGTGGTAAGTCCGGCCCATCATGAATAGCTCCAACGTCCTCGTCGTCGGCGGCGGTCTCATCGGAAGCGCAGTGGCCCTGCATCTGGCCAGGCTTGGAGTCAGCGGCATCCGCGTGGTGGACTTCGACCTCGAAGGTTCGCTCTCGAGCTCCGAACTCAACGCTGGCGGAGTGCGCGCCACCTGGGGACAGGCAATCAACATCAGCATGTCCCAGATTTCGATCGACTACTTTGCCTCGGTTGCAGACGAAGTGGGTTATCGACCCTGCGGATACCTCTGGCTCAAGACCCCCGATGCGATGCCTGCGGCCCTCAAGTCGCGTGAGCTCCAGCAGTCCATGGGTTGGGAAGTTCAGGCTTGGGATGTCGCCGAGCTCAAGCGCCGGGTGCCGTTCATCGACAAGACCAATGATCTTGCGGGCGCGGTGTTTGCTCCGCGCGACGGACTCGTCAACCCGAACCTCCTCAAAAATCATTACCGAGCAAAAGCACGCGAGCTGGGAGTGGTCTTCGAAGATCGGACCTGGGTTTCCGGGAGCGAGCGCAAGGGATCCAAGTGGGTGGTGCACGCGCGCCAGCTCCATTCGCCGGCTTTCCATGAGGCCAAGCTTTCGGTGTTTGCCGGACTTCCCGAGATGGAAGGGCTCCCCTGGACCAGGACTTCTTATACCGCCGATCGCGTGATCAACTGCGCGGGCCCCTGGGCGCCCAAGATTGCTTCGATGCTGGGTTACGCATGCCCTTCCCAGCCGGTGCGCAGGCAAGTGTGTATCTTTGATTCACGCGGCGTGGACCTGACTCCCTACGGGATGATCGTCGATACGAGTGGAGTGTATTTCCATCCCGAGGCGACCAATGGCCTTGCGGGCTTTGCAACTCCCGGTGAGGCGCCCGGAGTGAACTACGAATATGACGGTGAACGGTTCTTTGAAGAGAACATCTGGCCTGCGCTCTATGAACGCTCGACCGGTTTTGAGCAGCTCAAGCACCTGACCGGCTGGGCAGGGCTTTACGAAGTTTCTCCGGATGAATCCGCCATCATCGGCGAGGTGCCCGGACATCCCGGGCTTTTCGAGGCGCATTCGTTTTCAGGCCACGGAGCCATGCACAGTTATGCTGCGGGCCTGGTACTTGCCGAGAAGATCGTGAAGGGCCGATTTGAGGCCTTGGATGCCTCATGTTTTTCTTCAGAGCGATTTGCGCGCGGGGAGCTCCTCCGGGAACATGCAGTCATCTAGAGGTTTCGTGGAAATGATCCCGATGGCTCCCGAGCGTTTCCAGTGGACCCTGGCGGTGCTCGAGCAGGGAATTGCCGAGGGCTTGATCCCGGGAGCCGTTGTCGCTGCTTTTGAAGTCGCGCAAGGCGGACAGGCGCATGTGACCTGGGCCGGGCATCGCCGACTGACTCCGAGTCCGCAGCCCATGCTGCTGGATTCAGTCTTTGACTGGGCCAGTGTTTCGAAGGCTCTCGGGACTTCTGCGATGATTTGGCGTGCGTTTCAGCGCGGTTGGATCAACGAGGAGACGAGCATCACCTCGGTGCTTCCGGAGGCTCCGCGCGAGTGGGCCGGGATCCGCGTCGGTCATCTCCTCTCGCATAGTGCGGGCTTCAGGGCCTGGGAGCCCGTCTGGCAGGGACTGCAAAAAAAGTGGGGCCAGCAGCTGGCTTCCACTTCGATCGATTCCCGGCAGCGGGAGTTTCGCTCGAGGATTTGGAAGGAGCTTCCCGAGGTCCAGGCCGGCAAGCGCGTCCTTTACTCGGATTTTTCGTTCCTCCTGCTGGGCTTCATCCTCGAGGAAATCCACGGACTTCCACTGGATGCCATCTGGGAACGCGAGATGGGGGGAGCGGGTTATCGTCGCGTCCTCCGGGACGGGGCGATGAAACAGCCGGCGGATTCCGAATGCGTCGCCACCGAAGAGCAGGATTGGCGCGGCGGAGTGATCCAGGGCGAAGTCCATGATGAGAACTGCTGGAGCATGGGGGGCTTTGCCGGCCATGCCGGACTGTTTGGCAGCATGGCGGATCTCATCCAGGCGACCCGTCGGATTTTTGACTCGCAATTCCTAGATCCTGCGCTGCGGACGCGAGTCATGTCGCGAGTGCTGGGGCCTGAGGGTCCGATGCGGACACTCGGCTGGGATGTGGCCACGGGTCCTGAGTCTTCGGCAGGGCCGACGCTCGCTGCACGCATGGGAGTGGTGGGGCACCTGGGTTTCACGGGGACCTCCCTCTGGGTGGACCAGAAATCGGGCTGGGCTTTCTCCGTGTTGAGCGGCAGGGTGCACCTCGGTCGCGAGCACCTCGGGATCCGCAAGTTCCGGCCCCGGATCCATGACGCAATGGCCATTGATGTTGGGATTGACGCCTGATCGGCCTCCGGGCGACCCTATTGAAATGTCGCTCCAGACCCCGGTTTCTTCCAAAATCCCCTCCAAAATCCCATCCAAGTTCGAAGACCTGAAGCATGTCCACATCGTTGGAGTGTGTGGCACGCTCATGGGTGCGTTTGCAGCATTCCTCAGGCGCAAGGGGATCGAAGTCACGGGAAGCGACCAAAATGTTTATCCGCCCATGAGCGATGTCCTCGCCCAGGCGGGAGTGAAGCTCATCAGCGGCTACAAGGCGGAGAACCTCATGTCGCTGGGTAACCGGCCGGATCTCGTCGTCATTGGCAATGTCATCCGTGCGGACAATCCCGAGGCCGTCGAGGCGCTCAAGGGGGGCTTTGCCACGACTTCACTTCCTGAAGCTATGGAGAAGCTCCTGCTCCCGCAGACCCGGAACATCGTGGTCGCAGGTACCCACGGCAAGACGACGACTTCGAGCATGATGGCATTTGTGCTTCATTTTCTCGGTAAAAAGCCCAATTTTTTCATTGGAGGCGTGCTCCAGGATCTTCCCCACAGCTTCACGGTCGACTCGGTCGAGGCTGGTCGGCCCTTCGTCCTCGAAGGCGACGAATACGACACTGCTTTTTGGGACAAGGTGCCCAAGTTCAACCACTACCTGCCCGATGATGTGATCTTCACCTCCATGGAGTACGACCACGCGGATATCTATCCGGACTTTGCTGCGGTTAAGCGTGCGTTCGACGGACTCCTGTCCCGCATTCGTCCGGGCGGACGCCTCATCCTCTGCCATGACTACGACGCGATGGTCGGGATGGAAAAACAGTCTCCCGTGCCCGTGATCACTTATTCTTCGGGGCGCACGCCGGCAGGAATGCAGGCGGATTACCGCCTCGGCGAAGTCACGACGACACCCAAGGGTCGGCTTCGTTTTGAGATTTTGAGGAAGGGCGAGAGCCAGCCCGTCGAGCGGATCGAGATCCAGCTCCCCGGTGCACATAATGCGCTCAATGCCCTCGCCGTCTGGATCCAGGCAACTCACATGGGCCTTCCGTCCCAGGGCGTCAAGGATGCGCTTGCCAGCTTCCGCGGAGTGAAGCGCAGGCAGGAAGAGCGGGGCGAGGTGGGCGGAGTGCTCGTGATCGATGACTTTGCGCACCATCCTACGGCGGTCCGTGAGACGCTCCAGGCCCTCAGGAAGAAGTATGCATCGCGCAGGCTCATTGCCGTTTTTGAGCCCAGGAGCGCAACTTCACGCCGCAAGGTATTCCAAAAGGAGTACGGACTGGCGTTCCGCGAAGCGGCGGCCACGTTCATTGCACAACCCTATGACACTTCGAGGATCTCGAGCGACGAGCAGTTCTCGACCGACCAGCTCGTCAAGGACCTGACGGACACTGGGGCCAAGGCCTGGGTGATGCCCACGGTGGACGAGGGAGTGGGGCAGGTCGCCCGGTACACATCCCCCGGGGACCTGGTCGCAGTGCTCTCAAATGGCGGTTTTGGCGGGTTTATTCCCAAGCTGCTGGAACAGCTGGCGCAGCGCTAAAAACAGGCCGTCCCAGATCGCCCGGATCCGATTAAAATCATTAAGGTTTGAAGGTTTTAGGCCGAAAAGCCCTGAGAGGGGATTTGTCTCGGCATGCAAGATGCGCTGAAAAAATTCGGGCGGTATTTCCTGCTCGACATGATCGCCCAAGGCGGCATGGCGGAGATTTTCCGCGCCCGGCAGATCACGACCGAAGGTCTCGGTCGGATGCTGGTGATCAAGCGCATCCAGCCCTCCTACGGCACCAACAACGAATTCGTCACGATGTTCCAGTCCGAGACGCGCGTGATGATGAACTTCAACCATCCGAACGTCGTCCAGCTGCAGGACTTCGGGGAAGAGCAGGGCCAGCCGTTCATCGCGATGGAGTACATCGAAGGCAAGAGCCTGCGCTTCGTGAAGGATCGCATCTTCGAAAAGATGGGTCAGTTTCCGCCGGATCTTGCCGCCTACATCATCAGCCAGGCGGCCGCAGGGCTTTATTATGCCCATAGCTTCAAGGACAAGCTCGATGGCCGTCCGCTCAACCTCGTCCATCGCGACATCAGCCCGCAGAACATCATCCTGTCCTACGACAGCAACGTGAAGATCATCGACTTCGGCATCGCCAAGGCTTCGACCAATTCGGAGCAGACGCGAGCCGGGGTGATCAAGGGAAAGCCGAGCTACCTCTCGCCCGAGCAGATCGATCCGGGAAACGGGACGCTCGACGGCCGAAGTGACATCTTCTCGCTCGGCATCGTGTTCTGGGAATTGCTCACCGGTCGCAAGCTGTTCGCTGGTGACAATGACCTCGCCACGCTTCGACTCATCCAGAACTGCGACCGGGGTGTGCGTCCGCCGTCGGAGTTCAACAAGCTCGTCGACAAGGACCTCGACTATATCGTGATGCAGGCCCTGGCCAAGAACCGCGACCAGCGGTTTTCCAACGCGCTCGAGCTCCAGCGCAAACTGCAGCGCTACCTGGTGGGTTTCAATCCGGACTTCAATCCGGTCGACCAGTCCAACGAGCTCAAGCAGCTTTTCTCAAACGAGATCGTCGAAGACCGCAAGAACCTGCAGCGCCTCAATGAAAAGGCGACCCATATCCTGTCCCTGCTCACCTCCGAAGAGACATCCGAGATCGTGCGCGGCGGGAAGGGTGGCAATGGCGGCAGGGAGGAGCTCGATACCCAGACCGGCATCGCACTACCCATGAAACCGGAAGCCAGTGGGGCCCGCACCTTCGAGAGCACGCAGGTGGATGTGCGCAAGGTGCAGGTGGATGCCCCGCCCACGCAGAGTCGTCCGATCACTGCGGGTCGCAATCTCCAGGCTTCGCGGGCCACGACCACGGGACAGAGCAACGGCCGTGCCGCGCCACCGCGTGCAGTCGCCCAGAGCAGGCAATCTTCAGGGGGGGGGTTCAGGGCGGTGGCTTCGATTGCCGCGCTTCTCGGTGCCTACTGGATGCTCTACGGGAACAAGCCGGCCGGCATCAAGCTCAGGACTCCTTCGTCCAATGTCACGACATCGCCTTCCCTCGATAGACCTGCGGCTCCGCAGGATTCCTCCCTGAGGCGAACCGCCTCTGCCAAGGAGGCCGTACTCCAGCTCCGCCTCAATCCGTCGGGTGGCAGGGCAAGGATCCGGGTCAATGGAAAGCCGTTGTCTCCCTCGGGGGACTTCGTCCGTATTCCGGAAGGCGGCGAGGTGCCCGCTTTTGTCGACATTGAAGGCCAGTATCGGGTGGAGATCGAAGTGCCGGGCTTCAAGCCCAAGGTGCTCGAGGGCGCCATCGATGCCTCCCGGCTCCAGGTGGGGACGATGGGGCGTGAGTTTTCCGTTCCGGTCGAACTCGAGCCCGAGGTTTTTGGCATCCTCAGGTACAAGAGCGCTACGGCGACGGCCAATCTCCGCGTGGATATCGGTGGCCAGTCCTGGGTCTACTGGTCCAACGTCCCGGGTGGCTACGAGATCGTCAAGCTTCCCCCGGGCACCTACCGCCTTCAGTTCTTCTCGCTATTCGACATGGGACAGGTCGTCGATGGCGTGAACATCGAGCAGGGACAGACCCAGGAGGTCGAAGTGTCCCTCAAGCCCCTGAAGAAGTAGGAACCCTACTTCTCGTATTTGTACCCCACGCCGTAGATCGAGATGATGTGTCGCACGAGTGCCGGCACCTTCTTGCGAAGGGCGCGAATGTGCACATCGATGGTTCGGTCGTTGGTCTGGCCGGAGTCCTCCCGCCAGACTTCCTTGAGGATCTCTGCACGCGACACCACCTGTCCGGCCTTCGTGGCCAGGATCCGCAGGATGTCGAACTCGGTGTTCGTGAGCGAGACCGGTTTTCCGCCAAAGGTGATCTCGCGGTCCGAGGGATTGATCCTGAGATCACCGATCTGCATCGGAGCCAGCGTGCTCTCGCTCGATTTGCGCAGGCGCGTCCTGATGCGGGCCAGCAGCTCCTTGAAGTCGAAGGGCTTGGCCATGTAGTCATCGGCACCCTGCCCGAGACCATGGGTGATGTCGTTCACTGCGCCCTTGGCGGAAAGGAAGATGATTGGGATGTGGCGGGTCTTGTCGTCCCCCTTGAGCAGGCTGCAGGCGTCGAATCCGCTCAGGATCGGGAGCATGATGTCGAGCAGGATGAGATTGGGATGCTGGTTGCGCGCGAAATCAATGCCGATCACCGCGTTCTCCGCCGTGATTACGTCAAAGTCCTTCTTGAGCATGGACTCAAGAAAGCGGCGGGTGTCGGCGTGGTCTTCAATCACGAGGATGCGAGGTCTTTCCATAGCTGGGGATCCACCTTGGTTTTTTGGAGATGCGCTAGGGCCTGTTTCCTGAGTTTTTGTTCCAGTTCCACCAATGCCTGCCGCGACGGTGCCTGGAGGTCGCGCGCCAGTGCCTCAAAGAGCTCTGTTTCCTGCTCGACCTCACCGGTGGGAGCGGATTGGGCTGCTGCCGAAGCGGGCACACGGTTCCGCAGCTTGCCGGCCAGGCTCCGGAGTCGTGACTCGGCCGTGTTGAGACGTTTCTGTAGGTCGGCCAGCCGCCTCAAGGTGATGGCGTCGAACTCGGCACTCACTGCGCGCTCCCCGGCCGGATTCCCTGCGAAGCGTAGGCAGCGAGGATCTTTTCCTCGAGCTTTTGCAGGTTGAATAAAGAGCCCGGTTCGCCCAGTGACAGCGTCTCGCCAGCTGCCTTGCGCCTGGCATCGAGCTGCCTGGAGACCAGCCTTGAGCGGCGTCTATCCGAGCGGAGGCTGAGTTCAGCGGGAGTGGGCGGGACGGGCTTCCGATTTTGAACTTCCTGCGCAAGCACCGTGATCCTGCGCTCCGTTTCCTGCACCCGCGCTTCCAGCCATTGGCTGAGGTGGGTCCAGGCGAGATCGGGGCTCTGGAGCCAGCGACCTGCCTCCGAAGCGGAGGGGGCGTGGTTCCAGTCGGTTCGTCCGTCGGGCCAGTTGAGCCCGATGATCCACAGGTCGCGAGGAGCCCGGGAGACGAGACGGATGATGGCGCTTTCGAGCCTCCGGATGCAGTCCGGGTGGACCGAAGCACCCATGAAATCCAGTGCGCAGGAGCCCTTGGAGGGAATCAGGCGGTTGACCTGGGTTTCCAGGAAGTCGCAGTCTCCCGCGTCGATCGGTTTTTCGGATCGAAGTTCGATGATCAGCAGTTCTGGGGTGGGTCGAAGGGAGTGCTTCATGTGAACTGTGTGAAGAAAGTCTAACATGCTTGAGGTTTTTTCAAACCGTCTTTAGCCTTGGAGGATGTCCTCGCTGGTCCTCCCGAGTCGCCTCGTCCAGTTCCATCGCGAAGCGCTTCCCGTGTTCGAACTGCCAGCGCTCAGCCAAAAAATTGTCGAAGTGTTCATGGATCGGGATTCGGGAGCCGAGCAGCTCCAGGCGGCGACAAGCGGAATGCCCGCCGCCGCTGCGTGGTTGTCTGCCGAATGGCAGCGCGTGACTGGAAAATCCGAGCTCCAGGCGAAGAGCGTTGAATTTTGGATTCCCAGGCTCGGCATGGAGACCTGTCGCAGGGTGTGGCTCTCGCACCAGCTCGGCGCGCGGTGGTGCGGATCATCGCCGCATGTGGCATCGCTCGATCATGCTCGTGCCGTGCAGGAGCAGGTCGAGGCATGGATCGCAGCCGACAAGGGAAGGGATCCTGCATACGCTGATTCTGCGTTTCTGGCAGGCCTGCTCTTTGATCTCCTTGCACTTGCTTGGGGCCGTTCGCAGGCCAGTGGCGGGCTCAAGATCCTGTTTGAAGCGAGGTTCAAACGTTTCCAGGAAGCGCTATCGCAGGCCCTGGATGAATCCGAGCGCACGGGCGGCTCCGGTGCCAAGCGCATGCTGGCTGCCGTGATGGCCTGCGGCTCCGTTTCAGAACTCTGGTTCCTGCTCACCGATCCGGTCCTCGCCTCGAGCACGCTCAGCTGGGAGGCCAAGGGAATGCCAATCGAAGTGAGGCGCCTGTTCCAGAGGAGGATGCTGGGATTCAACCCCCGGGTGGCGGGCGCGTGGATTGCCGATGTGCAGCCCATCCTCAGGCCCTACCGCGATGTGATCCGACTCGCCGAGACTCCATCGGCGTTGTCCGCGGGCAAATCCGAAAATTTTTGGCTGGCAGGGATCTCAGGCCGCGCGTCTGAAGTGGGCTGAGACGAACTCTTCGGAGATTTCCTCCTCAAGCTTGCCCCACGTGGGATGCGCCTGGAGGAAGACTTTGACGAGCTGCGGATCAAACTGACGCCCCGAGAACTTTTGGAGTTCCTTGTAGGCGTAATCCTCTCCGAGTCCTTTGCGGTAGGGACGGGTCGTGGTCATGGCGTCGAATGTGTCAGCGATCAGGATGATGCGTGCGATGACCGGAATGTCGTCCCCGCTCAGTCCGTAGGGATATCCGCAGCCATCGACTCGTTCATGATGGTGCAGGACGCCCGGCACGGTTGCTTCGAAGAAGGGAAGCTTGGCCAGGGGCTGGATGATCTCAACGCTCTTGATGGGGTGTTCCTTGATGATGGTCTCCTCGTCCGGACTGAGCTTGCCGGGCTTGAGGAGGACACGGTCGGGAATTCCCAGTTTGCCGAGATCGTGGAAGAGGGCTGCAAACTCGACCTTCTTTTGTTCCCATTCATTCAGCCCTGCTGCCTTTGCGAGTAGCCGGGCATGGCGTGAAACTCTTCGGCAGTGACCATAAGTGTAGGGGTCCCGCAGTCGAAGCGCTTCCATCAGGCTCTGTGCCGTGAGCTGGGCCCAATCCGGCAGCTGGCTCTGGCTCTGGTCCCACGCAACGATGGAAGGTTTCCTGATCCCCATATCTTTCCTCTTATCGGTGGCTCCCGGGCGCTACCTGAGGGACTAAATCCTGACCAAATAAGTCTACTATAATTCAGGAAAAACGCCACGTTAGCCGAGAAGGAGGGGGAGGGTGAGCGGGTGCTCCGGATGATTGACAAAAAGCGTCATAATATTCAGATCTTGGCTCCGGGGCTCCTTCTGGGTCTCCTGGTTTGCGGAGTTGCTGCAGAGCCTGCCTTTGCGGGAGCCCGCAATGTGATCCCTGGTTCTCGCTTCCTCTCCCCGCGAGCTGCAGGGATGGGCGATGCGTTTTTAACCATCGGCGAGGACGGCGCTTCCTCGCTTTTTGTCAATCCGGCCGCGATGGCTTCGGGGCGGGGGATGTCGGCTGAGATCCTCAATCTCTCGCTCGAAGCCAACCAGGACTTTGTCGGCGGAGCCGACATCAACTCGATCAAGGCGACGAGCCTACCTGCCTATGCTCCTACGCTTCCAGTGGGTGAATATCCCTCCATTGGATATTCACTGATCCCCAATTTTTCGGTGGGAGGCTTTGGCTTTGGGATGCTGCTCCAGTCGCGCATCTCGGCTTCGGCCGGAGGGGGGAGTGTCAACTATCGAAGCAGTTATCGCTTTATCCCGGCGTTCGGGTTTGGTGCCCGCTTTGCGGGAGGGATGTTCCGGCTGGGGTATTCTCTCCAGTTCGTCAACCAGGCCGAAGGTGAAGTGACCGGTGTTCCCGCCTCGGCAAGTCCGCTCGGATACAACCAGCAGCTGGCGCAGGGCTCTGCGATGTCGCACAACATCGGCGTCACGCTCGCCATCCCGATCCAGTACCTTCCCACCGTGAGCGTCGTGGCACGCAATGTCCTTGGCGCAAAATACTCCGACTTCTGCATGCTCCCGTTTGCCCGCAATTCCACGGGTGTGCCGGCAACCGAACCCATGTCCGTGGATGCGGCATTTTCGCTGCAACAGAGGTTCAGGGGCGGAGGGTTCCTCAACTGGGCCGTCCAGCTCAAGGATGTGACTGGCCAGAGCGGTTTCTCGCTCGTGGACCGAAGTGCGCTGGGAGTGGAGGCAAACCTTTACGGACGATTTGCCCTTCGCGCAGGCTACACCCTCGGCGACATCCAGGCCGGCATTGGATTCAAGACGAGTCGTGCCGACGTCAATGTGAGCTGGCATACCGAGGAGTTGGGCACGACCAACAACTCGATCCGGGATCGGCGCTGGCTGGTTCAATACGTAGTAAAGGCATTCTGATGGCCAGGCTCAAGATCGTCGTCAAGGCCCGCAGTGCGCCGGAAGAATCCAGGATCTGCGGGGAACTCTCCAGTCTGCTTGCAGCCCTTGAACACGTCGAAGTCGTGCCCGGATCCGGACAGCCGCAGGGTTCAGGGTCGATCCTTGTCCTGGATTCGGAGATTCCCGATCTTTCCCAGCGTCTGGCCGGCGAGGAGCGACAGGGCCGGAGCATCTGGCTGAGAATTCCGGATGGCTCCGAGCTCCCCGAGGCGTTTGTCTCGGGCAAGGTCGATGATCTCCTCATCCATCCGATCCGTCCGTTGGAGCTCTTGGGCAAGCTCAAGCACCATGAGCACCTCCGCATCACCGAAGAGGTCCTGTCTCTCCAGTCGGCGCTGGGAAAGGTGATGTCCAACCTCAAATCGGATCTTGGAGTGCTCGAACGCCTGCAACAGGCCCGGCTCCCGGTACGCTTTCCAGACGTCAAGGGCTTCGAGATCGTCAGTCGCTACCTTGCCGGCGAGAAGTCAGGCGGGGACTACTTTGATCTGGCCGAAAGCGAAGATGGCCAGCAGCTGGCAATCCTCGTGACGGATTCGTCCAGCTACGGTCTTTCGAGCGCCGTCCTTTCCGCGGTTGTCCGGGTGGTATCCAAGGTCAGTGCCGAGCAGGTGCGCTCGGTGCGAGAAATGGTCCGGAGCTTCTACGAAGAACTCCTCATGCCGCTCGGACCGCAGGACAGGCTCTCCATTTTTTATGGAACCCTCTCTCGCAAGGATTACATCCTCCGCTACCTGACCCTGGGATCCGTTCGGGTCTTCTACCGTGGCCCGCAGAAGGAATTTGTGGAACTGCCGGTGCAGGGCGGCCCACTGTCACAGGGGTCGCGCAACTCCCTTTCAGGCAATGCGATCCAGGAGGGCAGGTTGGACTGGGCGCCGGGGGGCCGGCTGGTCATCCTCTCGGATGGGTTTCTGGAGGCCCTCGGGGGCTCCGAGCAGGCCCGCGAGCTGATGGAGCGATTCAAGGATCGCAAGGGAGTCGACCTGCTCAACGAGCTGGCCTACGGAATCAAATCTCGATTGGAAAACCCCAAGGAGGATCTCCCGGCGCAGGACTGCACCGGGATGGTCATGGACTTGGATGGTCGGGTGATCCGACGTATTTCCTAGGCCAGAGCCAGGCGTGAGCGCGAGCCTTCGCGCAGCCACTTCTGGATGATTTCTTTGAGCTTACGCATGTCTTTAGGGTTTAGCCCAGCCGATGGCTTTGCTCAAGTTCTGATTGCCTTCCAGTTGACCAGCTTGATCCAGTAATCTGGGACTATGAAAGAATGCGCGGCCCGTTAAACTGGAGGGGATGAACAAGTCCAAGATTCTGATTGTCGGTGGAATTCTTCTCGTCCTGATCGTGGTCGGCAGCTACTCGGGATTCTTTCGCGGCAAGCCGGGTGCAGGACAGGCTGCTGCACAGCGCGAGGCGATCCTGAAGCAGGATCGAAAGAACCTCGAAAAGAAGGACGCCAGCGCCGGTGAAATTCGGGCAGCCCTCATGAGGCTCTCCTCCACGCAGGATCCGCTGGCCCTCGAACAGGCCATCGCACGAGTGGCCGATCCCAGCCCGGAGATCCGTGGTGCCGTCGCGTTTGCGGTGGGGCGCTACCTTGATCCCAAGGCGGAAGAGGCACTCAAGAAGCTGCTGGCCGACTCCGTTGCCGATGTTCGCAGGGACGCCATCCGCGGAGCCGGTTCTCGCGCGGATGATTCGCGCAGGGCGCTCCTCGAAGGCCTCAAATCAAAGAAGGACATGACGCCTGCCGAGCGCGTGGCTCTGTGGGAGGTCCTCCTCAAGTGGGATGTACAGGGCAAGCTCAAGGCCGAAGCCTCTTCCGAACTTCTCGGCATGGTCAAAAGTCCCGACCCGATGGTCCGTGCGCAGGCACTTGGAGTACTGGTCTCAAAAATGCGCGAGGACGGCCGGGTGGTGGCCCTGCTCAAGGACCAGTTCCAGCATGGTGCCCAGCCATCGGATCGCGTGATGGCCCTCCATCACCTCGTTTCGCTTCGCGACTCGTGGGTGATCGAGAACTTCCAGAAGTTCACCGTCGACTCAAACTCACCCGAGCTCCAGTCGGCAGGGCTCCAGCTCATGGCGATTGCGTGCCCGGCCCGCAGGTGGGAGATCATCGAGGCCCGTGCGCTGGATCCCAAGTCTCCTCCCAATGTCCGCATGTCGGCCATCTACTCCCTGCGGAGTCTCGGGGGGCCGAAGGCTTACGAGAGCCTGAACAGGTGGATCGCTTCAGGAAAGCTCTCCGACCCGGTGCTGGGAGACAACCCAAAGAAGGTCCTCGAGCAGCTTGAGAAGACCAAGAACCAGGTGGAGCGCTGCGAGGCCAGGGCTGCAGCAGCCCAGACGCAGCCGCAGGGCGCGCAGCAAAAGCGCTAGTTCACTGGGTGAGGGCCTGGTCCAGGTCCCCGATCAGATCCGATAGATCCTCGATCCCCACGCTCATGCGGATGAGGTTGTCGTGGATCCCGAGTTCCTTGCGGGTCTCGGCCGGGATGCTTGCGTGGGTCATGATCGCAGGATGCTCGATCAATGACTCGACTCCGCCCAGGCTTTCAGCCAGCGTGAAAAGCTTCACTTTTTCGAGGAATTTTCGTGCTTCGGGCAGGCCACCCTTGATGAAGAAAGTGATCATCCCGCCGAAGCCCGACATCTGCTTCCTGGCGATGCCGTGCTGGGGATGGCTTTCGAGTCCCGGATAGATGACCTTCTGGATCGCCGGGTGCTTTTCGAGGTGCCGCGCAATGGCCATGGCGTTTTGCGCATGGCGCTCCATGCGAACATGCAGCGTCTTGAGTCCGCGCATGACGAGGAAGCAGTCCATTGGGGCAGGGACTGCGCCGACTGCGTTTTGGAGGAACTTGAGCTTCGCGTGGAGGTCAGAGCTGTTGGTGACGAGGATCCCGCCCACGACGTCCGAGTGTCCGTTCATGTACTTGGTCACGCTGTGGACGACAATGTCGGCTCCGAGCTGGAGGGGCTTCTGGAAGTAGGAGCTCATGAAGGTGTTGTCGACAACCGACAGTGCGCCCTTGGACCTGGCGATGGCGCAGAGTGCGGCGATATCGAGGATCTTGAGCATCGGGTTGGTCGGAGTCTCCATCCAAAGGAGCTTGGTGTTGGGCTTGAAGGCCCCCTCGGCCTTCTTGAGGTCCGAAAGGTCCACGAAAGTGAAGTCGATCCCATGGTTGCGGAAGACCTTGTCGAAGATCCGGAACGTTCCACCGTAGACGTCATCACAGCAGACCACATGGTCACCGGCCTTGAGCGACTGGATGATGGCATGGGTCGTGGCCAGTCCTGACGCAAAAGCCAGGGCGTGCTTGCCGCCCTCGAGCGCAGCGACACAGGCTTGGTAGGCGGTGCGGGTGGGATTGTCGGTCCGCGAGTACTCATAGCCGCGATGGACGCCGGGGCTTGCCTGGGCATAGGTGCTCGTCTGGTAGATCGGTGTCATCACAGCCCCGGTCTGGGGATCAGGATCCTGTCCTGCATGGATGGCGCGAGTTCCAAAGCCAGTTTGGTTCCAGTCTGTATTCATTGGGGTGTTTCCTCAGGAGATGAAGCCAGCGGCCTTCATCCATTCGTCGTTGTAAACCTTGGAGAGGTAGCGGTTGCCGCTGTCGGGCAGCACCACGAGGATGTTCTTTCCGCGGACCTTTTCGCCCTGCGATTCGATCCAGCGGAGCGCACCGACCATGGCAGAGCCGCAGGAGATGCCGCAGTAGATCCCTTCTTTTTGCAGCAGTTCGCGGGTCATCAAAAAGCTCTCCTGGTCGGCGACCTGGACCATGTCATCGATCACGGAGAAGTCGTAGTTCTTGGGGATGAAGTCCTCGCCGATGCCCTCGATCTTGTAGGTCTTGGGCTTGGCCACCGCCTTGCCGTGCTTGAAGGTGTCGTAGACCAGGGAACCGATCGGATCGACGGCGATGACCTGGCAGGAGGGCTTGTGCTCCTTGAGGTACTTGCCGGTTCCGCAGACGGTGCCGCCAGTGCCGATACCTGCGATCCATGCGTCGATCTGCGGCATCTGCCTGAGGACTTCGGGTCCGGTGAACTTGTAGTGGCACTCGCGGTTGGCCAGGTTGTCGTACTGGTTGAGGTAGATGGCGTTCGGGGTCTCCTTGCCCAGGCGACGCGCGACCGAGTAGTAGCTCCTCGGGTCATCGGCATCGACATTGGTCGGGGTGATGACCACTTCGGCTCCGTAAGCCTTCATGGAGTCGACCTTCTCCTTGGACATCTTGTCGGGCATGACAAAGATGCATTTGTAGCCCTTGATCGTGGCTGCGATCGCCAGTCCGATCCCCGTGTTGCCGCTGGTGCTTTCGACGATCGTGCCGCCGGGCTTGATGAGGCCCTTCTTTTCGGCGTCTTCGATCAGGTACCAGCCGATCCGGTCCTTGATCGAACCGCCGGGATTGAAGAACTCGAGCTTGGCGTAGAGATTTACGCCAGTCTTCTTGACGATCTCCGCACCCACGCGGTTGATGCGGACGATGGGGGTGTTTCCGATGGTCTGGAGGATGTTGTCGTGGATCATGCTTTCATGTGTCATGTTCTCAGTTCCTCTTCTTGAGTGCGGCGATTTCCCGGCCGGTGGCCAGGGCTGAAAGCCGGGCGACCGAACCATAGACGAGTTCGAGCACGGGGTCTTCTTCCTGTCCCCCGGGCGCCGTCGTCTCGTCTTCGGGTACGTCATCCCTCTGGAGATCCGACATGCAGAGCTTTTTAAAGACCATTCCCTGCGAGTTGAGGTTGTCCTCGGTTCCGCGCTCGGTGTTCGTGCGCAGGAATCCGCCGATCAGGTCGCAACCCATCAGGTAAATCACGGGCTCTGCGGCGAGCCTCTGGACGATCGTGGCCGTGGGGATTCCCTCCTGGATCACCACGCTCTCGATCGGACGCTTGTTCTTTCCGATGCTCATCTTGTTCTTGGACCGGCGATTCATTTCGCGGATTTCTTCGGCTGATCGAACGACCATCACGCCGATTCCATAGGTCCCGGCGTTGTTCTTGACGAAGACAAAGGGCTTGCGGGCGACCTTGTGCCTCTCGAAGGCTTCCGCCGTCTGCGCCAGGATCCGCTCGACAGAGGCCGCCACCTGATCGATCCCCGTGCCATCGCCGAAGTTCACCGGCTCGACTTCCTCGGACTCGATTGTGAAGATCCAGGGGTCAACTCCGATGATCTTGGAAAACTCCGATGCCAGGTCGTTATAATGCTTGAAGTGGGTGCTCTTCTTTCGAGAGTGCCAGCCCAGTGCATGGGTCGGAAGGATCACCTGCCTGACCGAGTCGAGGGCTTCCGGATACCCGCCCGAGAAATCATTATTGAGCAGGATCCAGTCCGGCTTGAAGCTTCCAGCAGTGAGGTATCCGTCGGCGCTGATTTGGATCGGGTGAGCCGTGATGGGTTTTTGCGTCGCTGAAAGGAGCGAAAGCGGCCCGGCGTGGCCTTCGGGAAGCGGACCGTACCATCCCACTTCGGTCTCGAAGCCTGCCTCGCGGATCAGTTGCACGAGGTAATGCAGGTTTTCGAGGTAATACAGGTTGCTCGTGTGGGACTCAGGGAGAACGAGGAATCTCTGCGGCAGGTCGGTTCCGAGGCGCGAAGCGAGTGCTGCGACCTGGGAGCGAAAGACGGCCGGAGCGGCACGCAGGTCATCCGGGCAGATGTTGTTGAACCCTGCCGGGTAGAGGTTGCTGTCCACGGGGACGATCTTGTAGCCCGAATCCCGAAGGTCGACTGAGCAGTAAAAAGGTGGCGGAGCGTGCCTGGCCTGTTCCATCTGCCAGTCCCAGAGTGCCCTGCGGTTGCGCTGGATTCGCGAGGCAAGGTCTTTTTTGAGCTCGAGAGCCTGCTTCTGGGTGGTCATGTCGTTTCCGGACCGCAGATCTCGGCGAGCTTGCGCTTGAGCTCGCGGGAGTAAAATTCAAGTTCGGTGGCAGTGCGCTTCGGACCCTTCGGGGGGGAAGGCGGAGGGGGAGGGGTACGGCAGGATTCGAGGAACGACTGCCTCGCTTTTTCGAAGGAGCCGATCGCCTGGACAGAGGCCAGCGTCGCAGACGCCTGGAAGCGGCTGCGGAGATCCTTGAGGGAGGCAAGGCACTCAGAGTGCCGTGTGAGTCGGTCAATGGCCTGGTCCTCGGACATGGCATCCTTGCCGAACGCAAAGGCGGTGCAGGCCATGGACTGAAGCTGCAGGTGGAGCGAGGCCATCCAGTCGGTGGCCCACTCCGGATCGTTGGTCTGGGAGGAGGGGATCTTGCGGGCTGCTTCCAAAGCACTCCGTGCCCGTTTGTCCTGCTTGAGTGCGATGAGGGCCCTGACCTTGTGGATCTGGCTGTCGAGGGCGCGTTTCCATCCGCCCGCAGGCCCCTTGGCGTTGAGCTGGTCTGCAATCAAGAGTGCCTGGGTAGCCTTGCCCGCCTGGAGGTGCGTCTCTGCAAGCAGCGCGCGTACCGAGTTGCTCAGTTCTCCACGACCCCGGGTGTTGGAAAGGAAAGTTTCGAACGACTTTTGTGCCGCCTCGAAGTTGCGGAGCCTGAGCTCCGTTTCACCCAGCAGCTTTTGGGCCTCGAGTGCATGGGCGTGGGTCGGGATCCTTTCGACCAGCCGGCGAAGTGAATGGGCAGCGCGCTCAAATTCGCCCTTCGAAAAATCCTGGGTGGCCCTCTCCCAGAGGATGGCAGGTTCCTCGGGAGTGATCTGCCCGTCCTGGGGGCTTTGGGCGCGGGAATCGGGTGCCGCAAGAAGCGCGAATGCCAGCAGGAGGGTGGGGAGGCGGCTAGATGCGACGTGCGACATGCAAAAGGTCCTCGATCGAGTGGACATCCCTGGCGAGCTCCGGCATCAGCGTGGTCTTGAGCGGGCCGGTGGCGGCCTTGAGCTTGACGAGGGACTGGGATTCACGGCTGCGAAGGGCCTGCAGCAGCTCGAGCGCGCGTGCGAACTCCGCGGAGCCCGCCAGATCGGCGGGAGGGGTGCCCTCTGCGTAGGCACCCAGCGTGCGGTTCACGAAGAGGCTGTCCAGTCGAAGCCCGTGGCCCACGATGTGGCGGCGGAAGTGCGCGATCTCCTCGGCAAAGTCTGCGTGCGCTCCGGTGACCAGGATCACGCCCGTTCTCTCGGATTCGAGAAGCTGGATCACCTGGTTCAGGTGCCTGGCAAAACCGGCACGGATCTCGAAGATCGCTGATGCAAAATCCAGCATGTGGCCCATGAAGCTCGAACCGGCGAGCTTCTCGAGCAGTCCCAGTGCCTTCTTGACGGTTGCCTGCGCGATCTTGTTGGCGGGGACCACCAGCCACTGGATGAGGTTTGCTTCGAAGAGCTGGTTGAGCAGGCGCGGGGCATTCAGGAAGTCGAGGGTATTTCGGCTCGGTGGCGTGTCGAGCACGATGCAGTCAAACCTGCCTGAATCATGCAGTGATTGGAGCTGCTGGAGGGCCATGTACTCGTTGGTCCCGGAAAATTCGCGCGCGAAGATCTGGAAAAGCGGATTCTGGGTCAGCTTCTGGGCCACGGCGGGAGATCCCGAAAGATTCCTAAAAAAGACCTCAAACGTGCTCCGAGTGTCGGGCATGAGGGCCGAGAAACTGCCGCCTTCGGCGAAGGCGAGTCCCTGCTTCTCGGCTGCGACCCTGAGCTGTGCAGTCAGGTCCTGCGGCTCGCTTCCCAGTGCCGTCATTCCCAGTGAAGTGGCAAGCCGCTTGGCGGGATCAATGGTGATCACGCAAACCCTGCGGCCTTCCATCGCGGCCTTGATCCCGAGGGCGGCACTGAGGGTCGTCTTTCCGACGCCGCCAGTTCCGCAAGTGATGACGACTTCGCGTTCCTTGAGGATTCCGCTCACAAAATCCCCCGTTCCTGGAGCTGTCGCGCAACTCCCTCGACCGCCTTGCCGGGAAGCTCCCAGTCCAGCGTCGAGTAGCGGATGCCGGCCTGCTCCCAGAGCTTGCAGTTGTGTGCCTCGAGCACCGAGCGACGGAAGGCAAAGTCCACGATCGAGCCCGCGAGCGGCGAGCTCCACTGTGCAGGATCACCAGAAAGCTCCCTTGCAGGTGGAAGGGCGGAGAGATCCGGAAACTTGCGGTTGACTAGATAGGCCGGGAGGTTCTGCGGAAAAAGCCTCACGAGGTAATCGCCCAGTTCAAGGGATTCCCGCAGGGGCATTTCCTCGGGAAGCGCAACGATCAACTGGCCGGTCTGGCGCGGATCCGAGAATGTCTCGATCATGTCACGAGCATCCTTGTAGAGCGGCCCGCTCTGGAACATTCGCGCCCAATTGTCGATGCTCTGGAACATGGCGAGTCCGTATCCGGTCGAGGGAAGGTCGGCCACGATGCGGTCGTAGTTGTTGCGCTCATACCAAAGCTTGCCCAGCAGGACGAGATCGTGGATCCCGGGTCCCGCCTTGGCCAGGAACTTGATCACGGGATTTCCGACAAAGAGCTGGGTGAGTCCCGGAATGCGGATCTTGAGGCCCATGTACTCTTCAAACGCAGAGTCGGACTCGCAGTTGAGGTGGTGGAGATTCTTTCCCACGCGGACGAGTTCGCCGGCCGGCCGGGTCGGGTCTTCGAAACCCACCCAGAGGGTCTTGAGTCCACGCGAAGCCAGGACGTCCGCCACGGCCCTCGAGATCGAGGTCTTGCCCACACCTCCCTTGCCGCTGACAAAGAGGATTGGACGGCGCAGGATGTCAGAAGCGGAGACGTGCGGTTGGGTGTGGGGCTGCATGATGGACGCTTCAAGAAACCATAAACATCAGGGGCTTTCAATGAACTACAGTTGGGATGGGGGTTGCTTTTTAGGGCCCGGACCCTACACTTTTGCGTCATGTTGAACACCCGATTCTCGATGGCGTTGGTGGGTGCATTTGCACTCGTGGTTTCCTCCTGCGGCCCCAAGGCCTTCACCAAGGGGGAGTACGACGATCCGACCCGTGTGGCGCTTTTGGACGACAAGTTCAACGAGGCTGACCTGCAGCAAATGGCCGATACCATCGTGCAGGCCATGGTGACCTGCGACCCCATTGTCCAGGCCAGCCAGAAGCCGGTCGTCGCAGTCGAGAAGGTGCAGAACCGGACTGAAGAGCACATTGATACGGTGTCATTGACCGACAAAATTCGTACGGCATTGATCAAGTCGCGCAAGGTTCGCTTTGTGAACAAGGAAGAGCGCGCGGCACTGGAGGACGAGTACCAGTACAACGAAGGCGGCAACGTCTCCTCGGCCACGCAGAAAAAGCGCGGCAAGCAGATCGGCGTCGACTTCCTGATGAGCGGTGCGCTGGCCACCAATGTCCAGGAAGTGGGCAACGACAAGCTCATTTACTACAAGCTCACGATGAACCTCACCAACCTCGAGACCTCGACGATCGACTGCACCGAGGAGCGTGAGATCCGCAAGAAGTTCCGCAAGCGCAGTGTGGGTCTCTAGCCTTCGGGCGATCTGCGCCCTGGCACTCCTCTCGATCGGGTCGACGGCCTGCGTTTCGGCGCGCGTCCTGGACCAGGAGGCGGATCGCCTCTTCCATGACCGGGACTTTACTGGCGCCGCAAAACACCTTGAAGGTGAGTACCGCAAGCGCAGCGAAGCGTCACGCGCCAGCGGAACCGAATTTGAAGACGAGCTCCTTTACCTTCTTGATTGGGGACTCTCGCTCCACCAGGCGGGTGAGTATGAGGCCAGTAATGCGGTCTTTGTGCTGGCCGAAAAGCATGTCTGGGGAAATGACTACACGAGTGCCACCGAGGAAGTCGGCACACTCCTCACCAGTGAAAACACGAAGACCTATCGTGGCGAGGATTTTGAGAAAATCCTGATCCATGTCTACAAGGCCATGAACTACGCGCTGCTCTCCAAGCCCGAGGAAGCGCTGGTGGAGGCAAGGCTCGTGGATCGCAAGCTGGGTGACCTCAACCGGAGTGGGGAGAAGTCCTACAAGCAAAACGGCTTTGCACGTTATCTCTCGGGCTGCCTCTACGAGTCGCAGCGTGAATGGGATGATGCCTACATTGATTACCGCAAGACCCTCGAGCTCCTGCCCGGGCAGAAGCTCATTGAAGAGGATCTCAAGCGCCTCGACTCGAGGCGCGGCCGGCGCGGACCCGCTCCTGAGACGGAGATCATCGTGATCTACCAGAACGGCCAGGGTCCTCGGAAGGTTCCGCGCGAGGACTTTTTTTCGCTCCCCCGGTTCCAATCCCGTGGGGACTCGGTCCGGATGGCCTCGGTTGAAGTGGATGGCGTCGACAAAGGCACGACCCTCATGCTCCATGACATCGAAGACACCGCCATTCGCAACCTTGATGAACGAATCGCCGGGATGCTGGCCAAGCGGGTGGCAGGCCGGGTGGCCAAGGTCATCGCCGCCAATGCGATCGAGCGACGCACGAATAATGCCGCAGTCGGGGCGCTTGCCCGTTTCATCCTGATTGCATCTGACCAGGCCGACCTCAGGCATTGGATCTTCCTGCCGCGGGATCTCCAAGTCTTCAGGATGCAGGTTGCGCCGGGTCGCCATGAGGTTCGGGTCAAGCCGATCGGCGCGGCAGCACTGCCTCCCCAGACCGTGGAGGTCCGGGCGGGGGAGAAGAAGTTCGTGAACTTCCGCTATCTCCGTTGAAGGTCCATGCGATGGATCTTGATCCCGTCCTTGATGAAGAGCTTCTCGAAGCAGGTGACCTCGGGAAAGGTCAGTGACGTCGGATTGGGATGTCCTGCGTGCAGGTCATGGGTGATGAAGGTGACTTCCCAGAGGTCCTGGACCCGGGATGCGTGCTCCTTCATCCATTCAAAGTAGCCGGGGTGGTCGGTCTTGATCTGGAAGATCCCGCCCTGCGGCATCAGCTCGGCGATCATGCGGAGCTTGTCTGCGGTGAGGTAGCGGTTCTTGAGCTGGGATTTCTTGGGCCAGGGGTCCGGGAAAAAAAGGTAAAGCCGATCGATCTCGCCCTTTCCGAACATGTAGGGGAGACGATCCGCATGGGCTCTCAGGAGATGGAGGTTCGAGAGCTTTTTTTTGACTGCTTTTTCGAAGCCCCTGTAGATCGCCTTGAACTTCCAGTCGATCCCGATGAACAGGTCCTTCGGGTCCCGGGCCGCCCACTCGGTCACGACGTGTCCGGCATTGCAGCCGATCTCGACGTGAAGCTGGGCACCGGGATGCTTGCTCTTCCACTCTCCCCGGCGGGTTTCCGTTTCGTTGTCGCTCAGGACAACTCCGGGAGCCTGCTTGAGCTTCTCCGAGTAGGGATTCCGCGAGGGCGGGTACCGGTACTCGGGATGCTGGAGTGGGATCGGGGATGGGTTCTTCATCTGCGAACCCTCTACATCATCACCCTTCAAAAGGCACGCTCCCCGAACCTGCCCCCGCCCTCGATTTTGGGAGGGGGAGAGTGAGGGACCTTCACTCCAGAAGGTCCCTCACCCTTGCGTACCTTTACCAACTTTTACCAGTGACCGGCCTTAGCCGATCAGCTTGAGGGCAAGCTGCGGGTTCTGGTTGGCCTGGCTCAGGACGGAGACACCGGCCTGGGTCAGGATGTTGGTGCGAGTCAGTTCAGAGGCCTCTTCAGCCATGTCCGTGTCGCGGATGCGGCTGTTGGCGGCTTCCAAGTTCTCGCGATAGATGTTCAAGTTGTTGATCGTCGAAGACAGACGGTTCTGGAGCGCTCCAAGGCTTGCGCGATTGGAGTTGAGCTTGTCCATTGCAGCGTCGATCTTGCCAAGGTTTTCCTGGGCATCTTCCTTCTTGGCGGTGCCGACTCCACCGATGCCGAGTGCATCGAGGGTGGAGGCCTTGTCACCCGTGTCGAAGGTGAAGCGATCGTTGGTCGAATCGTTGTGGATGCCGACCTGGATGTCCAGGTTTGGGGCCGTCTTGTTCAGCAGCTTGGTGCCGTTGAACTCGGTGCTGTTTGCGATTCGGTCCACTTCGCTCTTGAGCTGCTGGATTTCGTTGTTCACGTATCCACGCTCGGTGTCTGCAATGGTGTCCGAGGAGGCCTGGATCGACAGTTCGCGCATGCGGATCAGGATGTTGCTGATCTCGTTCATCGCGCCTTCGGCAACCTGGACGAGGCTGACGCCGTCGTTTGCGTTGCGGCCGGCCTGCTTCATGGAGCGGATGTTTGCCTTCAACTTTTCGCTGATGGCGAGGCCTGCGGCGTCGTCACCTGCCTTGTTGATGCGGCTGCCGGACGAAAGCTTGTCGAGGGCATTCGCCTGGCTGTGGTTGTTTGCATTCAAGTTACGTTGTGCAGCAAGAGCCTGCACGTTGGTATTGATACGCAGAGACATGGTTTCCCCCTTGGTCTAAGGTTTAGTCATTCCAAATTCCTCCTTGAGTTTTTGTACACCTGGCTTCGGGCTCCTTGCCCTTGGCCTGTAGATCCGACAGTCCATGCCTGACCTACACCCTCCTCATCGGTGAAGTTTTTGCCCGCTTAAGAAAAAAAGTGACACAGGTGCGGAAGTTCTTGCCTCAGCGTCGGGACGGTGCCGTTTCGTCAGTGGGATGACGGAAAACGCCAAAAAATAGCCAATTTTGGCCCAAAATCAGTGCAATTTGCGGGGCGAGGGGTGTAAAGGCCGGGTTTGGTTGTCAGGTTTTTGGCGAAAAAGGGAGGGGGCGAGGGCAGTCCTTGGTTCAAAACGCCGCTCGCGGTAGAACCGGCGCATGAATTTTTTGCACGAAATGCACTGTCGTCGCTGTGAATCACTCTCCCTTCGCGCCGCCGGCGGGGGTCGCAGGCCTTTCGCCATCACGGGCTCGGCTCCGCGCTACGCGCCGGATCTTCCATTCAAGATGAAGCACGTGTGCCTGGATGTCGTCGTCGAGCCTGCGCAAAAGCGCGTGGCCGGAAAAGTCCGCTACGATCTGGTTGCTGTTTCGCCGGCACAGGTTGAGATCCGCTTGGACCAATTTGGAGTGGGGATCTCGGCTGCATCGATCAACGGTGAGAAGTGCGCGTTCAGGACCGAAGACCGCAAGCTCATCGTCAAGGTTGCCAAGCCGTTTGCAGCCGGCGCCGAGCTCAAGCTCGAGATCGATTTTGCAACCGTCCATCCGCGCCGCGGGATGTACTTCACGGGGCCCGATCGGCAGGACCCGAGGAAGCCGCTGCAAGTCTGGACGCAGGGACAGGACGAGGATCATCACTTTTGGTTTCCGACCTTTGATTACCCGAACCAGAAGGCCTCGTTTGAGATCATTGCCTCGGTGCCGGCGGGCTTCACGGCCGTCGCCAACGGTGCGCTCCTGTCGCGCGAGAAGACGGCTTCGGGTGGTGAGCGCTTCCATTACAAGCTCGCCATGCCGCAGGTCATTTACCTGCTCTCGCTCGTGGTTGCTGAATTCTCGCACTGGAAGGACGAGGGCCCGCGCGGACTCCTGGTCGAGTACTTTGTCGCTCCCGGACGTGAGGCGGACGGCAAACGCTCGTTTGGAAACACACCCAAGATGATCGAAGCCTTTGAGAAGGTCATCGGCGTTCCGTATGCGTACGAAAGGTACGCACAGACCGCGGTCCAGGACTTCATTTTTGGCGGGATGGAAAACACCTCGGTCACGACCCAGACCGACCAGACGCTCCATGACGAGCGTGCGCACTTGGATTTTTCAAGTGATGCTCTCGTGGCCCATGAGCTTGCCCACCAGTGGTTTGGAGATCTCGTCACCTGCCGGGACTGGTCGCATGGCTGGCTCAACGAGGGGTTTGCGACTTTTCTCCAGCGCGTCTGGTTGGAGGCGGACACCTCCAGCCGTTTTGGCAATGCCCAGGGCGGGCCGGATGAGGCAGCCTACTCGCAGTATGTCCAACTCAAGGAGTATTTGGATGAGGATTCGAGCGCCTATCGCCGTCCCATCGTTTGTAACCAGTACATTGAGCCGATCGATCTGTTTGACCGCCACCTCTACCAAAAGGGTGGACTGGTCCTCAATCTGCTCCGCGCGCAGCTCGGGCCCGATCTCTTTTGGCAGTCCGTCCGTCATTATCTCGAGCGCCACAAGGGCGGATCCGTGGAGACGCTTGACCTGATCCGTGCGATCGAAGACGTCACGGGTCGGAACCTGCGCAAGTTCTTTGATCAGTGGGTTTTTGGTGCGGGTCACCCGGAGCTCGAGGTCTCGAGCCAGTGGCACGAGGACCGAAGGCTCCTGGAAGTGACCTGCGAACAAAAGCAGACGGGCGGGGCGGAGTTCGTCGAAAAAGACGGCTCAAGAACCCACCTCTTTGCGCTTCCCGTGAAGGTCAGGATTCATTTTGAAGACGGGACCTCGCAGGAGGAGATCTTGGAGATCGGCTCCGTCCGCGATCGCGGGTTCTTTGCCTGCGCCAAGAAGCCCAAGTTCGTGAATTTTGATCCGGGCTTCACCGTTCCAAAGACCCTCAAGTTCACGCGCCCTCTCGAGATGCTCAAAGCGCAGCTCGCTGGAGACCCTGACTGCATGGGCCGCATCACTGCGGTGACCGAGCTTAAAAAGTCGGCAGACCGAGGCCCGGTCGAGGCGCTTTCGGCGGCTCTCACTGGCGACTCCTTCTGGGGTGTCCAAGCCGAAGCAGCGGCAGCTCTTGCCGAGATGCGGGTCGAGTGGGCGCGCGACGCACTGGTGTCGGCCCTTGAGAAGGGCATTGCCCATCCCAAGGCGAGGCGCGCGGCCGTCAAGGCTCTAGGCTCTTTTAAGGACCCTGGCTGTGCTGCGCTCTTGCGCAAGATTGCCGAGAAGGACCCTAGCTACTTTGTCGAAGCGGAGGCCTGTGTGGCGCTCGCCCAGACGGCCCAGAGCACGGGCGTGGCTCGTGAGCTCTTTGGCTTTTTGAAGGCCAAGGCCGAAGCTCCGGGCTGGCGTGGAGTCGTGCGCTCGGGTGCGATCCGGGCGATGGGGGAGCTTGCAGGCCTTTCGCGCGGCGAGCTACCGGAGGTGTTGGAGTACATCGCATCTGCCGCCCAGATCGGCCAGCAGATGGACGGTCGTGTCGCCGCGATCAGTGTGCTGGGTCAGACGGCGAGGCTTGCGACGCCATCGGTTCGCGGCAGGATTCTTGAGGCTTTTGCTGCCGTGGCGGATGAAGACAACTTCAAGATCCGCATGGCTCTGGTTCCGGCACTCGGAGGCAGTGCGATGCCCGAAGCACTCGGGCTCTTGTCGCGGATCCGTGCTGTGGACACCGACGGTCGCGTCAAGCGGCACGCCCTTGAAGCTTCGCAGATTCTCAGCGAGGCTGGCTCCACGCCAGAAGTCGTGGGAGCGCTCAAGGGTGCCCTCGAAAAACTCGAAGAAGAACACCGCAAGCTCCGCACGGAGCTCGAGAACCTGAAAGGAAAGTCTAATGGCCAAGGAATTTGAGAAGCACCAGAAGGACTCCGCCCATCTTGCCCCAGAAACATTGATGATGCGCTACGGGTACAACCCGTGGTGGTCCGAAGGGGCGGTCAAGCCACCGCTTTTTTTGACCTCGACCTTTCTTTTCAAGACGGCCGAGGACGGCGAGGAGTTCTTCCAGGTCGCGCTCGGTAAAAAAGAGAGCACGAGCACCCAGGGCCTCATCTATTCGCGACTCAATAATCCCGAGCTCGAGATCCTCGAGGAGCGGCTCAAGCTCTGGGAAAGGGCCGAAAAGGCTTCAGTGTTTGCCTCCGGCATGGCTGCCATCACGACGACCTTTTTGGCGCTCTGCAAGCCAGGCGATGCCGTGGCCTACACCGTTCCGGTGTACGGCGGTACTGCCCACTTTTTGAAGGACATGCTCCCGCAGTTCCAGGTCAACGCGATCCCCGTCAATGCAGGGGATGATGCCCCGGCCGCGATCTCGAAGCTCCTGAGTTCGCCTGAGGGCAAAAAGATCAAGGTCGTCTTTGTCGAGACACCCTCCAATCCAAGCCTCATGAACACGGGCATCCGCGCGATTCGCGCTGAGATTGACCGTGCCGGGTCCAAGGCCTTGTTGGTCGTGGACAACACGATGATGGGACCCGTGTTCCAGCAGCCGATCCTGTGTGGTGCTCACTTGTCGGTTTACTCGGCGACCAAGTTCATTGGCGGACACTCGGATCTGATTGCAGGTGCGGTTCTGGGTTCAGCCGAGCTCGTCAACGCGATCAACGTGTATCGCAGCTTCCTTGGAACCATGGGGTCACCCTTCGTTTGCTGGCAGATGATGCGCTCACTCGAGACCCTCAAGATCCGCATGGAAGGGCAGGCTTCGCGTGCCATGGAAGTCGCACGGTTTTTGGAGTCGCATCCCCAGGTGGCGCGCGTCCTTTATCCCGGAGTGGTGGGTGAGGGCTCAAAGCAGGCTGCGATCCAGAAGGACCAGATCTCCGGGTTTGGATCGATCATCTCGTTTGAGGTCAAGCCAGGCCCGGCGGGTGCGAAGAAGCGCGCTTTTGAAGTCCTCAACCGCGTGAAGGTCTGTCATCTGGCCGTGAGTCTCGGTGGCACCGAGACCCTGATCGAGCATCCCAAGACCATGACCCATTCGGAGATGGATGACGCCCTGATGGCCCAGTGCGGGATTACGGACGGTCTCATTCGGTTGAGCGTGGGTTTGGAGAGTGCGGCTGACTTGATCGCTGATTTGAAGCAGGCGCTCGCGTAAGGCTGCGGGTTCGAGTCGACCGCTGCGGAACTCGGGTAGCGTGTTTTTATCCGCGCGGCACTGCGTGCTCGGAGCTTCACTTCATGCGCATGAAGTGAAGTGAAGTGGTCGGCTCTAGTCCCGGCTGAGTCCTTTTATGCGCTTTCGCTGGCCAAAGTTATCTCTGCCGATCTGTCGCAGGGCCTCAAGGATCATTGCAATAGAGGCATCGTGCTTGCCCACCCGGGCCTCCAGCTGATCCATCTTTTTTTCAAACACATCGCTTTGTGACCGGACTCTTCTGAGTTGTGTGAAAGTGCGCATGATCGCAATGTTGATCTCAATTGCCCTGTCGCTTTGTAGGACCGAGGAGAGCATTGCGATCCCATGCTCTGTAAAGGCGCGTGGGAGGGTTCTTCGCCCTCCCCAGGGTGAACTTGAGGTCGCATTTTGCGACCTCAAGTGGATAAGCTCTTGTTTGGTTAGGGTAAACATGAAGTCTTCTGGAAACCTTCGGATGTTTCTCGTGACCTGCTCGTTGAGTCGTTTGGTGGGTACTTCGTAAAGTTTGGCCAAGTCGAAATCGAGGATCACGCGTGTTCCGCGGATTTCATGGATCTGGGATTCAACGTTCTGATTCAATTTCACGGGCGTGGTGGGTAGCAAAAAGCATGAAAAAAAGCGGCCCGGTGTTTCCACCGAGCCGCTTCGTTTTTGAGAGTGTTGCTCCCTGGACTGCTTAGAACCGGTAGCTGACGCCGGTGTGAAGGGCGAGCGCCGTTGCAGAGTAGTCACCGGTTTTAGCTGGAGCCGAACCGGCACCCGAGACGGTGGTGTATTCGCCTGCGGCATTCAGCTCCATCGAGCTGGTGAGGACCTTGGAGGTACCCAGGGTGACAGAGTGGGCTACTCCCGGGGGGGTCAGCGTTGCAGTAGCACGGTCTGCCGGTGTGACCTGAGAGGTATACACATAGCCAGCACGCCAGGTCCAATCACCTGCAGGATGCCAGCTGAAACCTGCACGAATGTTCGTCTGGTTCTTGTAGCTCGTGTTCAGGTCGGGCAAATCCGCGCCACCCACAGTTCCTCCGAGAACGATGTTCTGAACCTTGCCGTAGTGGGTCCAAACATATTCAAGTGCAGCCGTCATTTCCGAGTTCAGATTGTAGTGACCACCGACCGAAACTGCTTCCGGAAGCTGAGCACTCGCGGTGCTCGTTGTTCCTGATGCAGGAACTGCCGCGCCATTGGAAAGAAGGGTTGCCGAGAGACTTCCGTCAAGATTGAAGTCCACAGATGAGCGGTAGGATGCGCCAACGCCCCAGTTTGCATTCTCAGGAGCGTACTGAAGGCCGAAACGATAGCCCTTGGAGTTGTTGCCCTTCAGGTCACTGAGCTTGATGTGAGCAGCGCCCGTCGAGTTAAGAGTGAAGAAATTTCCAGAGACAGAGCTATAGCGCCAAGCTGCCCCGAACTTAAGGCCGGGCAGGATCTTGTATCCAACGCCGACGCTATACTCGAGGGAGGTGAGCTCGGTCTTGATAAGGTCGGCAGTCCCGCCGGTGCCTGCTACATTCTCGTAAGCTGCATTTGCCCCAGCACCTACATATGCGCCAACGCCGACCGAAATGGATTCGTTGATGGCATAAGTGCCCAGGGCGCCAAACGAGGGAGAAAGGGTCCTCTTTCCATCGAGGACCGTGTCATTGGTGACGAGTGGTCCCTTGAACTGGGATGACGTCGGCGAAACGTTCAGGGTGACTTCGCTGCCCTTGGATCCGGCGAGGCCGGCGGGGTTGAAGTACAGGGCTTCGGCGCCGGTCGCGGACGAAACGGCGGCATTGCCCTGGCCTGCATACTTGCCGGACCAGAGGATGGACTTTTCAAAACCGGCCGCGAAAACGGTGTTCGAGCTGAGGACAGCTGCGACCACGCTGCTTGCGACCAACTTGCTGTTGATGCGATTGATCATAATCAATGCACTCCTTTGCATTGTAGGTTCACTGCTAGTTCGTACTGATTGCCCTTCATTCTACAGGAGACGGACTAGGGTAAGGGAGGGAAGAAAATGCAGTGCGGCGGCCTCAAATAAAAACGGGAACCAGCCCCTAGTTGCTGGTTCCCGTCAATGCGCTGACGCGCAGCTAAACCAAAAGGCGGCCGAGCACGGCTCGGCCGGATCCCTTATTGCTCCATCTTGCGCAGGCGCGAGACGTCGAAGGCGCGGGCCGACAGGCGGTCCAGGATGCCTGCGTAGACATCGGCAGACATCGTCGGAGTGCGGCTCAGGATCCAGAGCGATTCGCGGTCGGGGGAGCCCACGACGGCGTACTCGTAGTTCTCGCCCAGTTCGATGATCCAGTAGTCGCCTGCGAACGGCCAGAAGAAGCTAACCTTGAGCTTGGAGTTGGACTCCTTGTCCACGACCTTGGCCTTGCCGTTGGCAATCTTTTCTTCGCCTTGGAGGGAGCCCTTGCGGCAGGTGTTGATGACCTTCACGCTGCCGTCGTCGTTGAGGGAGTAGTTTGCGGTCACGCCGTAGCAGTCGCGCTCAAACCACAACTCGATGGCCGAGATTTCATACCAGCGGCCGAGGTAGCGATTGAGGTCGACGTAGGGGGCGGTCTTGAGCTCGGGGAATTCCTTCTTCTTGCCGAGTGCGAAGGCATTGCTCGAGGTGGCGAGCATCGTGGTCATCACGGCGATGGCAGCAGCCAGAGTCGAAAGGGTTCTGAACTTCATACAAACGTTCCTCCTTGGGGAAGTTTTGGAATGAGCGACAGTTATCAGCCGGTGTCTAATGCTGCAACAGAATACTCAGTCATTATTTTCCAAGAATTTCAAAATGTTACACTTAAATTTGACTTGTCTAGAACTCGTCAAAGTCAGTGACTGGGTGTTTGAGCGATAAAAAAACAAAACCCCCGCTCGGGAGTGCCAAGCGGGGGTCTCGATTTTTTGGACTGCGATCCTGCTTAGAAGCAGGAGGTTAGTGCCCGGACGCTGGTGTCGACCGAAGTGTAGGTCGAGAACGTCGAAGCCATATCGCCGAGGGTGGCGCCGAAGAGGGTGCCGTTGATCTCGTACTCACGCGTGGTGACGGTGCGCTCGACGGTCTGGCGGCCCGTGCGGGGACGGCTCACCCAGCGGGTGTAGCAGTTGGCGCCGCGTCCGCCGCCCCAGCCCGGTCCGTAGATCGGGCCCCAGCCGTTGCAGAACACTTCAGGAACCGTTTCGAAATAGGTGCAGTACTCTTCGCGGATATCGCGCTCGACGCGCTGGCAATCCGGGTTGCAGACCAGGGTGCGCTTGGTCGAAATGCCGAGGAGTTCGCCGCCGGTGGTGCGAACATCCGAGTCGGCCGGGCTTGCGATGATTTCGCTCTTGGCCTTGTCGAGCTTGGCGCCCTTGAAGACGATCTTCTGGCCGCCGATTTCGAGCTGGAGCCTCTTGAGGAGGGGAGCGTAAGAAGCCACGCCTTCCATCTTCTGGTCGGGGTTGAATGCGATCACGGCGTCATCTGCGGCGACTTCAAAGGCCTGCTGGGTGGTGATCTCAAACTTGAAGGTGGAGTTCTTGCCGCATGCCGAAAGGCCAAGGGCAGCCACAAGGGCCAGGGTCGAAGCGAAACGGGATTTCATCGGAAGCTCCTATTCGTTCCAAAGTTGATTGATAAAGTGCGGTTTAGAACGGGCAGCTGACGGAATCAACGGAAATTTGCCTGCGATTCACGGCTTTTGGATGCGATTCGGCGCGACTGCCGCTAGCCTCTGGGGCATGCAGATCTCTCATCAGACTCGGTTGCTCCTGGCAGGTGTGGTTGCGTTCATGTCGGTATCGGCGGCTCATGCCCAATGTCAAATTTCTGAAGGATCCCAAGGGGTTGTGGCGGCATCGGGGGACACCCGACTGGAGGCTTTTGAGTGCATCGGCAGGCTCCATGGTCGTCATCGGGCCGAGCAGATGCGGATCCTTCGCCAAACGGCGCGCGGGATGCTCGCCCGTGAAAAGGGCATGGGATTCATCAAGGGGGATTTCACGCTGAGGCTGCTGGAGCTCGAGCGTCGCGCGGCCCGCCTTGAGGCCGAGCTTCCGGCCGAGGATCGTCCGCTCCTGGAAGCCTACTGCAAGGGGGTGAACCAGGAGGTCTCCGCCCTGCCCGGATTCAAGGATGACCCATGGACTCCTCGGTCCGTACTCACGATGGCGCTCCTTCAGTCCTTCGACCAAACCCGCCGGGGTTTTGAGCAGGACATCAAGACAGACCAGCATGCGCGCGATGGTCATGCGCTCGAGATGAACTTTCCGTGGCAGACGCCCATCCTCAAGAAGGGAGAGTACCGGGCCGGGGATTCGCACGCATCGAACCGTGCTCGGGAATCGATTTACCCATTCGCTCCGGAGGACCAGGCCACGGGCAGCAACAACTGGATCATCTCTCCCGCCCACACCAAGGGCAAGGTGGCGATGCTTTCAAATGATCCCCACCTCCAGCTCAAGAGCCCTCCGTTTTGGCATTGGATCCGCGTGCGCTTCACGAATGAGAATTCCGAAAAGGAGGAGATCCTCGGAGGAAGCCTGCCGGGAGTTCCACTTGTCGCCAGCGGTGGCTCGCTCAACATGGCCTGGGGCCTGACCAATTCGTATGTGGATACTGCCGATGCTGTGCTCGTGCCGCGCGCCGGGCTCAAGACGCGCAAGGAACGTCCCTGGATCTGGTTCAAGCTGGGCTGGTTCAGGCTGCCGTTCTTCTTCAAGACCTATGAAGTGGTGGAGGGTGCCGATCTTCCGGTGCTCCCGATTGATTCTCCTGAAAAGGACAAAGCCATCGTCGTGCGATGGACGGGGTTCGATCTCAAGGCAAGCGAGCTGAGTCCGGTGTGGCGAATTGCCTCTGCGAAGAACGCGCAGGAGATGGATGCGCTCTTGCAAAAGATGGGGCTACCGAGCTGGAACTACGTCTTTGCCGACACAAAGGGCAACATCGGCTACCGCGTGGTGGGCCGCCTTCCGAGGAGGGATTGGGTCCCGCGCGGAAAGATGCAGGTCATGCAGGCCTCCGAGCTGGGTCCCATGCCCGTGCTTTCGCCGGATGAAGTGCCGCATGTGCTGAACCCGGGGCGCGGCTGGCTCTCCACGGCCAACCAGCTGCAGTGGGGAAGGGATGCGAGATATTCGGTGGGCTACAACCACACCGAGTCGTTCCGCGGCTACCGAATCGAAGAGCTGCTCCAGAAGGGCCTGGCCGAAAAGCACGATGTTGCGAGCCTCTCGCAAGTGATCTGCGATGTGCAGGCCGTGGATGCGCGATTCCTGCTTCCAGTGCTTCTCGCCGGAATCCCCAAGTCGGAGCTGACGGAGCGGCTGTCCAGGTGGAACTTCGATGCAGGCCTCGAGTGCCGCGAGTGCGCCCTTTTCCGTGCATGGATGAAGGAGCTTGGCGATCCCCAGTGGGTTTACGCCCGCGCCACGCAGGGTGAGGGACGCGAGCGCGGTCGATTCTTCGAGGAGGCTGCCTCCGCCCTTCAAAAGGCGGCGGACAAACTTCGCCGCATCAGTCCCACGGAAGGACCGTGGCTGCGCTGGGGGGATGTCCATCGCGCCTATTTTCCCGCCACCGAGGCGCTCCGACCGTTTGTATTTGGATCCCTGGAGGATGCGATCCCGACCCCTGGAGATGACCACTCGGTGGCCCCGGGTTCCTCGGACCTCGTCGAGGAGGGCGGAGTGCGCGCCTTCTCCCACCATTCGGGTGCATCCCAGCGCGTGATCTGGGAGCTCACGAGTCCGCCCCGCGTCCATTTTTCGCTCCCCGAGACGCAAGAGGATCGCAAGAACTGGGCAGATTGTCGTTTCGTGGACTACCAGCGCTGAGGCGCCGGGCCTATCGGATCAGCTTGAGCTGGCGTTCGAACGAGGAAGGCTTGAGGACCCGGCAGGCTGCATCCGGTGACGGCTCGCGCGGGTCGTAGACCATCCGCACGACCAGCCCCGGTTGGTCGCCTGCGTCCCACCAGATCTTGCGCACCAGGGGCACATCACTGGCTTCGCCGTGTTCAGAAAGATCGGCAAGGAGGTAGTCGATGCCCTCGATCTGGAGGGCTTCGACCTGCTTGCGTCCGGCGGAGGTCGCATCCGAGAGCACTTCATGGATCGCGCGGACTTGCCTTTCCATGCACTCCGCCTTCCATGACGAGATCTGTGTTTCGTCAGTGTGGATCAGGCCAATCTCGGAGAACTGCATCTTGAGGAAGCGGGACCCGGATTCATCGAGGGGAACCAGGTAGGTCGACATCCTCTGCTGGAGCTCACGTCCCTCCACCTGCCGCTCGGGAGCCCGCATCTCCTGCGAACTGCCCGGCATTCGGAATCCCGTGGCACACCCGGACCCGACCAGGGAGGCCAGGGTCAAGGCAACGGCAGGGATTGCTCGCAAGGTTTTCATTTGGCCATGTTGCCGAAGTTGCTCATGCACTTGTTGACCATCATCATCGCGCGGGCATTGCTCTTGGCATCGGCCTGGTTGACCAGCGCGCGAAGGAGTGATCGTTGGGTGGCTGCCGTTGCAGCGAACGGAGCATCAGCTTGGGATCCGAGTCCCTTGAGGTAGGCGTTCCATGCAGGAGACTTGGCCGAGTAGCTCTTGGAGAAGTAGCGACCCGACACATAGAGCTGCTCCTTGAGTTCGGCACGCGGAACTCCCGTCAGGCGGGCGAGTTCCTGCTCATATTCCTCGAAGAACTCACGGCCCCACTTCATGTACTCCTCATTGTCGATCCAGGAAGGCATCTCGTTGCCGTGGAGCACGCCGATGGCCATCGGGATCTCGCCCTTGATCACGTTGTCGGCCTCCCATTTGGCGATGAAGTCCATTCGGCCCTTGGCGGCGAAGAATTCGGTGGTGGCGTAGCTGTCTCCGAAGTCGCGGATGATGATCTTTCCGGTGGGCTTGAGGTTTCCGTCCAGCTCCACGAGGAAGTTTTGTGAGTGGGGCGAGTCGAAGCAGAGGCCGAAGCGGGCGGTGAACTCCGCGAGCGCACGGCCCAGGGGCTTGTTGTAATGCTCGTTCCAGAAGGCGGCGGGGTTGGTCGAGCCGTTCTTCTTGGCGATCATCGCACCGACGCGGTCGTGCACGGCCGAGAAGCCGGGCAGATAGAACTTGTTGTCGTCAGCCAGGCCGTCGAGGGTGCGGACGAGCATCGCCTGGTCGAGTTCCTTGATCCCGAAGAGCGCCGGCTCGTCCATGATGGTGCTGTGGAGCATGGGCTTTTCGGCCACGCCCTCGCGCACGTAATCGGCCGCCATGCGGACCTGGCGGGCGTCATCGATGGGCTGTTTCTTGTCGCGCCAGGCGCCGCCGGTCTGGTTGGTCGAAACCTTTGCCGAGAATTGGGCTCCGTTCTTGGGGTCTTCGAGGATGTAGCTCCGCGATGCGGTCATGTAGGCGTTGAAGTGCTTGTGCCGTTCCGTGGAGAGGCCCTTGGATTTGAGCCACTTCTCGACCTCAATATGCCACTTGGTGTCCTCGGGATTGATGATCCAGCGAACATGCTTTTCGCCATTCTTTTCAAAAATCAGTGCGTCCCTCACGTTGGGGGGGATTCGATCGGCGATGTCCTTTTCGAGGGACTTGAGAGGGATTTCGTAATGTTCGATGGCGACCTTTTCGGCGCTTCGTGCCCCGGCTGCGTTGGCGCGAGTCTCGAACTGGACCAAGGCCGCGACTTCGGGATCGATGTCAGCCTGGGCCGGGAGGGTGAGGGCCAGGGTCAGGAAGATGCTCAGGATCAGGCAGCTCACGATCCAGAATGGGCCAAAGGCCGGGCGGCGCAGGGTCATTATAGTGCTCTCCTCGTCTCCTCCCTTATCGGCATGTCGCAGTGCGTTCTTGAGTGGCTATTTATCCATTGATTTCAGTGATTTAAGATTGGTTTCCCAAGGTTGACAGGTTTTATCGGATATAGGATGGTCCCCGGCCATGTGGAACACTCGTGAGCACAGCATCCGCGCCAGCCGCGCTGTCATCCTCGTGGCCGGAAGCCTGAGTCTGGGGAGTTATTTTTGGGCGCCGGTCGGGCTCCTGGCCGCCGTGGCAGACCTGCTGGGTCGCGCCTACCTCAACTTCCTTCTCGGGGCGATGGCGCACGAGGGGTCGCATGGGCATTTGGGAAACACACGCCGCTCCAACCTGTGGTGGGGCCGGCTTGCGCTCCTGCCCGTGGGGGTGATCTCGGTCGTTTTCCGAAAAACCCATCTGCACCATCATGCCCACACCAATCTTCCCGGGCGCGATCCCGATGAGTTCCTCAATACGGACCAGCGCTGGCAAATCCCGCTCCGGGCGATTGCGATGCCCTACCAGTGGGTCTACTGGATCCGCAAAAATGGAGTCTTCAAGCGCCGCGACTGGATCGAGTATGGGCTTACTCTTGCGGTTTATATCCTCGTTTTCGGGACGATTGCCTGGTTCACGGGCTTTGGCCAGCTCTTGATCCGGCTCTTCTTCAGCGAAATCCTGCATGGCTTCCTGCTCTGGTACATTTTCGCGCTCAGGACGCACTCCGGATACTCGACGGGTCCGGAGGAGGAGCGGTCACACAACTATCCCGGCAAACTCCTGCATTTTGCCTCCGGGGGGCTTTCGATGCATCGCCTTCACCACCTCAAGCCAGGCCTCTCGTGGCTCGAGGTCACCCGGCATATTCCTGAAGCGCGCTGGCGCGATGTGGTGACGCTCAAGCTCGTATGAAGCTCTCGCTGCTCGACGTGGCGTCTCTTGCGGTGGATTCCGCCGAGCGTCCTGCGACTTTTTCGATCCTATTGCACCTGGATCAACAAGCGGATGTGGAAGTCCTCCGTGAGGGCGCGCGCAGGGCGATGGGGGCCTTTCCACGCTCGAGCTGCCATGCACGTGGCTTTGAATGGATCGCCAACCCGGCGGTGCCCGTCCTGGAGAGGGTCTCCTCGGAAGAGGAGCTTCGTGCGTTTGTTTCGGCGGGAGTGGATCCGGCCGTTTACCCGCTCTTGGAGCAGCGGGTGTTCGATGACCCAGCGACTGGCGGCAGCGTGCTGGCCACGCGCATGCACCATGCACTGGGAGACGGCGTGGCGCTCCTGCTTTGGCTGAGTGTCCAGCTCGGTGGCCCCATCCCCGCGAGCTCCGAGCTGCGACTGCGCCAGGCCGCGGGCCGGGCTCCATCCCTATGGCAGTCGAGCGCGAGGTCGGCAGCCTCCGGCCGCCGATCACCCCGGAAATGCTGGCGCACGCTTTGGTTGGATGAAGCCGGTCTTCGTTTGCGGCTACGCGAAAACAAGTCGGGCATGACGCTCAATGATCTCCTTTGTGCTTGGATCTTTTCGGCGCTCAGGAAATGGAGCGGGCCCGGCGAAAGGCCGCTCTCGCTCTGGCTTCCGCTGAGTGTCCGGCGGGATCCGTTTGCCTACTTTGGAAATGCCTCCAGCCGTATCCGACTCTCCGAGACGACGGATCCGCTGCAGGTCCGGGCCAGGGTCGAGGAGGCGATGGCTTCGGGGATGTGGGATGTGGGAGGTTCGGCGGCCCCACTTTCCAATCGTGGGTGGTTCTCTCCTTGGATGGGATCCGGGGTGCGCCGGGCGCTTGAGCTGGCGCTCAAGCTCTATTTTGCGCGCCCGGGGATGGATCCCTGCACGACTGCTTTTTCATTCGCCTCCCGGGTCTCGAGGGCCGATGACGGGGATGCCTTTCCGGGCGTTCGAAGGATCGAGACGATCGGTCACCTGTACCAGGCCCATCCCTTTGCATTTTCAGCCACGAGCTTTTCCGGAAGTCTCGGGCTCACGCTCTTTTGGGACCCCGCCCAGCTGGAGGAGGCGTCCATCGACCGGCTCTTTGCCGAGTTGCAGTCGGCCTGCGCTAGCGGAGAGGCTTCCCTGTGATCAATGCCACCTTCAATGAGCTGCTCCGGATCCTGATCTGGTGTTTCCTGTGGCTCGTGGGCTGGACTCTCGAAGGAGCCTTCTGGCTCAGGCTTTGGCGCTTTTCGTCCGTCCAACGCAGGCTCGCTGCGGAGCTGGGAGTGGACGACGCCACGCCATGTGAACGACACGGCCCCGAGCTCGACGCCCGACTGTCCAGGCTCCATGACGAGCGCAGGCGCCAGGGGGTTTCGGTCGCCTGGGCGATGACTTCGGGCTCCACGCGCGAGCCCAAGCGCATCCTCTACACCGCTGAAAGAGTCAGGGAGAGGCACGTCAACTTTTTTGACGGTTATGCCCGGATCTTTTCCAGGCTCGGCATCTTCAGACGAAGCTTCTACGTGATGGCCTCGCTCCGAGAGGAGCGATCGCTCACGGCGATCCTCCTCAACGAGGATCGGGTGCCTTCGAGGATCGTATGCCTGCAGGCCCCCTATCGGATCCAGGCAGATCCAGCCATTTGCGAGCTTGCCGATGAGTATGGGGATGCGGCACTCAGGCTCTGGATCATCGTCCTTTCCCAGCCTGCGATGCTCTATGCGACCAATCCCTCGACGCTGGTGGCATGGCTCGACTCCCTGGATTCGGACTGGGAGGCATCGAGCAGGCTTTGCCGCCACTGGGTGGCCAATCCGGAACGCTTCGCCGGACGCGTCCGGGAGCTTGCTCGTCGCATCGAGTCGCCCGCGGGCAGGAAAAAGCTCCGGTGGCTGGGCCGCCAGGCCGCTCGTCCTTCGCTGGATGCACTTCTTCCGGGGCTCAGGGTGTCGAGCAGCTGGGATGGAGGTTATGTTCGTCCGTTCGTGGATCGCCTGCGTGCGGCGAGCCACGCCCGTTTTGTGCCGCTTTACTCGATGTCCACCGAGACGATCGAGACCGTGCCCTGCATCCGGTCGGGCGAGATCGGATTTGTCCCGGCTGCACCCGGAGTCCTGTATGAGTTCATCTTGGAGGACGATCCCTCCCGCGTGCTCGGACCGGCCGAACTCGTGACGGGACGCGAGTATGTGATGCTCGTGAGTGATCGCCATGGACTGCGTCGCTACAATACGGAGGACGTTTTTGAGTGCGTGGGCCAGATGCGCTTCGGACTTCCTGACCTGCGATTCAAGAGGCGTACTGGGGTGGCCTACTCATTCACGGGCGAAAAGATCACTGGATTCCAGGTTGAGGCGGCCCTCTCACGGCTGCGCCACTCGTGGAGGACGGACGGGCCTTTGCCATCGTTTTCGGTTTTTCCTCGGCCCGGCGACCATCCCGGGTATGAACTCGTGCAAGTCGGCGGCAGTCCTCCCGCCGAAAGTGAGATGGAACGCCTGATCGAGGAGTTCGAGCGCGCTCTTTCGATTGAGAATTCCGAATTCTCCTCCAAACGTTCCAGCGGGAGGCTTGCCCGTACCGGGTATCGAAGCGTTTCGGTGGAGGAGTTTGGTCGCAGGGTCTCGGGCATGGAGAGGCGAGGAGCGTGGGAGTCGCAGTTCAAGTTCCTGCCACTGTACACTCGCAAGTTTTCATGAAGCTCATCACCTATGATGTCGACGGAACCCTGTACTCCCTGCCGCGCCTCAGATGGGGGATCTTCTGGCGTTCGACGCTGGGTCTTGCGCCTCGCATCCGTCGTTCGGAGATCAACTCCTTCCTTAGGATGCACGAATGGATTGATCAACAGCGCCTGCTCAACGACTCAAGGGTGGATCCTGTCGCCTGGGAGGCTTGGAAGAAGGTGCTTTGCCGTGAGCAGGAGGTGATCCATGCCCTGCTCCCCCGGATCGGTCCGCGGGCCGATGCATTGGAAAGGCTCAAGCAGGGCAGGGCATCCGGGGCGATCCAGGTTGCGCTCAGTGACCTCGAGGCCCGGGGCAAGATCCAAGCGCTTGGCCTTTCCCCCTATTTTGACGACGCCGTCAGTGCGGAAGCGCTGGGATTCTGGAAGCCCTCTCCCGAGCCCTTCCGATGGATCCAAAAGCGTTACGGAGTCGAGCCCGCACAACACCTGCATGTGGGCGACCGTGATTCGACGGATGGGGCCGGAGCCCGCGCGGCGGGCTGCAGGTTTGTGCTGATCTGATCTTGGAGCTCGTGCTACCCTCAGCTCATCATGACCCAAAATCCCGCCTCGGTTGATGCTGCCATCCTGCTTCTTCGTCTGTTCATCGGCCCCTGCCTCGTGGTCCACGGGCTCGGCAAGCTCGGGATCGTGGGGCCCGGCAACATGCAGGGTTTCGTGGGCTGGCTTTCAAGCCTGGGTGTTCCGTTTCCTGCGGTACAGGCCAGGCTCGCGATGGCTGCCGAGCTGTTGGGAGGCGTCCTGATCCTGCTTGGCCTCTTCTATCGTCCCGCTGCAATCGTCTGCATGCTGACACTCTTGGTGGCAGCGGTGATCGGTCACAAGGGTGGGGGATACCTCATCACCAACACTCCTCCCGGAAACGAGTACGCCGTCAACCTGGCCGTCGTGCTGTTGGCCATGGCGCTCCTGGGTGCCGGGCCCTACTCGCTCGACTCCCGCTTTTTCGGTCCCTGATCATCTGACTCCTGCCAAACACTTGACTCGGTGATTTTTGCCGTCTTTCGCCGTCCGCTGGTTCGGCGATAATGGCGGAATGAACTCAATCAGTCGCAGGGCGCTTTCAGCAGCCGTTCTCAGCATCGTCTCCAGCCAAATCCTCGCATCCAGGCCTGCGTTGGCCGCTGAGGTCGTCGAATTCGACGAGCGTGTGCGTGCCAGCTCGACAGTCTCCGGCAAGCTCGAAAAGCTGCCAGTGGCCGACGAGGCCGTGCCGGACCAGGGCTATCGGGTCCACGCCGGAATCGGGCTCGGCTTCGGACTCCTCGACGGCGCAGGGTTCGACAGCACTCCGAGTGGGACCAATTTTCTGGGCAAGATCGGGATCGGTCGTCGCACCGGGCGCTGGGAGTGGGACTCTTCGATCGGATGGGGTTTCTCGCGCCGAAGCGGCATCAACGATGAGGGGTTTGCCGTCGGTATCCAGATCCGGTCTGCGCGTGCAGACTTCAACGCCCGCTATCGACTCTGGGACGGTTGGGCCATCGGCCCGGTGGTGGCCGTACAGTTCGGTACTGACACCCGCTACACGCAGCTCCTCGGCAACTCCAAGGCGACGCCATACATCGGCTCGCGCACCACGATCGACATGCCGACCACCGGCGCCTTCTCCGTGCAACTCTGGGGAGAGGCGCTCACCGAGATGCAGTTTCCGGCGCGCGACTCGTTTGCCGGGATGGTGGGAGTCAGGATCGGAATGCCGGTGGATGGAGGCCGTGATGACGCGATCTCGACATCCCAGGCGGCTCCGAGCCGTGACGTGAGGATCGTGCTGGACGGAGGCAAGGTCTTCTTCAGCATCGATTCCGCCCAGATCAAGCCCGTCTTTGCCGAGAAGCTTGAGCCCATCGGCCGCTATCTCGCCGCGAATCCGGAAGCATGGCAATCGATCACGATCGAAGGCCACACCGATGAGCGAGGCCGGCGAACCTACAACCAGAAGCTGTCGGCCGGCCGGGCGGGGTCCGTGCGCAGGGCCCTCGAGGCCCTCGGGATTGATCCATCTCGCATCACCTCCAGTGGATACGGTCCGGACCGTCCGATCGACCTGGGCAAGGGCTCCAGGGCGTGGGCGCGCAACCGCCGAGTCGAGCTCGTGTTCCACGGAGTATCCAACGAAGTCGCCAACCCGGAGTCCCTGCGCTCGCTGCTTGAGCCGCTCAGCGCAGGGCATCTGCAGATCGCCCACAAGAAGGTGCGCCAATGAAAAAGCCCGTTTTGATTGCAGCTACCGCCCTCCTGGCACTCGGTGCCACTGCCTGCGGCAAGAGCATTGAGATCTACGGCAAGGTCAAGAACATCACCGTTCCCAAGGGTCCCAATTGCCAGGATGAAAGTGACCGCCTGACCTGGCGCTGGAACCAGCCGACCCCGACTTTCAGCAGGGCGGTGGACCTGCTCTTCGTGACCGATACTTCGCTCTCGCTCGTCAGCGAGCGTCGCAAGCTTGCCAAAGCGATCCCTGCATTCCTCAAGGGGCTTCCCGAGGGTGCGGATCCGCACATTGGCGTGATGCTGGGACATGGTGGAAAAGGCAAGTGGAGTGGAAGCCTCTTCTCGCATGGGAGTGATCCCAAGGTGCTCGTCCCCTCGGAGCTCGGCGAGGATCGCACTGCAGGGCTCCTTGAGGACTCGCTGGCCTGTCCAAAAACGGAGCTGGCTGCGACCAATGGGGAGGCGCTCCTGCTCTCGCTCAAGAAGAGCCTCTCGGGCGAGCGCTTTGCCCGGATGAAGTCGGATGGATTCTATCGTGATGGTGCCTCGCTCTCGCTCGTTTTTGTGAGCGACGAAAATGATGTCTGCTACGACCCGACCGCAGATGGCTTCAAGGGCTGGCCACACTTCAAGGATTCCTTCCTTTGGCTCGAAAACCGGGCCCGCACCAAGTACTGCGGCGGTCTGACTCCGGATTCGGTCAGGGCCGAGATCGAGCGGGCGCTTCCGGGACGCAAGGTCAGCGTCGGTGCCATCGTGCACACCGATCCTGCCCATGTATCAAAGTGGGGCGAGGACTCGATCGGGCATGGCTTCCTCGAATTTGCCTCCCAGTACCAGGACTCCATCGCAGTGGACATCATTGGAGGGGACCTCGACTCGGCACTCTCCCGGCTGGCGAGCGTATCGACTTCGCAGCTGACGCTGATGACCAGCTTCAAGCTCACCTCCGAGCAGAAGATTGATGGTCGCTCGGTGCTCGTCCGGGTGGATGGAAATCTAGTTGAGGGCGTCTTTGATGAGGCCACCCAGACCGTCCAGATCGACGGAGCCGATGCGGGCTTCGCGCTCTCGCAGGTGGATATCTCCGCCTGCCCGGTCTTTGAGTGATGCCCAGGCCCTTCTGGTCCGACGGAATCAGGTTTGAGTGCCAGGGAACCGGGCGCTGCTGCGTTTCGCGCGGCGGTTACGGCTTCGTCTACATGACCCTCGAGGACCGAAGGAGCATGGCGAGGGTCCTGGGGCTTTCGACGGCTGCATTCACGCGCAAGCATTGCACCAAGACTGACGGACACTTCCACCTGAAGTCGGTGGAGGGTCCCTGCGAGTTCCTCCAGGGCAAGTCCTGCGCGGTTTATGAGGGACGCCCGGCGCAGTGCCGGACCTGGCCCTTCTGGCCCGAGAACATGAATGCAAGGACCTGGAACAATGAGGTCAAGGCTTTCTGTCCTGGTGTCGGCAAGGGACGCCTTTATTCCGCCGAGGAAATCCAAAAGCTCCTCAAGCAGGATCCGATCGGCGAGTAGTCGTCAGGGTTGTCGATCGGGGCATCCCGGGAAAGGCTGCTTCGAGCTCCGCATCGGTGAGCTCACGGACTTCTCCGGGCTCGAGATCTCCCAGTTCGAGTGCACCATAGGAGAGGCGCTTCAGGGCGCTCACCTCGTGTCCCAGGGCTTCGCAGAGGCGCCGGATCTCGCGGTTCTTTCCTTCGTTCAAAGTGATCATGAGGTGGGACTCGCGGGTGCTTGCCTTGCGAATCGATGCTGCGCGGGCGACGAGAGTGCCAACCTCTGAATCGATTCCGGCAATCATCTTGTGGATCGTTTCAGGCGAGACTTCACCCCTGACGGTCACCGAATAGGTGCGCTCGATCCCGCTTTCGGGATCGGTGAGCCACGAAGAAAGCCGTGTGTCGTTGGTCAGGATCAGCAGTCCCGTGGTGGCGAGGTCGAGCCTGCCCACGGCATGGAGATGGCCCATCTCCAAATAGCGGGTGGGAACCAGGTCAAAGACCGTCCTTCGATCCCGGTCATCCTCGCGGGTGGTGAGCACCCCGCGGGTCTTGTGGAGGATCAGGGTGATCCTTTGTGTCGCACGCGCGGCCACGCCGTCGATCGCGATGGCAGCCGTCTCGGGAGTGACTGGAAAAAGCGGATCGGTCTGGATCTTTCCGTGGACCTTGACTCTTCCTGACTCGATCAGCGCGCGGGCCTGGGTACGGGAGGCCAGGCCGAGCTTGGAAAGCGCCCGCTCGAGCGGAACTCGAGGGGACTTGGCGCGCAGTTTCACTTCTCGGTGGGAAGCCCGGCCTCGACCCAGCCGCGGTAGCCGCCATCCATC
>CAZDSX010000014.1:0-54551 GCA_964508305.1 uncultured Bacteriovorax sp.
TCTTCAAAAATTGGTCGGCCACACTCATGCCGTACAAAAATCCCGTGCAAGCCTGGCGGATATCCAAGGAGGCGCAGCCCGAGAGGCCCAGCTTGGCCTGCAAAAAGCAGCCGCTTCCCGGAAAGTCGTGATCCGGCGAGAGCGTCGCAAAAATAATCAGGTCGATTTCGGACTTGTCGATTCCCGCGCGCGTGATCGCCTGCTCGGCCGCTTTGAGCGCAAGATCAGTGGTCGAAGTGTTCTCATCACACCAGCGGCGCTCCTGAATGCCGGAGCGCTGGACGATCCATTCGTCGGTCGTATCGATGAACTTGGCGAGGTCGGCATTGGTCACCACGCGATCGGGGACCTGCATGCCGACACCGAGGATTTCGGAGACGTAGGGCTTGCTCATGAAATCACTCCACTAGCATGAGCCACGGCGAGACCCCAGAGCAGGAGCGAAACGAACGACAGGTGCTTGAGCCATTTCATGAGGCCGGTCCTAACACAAAAGTTGACAGATTTGATCGGGTATTTTAAAAAACCCCCCGATGAAAATAAAAGTCTTTGTTTTTCAAGTGCTTGGGATAGCGCAGCTGGCCACTTCCGCCGCCCTGGCAGGCACGCCCTGCTGGAAGGCCGAGGGATTTCCGAGCTCGGCTTCCTTTGACAGACAGAAGCGCGACTGGAGGGCCGAGGCGGTTCCCGCCCCGGCTCCGTGGCACATGCTCACGGCCTACAACGTCTTCAAGGACGAGCGGGCCTACGCCCTCACCCGCTTTAAATCCGACAAGCAAGTCCACTGCTACATGGGATGCAGGATCGCGCAGGACGCTAACTTCCACACAGCCCAATGGGCGGGCTGGAAAAAAGAAGACAAGGACCTGAACGACTGCAGCTCGGGAAGCCACTTCGAGATCATGGACTACCAGGTCACCGTGCTGGGAGCGCACTACGGCCTCGACGCCAAAACCCAGGAAGCCTGTGTTGCAAGCTGCGATCGCCCTTTTCCAGGTAAATGACGAGTCTTCTCAATCCCTACCTCGAAGTCTTCAGGCAGGTTTCCGACCGAAGTGCGGCGCGCAAGCCCCTGATCTGGGCCTATAGCTGGGCCGTCCCTTCGGACGAGGCAGTACTCGAGATTGCGCGCCATGCCCCCATCCTCGAGATTGGAGCCGGCACGGGCTACTGGGGCTGGATGGTCAGGCAAGCGGGCGCCGAGATCACCTGCATGGACTCCCGGACTGAGGCCCCTCCCCACTGGCTGCCGATTCACAAAGGCACGCCTCAGACGGCATCCGAGGATCCCCTGCTTCGCGGTCGCGCCCTGCTCCTCGTTTGGCCACCCCTCAGCGAGTCCGGACAGCACTGCATGGCCCTGGATGCCCTGCTCAAGCTCCGACCCCGAACAGTGATCCACGCAGGTGAATGGCGGGGCCGCACCGGCTCCCCGGAATTCCACGCTTTTTTGGAGGCTCATTACCGCCTGGTGTGCGAAATCCCGCTCCCCAACTGGCCGGGATTCCACGACACGTTGCGAGTCTACTGTCAAACCTGACACAGCTTCCGGGCTCAACATGAGTCTGCGATAGTTTAAAGGTGAGTCTCCGGGGTCATCGCATCATCACCCACCTTCTTGCACTCGCGTGCGCCGCGCTCCCGTGGGCAGGCATTGCCGATGCTGCTCCGTGCGCCGCCCACAACCTCGAGACCGAGCCCGGAAGCCCGATGCCGAAGATCCCGGTCTACGACCAGGATGGGATCGGGATCTGTTACGCCTACTCGGCATCTGAGTTGATGAATGCCTATCTCATCAAGAAGAACCCCAAGGCGGGCCTCCAGATCCATCCGGCACTTGCTGCGATTCGATACGCCGAAGGCGAGCTCAAGGACGGTGGCGAACTCAGCGGCGGACACATTGGAACAGCCATCAACGCCTGCCGCGGCAAGGACGCCTTCAGCTATTCATCCATCCAGTCATCCCTGAACGAAATCGGCTCCCGGGCGGGAATGAGCGAAGCACAGGCACTGGAGTTCATCGAGCGCCTCGGAAAGATGATGTCGGACCCGTCGGTGCAGGCCCAGGCCCGCGTGAAGGCAATGCATGAGTCCAAGCCGCGGGCGAGCGAGGGCCGAAGTGGTGTTGCCGTGGCCGACGCGGCCTCTTTTGCAGTCCGTCCGGTGCCCCCCTCATCGATGCAGATCAACTCACAGATCAGGCACCTGGCGTATGAACGGCTGCCCGTGGACGGCTGGTGCACTGCGAACCAGAAGTCCGCGCTCGAGGGCTTTGCGCTCTCATCTCCAGTGGGAAATGCCATCCAGATCGCATCGTGCTCCGTCCTCAACCCGGGCGCGCGCATGCCTCCCCCTGCGATTCCAGAAGCGCGTCAATACAACCTCCTCGGCACGAGTGATCAGCAGATCAAAAAGCTGGTCCGCGATTACTTTGACGGACCCAAGGGCAAGCTCCCGCTGGGAATCGGTTTCTGTTCGAAGGTCCTGAGTGATCCATCGGCACGCAAGATCACCCGGACCCAGGATGCCTCAGGGAAGATCCATGGAAAGATCAAGGACGATTGCGGGGGACACGCCGTGCTCCTCGTCGGCACGCGCCCCAAGGGAAACAGCTGCGAATACCTGATGCGAAACTCCTGGGGCGGAAACTTCAGCTCCAGCAACAAGCACTCCTGCCTCTGCAAGAACACGCAGACCCAGGGTTACATTGAGTGTCCGGGAACGGGCACCGTGGCCAAGACCATCATCTCCAAGGGCAAGCCTGCCACAGTCCAGTCCCCCATCCAGGACCGTGCCCACCTCAAGATTGTTTCCTGCTGGATTCCAGAAGACGAGATGGCCCCCAACATCAAATCAGCGACGGTGCTCAATGATCTCTAAAACCCGCCTCTTTATCATCGCACTCACCCTTGGCCCGAATTCCGCACTGGCAACCGACTGCGTGAATCGCAATCTCGAGACCACCACGGGCAATCCGATGCAGAGCATCCCCACCTACGACCAGGACGGCACCGGGATGTGCTACGCCTACGCCGCCTCCCAGATGATGAACTGCTACCTGATGGAGAAAAACCGCTCCACCTCCCTACGAGTGCACCCCGCTACGGCAGCCGTTCGCTTTACCGCAGCTTATGACAAGCAAGAGACCCTCAACGGGGGCTTCATCGACAAGGCCATCAACGCTACACGGGCCGAATTCAATTACAGCTATTCGAGCGTCGCGCAAAACCTAACGGAAACAGCCAAAAATACGGCAGTCCCGGAAGCCGAGGTGCTGCACTTTATCGAGACCCTCGGGAAGGCCATGACCAACCCGACGATCCGGGACCAGGCATCACTGCTCTCCTCGAAACAGGCCGCTGCCAATGGATCCTTCGCAGGACCGCTTTACAACTACTGGAACAACCTCACATCCACCGCCTTCAATTCCATCAAGCCGGACGCGTGGTGCTCCAAGGAGGACATCGCCTCACTCAAGAGCTTCGCCCTCTCGGCTCCGGCCTCGTCCTCACTCGATATCGCTTTCCTGACGATTTTCGAGGAGAAGCATAAGAGCGCAAAACCCCTCTCGAGCGAAATGCCGGCAGCAAAACACCTCACGGGAATGAGCGCCTCCGAGGCCACGATCAAGGAAACCATCCGCGCCCATTTCGCGGCAAAGGCCACCCGTCCGCTGGGTCTCTCATTCTGTTCAAAAGTGATCTCGGACGGCACTTACCGGGGCCTTTCCGGCACTGGGAGTTCCCGAAAGATCATCCCCAAGGACAAGAACGGGGGGAAGGACTGCGGCCCCCACGCCGTCCTCATCTCAGGCATTCGGAATAATGGCGGGCGCTGCGAATACCTGATCCGGAACTCCTGGGGTACGGCATTCAGGAGCAACAGCCGCCTCAGCTGCGTGTGCAAGAACACCGCGACCAAGGCGTATTCCGAGTGTCCTGGCAACGGACTCAAGGACGGCAAGAACATCCCCAACCGGGCCAACCTCAAGATCGTTTCCTGCTGGATCCCTGAGGCCGAAGTCGCACCCAACACCACAGCACTGGACTCCCTATGAATAAAAAAATGACTGCAGTTCTGCTCATGATCCTCATCCCATCGGCGGGCGGCATGGTATCGCACGCCGCAGGACCTGAGTGCTCTCCATCTCGCACCGTTTCCGGCGCCACGGGACCCATCAAGCTCTGCTACGAGGCCAGGCGCGGCGACTATGTCTCGGAAGCCTGTCTAGAGGGAAAGTGCGACATCATGCGAATGGCACAAAAAACGGTGAAGGCACCCATGAAGCTCGCGATGAGCGAGCTCTCCGGCGGCAAGAACCCCCATTCGATGGCGTGTTCCAAGGCGGGAGGCGATGTCCGGATCCTCAAGGACTCGGATGGAGATGAGCAGTCCTACTGCCAGAGCAAGAAGGACAAAAGCATCGCATCCACCTCGCTCTTCATGTGGACCAGCGCTGATTAAGGGGCTCGATGAACTGGCTGATCGCTCCCATTTTGATCGCCCTGGCCGCCCAAATTGCGGCTGCGGCTGACTGCGTGGAGCGGAATCTCGAGACCCTGCCGGGGAGCTCGATGCAGAAGGTCCCGGTCTATGACCAGGACAGCTCAGGAACCTGCTATGCATACGCAGCAAGCGAGCTCATGAACGCCTACATCATGGACCGGGACCCAAAGAGCCCGCTCAGGATCCATCCAGCCGTCGCCGCAATCCGCTACAAGCGTGCTTACGATCCACGCGCTGAGCTTTCCGCGGGCAATGTTACGGAGTCCATTCGTGCCGTGAGGTCTGGATTCAACTACCGCTATGAGGGAGTGTCCGAGGACCTCGCCAGGATCGCAGGCGAAAGCGGCATGTCCGAGTCCGAGGTCCTGCAAATGATCGAGCTCGTCGGTGAACTCATGACGGACCCGGAAGTTCAGGGGCTAGCCAGGGCTGCAGCATGGAATGAACTTGGCCAGTACCCCAACCGTCGGCAGTTCGAGGATGCCCTCCGAAAACAGGTTGCTGGCAAGATGGATCTTGATCTTTCTGCTTCCGGGTCCACCTGCAAGCGGGAGATTGAGGCGTCATATGAGGGATTCATCCGATCCGCCAGCATCGCCTCCTCGGTCAAGATCGCCGGCGAGACCCTGTTCAGCCCAAAAAACAGGGAGCTCAAGCTTCCCTTCACGTATCTCCCCGAACCCGAGCAGGTCACCGCACTTCGCAATTCGAATGATTGGCACGCAAAGGTCGTTCGAGAGCATTTTTCCGCCGGGGCCTCGGTGCCGCTGGCCATTTCGTTTTGCTCCAGGGTCATGCGCGAGGGCTCCCTCAGAGCAATCGAAGGAGAAGTGGGCTACATGCGCCGGATTACGGACATGGACAAATGCGAGCACCACGCAGCACTCATCACCGGTACACGCACTAATGCCGGCCGCTGCGAGTACCTGCTCCGCAACACCTGGGGTTCCTCATTCACCAAGGACAATCGCCTCAGCTGCGTCTGCCGGCACCGCATGACGCGCGAGTTCTCGGAATGCCCGGGCAACGGCCGCGTCGGCGGCAACCCAACTGCGCCGATGATCGAAGGTGCGGCCGACCTCAAGGTCATCTCCTGCTGGATCGCTGAGGACGAAATCACACCCAATATGACTGGGATTACGCGGCTAAAATGAGACGATCATTCAATCTCAGCACCCTCATCACCATTGGAGGCCTTGTCGGGTACTTGCCTTTATCCTGGGCAGCCGATTGCTCGGACCGAAACCTCGAAACCGAGGCCGGAAGCGTCATGCAGCACATCCCGGTGTACGACCAGGATGGTACGGGGATCTGTTACGCGTACGCGGCATCCGAGCTCATGAACGCCTACCTGCTTTCAAAGACTCCTGACTCCAAGGAGCTCGTCGTCCATCCAGCCCTGGCAGCCATCAACTACAGCAGCACGGAGACCGACGGCGGGGGTGAACTTGCAGAAGGAGACGTGATCAAGGCGATCCGTGAGACTCGCGATAAACCGCTCTATTCCTACTCAAGCGTCTCGAACTCCCTCAATAAGGCAGGTGGATCGAGCGGGGTAACCGAGTCTGAGATGCTCCAGTACATGGAGGACCTCGGCGCCATCCGCACGAGCCCGTTCCAAAAGGCTAAGGCCACCCTCCGAGCGTACACGAGCTTTCCCAGGCCGGCTTCGGGCCTCCTGATGACTGACGATGTCAGACCGATCGAAATCAGTCGCCAGCTCAAACGCCTGAGTTTTGAATTGGCGCCGATCCCAAGCACCTGCCGGCCAACCGGTGCGGCGGACCTCGAGCAATTTGCAATGACTACAGCTGTAACAAGCGCAGTCCAGATCGCTCGCGCTTCCGTACTCGATAGCGACGCCATCCAAGCCCTTCCACCGGTCCCAGCCCCCCAGCAACTGGCTTGGTCCGGTACTCCCGAGCCCAAACTCAAGGATCTGGTGCGCTCACACTTTGCAGGAAAAGACGGCCACCTCCCGCTCGGCATGAGCTTTTGCTCCAAGGTTCTTTCGGATCCGAGTGCCCGCAAGCTCGACCGTCAGATCACTCCCGACGGAAAACCCAAGACTCGCTGGCTGAATGACTGCCGCGGCCACGCAGCACTCCTCACGGGCACGCGCTCCAACGGCGGAAAGTGTGAATACCTGCTTCGAAACTCCTGGGGTTCAGGATTCAGGCCAGGCCCTGAGCGCACCTGCGTTTGCCAGCACCAGGGTGACAAATCTTACCACGAGTGTCCCAGCACGGGCAGGATGCCGGATGCCCACCAGTTCAAGATCGTCTCCTGCTGGATCAGCGAAGACGAGCTCGTCCCCAATCTTTTTGGCCTTCAGCTCATTGCCGACCCGGCGAGGTAGAAACATGAAGAAGCGAATTGCATCCCTGCTTGTCCTGGCTGGAGTGAGCGCACTCCCGAGCTCCCACGCAGTCGAGTGCACCAATCGGAACTTGGAGACCATGGCGGACAACCCGATGCAAAGCATCCCGGTCTATGACCAGGACGGTACGGGGCTATGCTACGCCTACTCTGCTTCCGAAATGATGAATTGCTTCCTCATGAAGACGTTCGGCGATAAAAAACTCCGTGTCCATCCGGCGACGGCGGCAATCCGATTCACGGCAGCCCACGACAAGGCCGAAACACTGAATGACGGCTTCATCCATCATGCGATCAACGCGACTCGCAAGCGCCCCAATTATAGCTATACAAGCGTCTCCACCAACCTAACCGAGCTGGCGAGGAATCAAGGCGTATCGGAAGCCGAAGTCCTCCACTTCATCGAGAGCCTCGGCAAGGCCATGAGCAACATCAACAACCAGAAACTTGCCTCCGATCGAGCTTGGGCCAGGGCAAACCGGGAGCCGAATCTTTGGGAACGTACGGGCAAGTACTTCTCCTACATGCCAGAAGAAGTCAGGAAGGCAGCCTACGAATCGATCAAGCCCGACTCCTGGTGCAGCAAGGACGACCTTTCGGCACTCAGGACCTTTGCTCTGACTGCACCGATCGGCAGCTCGCTGGACATCGCCTCAAACACGGTTTTTGAGTCCAACCATCGCGAATCGGCCCTCGAGGGCCCCCTGCCTTTGGCCACCCATCTCACCTCGATGAAGGATGCCGCCGCTGTCCACGCCGAAGAGGTCCGCAGGCATTTTGCGCTCAATGCCACCCTCCCCCTCGGGCTCAGCTTCTGCTCAAGAGTGATCCGCGATCCGAGTTATGTCGGCATTTCCGGCTCGGGTGCATCCCGCGCCATTGTCCCTGCAAAAAACAACGGCGGAAAAGATTGCGGACCCCACGCCGTGCTGATCTCGGGCATCCGAAACCAGGGCGGGAGTTGCCAATATTTGATTCGAAACAGCTGGGGCTCGAGCTTTGGCGGCAGCATCAGTGGCCGCAGCTGTGTCTGCAAAAATACGGTCACGAAGGCCTTTTCGGAGTGCCCAGGATCGGGCAAGGCCAACGGCGCGGATATTCCCGGCAAGGCGAACCTCAAGGTGATCTCCTGCTGGTTCCCGGAATCCCAGGTCACCAACAACACCATGTCGATCGACCGACTCCAGTAACGCCGGCGGCTCTAGGCCCTGGAAAGGCCGACGCCGATCACTCCCTCTTCGATCTCGACACTCTCGGTGTGCGAACCCTTGGGCTGCGACACAAAGCTCACGCTGAGCGCCAGTGCCTCGGAGGCGATCGTCCTTTGATGGGCCTGCGCGGCTGCGAGCAACTCTCCGGAGAGCGAGAGCTCCAAGACAATGCGGTCATTGAGATTGAGCTTGGCGTTCTTGCGCGCCTGCTGGACCTTGCGAAGCACCTCACGCGAGAGCCCCTCGAGCTTTTGCTCCTCGGTGACCGTGGGATCAAGCTCGATCGACACGATCTGCGAGACGGCAAGCGACTCGTGGCCTGGCTTTGCGGCACGGCGGATCTCGAGATCCGAGAGCGTGATCGACTCACCTTCCACCGTGAGCGACTCCCCTGCCTCAAGCTTGAGCAGCTCCGATAGACCGAGCTTCTGGATCCCTGCGGCCACGGCCTTCATCTTCGGGCCCACGCGCTTTCCGAGAACTGGGAAGTTGGCCTTGGCCGTGATCTGAACAAACTGGTCCTCGTGCGAGTCGTATTCGACCGCCTGGATGTTGAGCTCGTCTTTAAAATACGGCTCAAACTTCTTGAGCGTCTCGAGCACACGCGCCTCACGCTGGATCACGCGCATCTTTTTGAGCGGGATCTTGGCCTTGACTGCGATCTTTTCGCGCTGATTGCGCCCCAGCATCACGAGTTGGTCCATCACGCGCACGGCCTCTTCGAGATCCTTGCGGATGAGGGCCGTGTTCGCTGCCGGAAAGCTCTCGAGATGCACGCTCTCCTTGGAACCCTGGGGCGCGACCTTGGAGAGATTCTGGTAGGTCGCTTCGGCCAAAAACGGAGCAAAAGGCGCCATGACCTTGGAAAGGGTCAGGAGCACTTCATAGAGCGTCTCGTAGGCATAACGCTTGTCCTCGGGCATCCCGTCCTGCCAGAAGTGCGAGCGATTAAACCGAATGTAAGTGTTGGTCAGGTCTTCGATGAACGAGAGCAGCGCCGGCACCACGTTGTAGAGCCGGTAGGCCGCCATCTCGGTTTCGGTATTGGCAATCAGCGCATTGAGGCGCGAGAGCACCCACTGATCCAGAATATTTGGCGACGCTGCAGCGTCGCCCTTGGGCTTGAAGCCATCGATATTGGCGTAGCTCACGAAGAACGAGTACGAGTTCCACCACCGGAGCAGGATGCGCCGGGTGATGTCCTTGACCCCGTTTTCGCTGAACCGAAGCTCCTGCGCCTTCACCACGGGGCTATCGATCAAATAAAGCCTAAGTGCATCGGCACCGTGGAGATTAAGGACTTCCATCGGATCGGGATAGTTGCGCAGGCTCTTGCTCATCTTCTTGCCGTCTTCGGCTAGGATCAGCCCGTTGACGATCACGTTCTTGAACGGCGCCTGATCAAAGAGCGCCGTACCGATCACCATGAGCGTGTAGAACCAGCCGCGGGTCTGATCCAAGCCCTCGGCAATAAAGTCAGCCGGAAAGCCCTTCTTGAATTCTTCGCTGTTGGTGCGCGGAAACCCCCACTGCGCGTAGGGCATGGAGCCAGATTCAAACCAGCAATCCAGCACGCCTTGGACGCGCTTGAGCGGGCTCTTGCCCGTGGGACTGGGGATCGTGATGTGGTCGACGATATCAATATGGAGGTCGTCAACCTTCTTGCCCGAAAGCTTTTCGAGCTCATCGCGCGATCCGATGCAGATCACTTCGCCCTCTGGATTGCGCCAGATTGGGAGCGGAGTTCCCCAGAAGCGATTGCGTGAGATGGCCCAATCGCGGGCGTTTTCGAGCCAGTTGCCAAAGCGGCCGTCGCGCAGGTGATCGGGCACCCAACGCGTGGTCTTGTTGTTTGCAACGATCTGGTCCTTGATCTTTTCGACCGCGACAAACCACGAGGACACGGCCTTGTAGATGAGCGGAGTGTCCGAGCGCCAGCAGTACGGATAGCTGTGCATGATCGTGTCTTGCTTGAACAGACGTCCGCGCTTTTTGAGCTCGGCAATGATGTCCTTGTCGGCTTCCTTCACGCGCTTGCCTGCGTAATCGGGCACTGCTGCAGTGAACATCCCATCGTCGTCGACAGGGTTGACCATGGGCATGCCCTCTTTTTGGCAGGCATAATAGTCTTCTTCACCAAAGGCAGGCGCCATATGGACGATGCCCGTACCGCTCTCGGTCGTGACGTGATCGCTGTGGATGACTTTGAAAGCACCTTCGCGCGCTTTATCGGCAAAGTAGCCAAAGAGCGGCTCGTACTTGAGTCCGAGGAGCTTTTCGCCCTTGAGGGTCTCAAGCAGTTCCGTCTCTTCTTCTGGTTTTTTCCAAAAGTTCTTGGCCAGTGCGGCTGCAAGAATGACCACGCGTCCTGAGGCCTTTTCGCGCACGCGCACGTAATCGATGTCGCGACCAACGGCGAGACCGAGGTTGCTGGGAAGCGTCCACGGAGTCGTCGTCCAGGCGAGGAAGTGCTCGTTGTCGCGACCGCCACCGAGTCCAATGACCGGAAAACTCACGGTGATCGCAGGATCCTGGACTTCCTTGTAGTTGAGATTGGCTTCGAAGTTGGAGAGCGGGGTCGAAACACCGACCGAGTAAGGCACGACTTTGTAGCCTTCGTAGATCAGGCCCTTCTTGTACATTTCTTGGAATACCCACCACACGCTCTGCATGAACTCCACACTCATGGTGAAGTAGGCGTTTTCCATATCGACCCAGCGACCCACGCGGCGGACGGTCTTCTTCCATTCCTGCGAGTACCTTTGAACAATCGACCGGCAGGCGGCGTTGTACTTGTCCACTCCCATCTCGATGATCTGCTTGGAGCTCTCGAGCTTGTGGGCCTTGTTAATCTCGTACTCGACGGGAAGTCCGTGACAGTCCCAGCCAAAGCGCCGGGGCACGCGGTGGCCCTTCATCGTCCAGTAGCGCGGCACGATGTCCTTGAGCACGCCCGCCATGATGTGGCCGTAGTGCGGGAGGCCCGTGGCAAACGGAGGTCCGTCGTAAAAGCTATAGGGCTTGGCTGTGGCCGATGCCTCGAGGGTCTTCTCGAAGATCTGCCTGGCATCCCAGTATGAGAGCGTCTGCTCTTCGAGCTGGGGAAGATTTACGGCTGCACTTACCGGCTGATAGATCGACTTTTCGGCAGATGACATGGTGCCGAGAGCCTAACAGAAAAATGCCGAGGGATCCGTTCCCTTTTGGTTTAGCCCCGCGTCAAAAATGTGATCACGATCGCGTTCACAAAGTCGATGAAACAGGCCCCCACCAAGGGAACCACCACAAAGGCGCGACTGGCCGCCCCAAAACGAGCTGAAAACCGGTCGGAAACGGCATTCATGTTGGCCATCGCATTGGCCGTGGTACCGAGCATGAAGCCCACGAAGCCGCCGGCCATGACGGCGGCATCATAGTCCCGCCCGAAAAATCGAAAAACCGCCCACCGTGCGATGACGAGGACGACGATCGTCTGGACGACAAGGATCACGACCAGGATGGATGCCAGCGAAGCCAGTTGCGCGAGTTTGAGGGTCATGGTCGCTACAACCAGGAAGTACGACAGGCAGATGGATCCCAGCTCCTCGATCGCATCACCGGAAAGCTGGAATCTTGCCGAGCCCCGACCTTCCCTGGAGTCATGGAAGTTCCGGATCGTCGCCGCAACCACCATCGATCCGATGTAGATCGGAAGCGTGACTCCGCGATCATTGATCCACTTTCCGAGGATTGAACCGAGTGCCATCACAAGCAGGAAGAACTTGAGGTGGACCAGCAGCGCTCCCCCATCCCAGCGGGTCTGCTCCGGAACGACGGCCTGGGCCCCTCCCATGGACTGGAGGGCCTGCGTGTCCATGGCACTCAGGCTTGAAGTCGCGGCTGAAGCCTCGGATGACGTTGCTGCAGGCTTGAGGTTTCGCAGGAGCGATGCGCTGAGGGGCGCACCCAGCAGGCCTCCCAACACGATGCCTGCGAGGGCGCAGGCAGTCCCGATCGGGCCGGCACCGACGATCCCCGCCTTCTCAAATGCGGGCGCGAAGGCGAGCGCAGTCCCGGGGCCTCCCGTCAAGGACACCGACCCGGCGAGGACCCCGAGCAGTGGCTGCTGTCCAAGCAGGCTTGCGAGGATCATCCCCACCCCGTTTTGGACGAGCAGGATCACCGAACACAGTAGAAGGAACTTAAATACTTCCGGACCACCCGCACGCAGGTTTCGCCAGGAAGCCATCCAGCCGATGGAAAGGAAGAAGGCGATCATGAACGGCGTCTGCAGCGAGAGGTCAAAGCTGAGCTCCTGCCCGCTGAACCGGGACCATCCAAAAAATCCGAGGCAAAAAACCAGCCCTCCCAGCACGGGCTCGGGCAGGCAAAGACGATGAAGGACGGGGAAAAGGCGGCACAGTCCCTTTCCTGCCAGGAGTCCCATGGCAGCGATGGCCAGGGTTTCGATGAGATTGAAGGTCATGCGACCCAGTATGCCCTAAAATCCGCAGCGAAGCTCGAGGTCGCTTCCCGTGTTGATGAAGAACACGGTATTCCAGGCCTTGGCCTCTGCCCGATAAGGGCGCATGAGATCGGCAGTGACCTCGATCTTGAGGGTCTCCAGTCCGCTGGATCCAAAGGCCAGGCCGGGTGCCTCGGCCTTGCGCCGAACGGTGAGCATCCCGCCTGAGTAGCTGGCCTGCATTCCGTCGGCCATGGAGAACTGACCATCAGAGAGAGGGACGAGTTGCTCAGGAATCTCGATCGAAAATTCAACGCCTGCACGCTCATCGGATGCGAGCACCACGCGATAGACATTCTGCTGGCGATAAAGACGGTAAGTGCAACCCGAAACGATCTGCCCGCTCTCGCGATTCACCCCTGCTGCCGCCACCGCGGGAAGTTCGGCGATGGGCAACTCATCGGGATCAGCCGAGCGCGCGACCGGACCAGAAAGAAGGAGCAGCGCCATCATCCACCCAACTGACGGGGTCATCCAAGGCTTCATGGGCCCGTTCTGCCTAAATTACCCGATACATCCAATCAGTTTTACTGACACAATCTGCCCTAAATGCCGGAACCCCTCCCCACAACTCCCTAAGTATCTGTTTCTAAAAGTTATTTTTTTGAAAACAAAAAACACCGCGGGACACACCCCAAGGGGTTTTCCTGATGATTTTTAGGGGTTTAGGAACCCAATACCTTACAATTTAGTAATGGTACTGGGGCGCGCCATTCTGGGTCTACTGCTGGCACTGACCGCCCTGGGCGGTTGCATCTCGCCTGCCTATGACTCGGCTGCGCCCGCTGGCCCTGCATCAGGCGGGACAGGCTCAAGCTCAGGCGGAGCGTCCTTCCAGGTCAGCGGGCTCACGAGCTCAAGTGTTGCCGTCAAATCGAAGAGCTGGTCCTGGGCCTGCGCCGGAGGGACGGGGTGCACTTACCGGTTTGTGATCGACCAGGTGGCCGCAACCACTCCGTCGGGTGCTTACGGATCCACCACCTCGGCTTCACAGATCACCGGAAACGGCACCTACTACATCCACGTCCAGGCCCGCGATGCAGCCGGTGTCGAATCCCCGGTGGCCCATGTATCGGCCGTGCTCGACAACATCGCCCCTTCGGTCACCGGCCTCTCCAACGACAGCAGCGGCGTCCAGCCCAAGACCTGGATGTGGGCCTGCAGCGAGAGCGCCTGCCAGTTCCGCTACCTGATCAACCAGACCTCCAACTCAGTCCCGACCGGATCCTACCTCACGACGACCTCTGCGACCCATAGCGGTGCGGCCGGTACCTACTACCTCCATGTCCAGGCTCGGGATGCGGCAGGCAATGAATCCTCGGTGGTCCACGTCTCAGCCGTGCTGTCGGCAGCGTTTACTGTGGCGGGCAGCGTGAGTTTTGACTGGGTACCGGCAAGGGACAATGTGACCGAAGGCGGAATCAAACTCGACTACACGGTAACGGCAATCCAGAAGCTTCCGGCCCGCCGGATCCGTGTCGAGGCCCTGGATTCGGGAACCAATGCCGTACTGGCCACCACATCGACCAATGACTCGGGTGCCTTCAGCCTGTCGGTCGCTCCGGGAAAAATGATCAAGGTCCGCGCCTACGCCCACATGCTCAGCACGGGGAATACTCCGGACACGATCGGACTGGAAAACTGCAGCGGAGCCTCCTGGGATGCCAAGGTCGTGGACAACACGCAGTCCAAGGCGCTCTACGCCTTTACTTCGAGCGGCACCTATTCAACGAGCACTTCGGGGGTCGAGCTTTATCCGCGCCTCGTTTATTCGACTGCCACCCACTCCTACACCGACCGGGCGGCTGCGCCGTTTGCCATCCTCGACACCGTGCTGAGGGAACTTGAGCTCGTTTGCCAGGGCAACGCCTCGCAGGTGTTTCCACCCGTACTGATCAACTGGAGTGCAAACAACACTCCCTCATCCTCGGGAAGCCCGTCGACGGGCAATATCGGCACTTCCTATTTCACCGTGGAAAGCAACATGCCCAGCCTCTACATCCTCGGAAAGCAGGATGTGGACACGGACGAATACGACGACCATGTCGTGGCCCACGAGTTCGGCCATTACCTCGAGAATTCAATCTATCGGTCTGACACCATCGGTGGCGCCCACTCGAGCTACGACTCGCTCGATCCCCGCGTGGCATTTGGCGAGGGGTTCGGCAACTCGATCTCGGCAATGACCTTCAACGACGCGGTCTATGTCGACACGAGCTCGAACCGACAGGCATCCGGATTCCAGCTGGACATGGATACGGCACCCTACGCGGGCACGGGCACCAGTGGCGGAGTCACCTACTCGGTCAAGGACAAGAGCGTCTTCAGCGAGACCAGCGCCCAGCACTTCCTCTGGATGCTTTACAAGAACAGGCGAACCACCGACCCGAGCACTCCGTTTGCGAGGATCCACACAGTGCTCGCCAATGACCAAAAGATCACGCCCTCGTTCACGACGCTCAATAGTTTTGCAGCCTACTACCGAGGAAGGTACGCGCCGACTGAAGAAAATCTCGACTCCCTTTGGTCGACGACCCTGGCGAGCCCCGTCAATGCGCTGTGCTCCGGAACCTGTCCGGCAGGGGCTTCGGGAGCCTCCGCAGACCCCTTTGACGTGGATGGGGACCTGGGATCGGCTTACGCCTCCTCGCTCACCTACCCCGCAGTGGTCCAGTTGGGGAGCGGCCAGGGAACCTACACGGCCGCTTTCTGGAACCTCTACCCGCTGGCATCCAGCGCAAACTCTTCCTTCGCGCACAACCGTATGGTGTCGGGAGGATATGGCTACAGCTACAACAAGCTCGGGATGTCCCGGTGGTATCGCTACAGCCACACCGGCGCCAACCAGACCATCACGGTGTCGGTACCCTCGGTCCCCGGCCAGAGCTGCAGCAACGACCTTATGGATCTTTACGTCGTCAAGGCCGGTTCGGCGGTGGCCATGGATGAGGACCTGGACGGCTGCCCCAGCACCAGCTTCACGGCACTCACGGGTTCGACCTACGTCTTCGAGCTTCGGGGATTTGGAACGGATCTTTCGGGCTTTGCCCTACAAATGAGTCCTTAGGCAACACCATGAAAACCCAGATTTCAATCCTCACCCTGACAGCACTCGCCGCAGCACTGGCCCTCTCCCTCCGGACGGACTCGGCCCGCATGATGCCGGAGGTTCGACCCATTCCCCACCACGGCGGCAAGCCCAGGATACCCGTCACCGTGAGCACCGCATCGACACAGGTCCTGTCGGCTGACACTGCCTCCACCGTCGTGATCCTGATCCGACCCGAAGCACCCTGCACCGAACTCACGGCGCGGTTTCGGAGCATCGATGGCGTGGAGATCCTGGGGGACGAGGGAGTCGGCGGCGAAGCCTCCTTGGGTTCCTGCCAGCCTGGTGAGAACTTTTCCCATGAACTGGTGATCCGTGCCGGACAGGGCACCGCGGGATATGTCGTCGTCGATCTCAAGATGGATGGGGTTCCGGCCACGCTGGCAGTGCCCTTCAAGGCCTTTGGCGCCAAGTCACGCCCGGCTCCAGTCGGCAAGATCTCGCTCACCGAAGAGGGCGAACGGGTGATGGAGCTCAATCCAGAACTCAAGTAGCCCCCCGGGTAGCCCGGAGCTGCCGGACTACTAGCCCTTGAAGAAGAATCGGCCCTGCTGCTTGTTGAGCGCCGTCCACTCGCCCGGGGTCTGGTCCTGCTCGATGAACTTTCCGATCTGATTGACCTTGGAATCCAAGTCATCGATGTAATGGACGATGAGCGCCTCGAGCGTCTGCGGCATCACGGGCGAGCCGTACTCAAGTTTGCCGTGATGCGCGAGGATCAGGTGCTTGACCAGCAGCTTGCTCCGCTCCGGAAACGCGCCCGGAAGTCGGCCGGGCTGTGCCTCGAGCTCGCGGATCTTTCGATCCACCAGTTCCACACCCATCACGAGATGGCCGACGAGCTTGCCTTCCGTCGTGTAGTCGGTCACGCGATCAAACGAGAGCTCCCAGATCTTGGCAATGTCATGGAAGAATCCACCGAGGAAGAGCAGGTCACGGTTGATGGCCTGCCCGTAGTGGCCAGCCAAAAAGTCGAGCACGCGAGTGATCGAAACGATGTGCTCGAGCAGGCCCACGGGATAGGCATGGTGCACGGTCTTGGCCGCCGGAGCACGCTTGAGGAGCTCCACGATCTCGCGATCGTCCTTGAGCACCGACTCGGCAAGCGCGCGGTAGAACGGATCCTGCATCGAAGCCACCATCGTCAGCAAGTCGGCATGAAGCACGTCGGCATTGAGGTGGGACTTGGGCAGGTATTCGGACATCTCGACCTGGTCCTCACGCAGGATTTCCATCAACGATACGACGACCTGGAGCCTTCCCTGGTAGCTTTGGACCTTGCCGTGGACGAGCACGAACGCATCCCGCACGACCTGGCCCGCATACCTGGCGGCATCCTCCCACACTCTCGCCTCGATCTCCCCCGTCGAGTCCATGAGGATCACGTTCATGTAGGGCTTGCCGTTCTTGCCCGTGGCCACCTGGCTGAACTTGACGAGGAACGGACTCTTGACCGCGTCCTTGTCCTTGAGTGAACCCACCGACTGACTTTTTTGGATCTTGGCTAGCATCGACTGCGTCCTCAAATGACTGGATGAGATTGCTTAAAAGGAGATTCCACCGAGCTTGAATTGGAAGAATAGTTCCGACTTGCCGCCCTGTGACCGATCAAGGCCCTGGTGGTACTCCAGCGCCGTGATGAGCGGCACCACGTTCAGGACTTCCCAGTCACCACGGACCCCGAGGCCCCATGAGGAGACTCGAGAGACGGGCAGTCCGGGGGCAGCGATCGCCGCCGTGTCGGCAAATACGAGGGCATGGAGCACTTCAAAAAATACCGGGCGATTGGACCATCCCTGTTCGACTCGAAGGAGCGGAAAGCGAAGGTCGATGGATCCGACGGCAGCGCTCTTGAGTCCCGTGAAGATGCGGAGCGGGTAGCCGCGCAGCACGAGCTGGTCAAAATCCGGGTTCGAGAAGGGTTCCAGCAATTGGTTCCGGCGACCCTCCACTTGCACGGAGCTTGCGTCCGAGACGGCAAGCTGCCAGCGAGGCCAGAGCACCCGGTGGCCGCCCAGATGGAAGAAATGGCCCTGGTTCCAGATCAACTCATGGGTCGTGCGCCCCGGGGCGAGCGACCACTGGTGCCCGAGTGTTCCCGCCCAACCTTCTTCGGGCATGATCGCCTGGCGGGAAGAGTCCGTATCATTGAAGTCCACCTTGGCCCTGAGCTGCGGCAGATCGTAAACCTGCGCGAGCACCGAACCCTGCGTGCGCGAATACAACCGCACGCGCTCCCAGGTCCACTCCAGCGAAGGATTGAGGACCGCTTCGGTGAAAGGCCGGTAAAGCGAAACCGACATCCCCAGCGAATCCTCGCGCTGGTAGGTGGTCTCGCCAACCGCCTGGATCTTGCTCACACCGGTCACGCTCCACACTGCACCCAAGCGTCGATTGGAATAATCCAGGAGCCCTTCGGGGGAGGACAGTCCGGTGTCATAGCCCAGCGTCAGGAGATAGCGATGGAGATCGAGTGCATCAAATCCCGCCATCATCGCCGATGCGGAGATTCCTCCACTCTGCGAACTCTGGATGAACGGAGCCCATCCGCGTGGAAGGATGCTGGGATAAACCGAGTAAGGACGAGTCGACCACTGCACTTCGCCTGCAGGAGACTGAGCAAGAGCAACCCGTTCGGTGCCCCGAGCCTCAAACCCCGGTTCATTACTGATGCTCGGCGGATGGGAGACGCCGGGGCGGATCCACGCCACGTCCCAGCCCGTGGGAGTGTAGACGGTCGCCAGCAGGCGCCCATCCGGCATGGGTACCGAAAACCAGGCCCCCGTCTCCACATTCGTGATGGCTTCGGCGGTGATGGCATCGGCTGCCGCCGCTTTTCGGGCTGATGGGGCATCCAGACGATACCGATAAAGGTTGTCGACTCCTGTTCGATTGGACGAGAACACGAGCGTCCTTGTGTCGATCCACGCCGGAAAACGATCGAACGTTCCCATGGCATCACCGATCTGGGTCGGAAGCTTGCGAGCCCCCGACGCCGCACCCGGCTTCAGGTCCATGGGGCTCATCTCAATGATCATCAGGCGTTCCTGCGTCTCGGCATTTGAATGCAGGCTAAACACCACTTGCGACCCATCGGGCGAAAGTCGTGGGGTGGAGGCACGACCCAGGAGTTCGGGCTCATAAAGCTTCCTGAAATCCTGGAGCTCGTATCGCCCTTCCACTTTGGTGAGGCGACCCGTCGCGACCCCGACTCGTCCTGGTGATGCCACCGTGAACACGATCTGATCGCCGCGAATATCAGGATCCTTGGCGCGAAGGGACGAGAGTCCTGCGGGCAGGCCAAGAGCGTAGCTCTTTCCAGTGGCAAGATCATGCACCCAAAGCTGGCTGAAAAAACGGTAAAGCCCTTCGCGCTCCACGGTACTGAACACCACCGCATCAGCCGAAGCAGTGAAGGCGACCGAGCCTCCGCCAATATTCTCGATCAGGCGCCGCTCGGCCCGGGCAGGATCGGTGGCCTGCAGGTCACGGATCGCAAGGACCGGCTGTTCATCGTAGAGCTCTCTGGCGTAGACCATCCAACGACCGTCCGGAGAGACCGCAGGCCGATAGGAATGAAGATTGCCGCGCGTGATCCACTCGGGCTCGGTGCGCCCGGCGGTCTCGATCGCGAGTGCCTCCTGCTCGGCGCGACGGCTTGCCTTGGCACTCCAGCTGTCCCAGTGCTCCCGCCAGTCCTTTCCAGAAACCTCGGATGCATTACGGTTATAAAGAAATGGCAGGCTTGCACCTGCCTGGTACGAGAGTTCTCCCAGTCGAGAGGGATCGCCGGCCGAGAACTCGTTCATGAGCTCATGTCCAAAGAAGTAGGCCACTTCACCGAGCGGCGGAATGGTCCTCGTACCGGTGATTTGTCCGATCCCCTTGCCACCTTTGGACACGGGCTTGAGCATTCCCGCGCGCCAGACGCCGCGACGGAGCATGCCGTAGTAAGAGCTCCGGCCGCGACCTGCGCGAGTGAATGAGGTCTCCTGCGAAGTGGCCAGGCCCTCGAGCATCCAGGACTGCCAAAGCGTATTCGGGCGGATCGAATCGCCGAAAAAAAGTCGCATGATCCGGTAAAAGTCACGGGTCACATCCAGGTTGAGGATGTGGCTGTATTCATGGAAGCAGAGCATCCGGAACCAGTCGTCATAGTGCGCGATGCTGAGCCAGTTGTCGGGAGGAGTGGTCCAGAGCACCATTCCGAGCCTTCCAGCAGCCCCCGCAAGCCCGTTGGCAAAGTCGCTGTTATCGACGATCACGACCTGCGTGCGGTAGGGCGGCTCCCACTTCATCACGGGCACGAGCACACGGTGCGCGTCTTCCAGGTGCCTTGCCGCCAGTCGTGCAAGTTCTGCATGGGCTACGGCATGGGTGATCCTGAAATGCGGCGTCTCGAGGGTCTGGTGCTTCTCAAAGGGGTCAAAGCCAAACATCTCCCCCACCCCGAGGGCATGGGCCGGGGTCACTGCGACAGAACCCAGCGCCAGCATCAGGGCGCACACGGCAGGGATCAGCTGAAGTCGGCGCATTGCTCCACCTTTCCTTCAAATCCATCCGCCAGGCGCACCTGGGTCCCGGGCTCGACTTCGTTTTTACGAACGAGCCCCAGCACCGCGCGTCCATCTTCGGAGCGCACTCGAGCCAGGCGACGAGGCGGCGCTCCCTGGGTCAGGATCCGCTCGATCACTTCCTGGCCGGGGTAGCAGCCTTTGCCTTGGGAGATTCCATCGATGAGGCCCACTTCAAGCGGCATCACCTCTTGTGAAAGTTCCACCGAAAACCACGGACGAAGCGCTTCGCAGCGCCAGAGTGCGAGCGGAGCAGGCTCACCGGCCGCGGGCCTCGCATCCAGGACAGATGCCTCGCCCCAAAGCGTCCACCAGCGTCGACCGAAGTCGCGCGAGCCATGGTCGATCACGAGCACCCCGGCTGGTGCTTCGGGTGCGGCTTCCGAAAACACCCAGCGGCAAGCAAGCGCGCTTGCCGGCGAAAGGGCCTGGCGCTCGGCAAAAGTGAATTGATCGATTGCCTCGGCGAGCGCCCGATCCCAGCTCCCATCCGGACCGGCGTCGTACTCAAAGCGGAACTCCTCGGGCCCGGTGCACGTCAGGTGGAATGCGGCTCGGACCTTTCCAACCGCAGTCAAAATGAAGCCCCAGCTGGCCTGTGATCCGGGGGTGATGCGCCTCACATCCAGGGTGGTCAGTCGATGCAGGAAGTCACGGGCGTCCGGACCAGAAAGGGTCCTGCAAGTCCATGAAATCCCTGCAAGGGAGGGGTTGATCTCGACGTCCTTAGCGATGGCCATGAGGGGCCAATCACTAGCAGCAATCCGTTGCCCGACCAAGGGGGTTTGTGCGAAGACTGGCCCCCTATGAACGCTACCTCTTTTGCCAAGCCTTACGCCGGCCAGAAGGCCGTCATCCTCGGTGTCGCCAATGAACGCAGCCTCGCCTGGGCCATCGCCCAGGAGCTCCATCGTGGGGGTGCAGAGCTGGCTTTTACGTACCTGGGTGATTCGCTTGAGCGCCGGGTCCGGCCGCTCGCCCAGAGCGTGGGCGCCACGATCATCGAGCCCTGCAATGTCCAGGACGACGCCCAGCTCGAGGCCCTCTTTTCAAAGCTCAAGGCCCAGTGGGGAACCCTCCACCACGTGATCCACTCGGTTGCTTTTGCCAATCGCGAGGATCTCGACGGTCGCTTCATCAATACTTCGCGGGCGGGCTTCATGACTGCGATGGACGTGAGCGCCTACTCGCTCGTGGCCTGCGCCAAGTACGCGGAGCCGCTCATGACTGAAGGGGGCAGCCTGCTGACCCTCTCCTACTACGGTGCCGAAAAGGTCGTCCCCAACTACAACGTCATGGGCGTGGCCAAGGCGGCCCTCGAAGCCTGCGTTCGCTACCTCGCCTGGGATATGGGCCCCAAGAAGATCCGCGTGAATGCCATCTCAGCAGGTCCCGTCAAGACGCTTGCCGCAGCCGGGATCCGCGATTTCCGCTCGATGCTCGCCACGGCCGAAGAAAAGACCCCCCTCAAGGAAACCATCGAACAGGATGACGTGGGTTACCTCGGCGGATTCCTGTGCGGACCTGGCGGCAAGCACATCACCGGCACCACGATGTACGTCGATAGCGGCGCACACATCATGAGCTGATCGAGCTGATGGCCCAAACCATCCGCCAGACCGAGCTCCATCGGCACCTCGACGTCTCGATTCGACTCTCGACGCTCCACGAACTCGCACAGGAACGCGGGCTCGTGGGGGACTCCACGTCCCTGCAGGCGTTTGCCGACAAGATCCTGATCCGCGAGCCCATGCGGGATCTCGCCTCGGTCCTCGATTCGTTCCGAATCTGCCAGTATGTGCTCGATCGCTTTGATGTGCTGGAACGCGTGGGCTTCGAAGCCTGCGAAGACGTCATTCGCGAAGGAACCCAGGCCGTGGAGCTTCGCTTTTCACCCACTTTTGTCGGCGAATTCAGCCACATCTCCTGGGACGAGCAGCTCGATGCCTTCGAGGCGGGGCTCAACCGCGCAAAGGCCCTCAACCCGGGGTTCAAGGCAGGACTCATCTGCATCGTGAGCCGCGACTATGGTCTGGACGCAGCCGAAAAGACGGTCGAATTCTTCCTGAAGAACCAACACCGCTTCATTGGCCTCGATCTCGCCGGCAATGAAGTCGACTTCCCCAACTCGATGTTCATCGAGCCGTTCCGCCGCGCGCGGGATGACGGTGCACGAATCACGATTCACTCGGGCGAGGCGCTCGGACCCGACACCATCTGGTCCGCGATCGAAGAACTGGGTGCAAGGCGCATCGGGCACGGAATCGCCGCAGTTCGTGATCACGAACTCATGGAGCTTTTGCGGGATCGTGAGATCTGTCTCGAAGTCTGCCCCACGAGCAACTGGCTCACCCAGGTCGTCCCCACGCTTCGCGAACACCCGCTCCCGCAGCTTTTGAGGGCCGGAGTCCCAGTCTGCATCAATACGGACGACCCCACGCTCTTCGGAAACACGATGGGTCATGAAATCAAAATTTCCAAGGAATTACTTGGACTTACGAATCAGGAAATAGAAAGCTGCTTTCGATCCGCAATCCGCGCAAGCTTCCTCTGACTCGCCTTATAAGAATTCTTATAAGAATCCCTTGCGGCCGCCAAAATTTCGTCCTATAAGTCTCTTCGTACCGCGGGTTCCCTCTTCCCCCCCCCACACACACCGAAGTGGAGCTCGTGGAAGTAAAGGACTCTCAGGGTTAAATCCTGAGGGTCCTTTATTATTTCTGGGGGTCGAATCCCTACACCCAATTAAAACGGCCAATACGGAAGCAACCAGGGCGGAAGCACCGGCTTGATCATCGAAAGCAGTCGATCGTAATTGGCGCCGTACCAATAGCGCGGGATCACATACGAACCGATGCCGACATAAGCCACCAGGGTCCAGAGCTGGAAAAAGAGCCTCCCCACAAAAGTGGAGATGGAACGCGAGCGCCAGACTCGGAACAGAAAAAGCCCCACCACGAGCGCCGCCTCCGACGCATAAAGCTTGTTGCGAACCGGCGACTCGACAATCGACTTGAGGAGCTGCTGGAACTCGGGGCTTGAAACAAGCATGGCGTACTTGATCGCCTGCTCGGTGGGGAGTGTGCTGGGAATGGCTTCGGGCATGGACTCATTCTCCCGAAGCCGCCTTGCGCTGACAAGCAGCAATGCACGTACGATTGCGTCCCGTGCGCTTGGCCTCATAAAGGGCGGCATCGGCCTGCTCGATGGCAGGATTTTCACCATGGGCCGCACAATGGAGACCCATGCTCACGGTGACACCGGCCACTTCCGAGGCCTTTTCATGGATCTCGCGTGAAATCCGGAGTCCGCGATCCTCCCCACCCGCAAACGCAACCACAAACTCCTCGCCACCATAGCGACCGACGACGGCTCCAGCGGCCTCGAACTCCCGGAGCAGGCCCCCCATCCGACGGATCACTTCGTCCCCTGCAGCATGCCCGCGGGTGTCGTTGATCTTCTTGAAATGATCCACGTCCACGAGCAGGACCCCTGACTCGATTCCGGTCTCAAAGCATCGATCGAGGAGCTGGTGCCAGCGATCAAAGAAGCTCTTGCGCCTGAGGAGCGTCGAGAGCTCATCGCGCTCGGCCTTGTCGGCGAGCCCCTCCACGCGCACGAGCAGCGTGGAGTAAACCTCCTCGAGCGAGGCGAGCTCTCCCTTGACCTGGTAGAGCAGCTCCTTGAGGACATTGAGGGACTGGGCCTGGGACTGGGCATTGGGGGTACTCATGGCTTGGGGTCTCCTGTCTTGCCCTGAGTCAAAGCAGGAGCAATGCCAGCGGCCATGGGCCCGCTCCAGGCGAGCCGCGGGCAAAGAGCCAAGCAAATCCCCTGTAAATTCGATCTGTCAAAAGTTTTGGCAGGGCCAAAATGGCGCCTTCGCGAGCAATCGCCCCCTGTGTCCGAGTCCGCCTCACCACGGGCACGGAGGACACATCTGGGTCAGTCCGGAGAGCGAAGCTAAACTGAGACGAAAACACCCACTTAAAAAAAGGAGACACTCTAAAATGCTGAACGTCCGTCCCCTCTTCCGATGTCCCCGGCCACTCCTCAGCGTAGCGCTGATCCTTGCAGCCTGGGTGGCCATCCCCACTCACACCGCCTTTGCGGGCGCCTGCTACGACAAGTTCAACTCGTGCATGTTGGGCGGCAATGAGTCCATGGGTCGCTACAAAGATTGCAACCGCGAGCTCAAGTCCTGCCTGCGCCAGGCCGGCAAGGAGTGTCGCGAGCAGTGCAAGGAAGCCGAGAAAGGCGCAAAGAATGCTTGTGAAAGGCAGCGATTCGCCTTGAAAGGCGATGTCGACTCCCTCGAGAAGCAACTCAAAGCTGCCAAGGACGATGTTCGCGATTGCCGCAAGGACGCAGACGTCAACTGCCGGCAGGAGTGCAAGTAGCTCCGATCTGACGCCTTGAAACGAACACGGGAGCAGGGGTTTCCCCCTGCTCCCGCTTGCGTCTGAAAAAAGCGCCTAAAAACGCCGAGTGATCAGGCTGCTTTTTTCTGGCCCGACGATGCCGAGTCGTCGAGACCAACTTCATGACCTTCACCCCTGAATTCCTGTGCCGTCATGCGATGACGACGCAGGAGCCTCAGGAAATTGCTTCGATCCAGGTGCGCCTCACGTGCCGCCGCCGAGACGTTTCCGCCATGGCGAGCCAGCATCGCTGCGAGGTACTCACGCTCGAACGAGAGGCTCCAACGCTTCTTGAGCGAAGTGTAGCTCTCGATCGGGTCCTGGAGTGACAGGACGACCGGAGCCGCCTGCCCCACCTGGCGGATTGCCGAAACGGCCCCAGTACCAGTGGTCGGCACCGCGTGCAGCGGAGTCACGGTGGCCATCTGCGAAGCGGGCGATGCGCCCATGAACGGGCACACATCGACTGCCTTCTCACCACCGCGATCCACAAGCGAAGCACGCTCGATCACGTTGAGGAGCTCCCTCACGTTTCCGGGCCAGCGATAGCCCTGGAGGGTAGCCTGCGACTCCGCACTGAAGCCCGGGAACTTCTTCCCGCGCTTCTCGAACGCACGCTCGGCAAACTGCTGGGCCATCGGAACGATGTCCTGCACGCGCTCACGGAGCGAGGGGACTTCGATCACCACGCGGCAAACGCGGTGGTAGAGGTCCTCGCGGAACTTGCCGGTACGGACGCCCTCTTCGAGCCTCGAATGGGTCGCAGCAATCACGCGCACATCCGAAGTCATGTCGGTCGTCCCGCCCACGCGGCGGAAGGTCTTTTCCTGGATCACGCGGAGGAGCTTGGCCTGGAGCTTGGGCTCCATCTCCGCGATCTCATCCAAAAAGAGCGTTCCACCCTTGGCGATCTCGAAGAGACCGCGCTTGAGGCCAGTGGCACCCGTGAACGCACCCTTTTCGTGCCCAAAGAGCTCGCTCTCGAGGAGCTGTTCGTTGAAGTTGGCACAATTCACGGCAACCCACGGACCCTTGCCACGGCGGGAGCCTGCATGGATCATGCGGGCAATCCCTTCCTTGCCGGTGCCGCTTTCGCCGAGGATCATCACGGTTGGCTCCTCGCCTTCCCCGCGCATCGACTCACGACGGAGGACCGAGATCCACTCGTTGACCTTGCCCATGGCCGGGCTCTTGGACACGAACCAGAACTGCTCGGAGTACTTGCCTTCGGAGCGCTCGACGCGAGCTTCGAGGGCGGCAACGCGGTCTGCGCGCTCATTTTCGAGCTTGTACTCATTCATGCAGCGCTTGACGGCATGGGTGAACTCTTCGAGGTCAAAGGGCTTCTCGAGGTAATCGCTTCCACCGCGCTTGAGCGCCTGGATTGCGACTTCCTTTTCGCCGTGTCCGGTGATGAGGACCACCTTGCAGCGTTCGTCGCGCGACTTGACCCAGTCCATGAGCGAGAAACCGTCACGGCCCGGCATCTTGAGGTCGGTCACGAGCACCCCGATCGGCGCTCCGCCTTCCTTGGTGGCAGCGGTGAAGGCCGTCTCGGCTTCCTGGGCGCTCCCGGCCGAGATCACCTCGACCCCTTCGCGCTCCAGACGCCCCTTGAGGAGCTTCCGGATCGTCTCTTCATCGTCCACAATCATTACGCGTGGTTTCATTCGCTTGTCTTCCTTCCTTTGGTGTTTGAAGTCCGTACTGCCAAACCTGTTAAGCCAACTCCCTATAGTCCGTCGGGATCCGGATGCGGAACGCAGCCCCCTTGCCCAACTCGCTTTCCACGACGATGGTCGCATGCAGCCTCGAGAGGATGCCGTAGCTGAGGCTCAGCCCCAGTCCCATCCCCTGGCCCACTTCCTTCGTCGTGAAAAACGGGTTGAACGCCTTGGCCTTGGTGCGCTCGTCCATCCCGATTCCGTCGTCCTTGAAAATCACTTCGACCAACTTCCCCGAAACTCTTGTATGGATCTCGATCCTGCCCTGCCCGCGCCCCGTCGCATCGATCGCATCGCGCGCATTGCTCACGAGGTTCATGAAGACCTGCTCGAGCTGGACTGGGTTTGCGAAGACCTTGGGCAGGCCATCACTGAAAAACTTATGGAGCGTAATCCCGCGGGACTGGAGCTGCATGCCCACGATCCCCAGCGATTCCTCGATCGCCTGGTGGAGGTCCACGAAGTCGTGGCCTTCAGTGCTCTTGCGGGTGAACGTGCGGAGGTACCGGATGATCTGTGTCATCTTGTCCACGCCCCGGATCATCTCACCCAAATGGGCCTGCGCGTCAGCCTGCTTGAAATCACTGCCAAAAAGCGCCTGCAGCTCCTGCCCGTACCCGCGAATCGCCTGAAGGGGTTGATTCAACTCATGCGCTATACCCGCAGTGAGTTCACCCAGCGCAGCCATCTTGCCGGCCTGCACGAGCGTCTCCTGCATGGCCTTGAGCTCGGCATTGTTGCGCTCAAGCGCCACGTAGGCATTGCGGAGCTCGGCGTGCTTGGTGATGAGTTCGCGCTCCATCTGCTTTTTAGCGGTCACATCGCGCAGGATGACGACCTTGTAGTGATCTTCCGTCTCGCGCACGCTCATCTCGACGAGCCTCACGTATCCATCCTTGCGGAGCACGGCGACGTCCTCGTAGGTACCGGGAGTCTCCAAAAGCTCATGCGTGAACGGACGAGCGCGCTCGGGCAGGTGCACCTCGCGACGCGAAAGGGGCGAAAAGATCTCAGCCAGATGTCCCTCGAGCTCGGCTTGAACGTAGCCGGTGAGCTCTTCGAGCGCAGGGTTGGCGGCATCGATCTGCCCGCCACCGACCGTAAAGATGGCGTCCGATGCCTGGTCAAACACGACTTCGAATCGCTGCGAATGGCGCGGATGGTGGTTCGGGTGCTGGAGTACTTTAGCGGTAGGCATTTAAGAATGACCCCGCTTTCTCCATGTTCTCGCCGAGCTGCTGCTCGATCTCCGGAATGTCGGATTCCTTGAGACCCGTATTGGCATACATGTCCGGGGTGATCGTTCCGGACGAGAAGTCGCCCGACTTGCCGATCTGGTTCTTGACCACGATCTGGTTGGCGATCCGCACGACATGGATCACGGGCTTGGCCGAGGCCAGGATCGAATCCATGCGCGAGACATCCTGATGGTGGTGGCGGATCGCAAGACGGATCACTTGGGGAAGGCCCCACTTCGCCGCAATCACTTCGCCCAAGTAAGAATGTCCTGGCAGATCCCATTCCTTCTCGACTTCGCTGAAGGAGCAGCCCCGCTCCTTTGCCGTCTTGACGATGGCTTCGAGGCGCTCAGGGTCGATTTCGTGGAGCACGAGCTTGCCGATGTCGTGGAGCAGGCCGCACGTAAAGGCTTCTTCGGGGCGTGCATGCTTGAGGCGCTTGGCAATGATCTCGGAGCAGACGCCGGTGGCAAGGGCGTGCTTCCAGAAGTCCAGCATCGAGAGCTCTTCGCCTCCGAGCTTGCTGAACATCGAGAAGACCGAAATGCTCAGCACGAGCTGGGCAACCGTATTGAAGCCCAGGAATGCGAGTGCGCGCTGCACGTCGGTGACGCCACCGGGAATGGCGTAGTAGCTCGAATTGACGAGCCTCAGGACCTTGGCCGTGAGGACCTGGTCCTTCTTGAGGACTTGGGCAATGTCGGCGCTCGAAGAATCCGGATCGTTGATGAGCTCATTGACCCGCACCGCCACCAGCGGCAGCGTCGGGATGTCCTTGAGCTTGGACAACAGGTCCGTATATTCGGCGTTGGTTTTCACCGCCATGGTCGTGACCGACCCCCTTCTGGAGTCGTATCGGACACATGTGGCCGTTCATTAACACCTAAACAATGTCTGTGAGGATCGGCTCGACAAGCCTGAAATCAAGGACTTGGAGCAGGGCTTGGAGCGGGAGTGGGAACAGGTGCGGCTTGCGACGCGCTGCGGATCCACCTGATGGCCACACCCTGGGCGAGGACTTCGCCCTCTTCGCCGTCATCCGTGCACTCAGGGCGATCAAAGGTCTCGCGCCTTCCGTCTGCCAGGAAGATGACGCTGTGGACGTCGGCCACTCCGTCCCCGCCATTGGCCTTGGCGATCTGCAGGAGCTCGCGTGCCGCTTCGGCAAAGACCTTGCGACAGTAGGCGTCCTCGAGCTCATCGGTCATCTCGAGATTGAGGGTCGCATAGGTCTTGGAAGCGCGGACGACTCCCAGACCCTTGTACTTGTAAGGAGGCTTTCCAAAGAAAACCCCCTTCGGAAGGAGCGGTCCCTCGAGAACCGGAAGCTCAACCGGCTTGTTGGCCTTGGGCGTGGAACACCCGGTGCCCACGGCCACCAGCAGCGCCAGCAAGCCTGAAGCTGCGAGGACTAAGCCGCGATCAAGGCTCATTATACTCGTAGCGGTCGCCCTTGTAGTTGCGCAGGATCCACTTCTTGCCTTCGCGTCCCTGGACATACTGCGGGAAGATCGGGATCTTTCCGCCGCCGCCCGGGCCGTCGATCACGTACTGGGGCACGGCCATGCCCGAGGTCCAGCCGCGCAGCGCCTGGATGATCTCGATGCCCTTTTCGACCGGGGTACGGAAGTGGCTGATCCCCTGGGCCATGTCGCACTGGAAGATGTAGTACGGGCGCACGCGCATCATGAGGAGCTTATGGTTGAGTTCCTTGACGATCTTGGGGTCGTCGTTGACGCCCTTGAGCAGCACCATCTGGTTGTGGATCACGCAGCCCGCATCCGCGAGCTTGGCGCAGGCATCAAATGCTTCCTTCGTGCACTCCTTGGGGTGGTTGAAGTGCGTGTGGATGAACACCGGGTGGTACTTGCGCAGCATCTGCGCAAACGAATCGGTGATGCGCTGGGGAAGCGTCACGAGGTTACGGGTGCCAAGGCGGAACACTTCGATGTGATCCATCGCACGCAGGCGCGAAAGGATGTACTCGAGGCGCTCGTCGGAGTTGGAAAGCGGATCCCCGCCCGAGATCACGACGTCGCGGATCTCCTTGTGGGCTTCGATGTAGGCAAGCCCCTCTTCGAGCTGCTTGGTCTGGGCTGCCGATGAGGGGTCCGAAACCTTGCGCTTGCGGGTACAGTGCCGGCAGTAAACCGGGCAGTTGTGGGTCGTATAGAACAGCACGCGGTCAGGGTAGCGGTGCGTGACCCCGGGAACCGGCATGTCCTTCTCTTCGCCAAGCGGATCCTCGAGATCCACGGGGCTCACAAAGAGCTCGCCCTTCTTGGGGACCGACTGCAGACGGATCGGGCAGTTCGGGTCGTCCTTGTCGATCAGGGACGCGTAGTAGGGCGTGATGCCCATGTTGAACATTTCGTGGGACTGGGCAAACGCGTCGCGTTCTTCCTGGGTGACGTTGATCACCTTCTCGAGCACGTCAAAAGACTTGATGCGCTTCTGCTGCTGCCAGACCCAGTTGTTCCAATCCTTTTCAGGAGTGTCAGCCCAGATGCCTGGACGGGGTGGGGAGACGTAGCGGTCACGGACGTTGTTCTTGGTCACGATTTCGTATGCCATGGCCCCGAAAACTGCCAGAATCCCGCGGCCTTGTAAACCCCGGGCGATAAGTCTATTGTCCCCCCATGCTCTCAGAACTTTTCCTTGGAATCTCGCTCGTGGGCTCTGAATGGGTCCTCTATCTCCTGGTGGCGCTCTCGGTCCTTTCCGTGACCTTGATGATTGAAAGGACTAGGTATTATCGCTCGGCCAGCCGGGGTCTCCCGGAGTTCCGGGCCGAGCTCAAGACGCTCGTGGCGGCCGGCAAGTACGAAGAAGCTTTTGTCAAAGCCCAGGCCCGCCTCAAGTCCGCCGAAGCCACCTCGGGCGCCCTCGACCTCGAGACCGAAATGGTGACCGAGCTCATGGCCCTTAAAAAGGACCCTTCCCTCACCTCGCGCCTCAGGCCCGAGCTCCTCAACGAAACGGCCCAGGACGCAGTCATCCGCGCCAAGTCTGACTGGGAAAAGGCCCTGCCCCTGCTCGCCACCATTGGCTCCAATGCCCCGTTTGTGGGCCTCTTCGGCACGGTCCTCGGCATCATCCAGGCCTTCCACGACCTCTCCAAGCAGGCTGGCGGAACCGGCGTGCAGGGCGTGACGGCCGGGATCTCCGAGGCCCTCATTGCCACTGCCATCGGCATCCTCGTCGCCCTTCCTGCAGTCGTCGCATTCAATCTTTTCCAGCGCCGAGTGAAGGCCGCGATGTCCTCGGCCGAAGCCCTCAAGAGCTACCTCGTCGGAAAGATTGCGGAGTAACCCAGATGGCCGGCTCCAACTTTGGCGGACAGGACGACAGTTTTTTTGCCGACATCAACATCACCCCGCTCGTCGACGTGGTGCTCGTGCTGCTCGTCGTGTTCATGATCACCGCACCGGTGATCTACCAGTCCGCAATCAAGGTGCAGCTCCCCAAGGCCAAGTCGGGTGACTCGCAGGAAAAGTCGCCTTTCAACTTCACGATCTCCAAGGATGGCGAGCTCGCAGTCGGAAACGAGAAGATCACTGACTGGAACACGCTCCCCGATCGCATCAAGCAACTTGCCACCGGCAAGGACCTCTCAAGCGAAGTGGCCATGATCTCCGCCGACCAGGCCTCGCAGCATGGTCAGGTCGTCAAGCTCATGGACATCCTGCGCCAGGCCGGGCTCACGCGGTTTGGCTTGAGCGTGGAAAAGTAACCGTCTTAGAAAGACAGCGGCTCCCAGAGTACACGCCCGTACCCGGCAAATTCAGCCGATTCCGACCAGCGCCAATGTCGAGATAGGCTTAAGCAATGTTGCGCCTGTTCCTTCTCCTGCCGCTTCTCGCCTTCGCGCCCAATCCAGTGCTGGCGAGCGAGCGCTACTCGAGCTGCTGCGTCTGCGTCGAAGACGACGAGGATGTGGGCGGCCTCGGGGGTTCGGACCGGGAGTGTGCGGGCTGGCTTAAGAAGGCGCGCCGAGAAGTGGGCTGCAGCTGGTGGCAGACCATGCCACGCAAGCAGGCCCTGGACCTGGACAACTATTCCTTCAAGGATACGTGCCAGAAGGTCACCGTCCACGGCTCATTCCACGGTAACAGCAGCGGAGTCGAGATCCCCTTCCAGATCTCGGCCGGAGTGGCCAAGCTCTTCTCGGCCTCCGAAGTCTGCTATGACGGAAGCTCCTGCCTGCTCTTCAATAATATCGATGACGTGATGACCTGCTCTCGCCGACTCTCGCGCAACTCTTCGTGCCGCTTCGAGATCAGCGCCAACCAAAATATCGGTGTCACCGGTTACAGCTGCTTTCCCTGGGGCAAACCCAGGGAGCTGGACTATGCCAGCTCCAAGCTCACGGCCGTCATCGATGCCGTGAAGGTCACCTACCTCTACCCCCCCTGCTCGCGCGAAGGCGACAAGTGCTCCTGGATTGATCCGAGCTCCGACCCGGGAGCCAAGGAAGACCCCAACCAGAAACACTGCGCCTGGAACAGCGAGATCACGACCCAGCGTTGCTGCCCAAAAAAGCGAGGCTCCCTCGATGCGGCGCTCAACGGGACGTGGATGGAACCCGGATATAAGTGCAGTAACTAGGCAAATCTAGCCGGGTAGCACCTCACTCCTTGCAGGCGTATCATTGGGGGATGCGGGCCCCTTTCCGACATATCGTGCTCCTGCTTGCCTCCACGGGAGCCCTGGCCGCGCCCACCGCCTCGGAGGTGAACCTCTCGATCGACTACGCCATGGGGCTGGTCGAACAGGGACTCGATGCCGCACGGAACGGCACCCGGCCGTCCACGCCAGCCTGCCAGCCCTCTGACCTCGGCTGGCCCGATTGCCTCAAGTCCGTCACTCCACAGAACTCCCGCTCCAAGTCCCTCGTCTCGGCACGACGAACCCAGCTTGAGGAGGAGCTCAAGGCCAAGGGCCTTGAGTATGGGGCCCCCATCTACCTGCGTGCCTTCAAGCAGGCGGACATCGAGTGGTCATTGGATGCCGGCGGCTACCGCAATATGGTGGGCACCCTCCCTGAAAAGCTGGGCAGGCAATGGCGCGGCGGCATCCTCCAGGTCTTCGTGATGAACCGCCAGACCGGCAAGTACGAGCTCTTCAAGGACTACAACATCTGCGCCGTGCCGGGACACCTCGGACCCAAACGCAACGAAGGTGACATGCGCACGCCTGAGGGCTTCTACGAGGTCAAGGCGCAGGCCTTCAATCCGAGCTCCGGCTACCATCTCGCATTCAACGTCGGCTACCCCAACGCCTTTGACCTGGCCCATCGCAAGGGGCCCGCCGGCGTCGGGGGTGCGATCATGGTCCACGGACAGTGCGCTACGGTGGGCTGCCTGGCCATGGGCAATGACCAGGTCGAGGAGATCTACGCGCTCGCCGAGGCTGCGGTGAACTCCAACGAAGTCCGCGAGTCGAGCGGTGCCATCAAGCCCTACTCGGTCCCCTTCCACAGTTTTCCCTTTGCGATGTCAGAGGAGAACCTCGCGCGTTTCAGCTCCACTGAGCTGGCGCAGCTCTCCAACACGATGGTGGGAAGCTCCAAGACTCCGCTCGATGTCGAAGCGTTCTGGCGCGAGCAGCTCCGCCCCGCTTACGAGGCATTTGAACGATCGGGCGTACCCCCGCAGGTCAAGATCTCAGGGAAGGGAACGGCCGCAAGGTACCAGGTCACCGACTGGGGAGCGACGCCCACGCTCCCCCCAGAGATCCGCAAGAAACGCTGCCCCTAGCATCCCGCCCGCGGGGACAGTCCTTGAGGCTCCATTCGCAGTCCCCGCGACAGGAGAACTGCGGCCTTGTCTTGCAGTCCGACGCCATGGCCGAAATCACGCTGGGAGACTGCCCGCTCTGCTTGGCAATCCGATCACTCACCCTGCAACAACCCGCCTCACCGGCTGCAAACGAATGGTGGACGGCCATCAAGCCAAGCAGGACTGAAATGAGGAGGAGTCGCTCCCGGATCATTTGGTGGCCGAAAAGTTCCCGGTGGCGCAGCAGAGTCCGGCACCGCCCGATCGCTCGAGGAATACCAGTCCCGTCGAAGCAGGAATGAACTCGGGTTCACGCTGGTACTTTTCAAGGTCGGCCGGATGGATGTCGCCTTCCTTGAGACCCTTGGAGGGGTACTGCCGTTGTGCCTCTTCCAGCAGGCGCCCCTTGAGCTCGCGTCCCAGGTAGCCGGAGTAGCAGCCGCAGACCTTGTTCCTGATCGAAACCGTGCGCCCCACGCACTTGGCGGGAGCACTCATGAGCAGGTTGTTGCGCACCCCTTCCTTGCGGCAACAGTACTTGGTCCCCGAAGCAGTCCCCGAAAACCCCGGTGAGTTCATGCTCGAGTTGCCGGGCTTCTCAAAGGTACAGTCACTCACCGGAGGAATGTCCCCTGCCGCCGCGAGACCACCCGCCAGGAAAAGCCCTACCGATAGCAGTTGTACAAACACTTTCATGGACCGAATTCTCCTCGTTTTCTTTCGAGTGTGAAGGAGACTCGGGTTTCCCACAATCGTGTCAGCACAGACACGCTGGAAGAGGGATACGGATCAGTCAATCACCTTGAGGATGTCGACCTTGAGGGCCGGAAGGATGGGGACCTTCTCGTCCTGGAGCACCGGATCAAAACTGAAGCTGAACTTACCCAGACGGAATACTGCGATCTCAGCAACCACGGCACCCTTGAACTCGCCGACATAGCGGCTATGGATTTCGGGTGCATTGAGCAGGATACGGGACATGGGCACGTCGGCTTCGCTCCCGTCGATTGCCTTTCCATCCGACCCCAGCATTCCCGCATCAACGAGGTCCACAACGGGAATCCGCTCGGATTCGGCGACCATGTCGTTGTGCCGGGCAGTTGCATTTCCGGCACCATCCGCACGTGCCACCGCCGAGGGCCAGAGGCGTGTGCGGAGGGTATTCGTGGAAAAACCCATCGCAACCAGCTTGGAGCTGGTGATCTGGATGTTGTGCGAGGTCAGCGCGCCGCCATCGACGTCGGAGATCGTGATCCTTCCGCGGATGAAGACGCTTCCGGAGACATAGAGCCTGCAACCCTGGGCCCGTGTGGCCAGCTGGAGCGAATTCAGGAACAACGGCCCCTTCACCACCACGTCGCCGGAACAGACCACGACCGAGCCCGGAATGTTCCTGACATACTTGTCTCCGACACCGTCGACGACTTCAAGGCCATCCACCTCGTCAATTTCAGAAGAGTTGGCCACTGCCTTGACCTTCTGGAAACCCACGCTGCTCAACGCAGGCGCGATGGAAGTGATGTCGGATTCCTGCGGAGCACCAATGAAGACCTCCCCCTTCTCGATGACCTTTTCTTTTCCATCGACTGCGGTGACTCCAGTGGTCATCGGAACAATCCTGCTCGAGCCCTGGAGATTCAAAACCTCCGCGAGCTTGAACTGCGCGACGGTCCCTGCGGGGTCGATCTTCTTGATGAACCAATGGCTTCGGTCCAGCTTGGCCGTCGCAGGCACGAGGACTGATCCGTTGACCTTTGCCGAGGCCCAGCTGGATTCCCAGTCAGAGTAAAAGCCCTTGGATCCCTGCGCGGTATCGAAGTAGTAGCGATCACCGAACCCGAAATCCGTGATGATGTTGGAATTGACCTGTGCGTGGCACATCAGGCAGGCGGCGCCACGTACGGAGAGGGCGGGTTGGAGCTTCCTGAGGGTCACGGTCGTCCCGCCGCCCCGAGTGGGGGTCGGTTCCGTAGTCGGTACCGGAGAAGGGCCGAGTTCACCGATCTTGATCGGGGCGACCTTGTCGACCACCTTGAAGACCAGCGAGCGCTCGCTGCAGCCGGTGAGCGCCAGGACGCAAAGCGCCGCTCCCAATCGATTCATACGGCCCATGGTCTGTTCCCCCAGAACCAAGGCTACAGGGCATTCATCTGTTCACTAGATGTGCCTTCAAGGACACAGGTCAGACGGACCGCACGCCAGGAGCCTTTCAACGACGTAGAGCTTTTGGCGTTCGGAGAGGCTCGCAGGAAAAGGACACGTGAGCTCCATGCACCGGCGAACCCCGGCCTGGTCCACCATTACGGTGAATTTTCCTTCAGAAACCGAACCCACCCAAACAGTGAGGGGAGAATCCAGCCTGGGCAGGCTCTCCTCATCCAGGCGTGAAAGGACCGCAGGGCGACGGCTCTCGATCACCAGTCCCTCGGGTCCGCGCCGGCCCGCTTCCTTGCCGCGAAGGGATTTCCAAATCCTTTCGGAAAGCCGCCCTTCCGTGCAAAGATCCACCAGTCGCAGGGGCAAATCCCCCCACTGCTGCAGGAATCTCTCAACGAGGTCCTCATCTCCGCGCGTCACCGTCCACGGTCCGATCGCCTGCTCCAGACGCTCCAATGCCTCCACGACGGCAGGCGAGTCGGCTGGGATTGCGTGGGGGATCCAGATCTTGACCTCGACATAGGGAGGGCTCGCCCGATAACCGGTCAAAAGACCTGACCCGCGCACGGCATCCTCCACGAGGTCGCCCAGCTCGGCCTCGCTCTTGCCGAGGACCTGCCACCGGAGCGGCGCGATGGGCTTGAGCCCCCCGTGGTTTTGGGTGATCCATGGAACCACATGATCCGACCAGATGGCTTCGATCTCGCGGGGCGGGCCGGGCAGGACAAAGACAGTCAGTCCCTCCCGCTCGAGCATGAAGCCATCTGCGGTTCCCTCTCGATTGGCCAGCACGCGAGCGCCCCGGGGATACCAGCACTGCTGGCGATTGCTCTCGGGTGGGACAATCCCGCGCCTGGACAGACGCTCCACGATCTTGCTCCACGAAGGCTCGTGCCACTCCATTGCTGGAGCGATTGGAGCCGATGCCCGTGCCGGGAGTCCATGCCACCACTCCCCCACCACATCGCGGGTGAAGTCATCCGAGGTGGGTCCCAGTCCGCCCGTGATGAAAAGGATCTCGCTCCTTCCGGCAGCAAGCGAAATCGCATCGGCCATCAGGGGACGATCGTCGGGCACGCACAGATGCCAGGACACGGGAATGCCTGCCCGCTCCAGCTGGGCTGAAATCCATGCGGCGTTTCGATTGGTGACCTGGCCGCTCGTCAGCTCCGTGCCGATGGCCAGGTAGGCTGCCCTTGGGGGGATCGAGATGGCTACCGACATGGATCCCACGGCCTCAGCCCCAGCCCAGCGCACGCGCCAGGTGGAATGTCGCAAAAGAACCCAGGTACGCGAGCGCCGTCATGTAGAGCATCAAAAAGCCCGCCCAGCGCCAGGAGTTGGTCTCACGCCTCACCACTGCCAGCGTGGAAAGGCACTGCGGGGCAAAGATGTACCAGACGATCAGGCTCAGTGCGGTTGCCAGGCTCCAACTGGCTGCCAGCTGTGCGCCCAGTTCCGCCTCACCGGACTCGACGGCGTAAACCGTGCCGAGCGCGCCCACCATGACCTCGCGCGCTGCAAATCCGGGAACCAGAGCCACGCCCACCCTCCAGTCAAACCCGATGGGTTTGAGCAGCGGCTCGATGGCGTGCCCGATCCGACCTGCAAAACTGTGATGGATTGCAGGCTCCAAGCTCCCGGCAGGCGCCTGCGGATAACTCGAGAGCAGCCAGATCAGGATCGACAATCCGAGGATCACCGTCCCCGCCCGCCGCAGGAAGATCTTGGCGCGCTCCATGAGCCCGATCAGAAGCCCCCTCAGGCTCGGCCGCTTGTAAGTCGGGAGCTCCAGCAACAATGAAGGACGCGGTCCCTTGAGGACCGTGCGTCGCAGCACCCAGGCCACCGCAAGAGGGGCAATCGTCCCCGCGAGGTAGAGGCCGAACAGGACCAATCCCTGCAAACCCAGCCCTCCCAGGACGGCCCGGTTGGGAATGAACGCCCCCACCAGCAGGGTGTAGACGGGAAGACGCGCCGAGCAGGTCGTCAGCGGCGCCACAAGGATCGTTGCGAGCCTGTCCTTGGGGTTGGCGATCGTTCGAGTCGCCATCACGCCCGGGATCGCGCAGGCATAGGACGAAAGCAGTGGGATGAAGGCCCTGCCGTGCAGCCCCACGGCCCCCATCAGGCGATCCATCAGGAAGGCGGCACGAGAGAGGTAGCCGGAGTCCTCCAGCAGGAACACGAATGCAAAGAGGATCAGGATTTGTGGAAGGAAAACGAGCACGGAGCCCACGCCCGCGATCACCCCGTCGACCAGCAGGCTCCGGAAGGGCCCGTCGGAGAGGAGAGTTTCCACCCACTTGCCAAAGGCTCCCACCCCGGCCTCGATCGCATCAGCCGGAACCGCAGCCCAACTGAAGATGGCCTGGAAGATCAGGCCAAGCATGGCCAGCAGGACCACGAAACCCAGCACCGGATGCAGGACCACGCGATCGATCCTTTGCGTCCATCGGGCGGGCTTGGTGCGGTGGTTGACGGCCGCCTTGAGGATTGCATCCACACGATTGAACCGGGCGCGGATTTCGGAGCCCGATGGCTTTTGCCACGGACACTGCGCAGGTGCGCCCACCTTGCAGGCACGCACCTCGGTCAGGAGCTTGTCCAAGCCTTCACGCCTGACGGCGACGGTGGGAACGATCCTCACGCCGAGTTCCGCTTCGAGTTTCGGGAGATCCAGCTCAAGACCTCGCTTGCGGGCAAGATCCATCATGTTGAGTGCAAGCACCATGGGGATTCCCAGTTCCTTGAGCTCAAGCACGAGTCCCAGGTTTCTCTCGAGATTGGTCGCATCTACCACTGCGACGAGGACCCCGGGCTGCACCTCCGAAGGATGCCGCCCCAGGACGACATCACGAGTGATCTCCTCGTCCGGAGTCCGGGCGTCCAGGCTGTAGGTCCCGGGAAGATCCAGCACGCGCAGCTGGAGCCCCTCGGGAAGGACGATGAATCCTTCCTTTCGCTCGACCGTCACGCCCGGGTAGTTGGCCACCTTCTGGCGGCTTCCAGTCAGGGCGTTGAAGAGGGAGGTCTTGCCGCAGTTGGGGAGCCCGACGAGCGCGATATTCATTCCTCGTCCCCCCGCAGGCTTTCGACCCTGACAAAATCCGCCTCCTGGCGCCTGAGCGCGATCAGCGCGCCGCGGACCTGGACCGCAATGGGATCACGCCCGAGCGGAGCTTCGTGCATCACACGGATCACCGAGCCCTCCAGGATCCCCATCTCGAGGAAAGCGCGGGTCATGGCTTCATCTGGCGCCTCGACCTGGAGGATTCGGGCACGTTCGCCGGCGCGGAGCCTTCCGAGGGTGGTCTGGTGGTTCACAGCAGGTCCTCCACGTGCTCGATGCCCTCATTGAGGAGGCGCGCGATATGGGCATCGTCCAGCTGGTAGAACGAAGTCCTGCCCGATCGCCTCACCCTCACGAGTCGCATGTTGCGGAGCATGCGCAGGTGGTGGCTCACCGCCGGCTGGCTCATCTCCAAAAGCTCGGCAATGTCTCCCACGCAGAGCTCCGTACGGGAGAGCGCCCAGATGATGCGGACGCGACTCGGATCCCCCAGCGCCTGGAAGGTCGCAGCCAAAAGACTCAGCATCTCGGGATGCTTGAAGCGCCCCTTGAACTGCCTGCGCAGGTCAACTGGACGGAGCTCGGCGCCCGAGGATCCAAGGTTCTGTGCCATAGATAAACGCTTGCTTATATATTCATGGGTTGCCGGTCAAGCACCTGCAGGAGGGAAAGTCCTCAAATCCCAAAAACGACGCCGAAGCCGACTGCCAGCCGGTGGAATGGGAGGGTCCCGAGGATCGTCGAAGGCGTGGTGCTCTCCCGCAGGAGACCATATTCGTAGCGGACGAACGGGTGCAGCTGCTGCTTGAGCAGGCGGTAAAGCAGCCCGACCTCTCCCGAGAAGAAGTATCCGTTGAAAGTCAGGTCGTTCTGCTGGTCCTGGGCGATGAGCCTCGCAAGCCCGAAGCGCCCCACCACCGTGAACCTGCTTTGCACCCCCGTGAGAAGCGGACCTCCCACCGTCACTCCCGCACCGAGCCGCAGCAGCCGCCAGGGATCGCTTCCGGAACGGACGCGGTTGAACTCCGATGCAGGATCCTGGATGGCGGGATCGGCCACTGAAGCCTCAGGACTGGTCGGAGAGGTGAAGATGTTTCCGAACTGCGTGTTGAGCAGGCTCGCCTCCAGGTCGAAATGAAGCGGGCCGGAGGGCCGATAAACGAAGCGACCCCCGAGGCCGATCTCGGTGGCGACATGGACCATCATGTCGGTCAGGAGCTCCACGCCCAGACGCGATAGCCTGGGCTCGGGAACCTCCGCATAGTTCGAAACGAACTCCTTCAGCGGGATCCCGGCATCCGATTTGACTTCACGCGACTCCGGAACGGCTGTTGTCGGCGCTTGGGCCTTTTTCGTCTTCCTGATCACCCTGGCTGCCTCGGCTGCGGAAGCCGGAAGGGCCACGAGAAATGCGAGCAGGATCCACGCTGTGGCGGCAATCTTCATTGCAGGTCCTCCGGTGCATTGGCTCCGACCAGCACGATCAGGTCGTTGACCGTGTTGACGTAGGAGGCCACGGCCTGGAAGTAGTCGATCTCGTTGTTGCGCGCAGTGGCGATGGAGTCCCTGAGTTCCAGGCGATCAAACTTGCGCTTGGTCACTCCCTCGACCACTCCATCGAGGAGCTGGAGGGATTGATCGAGGCTGCCCTTCAGGCTCTTGATCTGCGCCTCGAGCTGGATGAGGCCCGCGATGGAGTTGCGGATCCCGATCTCGCCATTGAGGCGCGTCGCCTGCAGTCCGAGCTCGGCTCGATCTGCTGAGATCTGGCTGCGGGCAATGTTGCGCCAGTTCCAAAAACCATCCGGGCCGTAGAGCGGAACCGTGAGGCTCATCTGGGCCGAGATGTCCAATGCTCCCACGGGCCTTCCCGAAAGGCTTGAGTAGGAGGTGGGCACCCGGCCTCCGTAGTCGGTCGTATAGTTGAGCGTCACTCCCTCGAAATTGACGATCGGGAGCGGAATCCGACTCCTCTCCGAGAGCTCCAGCGCTCGATCGGCGGAGATCTTCGAATACTTGGCGTCTCGGATTTCCGGGGACTGGGTTTCATAGAGCTGCCGGAGCTTCTCGAGCCTGACCGCGATGGGCTTGAATTCGATTTCCGTGACGAGATCGAACTCCGAATCCGGATCCACGTTGAGGATCTGGTTGAGGGTGTAGCCCGTGACGGCCAGTTCCTTGATCAGCCGGTCGACTTCGATCTTGGCATTATTGACATCGACTTCGATCGACTCCAGCTCACTCTCCGGGCTGCGCCCGAGACGCACGCGGCTTTTGATCAGGTCTCGGATGGTGCGAGCCACCTGCAGCGAACGCTCAGCCGCCTCGAGCCGCCGCTGGGCGGCACCCTGCACGAGGTAGGAACGGGTCACCTGGAACTTCAGGGATCGACGCTGTTCTTCGAGCCTCTGCACCGAACGCTCATATCCGAGGCGCGCCAGGTCATAATTGATCCTGTCCTTCCACGAGTTGAACAGGGTGTAGGCACCCAACGATAGCGACAGATTTCCCGTCGGATAGCCCCTGACTGCCCGCACTGCCTTGTCACTTTCTGCGGCCGACCCCGGGATCGCACCCACGTTCCAGGTCTGGTCGCTTCGGGCCGAAAGCGTCAGCGAAGGCAGGAACATGGAATGCCATGCGGAATCAAAACTCAGCTTGGCCGAGTCGAGATCCATCTTGAGGCCCTTGAACTGGAGGTTGCGCTCCTCCGCGAGCTGGATCGCGTCGGGCAACGAGAGTTTCTGCGGCACGGCGAGGGCCGGCCCGGCCAACACCGGGACCATCGCCATTCCAAGCGCAAGATGGGAGGCAAACTTCCTCATCCAAGCCTGTCCATCATGCGATTGAACGCGTCGGCGACATCACGAAACTCATCCCGCTTGCGGAGATGGATGCGATGGCCGCGGGAGGTGGGGCCGATGAGATCGAATACACGCTTGAAGTGGTAGATCGGGCCGGCGGAACGGTGCGAGAGCACCAGCCCGAAAAGGACCACGAGCAGCAGGAACACGACGGTGCAGGCCCCCATGTACACCACGACCCCGTGGAGCTCGTTGTAGAGCAGGGTCCTGACCGACTCCTCCATGGGACTCAAGTCCACGAGAAGCTCGTAGTTTTCCCTGAGCCTTCGATACATCACCCAGCCCAGCCCCGAGATGAGTGAGATGCCCGTCAGGGTCACCCAGAACAGGAACCTCATCTGGTATCCCGGATAGATCAGCAGGTTTCGGAGCGATCGATGATAAGTCCGGGTCACATCTGGCATGGAGGACACCCCTTTTTCTTCAGTTCTTCATTCCGGATCTCGATCTGGTTTGAAACCGTCTCGATCTGCAGTTGAGCCATCGCAATATTGGAGCGGACCTTGATCTTGGCAGACGCTGAGGCTCCTGGATTGTTGACCAGGTACTCCTGGTTTTTCCTCAGGACCTCTTTGCGAACGGCCAGGTCGTCTTGGAGACGAGTGCACTCTTCCGCCTCCATCTGGCAGCCCTCTGCCATCGCCACTGACATCGCTTGCAACCCGTACAGAAGCCCGGCCAGCGTCAGCACAGCCAGGATCCCGCCGAGCATGGTCCTCCCTCGCTCCTGCATGGAATCCAAGGATAGCAACGCACTGGCGGTGTGTCACCGGAGACAGGGTGCCCAGTTGATCTTTTCGTGGCACGATCATGAACAATGATCAAAAGGCCCTCCCCGACTCCTCAACCTGTCGCCAACGGAGTTTTCACCACCCTGGCCATTGCCTTGGCAGCGGGTTGCCTCCACGGCTGGATGGCGCAGGCGGGAGTGAAAGCCCCGCGCCCGCAGGTGGGGCGCTCGGCCTCGCCGTTACCGGATTATTCGCAGATGACGGATCAGGAAAAAGCCCGCTACCAAAACCAGCTTTCCAACCAGACCCGCGAGTACCAGATGGAAGCGATCCAGGCCCGTGACAAGGCACTGGTCGAACGAGTGGGCCGCTCAGTCAAAATTCCGCCGGTCAGGCCGCCAGCCCCCCTGCCACGCGTGGCCACACCGCAGTCCCAGCAGGCTCGCCAGGCGCAGCAGGCCCGTGCTCGCGAGGCCGAGAGGGCACGCCTCTCGGGCCAGGGCAATCCGTCCGATGTGGCAGCAACCGTGCCCAGCCCGGTCCCTCGAGTGCAGCCCACGGGTCCCACTTCGTTTGTTGAAGTCAGCGCCTACGGCTGGAGCCCGTTTGGTCGCACCGAAACCCTCTCGGGCGGTGCGCCTGTTCCATTGGTCCAGGTCAATCGGGCTTTCGTGGGAAATCTTGCGCCCGGTTCGGCGCCCCTTGGTCCCTTTGTCGGGGCGAGCGCCGGCTCCTCTACGGGCTGGACACCTACTCCGACCAATACGGACCCTCCGAGTTGCGACGGTGGTGCGCACCCGGGGTGTTGCGAGGAAGCGGCCAGGGGCACCGTCCTCACCAAACTCAAGACGCCTCGCTGTTGCGATCCGCTTTACATTCCAGCGGGTTTCAATGCACATCCCCGGTGTGTTGATGACCCCCCTGGCGGATCCTCCTGCGACCCCGCCCTCTACGCACCTCACTGTTGCGAGGGCGCCGCGAGCTTCGACAAGGGTGGAGGGCAGGCAAGCATCCCAGCGGATTGCTGCGAGGTCAGCCGTGGTCGACCCCTGATCCCTCTCCCACCGCCCTACTGCCCCTGAGTCAGGAGCAGCAGCAGCCTTCGGAGCCGCTCGCGCTCCTGCGCCGTGCGTACGCTGTTGAGTTCCAGCGAGATGGCGGCCTGGGTGCGAGCGATCGCTGCGTCCCCAGCCTCGGTTCCAGAGAAGCTTCGAAGCGAACGGACCGCCGCCAGCCTTTCGACCTGCGAGCGCGGACGAGCGGGAGCGGCACCCGCGCCGGGCTGGGTGGTTGCCGAACGCTCCAGCCACTGCAGCACGCGAGCCTCGACATCAAGCACTCCCTGCTGGTCGACACTCAAAAAGAAGGGAGCTCCCTCCTCGCGATCGAGCGCAGTCAGCACGGCACGACGAAGCGTCGTGAGCACTGAACGGTCCGACCTCGAAGCGAGCTGGGACTTGAATGCCCGAACAGCGCCCACCAGTCCGTCCAAAACGGCTCGACGAGGATCCGTCTTGTCACCCAATCCCGCAAAAACCGGTGTTTTGAGGAGCCACTGGGAGTAACCCTCGATCGCCTGGTCGAGGGCCGCATCGGTGGCGGCCGGGAACGCATCCTGCGTGAGCACCCACTCCACCGCATCCAATGCACGCGAGCGCATGGCGGTTTCTTCGAGACCCTTGGGAAGCTCGCCGCGGATCACGCGAAGCGGACGCGTGGCATCTCGTGCCATGGCGGCAATGCTCTGGGCACCCATGATGTAGTAAAAGTTCACGATGCCCGCGAGCTTCTGGATGAACTGGGTGGTGGAAGCCTGCACGGCAATCAGATCCTTGGCAGTCGTCGCGTCGCCGAGCTCCGCTCCAAGCAATGAAACGGAAAACGGCAGGCTCTGGGTCGGACCCACGACGGTGGCCGGGTCCGTCACGAGACGGATCGTGCGCATGAGCTGCTCGGTGGGATCACTGCCCGCATCGTAGCGGATGCAGAGCGGATCCACGCCGCCGGCAAAACTGTCGGCCTCGTCGTCGTCACAGGCAGGAAGCACGGGATCCGTTTCCTTGAGGTCGGCTCCCCCGTTGTAGAGCGCCGAGAGGATCTGGCGATCGTACTCAAGGAGCGGCCCCTTGGCCGAGTCGAGCGAATCAAAGGCACCGCGCTCGATCTGGTACTGGTTGTAATCCATCACTGAGGTCGAAAACAGAGTGGAGGAATCCTCGGGGTTCCACGAGAGCGACCCCTTGAAGTTGTGTGCAAGTCCAAGTGCGTGTCCCACTTCATGGAACAGGACACCCTTGAGGAGTTCGCGCGCAAAAGTCTCGGGATCCTGCCTTCCCGCGAGCGAAAGCTTGGCGGCCGAATCCTGGATGCAGTTGAGCGGCACGCGACGACCGAGCACGCTGTGGACCATCCCGCGGCGCGCGTCCCTGGAGCCGACCGTATCCGACACCTTCTTCGCCTTGTCCGAAAGATCACCCTGCTCCCAGTAGGTCTTGCCGATGTTGATCCAGGCGTACGGGAGGTAGATCAGGGAGTGGGACTGGATCCCGGTGCGCGGATCGGCACTCTGGGTTTCGTAGGCCGCTCCGGCTTCGGCGACGCTGTCCCAGCCGATGACATTGTAGCGGGGATCTCCGATGCGTACGCCTGCAGGCAGCTTTCCGGCGAATGCGACGATATCCTTGCCCCACATGGCCTGCGAGTAGCGGTTCCACGCCTCGACTCCCATTCGCACTTCGGCCAGGTACTCATCGGGCACATTGCCCGTGACGTACCAGGTGATGGGATCAGCAAATGCCGACTCGGGGTTCCATCCAAAACGCGTGGCAACCTGGGTCTGCACGCGGCCTTCCTTTTCGAGATCCAAAAAGACCGAGCCGTTTCCAAGAAACCTGAAGCGCGAGGCAAAGGGCTCGCGCTCCGGATCGGCAAGAAGCGGCTTTGCGTCGGCCGGAACGAGCGTCTCGCGCGGAAACAGGCTTTCCATGAACTCGGCCACATTGCCGCTGGCGTCTTCGATGCTCGTCTCGAACATGAGGTAGTTTCCGCGGGCCTCGTACTGCACCGAGCGGACCCAGCTCGATCGGGGAGCAGCGGCCTGCCCGCCGCCCAGCATCGTCACAAGCACGGGTGAGCCGCGCTCGATCTGGATCGTGATCGTCTGCGCAGTCTGCTTGAGGACCTTGAACTCGTGGATCAGGCGTTCGGGACGGTTGATGTCGGATTCAAAGTAGGCACTTTGGTCGGCAACGAGCTGGAGCCTAGCTTCACCTGCGGCCTCGATGATCCTGAAACGTGCATCCGAGTGCCCAAGGGTCATGACTTGCGAAATGAGCGAGTACTCCACATCACCCAGGGACGAATACTGGAGGTCGGCGCCGTAGAGGAACTCCCGCCCGAGGATCTGAGACTTCTTGAGCGTGACTTCGGTCACGACTGCACCGGGTCGATCCGCCTTGAGCGTCACGAGACTCGCCACGATGGGAGTTTGCTGCGCAGGCTTGGAACCCGTGCAACCCGCTCCGCAGACGGACAAGCAGACCAAAAGAATGGACCCGGACTTTGACAGCGACTTCAGTTCATTACGCATCGCGCGAACGCTTACCTTGGGTGGCCCAAACTGGCAAACTCAGGTATTGTCGGGAGGTGAATTTTTTGATCCCAAAAAGGCCAATTGGATTCGCAGCCTGCCTGCTGGCGGCATTGGCATTCCAATCGACCGCCCTTGCTGCGAGCGCTTGGATCGGACCCAAGCCCTCTGAAGCGCGCGGGTTCGTGCTGGTGGTCCACGGACTCAATCTTCGACCCTCCCGGATGATCCCGTTGGCCGAGACGATCTGCAATCCAAGGACAGGTCTGGCCTGCAGGATGGTTGTGCTGCCCGGACACTCCGAAGTCGGCGATTCGGGGATGTCGCGAGTCACGACGGACTCATGGAAGACTGCCATGATCACCGAGATCGGTGATTTCATGCGGCGCAAACGGGCCTCAAAGCCGGCTTATTTTTTAGGGTTTTCGCTGGGTGCACTGGTCGGGCCCTGGGCCATCCAGCAACTCGAAGAGCAGCCATTCAGCAAGCTCGTGCTTCTGGCCCCCCCTTTGGAGACCAAGTTCTACGCCCGTGCAGCCCTGCTCATTCCGGGCCCCTCGACGATGATGATCCCGAGCAAGAACCACCCGGACTACCGGGTAAATGATGGCACCTCGCTGGGTGCCTACCGTGCGCTGTTTGCAATCCAAGACGAGTCCCGCGCAGGGGTCCAGCAGCGTCTCAACATTGAGACCCTGGCCCTGGTCAATCCGCGCGATGAGCTCGTGAGCAGCTCGGGCCTGCGCAAGCGCGTGGCCGCATCGGGCTGGAGCAAGTGGCGCGTGGAAACCATCCCGGCTCTTCGCCCTCGGCTCGACCCAGTCTATCAGCACCTTTTTATCGACGAGGCATCCATGGGCACCGAGGGCTGGAAAGTAATACAATCCAAGATTCTGGAATTCTTAGGGTTTTCTATCCAATCCCACTGACCCTCCTCCGCTCTCGCCCTCCCTCAGTTTGGGTTGACTTATTTGGTCAGATTCACATAGAAGCTCCGCATCAACTTTTAAAGGAGCTCACCATGAACTTCGTTCGCACGCTTTCCGCATCCTTCTCGATCGCTTTGATGGCAATGGCCTCCGCCAACACGGTCCACGCTGATCCGCTCATCACGGTTTCGACCAAGGCCGCACTCGCAGTGATCCTGGTGCCTGCCGCCCTGACGACTGCCGCCTTCCAGGCGGGGGCGCTCACGATCGGCGCCGGTGTTGCAGCCACCTCCGGAGGAACGACCGCCCTTTCATCCGTGGATGTCGAAAAGAAGGCGATCGCACAGACTACCCTTGAAGACGCAGCCAACTACTACGAAACGGGCACCCTCTCGGGCGTGCTCCCGACTTCGATTGCCCGCATGCGCGAGCTCGCTCCCGAGCTCAAGCAGCAGTCCGACGCCCAGCTCGTGGACGCGCTGGTCGAAGCAGCCACGATCGTCATCAACTGAGCAAGCGGATGAAGAACCTGCGCAACCGCGTCCTCTCCGTCACCCTCCGTGCCTCACTGAGTGCGAGCCTCGCCGCCACGGCAGCGACGGCCGCACGCGCTGACAGCGACAACCCGATCAGCACGGGCGCAACGGTAGTACTCGGCTCCACGCTTCTCCTCGGACAGATGACCGGCAACGCAGTGACCAGCACCGCGGACGGCGCATCCGGATCTTCTGCTGGAACCACTCGCGCCACGGGCGCCTCCGAAGCTGAGAAGCGCACGATCGCAGCCAACGCCATCGAAGACGCAGCCCAGTACTATGCAACGGGCGAGCTCGCGGGAGTCCTTCCTGCGGCGATTGCCCGCGTGCGCGAGCTCGTGCCCGACGCTGCTTCGATGGATGAATCGGCACTCGTGGACGTGATCGTTGCAGCAGCCGACCGGATCCTCGAAGCCCCGAGGCCATGATCCCATGATCCGGAGGCGCCCCTCGCTCCGCGCAGGAGTGCAGATCTCCCTGATCACTGCGGCTCTTGCGGCCTGTGTCGGGAATCCGCAAATGGCCCGCGCAGACGAGCCCAGGGTCTCGTCCATTCCCGAAGGATGGTGGATCGTCACGATGATGCCCATCTGGGGACCCACCGCGATCGGCCTCACCATCTCAGGGGAAGCAAGCCAGGCATCCAACACCGATGTCGTCACGGAAGCCCGCGTTGCCACTGAAGCGGAAAGGCGCATCATTGCCGCCACTGCGCTTGAGGATGCAGCCGAATACTACTCCTCGGGCAGGCTCGTTGGAGTACTGCCCTCGGCCATTGCCAGGATCCGCGAGATTTCTCCGCAGGTCCGCGCTCTCAATGAGGCTGCTCTCGTCGACGCGATCGTTCTGACTGCCGAGTCGTTGCTGCGCTAATTGCTGGATCAAATCGGAGTACCTGAGTCCCGATTCACAGCTTAAATAGCGGCCCCGTTCCTTGCATTCACCTTCCACGAGCCCGAGACTGGAAACATGAACAAAAAGCTGCTCGTAGCAATGCTGGCCCTTGGGGTCGTCCTCTTTTCCTCCTCCTCCACCCCGAATGCGCACGCAGAAGCGCCGGCTGGTGTCGACAACGCCGCCTGGCGTGCTCGCATGCAGGAGATGTTCGCTTCGCTCCAAGGCCTGCTCGCCATCACGGTGGACGAGGCCAGGTTCAATGACCCCGCGCAGTCGCGTGCCATCCGTGAGCATGCCGGCAAGCTTGCTGAATCGGCCGCGGCCATGCACCAGTCCGTGAGCGCCAAGGCCGGCGCGAAGACTCCGGCGCCACAGAGCCCGGATCAGGATCCGAGCCTCGCGATGTTCTCGGAGATCCTCAATGATCAGAGCGCCGAGGCGCTGCAAGCCTACTCGATGGGAAGCCGCGACTATGCCCGTACGCTCTTCAACTCGACTGCTTCGATGTGCATTGCCTGTCACTCACGCACGGATTCGGGCGTGAAGCTTTCATGGGATGTGGATTCGGGTCCGGCAGCATCCCTCCCCCTTCAACACAAGGTCCAGCTGCTGGCAGCAGGCCGCGCCTACGATCTGGCCCTCGAAAAATCCTACGGCGTGCTTTCCGATTCCAAGCTCGCACGCGAACGCCCATTTGAATGGAATCGTGCGCTCCGCACCGCTCTCGTGCTTTCGATTCGGGCGGAAAAAGACCCGATCCAGGCCAAGGTCCTGCTCGAAAAAGCCATGAAGACCGAGGGCGTGCCCCAGTTCGTCAAATACGACTCGCGCAACTGGGTGCGCTCGCTCGATGCGTGGGCCAAGGAAGGGACTGCCTCTTCCGGAGGCGCCGGGCGTAAAAGCGGCTTCGAGACCGAAGACGCCGCCCACCGCGAGGCACTCCGCCTGATCACGCTTGCACAGAAGTCCCAGCGCTATCCGATGGATCATACGGGCGATGTCTACTACTTGCGTGCTTCGAGCGTGCTGCATGACCAGCTCCAGAAGTTTCCCAAGGGACCGAAGAGTGCCGAAGCGTTCTTTTTGCTCGGCATCTGCTACGAGGTCCTGCGCGACTTTGACCTCTGGTCGCTCGGGGACACCTATTTTGAAGCCTGCATCCGCCGCTCACCGCACACGGAGCTCTCCGAGTCCTGCTACCGCAAGCTCGAAGAGAGCGTGCTCGCCGGCTACACGGGCTCCAGCGGGACGCAGCTGCCCTCCGACGTGGAACGCAAGCTCGCCAGGCTCCAGTCGGAGTCGAGCGTTCCGGTGCAGGTCGCGCCCGGAAAAAAGCGCAACTGAGCTCGCTCACTTAGCCCGACTCGAGATGCCTGAGGCGGTGATGGCCGCCACAGAGGAGCCGCAAGTTTCGCAGCTCATGCCGGCCTCCTTGAGCGCGTGGCGTGATGTGATCGATTTCGAGGTAGCGAACGCCATCACACCGACGCCCGGAACGCGTGTCGCGATAGGTGCAGCGGCCCTCGTCTCGCACCCAGACCAGTCGCCTCAGTGCCGTTGGAATCGCGGCTGAATGGCGGGCATTCGCCAGCGGTGCCACTTCATGCGAATGAAGTGGAACTTGAAGTCGCCCTCCAGGTCCGGGCATTGCTCCGACGCCGGCCTCCCCCTTCTGATCCACGCCCACTGGGCTCGGCAACTCTTCTACCGCCACTCCCCTTTTCTTCTTCGCGCGCTCCACTGCCAATTTGAGCGCCGCGCGCAGGGCCTCGCTCGCGCGACCCTCCGGGTTTGAGTGCGAAGTCAGCGCCTTCCATTCTTCCAGGAGCTCCACCGTCTCGGCATCCAGCGTGACGGTGAGCTCGACCTGATCGGGACCGCGAATGCGCAGGCGTTCATGGCCCGAACCCGAGAGACCCAACTCCCCCAGGATGATCTTTTGCGACTCGCGGGTGGACTGGCCTTCGAGCTTTTTAAGGATCTCGAGCTTTTGTTCGGCGTGAACCCGATGCGAAACGACCTGCCTGCTGTAGGTCTGGACATTGGAAAGCTGTGAAAGGGTGAGCGCACCCGTCGAAATCTTTTGGGAGATCGATTCACGTTCAGGCCTTGGAACCTCACGCAAAAGCCGCATGGCCTGGATGCGCAAGTGCGCACTTCCCGCGCAGTAGCCAAGCTCCCTCAGGCAAAAATCAAAAAGGCTCGGATAGCCGAGCTTGAGATAGAGCCTGCGGCGCTCGACCTCGAGCAAATGCTGGAGCACGACCTGAGTGGCTTCGCGCTCGCGATGAGCCGCGTGTTTGACCTGCGTGAGGAGCGTCTGGTCATCTGGACGGATGGGCTGGGGCTTTGCAGGGCTTCCGGGAATCACGCACTTCTCCTTTATTTAAAAAGCGAGAGTGCGAAGGGAGGACTTTTCTGCGGCAAAACAGTCAAAGGGTCAACGGCAAACGCCGCCCCAAGTGTCCGAAATCACGACGCGTCAATGACGCTCCATTCAGTTCGAGGTTGTGACGGGCTCGAAATGGACCGTCAGCTCCAAGTAGTCCACTGCAGTGTCATCCATGAGATAAAACGCGAGTGAACCCGTGGCAACCAGCTCAGGGATCAGGTTGATTCTTGCACCGCCGGCCTGCGGTGACGGCAGGGACTTGAGGTCGAGAATCACTTCAGCCGGCGCTCCTCCCGTAAGCCATCCGTTCGGAAAAATCTGAGTGAGCCCCTGGCTCCAGATGAACTCAGGCTGCATCCCAATACGCTGCCGCAGAATGCCCATATAGTCGGATCCAGGAGCACCTTCGATGGCCTTGAGATTCAACCGCAAGGTTGCCCCACAGATCCTGTGGCCCGGTTCGGTCAAACCCTCAATGACCTCCAGGAAGTCTTGATTCTGGCTGGACTGATCATAGGGAGCCCAGCCATTGACAGCATTGGAAGTCAGGGGGTTGTCCCTAAAATACGTCGCAAGAGGGGTTGCCCCCGCAAGCAACGGTGCCGGAGGACCATCAGATCCGGAGGAAGCAAAATTGTCGGCCAGCCCCCTGCGAATTTGCCTCTCGATGACACCACACCTTTGATTCGGTCCAACGACGATGACGGGAAGCACCTGAATGCTCACCACGTGCTCCTCGCTCCACGGCTCAACTGCGCCACGAACTCGGTATCGCAAGCTGTCAGGACCCAGGTAGCCTGCTGCTGGCGTGTACCTCAGCTCCAAGGGGGCAAGACCTTCCTGCGACATCCCCCCGTTGGCTGGTGCCTGCGTGACCTCAATGACTTGAGCGCCCTGGACCCCGCGAGCCTGGAAGTCAATCACTACGGGGGTTTGGTAGGGAGTTTCGACGCTAAAGCTCGCCCCCACTACCGGTGCCGGCTGAGAGATGGGGGCTGGCGCGGAGGAGGAAAGAGGTTTGGAGTGGATCGAAAATACCGCTGCTCGCTCACTGCACGCCGTGGACAGGCCCAAGACCCCGATGCAAGTTAGAACGAGCACTTTCGTTTTTGGCATTCAATCCCCCATTGTTTGATCCTAGGTTACTCAGCCCTCCATCAGGAAGATGTGTCAGCACGGACCATAGGGGCGGGAGAGGGGGGGGTATCCGCCTTGCATTTGCAGGGTAAATTCAAGTAGTTTGGCCTCATATGATCAGTCCAAAAGCTTCCAGACTCATGGGTGCATCATTGCTGGAAACCATGATTGGAATTGGAATTCTTGGAATCACCGCAACTGTGTTTGCACAGATGATGCTCGGCCAGTCGCGTGAGACCCGTGCGATAACCGAAAAACTAGCCACCACGGACTTCCAGCGGCAACTGCTCAGCTCGATCACGCCGTCGGTCTGTACGTGGCATATCGAGCAAATCTCGCCCGCTCCAACGATCAATACCTCATCGGCTTCTACGCTCAGCTCCGCCAGCATCACGCTTTCCAGGCTCTACATGGCTGCAAGCACCAGTGCCCCCGTACTGGTCCAGACGAGTCCGCCCCTATCGATTTCGCCAATTGCTCCCAACATCAAGCCTGCAACCATCCAGTTCCGGAACTTTTCCGGGAGTGGCGATTCATTCACCGCGGAGCTGGTCGTGGAGTATGATCAGTCAGGCACCATTCGTCGACCTGCTCCGGCGATCCTGCCTGTGGCAATGCAAACCGATCCATCCTCGCCAGCCAATGCAAAGGTCCTGAAGTCGTGTTCCCTGGTTCGCGAAAACAGCCAGCCCGGAACCATATTGGTAAGGCACAGCCAGAACTCCTACGAGCCCAGCTGCCCGCAGGGATACATCAAGCTCTGGGGAGGCTACAGTTTTGCAGGCATGAGCATGGGCGGCACCAGTGGTGTCAATCAAGATCTTGGCAAGACCGGCTCCTGCCTCCAAATGAGCGTGTGGCAGCCCCTTCCTTTCAATGAGTGCGAGCACTCCAGTTCAGGTGCGACCACCTGCAAGAGGCCCTCCGGGAGTGATTTCGCCTACTGGCTGTCCGGCACTTACTCCAACTCGGGTGATCTCAAAGCACCCTCACCCAATTCTTGGTCTCAACTGGAGGCCCTCATCGGTCGATGCTCGGTCTGCAAGAGCAATTCCCCTCGAACACTCATCGTCAAGCATCGGCAAGCCGGCCAAACAGGAGCTGACTCTGCAAACTGCCCTGAAGGCTCCAACTTTCTCTGGGCTGGTTACTCCCTGATTGCAGCAATGGGGTCTGATGACGGTGAACACATGGGCTTTGATCTCTCGAGCACTGGATCCTGCCTTGAACAGTTCCGCCCGATCCCATTTACAGAGTGTGAAATGTTTCCATCTGGAATCGCCGCTGCCCGATGCGACTACATGACGGCATATGACTTTGCCTACTGGCTCACTTCAGCCCAGCCCGGTGATCGATGGACCACCTCTAACCAGACCCCCGGCGGGATCACGCCAGCTAATCAGACCCTGCGAAGGTGCTTGGTCTGCGAATATTCCGAGTGACATCCAGGAAAACTCCTAAGGCCCAGGCAGAAGCTGACTCATTGTGAGTAAGCACAGACGACGCACGTAGCGACGTTGGGCTCAACCCAACTGCCAGTGATGTCGCCAAATTTGGACGTTGGCCCAGTCCTGACCATCCAGTAGCCGAAATCCCCTTGAGTCAAGAAGTCGCAACTCAGTTTGCCACTGCCTTCCTCCTGCTTGCACTCAACAAAGGGAATGGGCTGGAAGCGTTCGAGGCAGGATCCAGTACTGGAAAGATCAGCTATGATCCGCTCACCACTTTGCGTCCCGGCACCCATCAAAAAACTATAGCCACTCCAAAGCCGGGTCGAACCCGCCGGACAGTCCGGCAGAAGAGGATAGCCAGGTGCGGTCTTGTGCTTGACGATGATGGCTTGCGGAGAGGCACTCTTGCAGACCGCGCATCGACTGATCTGACTCATGAGCATGTAGAGGGGCTGGGGTGGAGACACGAGAATGTTCGCGTCCGAGGTTTTTGCGGTCAACCAATAGGACCAGTCATCACCAGAGGATTTTTTACACTTTTCACTATTGCCATCAGTACGGCACTCCATGAACGGCATGGGGGCGAAGTCCTCAAGGCAGGATCCTGACTTTCCAAGATCCTGGGATCCACCGCTGTGCTGTCCTCCTCCAGAAAATGCAAAACTAAACCCATCCCACAACTTGGAATAGCCATCCGGACAGCTCGGTATTCTGGCTGCCATGCTATGCCTTACCACGATGGTGCCGGGCTGGCTGTCGGCGCGAATGAGCGAGCAGGAGGTGATCCTTTTCTTGTCCTTGGGGCTTGCGGGATCTGTCTGCAGGGCGATCTTCACGATGGCCGGAGGCAGTGCCCGAATCAGCTTTGCAGCATGGAAATCCACGGCGAGCTCGGCGCTGAAAAAATCCCCGCTCCCCGTGATGTTCCTGACTTCGATCCCGGTTGCCCACACACTGGAGGCAATCGGGGACACCGGCTTGCCGGCTTCGACAAGTACGGGCGCGTTGGCGTCGGCCGCCATGCGCAACCGCTGGAGCTGGATCGTGGATTTGGCAAGCGTGGCGGCAGTCGTGGCATCAATCGTGTCCACCGGCGGCCGATTGGTGGGTGACTTCTGGCTCACATCGGTCAGGTGCCAAGTGCATACCGAAGGCGTGATCGCATTGCCGAGCAGGCGCTGAAAGTCCATCGTCGCCATCTTCTCGCTCATCGCTTTTGATTCGCGCGACTGGCTGAACATCATCTGCCCGAATATCACCGACATCCCCGCCATGATCCCGAGCACGATCATGAGCTCAACCAGGGTGACCCCGCTTTTTTTCATGAGGCCCAAAATACCATGGAACCC